>JBJKQU010000265.1:0-10442 GCA_046705025.1 Candidatus Kryptoniota bacterium | reverse complement strand
GGGAGTCAGGTCAAGCTTCGCCCCGTAGGCCGCAAGTATACGCCGGCGTTCAATTGACATGGATTCGGGCATCACGAGAATAAGCTGGTACCCCTTCACCGCCGCCACCATTGCCAATCCGATGCCGGTATTGCCGGAAGTAGGTTCGATTATTACACTGTCTTTCTTCAGAATCCCGCGCCGCTCGGCATCTTCGATCATCGACAACGCTATCCGGTCTTTGATGCTCCCCCCGGGGTTGGTTCGTTCCAGCTTCACCCAGACGTTCGTGCCGGCAGGAAACAGACGATTTATTTTCACATGAGGCGTGTTGCCGATCGTCTCGAGAATAGAGTTGGCCTTCATTTCTTGCTCCTCCTAAATGTTATACTGAATTAAGCAGATGGTCTGTATCTAGATCACATAGTCGATGCCGCCGTTTGTCTCGTCGGGCGTTCTGACATTCACTTTTGTCTCATGGTAAACGAAAGAATATGGCGGGACGGATTTTGTCAGCCATGAATTACCTCCCACGACACTGTCGTGACCCACTACCGTGTCCCCGCCAAGAATGACAGCCTGGGCATAAATGATTACGTTGTCTTCAATAGTCGGATGCCTTTTGGTCTTCGCCATCGATTTGTCGACGCTGAGCGCGCCGAGTGTGACCCCCTGATAGAGCTTTACGTTGTCGCCGATAAGGGTCGTTTCGCCGATTACGATACCGGTTCCGTGATCGATGAAGAACGAGGTTCCGATCGTCGCTCCCGGATGGATATCGATGCCCGTCAGCTGGTGGGCATACTCCGTCAGCAATCGCGGGAAGATCGGCACTCCGAGGAGGTAGAACTCATGAGCGATGCGGTAAATGGCGATCGCGAGAAAACCGGGATACGCGAGTACAACTTCCTCGACGCTCTCGGCCGCCGGATCGCCCATATTGATCGCCTCGGCATCGAGCCAGAGCTTCCTGTGTATTTCGGGAAGACGGCAGAAGAACTCTTCCGCAACTTTGTCCGCAGACCGCGACTTGTGGGGGAGCAGGCGCAAGATGGCTTTGACGTTGCGCTGGAGCAACGCCAGCCTCGCGCGAATTTCTTCGGGAGTAAAGTAGGTTTCCTCCGAAAGCGACGGAAAGAGGCATTGGATGATCTCATCGGCAAATCTCTGTGTCTCCGCCTTTATGGGCAGCGTGAATCCATGGGTTTCATGCTTCTGCAGCAGGACATCGGCCAGACCGTTGATCCCGTCATCGTTTATTGCAGCTTTCATATTTTGGACTTTCTGTGTTTTCATTTTCATCAGCTCGCACTTCGGTGTTCGCAGGAACAAATGAAAAGCCCCTCGCTGGTTCTCAACGAAGGGCTTCTGAAAATTATATCGTTAGGTTCAATCTAACTCATACATTCACACCCTCGCGAAAACCGCGCGGTCAGGCTCGTACAGCCGCAACAACAACAGACGCAGACGCGCATCATCTCGCCTTTTGAGAAGAGTGTTCGTTTGTTCATTTTCGACATAAAATACTAACATGGCTCCATCTTATCAAGTTCCAACCGCTGTCTTTCAAATGACATGGCCGCGTCGTAGATTTACGGAAATACAAGGAGGGTATATGAATCGTGCTGCAGTAATATTCGCGCTCATTTTCGTCCTCAGTGTAAGCGCCGCTCCCGCACAGGGGACCAAGCCCATCCGCGACAATGTCGGCTTCTGCTGGAACAAACACCAAATGGATCGGCTCATCAATTATCTGAGGAAAACAGAGAAGGCTCCGGCGGCTCCTTCGAACATCATAGCGGCTATCTCGCCCCATGACGACTACATGTATGCGGCCAGAGTCTATTATCCGCTCTACCGCGTGCTGCGGGCTAAGCAGGTCGTGATCTTTGGGGTTACGCATAGCGATGTGCGGCATCAGATAGGTGATCCCCACAACATACTCATTATGGACAACTTCGAAAACTGGCCGGGCCTCGGCCGTACCGTCGGCATCTCTCCGTTGAGGGAATACATAAAGACCCATCTCGACACGTCGGAGTTTATCGTCAGCAACAAGGCTCACGCACTGGAACACTCCATCGAAGCGCTTCTTCCCTTTCTTCAGTATTTCAATCCGAATGTAAAGATTACTCCGATCATGGTGACGCAAATGCCTTATGAGCGCATGGATGCGATTTCAGACAAGCTGTCTGCAATCCTCGCCGACTACGTCGAGGAGAACCACCTGGTTCCCGGAAAGGACATCGCGTTCCTGATTTCTTCGGACGCTGATCACTACGGAGAAGACTTCGACAACTCGCCCTACGGCGAAAATGCGAAGGCCCACGAAGAAGCCACTGCCAATGACAGGCGCATCGCGCATGAAGACCTCGATGGCATACTCACTTCGGCCAAGGTTCGCGACCTGACGGTTCAGCTGAAAAATATCGTCTGGTGCGGCAAATTCTCGGTTCCGTTCGGCCTGCTGACTTCCGAGAAAATTATAAGTAAGCTCACCGGAAAAAAGCTGGACGGAAAGGTGCTTCGCTACTCAGACTCGTACACGGAGAGCGTGCTTCCCATCAGTGGGACAGGAATGGGAACCACGGCCCCCGCCTCATACAAGCACTGGTGCGGGTGGCTTTCCGCAGCCTATTACTTAGCTCCCTAACCCGGGGAACATAGGGCACGTCGACCACATAGACACATAGGAATCATGACTATGATTCCTATGTGTCTATGGTTCAAAAATCTAAGCTATCACGTCAGAGGGTTGCATTCCGAGTGTCGATCCGACGGATCATACTTTCAAGTCGGCGGTCGGCAGAAACTTTGGTGCCCTTCTGACCTTTGACGCCTGCTCGAACGAAGAGGCCAGTTTGATAAGCGTCGGCTCGCTCCATGCGCGCCCGAAGAACGAGACACCCAGCGGAAGGCCGAAATCGAATCCTGCCGGCACCGTAATATCGGGATATCCGGCGACCGCGGCGGCAGTGGAACTTCCTCCGAGGAAATGGTCTCCATCCACCAGGTCAGTCATCCAGGCGGGGCTGTCGGTCGGTGCGATAAGCGCATCGAGCCTGTACTTCTTTATCGCGGCGTCGATCCCTTCGGTACGCGTCAGTCTGATACACTTTGCTCTCGCGTCAAGGTATTTCTTGTCGGTTAGCGGGCCGCGCTTCTCGGCGCTCAAGAACAGCTCCTGCCCGAAATACGGCATCTCCGTCTTCTTATGCTCGTCGTTGAATGTTATCAGGTCCTCAAGTGTGTGCATCGGCTGATCCGGGCTGAGAGTGTCCAGGTACTTCTTCATGTCGGCCTTCAATTCATACTCGAGGACAATCTGTTCGGCGTCTCCCAATTCGCTGAGCGTCTTGATATCCACCGGGTCTATGATCACCGCGCCGTTACTCTTCATAATGTCGATCGCGTTGTTGATTACGTCGTCAACCTGTGGGAGAAATCCGAAATAGCTGCGGACCACACCGATGCGTGCCCCTCTGAGACCTGAAGCGTCGAGGAACTGAGTGTAGTCTGTAAAGAACTTCCCTCTGCTTGCCCTCCCGGCCTTGTCCCGCGGGTCAACGCCGACCATCGCGCCGAGAAGCGCAGCGACGTCGGCCACCGAGCGCCCCATAGGACCCGCGGTGTCCTGAGAGTGCGAGATCGGAATTATTCCGATCCGGCTTACGAGTCCGACCGTCGGCTTGATCCCGACTAACCCGTTTATAGACGAAGGGCTGACGATGGAACCGTCCGTTTCGGTGCCCACGGCGACTGCCGAAAGATTAGCCGTGACAGCCGCGGCCGATCCGGAGCTGGAACCCGAGGTGTTCCGGTCGAGGGCGTACGGATTTCTGGTCAATCCGCCGCGTCCGCTCCACCCGCTCGTCGAGTGAGTAGACCTCATATTTGCCCATTCGCTGAGGTTCGCTTTCCCAAGTATGACGGCTCCGGCATTGCGCAGCTGTCGGACGACAAAAGAGTCTTCAAGAGGTTTAGAATTTACTAGTGCCAGCGAGCCCGCCGTCGTCAACATTTTGTCCGCGGTGGCAATGTTGTCCTTGATGACAACCGGGATGCCGTGCATCGGCCCCCTCGGTCCTTTCTCCTTACGCTCTCTGTCGAGATCGTCCGCGATCTTCAATGCGTCTGGGTTCAACTCTATCATGCTGTTGATGGCGGGTCCCTGCTTGTCTATGCCGTCGATTCTGGCAAGATAGCCCTCGGCGATCGAACGAGCCGTGTACTTCCCGCTTTTCATCCCCTCCTGAAGTTCCGCGACGGTGATTTCATCCAGCACGGACGGCCCGGAGGCTGCCGATTCGATGAAGCGCGGCATTCCCTTCCGCGCCAGCGAAGGAAGAGCAGCCGCAACGACACCCCCTGCCAGTGCAGTTTTAAGCAGCTTCCTACGACTAAGATCTGTACCCGTTGATTTAGATTGTTTCTTGTCGCTCATAATTTTGCCTCCTTTCAGACATGTAAAGAGTTCGCTTTTTCTAGAAACGCTCGATGTTTTGCCTCAGCCTCACCAATTCATCCAGAGCTTCATCACGGGCACGATAATGTCGGCCATCTTCATGGAGCCATATACATTCGGATGGTCCCCGCAGCCCCAGTCGTGATCGTTCATGACATTGAGAGGTATGTCGATGAAATAAACATCCTTAAGCTTGCCTTCGCGTTGTTGCTGCTCCTTGACAACTTCCGCGATATAGCGGGAACAGGGCTCTTCCACCATTGGTCCGATGATGCAGAATATGTCGACCCCCGGGTAAAGCGAGCGTACCCTGTCGATCACGCGGTTATAGCCCGCCTCGAATACGCTGCTGTCCGGGTAAGGCTTCGTTGAAAAATCGTTTGTGCCGAGGTTGATTACGACAGCCTGGGGGACCCACAATTTGAAATTCCACTTCAAAGTCGAGTCGAAGCAGCAGGTGCGGTCGTAATACGTCGGCATCGGGTCGGCAGAAGTCTTGTTCCTGTCACCATAATTGCGCACCACCCCTTTGCCCGAATAAGATATGAGGTCGTAATCCGCGTGCAGATCCCTGGCAACCATTGCGGCGTAAGACATGCCCGCGTCTTCCGTTTCCGGGCTGAACCGACAGTTGGCCGAATCACCCAGCACTCCATAACCGCAAGTTATCGAGTTTCCGATGAACTCGATGCGGCGGCCGGGACGCGGAGCGGGAGGAAGAAGATGCGCACCCCTGTCAAGTACAAATCCAGTAAACGTCCCTTCTCCGACGACAGCTTCTGTCTTTTTCTGGATCATGATGGTGTGAGGGATCGTATCGGAGAGTGCGGTAGCAACGGTATAGACATCGGACGTGTCGTTCACAGTCAGCACCGTGGGGGCGCGATTGTCAATTGTGACAGCGTACTCATCAGTGGAATCTTTGAGCCTTACCGCACAGCTCGTCCCCGTAAACTTTGCGCAAATGTAAACGCCCGGCCAATCGAATAATACTTTTTCCGGGTTCGAAAAATCGAATCGGCCGATATACTGGATATACGGATTGTTCGCATCGATTATCCCTGTGTTTACCGCCTCAGGCTTCGCGATGAAAAACGAGCATGAGCTCAGCTGGGACATCAGCGCGACGCAAGCGGTCAGAAAAAGAAGCGTTTGTAGCCTGAGTCTCACGTTTGATGCTCCTTCGGTTTGAGCGAATGATAGGTGATTATAATATCTTTCCGGCAAACCTTCTACAATGTCGGGCGGGATTTGGGAATTCTTGCAACCGCCTTCGGCTGCACATCGGGCAGCCCGCCACAAGCAGCTTCGCGTATGTGTTGCCGGCTATCCCGTCACATGTCACTGTGTCAGGAATAGTCACAGCTGAATTTCGAGCCGGGCCGTTCCGACCCATGCATTGGGATACTGGCCGCCTGGATGGATGATGTACTGTATGTCCGGCATGACCGCCCCCCAGCTGCCAACCTTGAATTTATAGAACCATTCGAGAGCAAACTCGTAACTATACCGAAGATCTGCGTCGGGGCTACAGTGAGCGTATTGACCGGTGAATCCCATCAGGTCTTTCGGGCGGAAGGACAGCGGTCCTGACCACGTAATTCCGGCACCGAAGTGTTTGTCGATCGGGTTGATGGTCTGCTGTGTCAGTCCATATTCCAGGAAAGCTTTCACTCTTCGGTCGCCATCCAGCTTCAGCACAGTCTGATCCAATATCGCGTAAACTCCCCCTGTGCCGTTCTGAATTCCCCCGTCGAGGCGTGCGAACGTCCCGTTGTCGCCCCATCCTCCGAGTTTCAAATTGCCGGCAAGAGGAAGAAGGAATGTGCCGGACCATTCGAGGCCGGTTTCAAATATAAAGAATCCTCCGAACTCGCTCAGTTGATTGTCCTGCGGATTACCGACGAAATCACCGAATCTTTCAGAGCGATTCGCATAGAAAGCTCCAGCACTGGCGTATAAGGCACGCGTAGGCGTGAAGAACAGATTTACGCCCGGCATGGGATCGGGAGTGGTCGGAAAGAGAAAGACTGTCGGGCTGACCTGCGTGGAACTGCTGATAAAAGAAAGGCCGTAATCGATCACGCTGAATTCCGTGTTGGCATCGATCTTTCCAATCTTCAGGCGCAACTTATTGTCGAACATTTCTTGCTGATACCAGAATTCGAACAGCTGCAGGTAAGGTGACGAATTCAGTTTGTCGAATACCTGCAGGTCCCCAACAATCGCCGTCGTAGGATTCTGTCCGGCGTGGTCCTCGAAATCGGCATAGATTTCCCCACCCTCCAGGCAACACAGCTTCTGCATGTCGAGTGTAATGCTTAGATCAAACGTCGAAGCGCCCACGATCTTCGGATTGTCGAGGCCTCCCTCGAAGTTTTTGAAACCCTCGAGCACCAGTGCAGCTCCCGGAGTGACACCCGCCTTTTCCAGCTCATCGAGGATGTCTGGTCGACTGCCGCTTGACGGGAGGTCATATCCCGACGGCGCATCCGAGCGTGCCATCATCGCAGGGGGTAGTGACTCACACCTTACGTTTACCGACCGCCCGGTCTTCCCGGCAACGGCACTCCCGAAGAGAGCGGCCAGTAATAAAAGCGCCTCTCTCACTTCGGCATATTTGGGCGGAACAGGACATCGTAGTAAATGATCGCCCTTGTGACAGCTTCAGTAACCACCTGGGCCATGAAGTAGGGTATGGCGCCGACCTTACTTTTTGAGATCTTGTCAAGCGGGTCGGACGTGGAATGACCGCTCATTCCGACGAAGTCCTTCATGAAACCGGATGTCATAAGCGACTTAATCCACGGTTTTGTTTCCACGGTAGCCTTGGTTACGACGACATTCGTGACCGCCCCTCCCGGATTGAATGTAATTCCCACCTGTATGGGTCCGTGTATTGTATTGACGACGTCGAAAAGCACTGTGCCGACGAAATGTCCGGCCGCATCCCTTCCGTAGAAGAACTTCAGTTTGGACACATCCGGTCTGAAATTCCCTACCGCTTCTATTTTGGCATAGTCATGCTCGCCGATTTGAACTGTCCGCAGGAAGTAGTTTGTCGCGGCCGGAAGAGAATTGCTTATCGCGTCCGCGCGCTTTGCCATGATTACAGTTGGGGTTATATGTGCATGCGCATTTGCCGCAGAGAGCACCAATGCTGCAGCGAGAGATGGAAGCAATACGAATTTCACTATTGACTTCATTACTTTTCTCCTGTTGGATTCTTTCTTGTAAGCACGAAGATCGTTCTTGTCAGTATCGTCGCGTACACGAGCGCCATGAGCCACCCGGAGGCGATGGTTAGGTAAGCAAACCCGTATATGCCGAATTTCATCATCCACTGCCCGCTGAAATCGAGGGTACCCGCGCCGAACGCGACCAGAATGATTATGTTCCGTGTGACAGGCCGCCAGCCTAACCCGAGTATTATGAGCGTTTCAAGTGCAGCAATTATGGAATACATGATAATGTGAATGTGGCTGTCCTGGACGAGCAGCGTCGTGCTGACGGTGTGCTTTTCGGGAGCGATATGCGAAAGATTTATCGCCTGAGTAGAAGAGTGAGACTCTGAAGGAAGCTTCGACTCGACTACTTTTTCTGAACGCTTGTAAGTACTCCACACCTGCTCAGGCGTGAGTCCGGCCCACTTTTTTACCATGAAGAACGCAAAGATGTAGCCGTATCCCAGGACAAGCAGAAACAGGACGACAGCCAGTCTTACGGAAAAGTCACTCTCTCTTAGTTTGTAAATTCCCATTTCGATACACCTTTCAAAAGACGGTCACAAGTTGAATTGTGTATTGGGTGGACCACTTGACATTCGTTGCACCGTCAGGAAAGAAGGGTTCGCTTGAATGGAGCAAGCTCATCTCCGCTCTGATCTGGAATCGGGGAATACGGAACGTGGTTGTCTCGATGTTGGCAAATATGCCTTCCTGGCCGGTTCCCAGAAAATATAGTGGCGTGATCGTCAGCCCCTGCAATGTCTGAGCCTGACCGGTCCTTAAACCGTTGTAATCCGTGAAATCGTCGCCGCGCACAGCGAGGCCAAAATGATTGCCGAACTGTCTGAAGAGCGTCAGGTCAGTCCCGAACCAGTGGCCCGATAAAGGTATGAACGACGGTGCGGCGTGTTGGCCGCCATAGTTCACCTCGCCCCCTATGATCCATTCCTGAGTGGGCTGCCATGTGTATGAGAAGTTCAAGAGGAACCGGTTCGCGTTTCTGCCCTGGTCCAGCTGGGAACCGTAAATTCCATTGACCTCCAGGTTGATATTCTCCCGCGGAAGGTAGCCGAGCTGTATCCCGCCGGTCTTTCCCGCACCCAGTGAGAGCGGCGAATTCCAGCCGTTTGACAGATAAGCTACCAGACCGAATGACGGATCAATATCCCATCTTCCGACTACCCCTGTCATCTTGGAAGGTCTTGCATACTGGAAGTTGAAAGAGTTGGTGGCCTGTAAATCCAGCACCTCGTCGTCGCGTTCAAAACCAATCGGCACATCGAAACGGCCGAAGCTTAAGCTGACATCCGACATCCCGGGCGGAACGAAGTTCATCACGAAGTCATCGATTTCTAAATCTGTTTCGGGAGAGCCCCCGGGATTCGTCGGGGCGGCGAGAGTAGCTGTCAGCTGCGTGAAGAACCATATGTATTGGTTCGTCTGCTTGAAGAACGATACTGCAGCTTTAGAGGCCTCAAACGAGTTGGCGTGTGTCCTGGCGTCATAATTGATGTTGCCAACCGCATATCCGCCGATCGTCAAAGGATAATTCCCTTGTTCAACGAGACTGCTCAGCCCTCCCGAAGACCGCCCCCCACTTCCCAGGCTTATTTCCTGATCGGTACTATCGGACTTCTGCTGCGCCATACTTGCGACCGGCAGCAGCACCGAGATTAGCAACGCCAATACAAAAATTCTGTATACAGAATACATTCCACATCCTCCATAATCCTTCACCACACACAGGGCCGACATTTGAACATGGCTTGGTGTAAAAGCCCGATCCGGTAAGTTCCCGGCAGCTGATCGTGGAAATTCGTGGACCACCACTGACTTGATGCATGTCCACCATAATAGGTCTTCTATATCTAATGGGTTTAAATAGCCTGTGCGGTCTGACGGGCCTCTTGTTGACGCTTTCCGGCTGGGCCGACTGTAGCCCAAGCTAACGCGCCACCCTGGGTACACGCATGATACTCAAGACATGGGCTGGAAGCGCGAATTTCGACATAATTGCAGCCGATTTCCCGTTCAGACCAAGACATCGACGATCCATTCCGCCCTACACAACACACTTCGGGCATAATAAGTTTTACAGGTTACAGGGAATCTTTTTCAGAAATGGGCATCAGGGGGATTTAACCGCTCCCCTCCCGCCATGCCGGGACACACAATTTGATGTTTCAGATGATTTGGAATAAAGCGTAAACAGAACGGGAGGCTTTACATAATAGAAATGCTTACTCTACGGTTACGCTCTTAGCCAGATTCCTCGGCTGGTCCACATTGCACCCGCGTTTTACGGCGATGTGGTATGCCAGCAGCTGTAGTGGTATGACAGAAAGGATGGGACTAAGGATCTCCAGTGTCTTCGGAATCTCGATAATGTAATCGACCATTTCTTTGAGCTGGTCGTCCACCTCGTTCGCCACGGCGATTACCCTTCCCCGTCTCGCGCGCACCTCCTGGATGTTGCTGAGCACCTTGTCGTAGGTGGAATCCCGAAGGGCAATAAAGACGGCGGGCATGTTCTCGTCGACCAGTGCGATAGGACCATGTTTCATCTCGGCGGCCGGGTATCCCTCGGCGTGGATATAAGATATTTCCTTTAGCTTCAGCGCGCCTTCGAGTGCCACCGGAAAGTTGACCCCGCGGCCGAGATACATGAAGTTCCCAGCAGCCTTGAATTCATCGGCAATCCGCTCGATTTTTCCGTCCGAATCCAGGATCTGTTTTATCTTGCCGGGAAGTTTCTGCATCTCCGACACGAT
>JBJKQU010000264.1:0-57274 GCA_046705025.1 Candidatus Kryptoniota bacterium | reverse complement strand
TTTAAAAACATTCAACGCAGAGGACGCAAAGGAGGCGCAAAGCACGCAGAACAACTATATTCTTTCGCGGTCTCTGCGATTATTTGTCTTTGCGAACTTTGCGTTAAATCAAACTGAGCCAGTACCGTCCGGCTTATTCCGAACCGTGAACATTTTAACCGGCAAGCCGACGGACTTGTGCTCCATCGGCCGCCGGAGCTATAAGGGTATTACTTCTTTTCGAGCTCTCTCAGAGCCTTGGCGGCGTCTAAATGGTCTGTATCAGTGTCTGCCGCTTTCGTATGTATCATTCGATGCGGTTCCGTTCGGCGCTACTGCGTCATAAGTCTTGTTCACCTTGCCCTTTCTTGATTCTAGTCGAACAGATCGAGCAGAGATAAAAGTCTAAACTTCTTGCTTTATCATAAGGCAATTTTTGAACTCCATAGTCCTTCCAACCGTTTGATTGATTAGATGGGCATCATCCGGAGGCGTCCGGATCGACACGATCTGGAGAGCCAACCGGCTTGAATGTCATTGTTCTATTAAAGACGTTGAGGAGAACCATAAATCATGAAGATCTTCGTTGCAGGGGCAACGGGGGTGCTAGGAAATAGAGTCGTACCGGGACTGATTACCATGGGGCACGAAGTAGTTGGTCTCAGCCGGTCAAGAGAAGATGGGGAGATAATAAGAGAGGAAGGAGCAGAGCCAAGGCGTGGAAGCCTGTTCGACGCCGGAGGGCTCATAGAGATTTCGAGTGACTGCGATGCAATAATCAACCTCGCAGTCGCAATCCCGACAAAATCAAGAACCCGCATCAACGACTGGGTCCTGAGCGATAGGGTCAGAATCGAAGGAGCGGCGAATCTGATAGCTGCTGCGAAGCGCAACAGCTGTGATCTATACATACAAGAAAGCGTAACCTTCCTATATGGAAGAAAGCACGGCGAATGGGTCGATGAGAACTGTTCTCCATCAACCGACTTGCCGCCGATGGTCAGGTCGTGTGTCGACATGGAAAAGCAGGTCCTGACTTCAGTGGCTCGCAGTAGTCTTCCTGCTATAGTTCTTAGATTCGGGAATATTTACAGCTGCGATTTTCACTACACGGCCGAGATGTACAGGTTGATCAGTCTCGGGAAGTATCCGCTGATTGAGAAAGGAAACGTCTACTGGGACATTGTCCATGCCGACGATGCTGCCGCTGCTGTCATTGCCGCGGTTAAGAACGGGAAGAAGAATATCGGCAAAGTGTTCAATATCTGCGACGATGAACCGGTGCTTTATCGTGATCTCATAACATATATCTCCGAGCTGTTGAAGGCCCCCGAACCCGGGAGCATCCCGGTGTTCCTGGCAAAGCTTGCGATGGGACGGCGTACTGTAGAGTATCTCCTTCAGAGCGCACGATGCTTGAACAAACGTGCAAAGGAGGAGCTGGGGTGGAACCTTCACTATCCGACCTTCCGCGAGGGTCATGAATCAGAGACTGCCCGATGGCTTAGTGCACATGAGCGTACTCCGGCTTCGCATGAAGCCGCCCTGGAAGTATAGCACTACCGATTTTCATCGCGGCCTGTTATCTTCTTGCGCATGAACTGTGCCCACCTTAGGTCGGTTGAAGGATGGTTAGATGCTGCAATACTCTTGCGGGGGGAACCACTGCCCGAAGCCTGCAAGGAGGCGGGCCATGGCTAAATCAACAATCATGGACAGATCGAACATGAAAATCCCAATCTATCAAATTGATGCATTCGCTGAGGAAAGGTTTCGCGGCAATCCTGCGGCAGTCTGTGTGCTTCAGGACTGGCTGCCTGATCAATTGATGCAGGACATCGCTGCAGAAAACAATCTTGCGGAAACTGCATTCGTCGTTGAAAAGAACAACAACTATGAGCTGAGATGGTTCACGCCGGTCGTCGAGGTTGACCTGTGCGGACACGCGACACTCGCAACGGCTTTTGCGTTCAAAGAGCATCTCGGCTACAAGCCGGACGAGATAGTCTTCCGAACGAAGAGCGGGCTTCTCAAGGCCGAATACGGGGGGAACGTCGTATCGCTTGTTTTCCCCAAGAGGGAGGCTGAGCCGTGCGTTGCACCCGAGTTGTTACTTCGTGCACTGGATGTTCGACCGGTGGAAGTAATGAAATCGAGAGACTACCTGGTAGTTCTCGAGAGCGAGGATGAGGTCAGAGGAGTGGCTCCGGACTTCAAGAAGTTGAAGGAGGTCGAGTGTCTCGGAGTAATCGTAACGGCGCAGGGGAAGGAAGCGGATTTCGTTTCGCGATTCTTCGCACCCCAGGCCGGGATCGATGAGGACCCGGTCACCGGGTCAGCCCACACGACACTCATTCCTTACTGGTCACGCAAGCTTCGCAAGAAGAATATGACTGCCCTTCAGTTGTCGAAGAGAGGAGGGAAGCTCTTTTGCGATGACCTAGGTGACAAGGTGAAGATTTCTGGCAAGGCTGTAACGTATCTTGCCGGAGAAATAACAGTCTAAAAGCAGGATCGAGAATAGCCACACGGGGCTGCCTGCTTGCTCCGAGATGAGAGGGCTCTGGTGGACGATAAGAATGCAGTTGAGTCGCTGATTGTTGTCCTGATATTTTTGATCGTGCTCATCGGCGTCTTCATACGCCTTGCGATTAAGATCCGCAAAGGCGGCGGAAGCCTGACGACCGTCGTGCTGGGTGCTACCGACCACTTGCTGACAAAGGAAAAAAGCAGGGCTGCCGAAGTCATTGTGAACCAAAAGTCCGATAAGAAGTTAAAGGAGCAGCAAAACGAACGGGCCGGAGGCACAGAGGAGCATTAAGCCCGATTGTCGGCAGGAACAGGCTTGAGGCTGTTGACTTATGTTTGAAGTGCGGCCAGTTAAGAAGTCGTGAGCCCGTGGATAAGTCTGCAGCAGGGCCTCAACCGGTGACAGTAGACCGGTTTGATTAAACTGCCCCTGAAATTTGAGTGTCAAACATAGGTGAGTCGAAAAATCATCAATAACCGGCGGTTATGCTTATTGAAGGGAGGTAGGTTTTAGAATATGGAAACTAACACTTTTCACGGCGCTCGGGTGGCCGTCCTTATTGCAGCGGTGACGCTACTCTCGACTGTATTTACTGCTGAAGCTTATGCTCAAAGGGCCCGCGTTCCGCAACAAAGGCAAGCACCCACTCACATGCTGCGGCTTCCGCCGAACCACTCGAGGATAGTTGTGGGAGGCCATCCTTATTTCTTTCATAACGGCTATTTCTACAGAGGATGGAGAGGGAGGTATGTTATGTTTCATCCTCCGCTCGGGGCCAGATTTCCGTTTCTTCCGTATGGACTCTGGAGCTTCCGAGTCGGCCCGGCAATGTACTTCTACGGAGGAGGAACTTATTTCCAATACTTTCCGAATGAAAATGTCTATGTCGTAGTGCCGAAGCCGAACCAGGCTCCAGCTGCACCGGGCGGCGATGAGGACGTCATGTATCTTACGGACGGCACGACTCTCTCCGGAGTCTTTGCGGGGGCAACGGCAGACAGCATCCGGTTCCAGGTCAAAGAGGAGATCAGGACGGTGCCGATCACCCAGGTGAAGTCGATCTCGTTTGCGCCGTCTACATTCAAGGAGCAGAAATAGACACGCTGTCGAGGATGGTAAATCGGCCCGAGCGCGCGGGGTCTCGGGCCTGTCTTTGGGCGGGACTCCTATCGCGAGATATTACCGGTAGAAAACGGATCTCTTGATTAGATTGGTGAGTGAAGTCGGCTCAGAATAACGGACGTGGGGTGCAGTAAGTCGGTGGAACAATGCTCCCGGTTCTTGCGTAATAAGAAACAAGAAGAACGAGAATAATTTATGCAGGGTAAACCAGAGGAGCCTATATGTTATATCTACTTGCTTTTTTTCTTCCGCCGGTGGCTGTGCTCCTGAGTGGAAAGCCTATACAGGCGCTGATCAATTTTTTCCTCTGTTTCTTGTTCTGGGTCCCGGCAGTGGTTCACGCGCTGCTTGTCGTCCGCGACCACTATGACGACAGGCGTACCCGCCGAATCATAAGGGCAGTCCGGAGCTCCGCTTGACGATGCATCTCACACCCCGGGGTTTCCCATTCCCGGATGAATACGAACTTCGATCCACCGCAGAAGGATAAGACAATAACTTGACAGGAGACGTGGGGTTTAGTATCTTGGAAACGGTCGAAACGTAAAGCGTTTCCGTCGAGTAATAATGGTGCAGTTCACAGTTGGTGACTGTTTTTTTTGCCCTGTTAGGAAACGTGGAAGACGAAATTCGTTTCCTCCGGAAAGTAGGAATTTGACATGACAGACATTGAAACTAAGGGCAACATCCTCTCGGCAGCTGAAGAGATGTTCATGCAGCACGGCTATTCTAAAGTCACAATGGAAGAGATAGCAGCGCGTTTGGGAATAAGCAAGAAAACTCTCTATAAGTTTTTTCCGAACAAAAAGGAGTTGCTTCGAGAGTTGATGGCACTGAGACAGTGCGAGTTCATGGATCATATAGAGGAAATATGGAAGCGGGAAGATCTGGATTTCGTCGGGAAATTCAGGAGCACCCTGGACTTTGTGGGTGAGCGTTCGTCAAAGATGAACAAGCTGCACGAGGTACAGAGGATTGCTCCGGAAATCTGGAATGAGATCCATGATTTCAAGAGGGGGAAAATCTTTGAGAAAGTAAGAAGGCTTTTCGAGGCGGGGTTCGAGACCGGTATCTTCAGGAACGATATCGACAGAGATATAGTGATTCTTGTTTATACGAACGCTGTAGAATCGATTGTGAACCCTGAGGTGCTTTACGAACTCCCGTTCACTGCCGGGCAGGCTTTTGAATCGATCTCGAAGATAATATTCGAGGGAATTCTGACGGAAGAAGGAAGGTCAAAATACATTTTCCATAAGCTCGAGGTGAAGGAAGCTTGATGGGAAGTGTTCGCTCAAACTCAAGCAGAAAGTGAAACCCTATTATAAAGGCAAGTTATGAAGAAGCTCAAAGTGTATGCGGTGGTTGTGGTTGCTTTCGCTGTAGTCGTTGGCATACTGCTGCGCAATCGAGCGCAGATAAAAGCTGAGACGCGGAAGGTTAATGTCGATTCTTACTCGGTCAACGTAGCCACGGTCAGCAAGCAGGACGTCATGCACCACATCGATCTCGTAGGCACCGTTCAGGCCAATTACGATGTTGTGATCGTTTCCGAGGCGCAGGGAAAGGTAACTAAAATAATGACGCGCGTCGGCGACTACGAGCCGGCAGGAGCTGAGCTTATGCAGGTCGACGACAAGGTCGAAGCTGCCGCGCTCGAACTGGCAAAGGTCAACCTCGCCAAAGCTGAGAAGGATTACAAGAGGTATCAGCAGCTCTACAAGGAAAATTCGGTGACGGATTCCCAGCTCGAGATCGCCAAGGTTGCTTATGAATCGGCGAACGATCAATTCGTCGTCGCACGCCACAAGTACGACAACACCAGGATCACGACGCCAATTTCCGGCATCGTAACCGCACGCAACGCGGACATTGGGAGCTACGTCAGCAGCAGAGAGCCGGTCGCGGAGGTTGTGGACATATCGAGACTCAAAATCTTCGTCGACATGGACGAACACGACGTGTTTGAGATGCATGACGGGGAGAAAGTGAAGATTACAACAGGAGTTTACCCGGGCGTCGGCTTCACGGGAATAATAAAGACGATCAGTCCCAAGGGTGATGCCGACCACAACTATCCGGTGGAGGTAGATCTCATCAATAGCAGGCGCCATCCATTACGGGCAGGGATGTTCGCTCACGTCGATTTCACTGTGCGGCAGGGACAGGAGTCGCTGGTAATTCCGCGGCAGACACTGGTGGGAAGCGTAGAGAGCCCGCAGGTTTACGTCGTTCAGGACGGGACTGCCAGGTTGAAAAATATCGTTGTCGGCTCTACCTACGACAGCGAGCTTGAAGTGGTCAGCGGGCTTCACGAAGGGGAGGCCGTCGTGACGAACGGGCAGGATAATTTGCAGGACGGGATGAAAGTAACCGTCGTCAGCGATAACCAGGCTTCACCATCCATGTGATAGCGCGTGTAGAGGACTATACAAAATGACGATTACAGAGTTAGCAATAAAAAGACCCACGCTGGTATTTGTTATCTTCGGCGCATTGACTCTGCTGGGATTCTACAGTTTATCGAAGCTGAACTACGAACTGATTCCGAAGATTACCCCCCCGGTTATTACCGTTGCTACGGTTTATCCCGGCGCTTCGCCAAATGAGGTAGAGACTTCCGTAACAAAACCTATAGAGGACGCCCTCTCGGCGCTGGACAAGGTAAACAATATCACGTCCACATCGAGCGAGGGCGTTTCTTTTGTGCTTCTGCAGTTTGACCAGGATGCGGATGTTAACACCGAGCTTCAGGATGCACAACAGAAGATCGACCAGATGGTCAGCACCTTGCCAGCCGGTGTCAAGACTCCATCCATCTCCAAACTAGACCTGCAGGCAATTCCGGTTCTGAGACTCGGTGTTACGAGCAACCTGCCGGCGAGAAAGCTGTACCGGTTCGTTGTCGACAGGATAAAGCCGAGACTTTCGGAGGTACCGGGAGTCGGGCTTGTTACCCTCGTCGGGGGTGAAGAGCGCGAAATAAGGGTGAATTTGCATGAAAGTAAGCTCAAGGCTTACCACCTGTCGGTGCTCCAGATTCTGAACGCTATTAAGAGTTCTAACATCGACTTCCCGGCCGGAAAGCTCGAAAATAGCAGCGACCAGCTGATCGTAAGAGTGGCGGGGAAATTTTCGTCGCTGAACTCGATAAGGGATCTTGTTCTAAAGAGATCGAAGGACGGGGGCGAGGTGAGGTTGTCCGACGTGGCCGATGTTGAAGACGGCCACAAAGAGTACAAGACCATCACGAGAATCAACGGCGTTAACTCGATCGGAATTCTGGTTCAGAAGCAGACCGACGCCAACGAAGTCAACGTCAGCAAGCTGGTCCGCGCGCAGCTTGACAAGATAGAGAACGAGTACCAGGCGGAAAACATCAAGTTCAACATCGCCCAGGACGGTTCACGATTCACGATCGAAGCGGCAAACGGTGTAAAATTCGATCTCGTGCTAGCGATCATTTTAGTTGCGGTGGTTATGCTGCTGTTCCTTCACAGCATCCGCAACTCATTCATAGTTATGCTTGCAATACCGGCTTCGATCCTGTCTACGTTCATTGTGATGTACATCTTCGGGTTCAGCCTGAACCTGATGACGCTGTTGGGGTTATCGCTCGTCATAGGGATACTTGTCGACGATTCGATCGTGGTGATCGAAAACATACACCACCATCTTGAAAAGGGCGAGAAGCCGGTCGCCGCCGCCGTGAGAGGGAGGAACGAGTTAGGTTTCGCAGCTCTTTCCATAACTATGGTTGACGTGGTCATCTATGTGCCGCTTGCTTTGACAGGCGGCCTTGTAGGCAACATCGTCAGGGAATTTGCGATGGTTGTCGTTGTGTCGACACTGATGAGCCTTTTCGTTTCGTTTACTGTGACTCCGCTACTTGCATCGAAAATAAGCAAAATTCAAAGGATGACAGACGGCACCTTAATTGGAAAGTTTGCCATAGAATTCGAAAAATATTTTCACAAGCTCGTGGCCGGATACATCGACATACTTAAATGGAGCCTTTACAACAGGTGGAAGGTTGTCATGCTTGCTGCGGCGCTGTTTGTCGCGTCGCTTTCACTTGCGCCGCTCGGCTTCATCGGTGCCGCATTCATCCCCCAGACAGATATGGGACAATTCGCCGTCACGCTCGACATGCCTCCGGACTACTCGCTCCAGCACACGAACCTTGTCACGGAAAGAGTGGAAAGATATGTAGACAGCCTTCCTGAAGTGAAGAAGGATTTTGTCGAAGTCGGTGCCTCTAACGAGGGTTTGATCGGACAGTCGTCGAACCACAGCTCCGAGCTGGACGTAGAGCTGGTCTCGAAGGAGAAGAGGAGCAAATCTACCGACCAGGTGGGAGAAGAGATTAAGAAATTTGCCGAAGGGATCCCTGGTGTAAGAGTCCGCGTTGATCCGATAGGATTGTTCGGTACCGCAAACTCGGCTCCCATACAGCTCATCGTTAACGGCCCTGACAGGGCGGATCTCCTCAAGAGTGCGGTCATGGTCGAGAATGTCGTCAAGTCGATCAAGGGGACCGCTGATGTCAGGCTTTCGACCGACACCGGCAGCCCCGAAATGAGAGTCAAGGTTGACCGGCAGAAACTTGCGGACTACGGTCTGTCGATTGCCGATGTGGGTGCCGCTCTGCAGGTGGCGATGCAGGGGAACGATGACGCCAAGTACACAGACGGCAACGACGACTACAATATCCTCGTCTCGCTTGACAAGTTCGACAGATCGAAGATTTCTGATTTGAAGCATCTTACGTTCATAAACAACAAGGGCCGGGCAATTCAGCTTCAGCAGTTTGCTGATGTTTACCAGTCGACCGGGCCGTCCGAACTCCAGAGGTTCGATCGCATAGATGCCGTGACAGTCTACTCGGAAGTAATCGGGCGCCCGACCGGCACTGTCGGCCAGGATATAGAGAACGCGATGGCGAACAAGAAGCTACCACCCGGTGTTGAAATAACCTACTGGGGAGATTTGAAAAACCAGTCCGATGCCTTCAGCAGTCTGGCCCTGGCATTCATCGCGGGGATCATATTCGTCTACCTGGTCATGGTTGCACTTTACGATTCCTACCTCGATCCGTTCGTGATTCTGTTTTCCATACCGGTTGCAATGGTCGGTGCCTTTCTCGCTCTCGCGCTGACGATGAACTCGCTGAACATATTCACGATTCTCGGCATAATAATGTTGATCGGTCTTGTCGGAAAGAATGCGATCCTGCTCGTCGACCGGACGAACCAGAAGAAGAGGGAAGAAGGGCTTTCTACTTTCGATGCGCTCGTCGAAGCAGGCGAAAGCAGAATCAGACCTATTGTCATGACCACGACAGCGATGGTGCTGGGCATGCTTCCTCTCGCGCTGTCCACAGACGCCGCGTCGGAATTCAAATCCGGCCTGGCCTGGGCCATAATCGGAGGACTTGTGAGCTCGATGTTCCTGACTCTGGTACTTGTCCCCGTGGTTTACGTAATGTTTGAAAACGCCCAGGCGAAGCTAAGGGCCGTATTTGCTGCGCGGGTGAAGAAGGAAGAACACGGCCTGAACCCCGAGATCGTCGGAAAGTGACCTGTTCTTGGAATCTATCGAGACACCCACTGCACGCGACAAAAAAATGCCCGTGGATCCAGGAAACAATGGCCCATGGAGATCTATCTGGCACGGCACGTCCGTGTTAGGTTCCTGCCAAACGTAACCTGTTCGACCAACCGTGAACCAATACATCTCACGAAACCGTTCCCGTAGAACTAGAACTTGTAAAGATGTCTGCTCGTTAATGGAAGAAAGTTTTGAAGAAGGACGAAGAAACAATTAAGCTGGGCCCGTCAATACACAGCATATCGAAATTTCCACCTCCCGGGAAATATCCTCTTTGCCCCTGACTGAACGGTCTCAAACTAAACAGCTAAGCATGAGAGTGCAATTGAGGAACATACTTGCCGCACCGCTGATAGTCTGCACTTTCTTTGCCGGTCTGTCGCTCGCCCGTGGGAAGGCCACCTCGACAATAAGCGGTTTCGTGTATGACAAAACCAGCGGTGAAACTCTGATAGGTGCCACCGTCTTCCTGAAACACTCCACCTTTGGCGGGATGACGAACAGCGATGGCTACTTCGTGATATCCGACGCACCGTTCGGGAAAGACACGCTGGTCGCGACCTATCTCGGGTACGACAGGTATCAGAAGGTAATAGAGGTCAGCCGCGGCCATGCGAGTCTTCTCAAAATCTATTTGTCGCCGACCGCCTACAAGATGGGAGAAGTACTGGTTACGGCGGATTCGGTAACTCTGGCTCAGCGGACCTTCAATCGGCCTATCTCGACGCTGGAGCTCGACCAGAAGCAGGTTAACGCGATCCCGCAATTCATCGAACCCGACCTGCTCCGCGCTCTGGAAAGCCTGCCGGGTATCACTCCGATTTCCGACTTCTCATCCGCGTTGTACGTGAGAGGCGGTACACCGGATCAGAATCTTTATCTCATCGACGGAGCAGAGATATACAACCCCGAACACGCCTTCGGAATCTTCTCGACCTTCAACACCGACGCCATCAAGCGTGTGGTCGTCTCTAAAGGCGGGTTCGGCGCTCAATATGGTGACAGGCTCTCGTCGGTTATCGATGTGACCGAGCTCGATGGGGATCTAAAGAAAGTCGAAGGAGAGGCAAACATAAGCTTGATTGCCGCCAGTGCTACGGTGCAGATGCCGGTATGGTCATTCGGCTCGATCGCAGGCTCGTTCAGACGGACTTACATCGACCAGACATACGCGAAATTCATAAAGGATATTCCTGATTACTACTTCGACGACGGAAACCTCACAGGGAAATTCCAGATCGACGACAGAGACAATCTCACCGCCAGCTATTTCGGCAGCGGAGATAATCTCAATTTTCAGATCAACAACAGCTCGTCTCAGAGTCCTCAGGTCCTCTATCGATGGGGAAACAATGTGGCATCCGCAAACTGGAGCCATGTCTTCGGAACCAAACTGCTGTCAGATTTCCTTTTCTCGTACAGCGGCTTTGCATCCGATTTCAACGTTACGCACGTCTCGGGACTGAACGAGCGGAATATAATTTCCAACTACACCGTAAAAGAAGAACTTCGTTACTATGCGTCTAACGAGATAACAATGAGAGTCGGCGCTGCTTACAAACAGGTGGGGATTATTTACGACTTTTCGTCGGACAGAGATCTGATCGAATTCGACAACCTGATTCACAAGGCGAGCGCGTACGCGATCCTGTCGTGGCAGCCTGATCCCCTTTGGGACATCGAAGCCGGATTGAGGTTCGAACGGTTCCATTCCAGTACTGCGTTCACTCATCTCGATCCTAGGTTTTCCGTGAAGTACCGGTTGTCCGAAACGAGCAGCCTAAAATTCGCGACCGGGATCTACCATCAATACATGGACAGCGTCGACAGGCTGTTCTTTGCCAGCATCTGGCTCCCGTCCGGCCGGTACATACACGACTCCCAGGCGGAGCATTTCATCGTCGGATACGATAAACAGATCGGAAGCGATTTTGAGCTGGAGACAAACGCGTACTACAAGAGCTACAGGGATATCAATATTTACAATGAAAATCTCGACGCGCAGGCGGTACCGGGATACTATCTCCCCAACGGGAATCCGGTGTATACATCGGACCAGAATGTCTTCCTGCAGGGCGACGGGAAGTCGTATGGGCTGGAGCTCCTTCTGAGGAAAAACGCCGGCGCTGTGACCGGATGGATCGGCTACTCGCTCTCGCGCACCGAATATGCATTTCCTGCCATAAATCAGGGAAACATGTTTATCCCCCGCCAGGATCGGACTTCCGTAGTCAACTTCGTACTGAACGGGAACATAGGAAGCATATTCAGCGGAAAGTGGGATGAGCCCCCGCGAAAATCCGCGTCACAGTGGCTGCTCGGGCTGAATTTCATTTTCACTACCGGCCAGCCGATCACGGTTCCGGCCTCCGTCTATTTCGTGAACACCCTTCCGGCGTGGAACAATTACTCGACGGGGAATCAGAACCTGCCGAACTACCAGCTCTATCCCGGGCCGATCGATACCTACAGGCTGCCCGACTACATGCGATTGGATTTGAGTATAACCTGGCAAAGGGATTACAAGACATGGTCGCTGTCGCCCTATCTACAAATATTCAATCTCGGGAACAGGAAGAACGTGTGGTTCATAGAATACTCGGGCAAGAACTCGAATGGAGCGATTGTGCAGGACGTGAAGCCGGTATACATGCTTCCATTCCTCCCGAGCCTCGGTGTCACTATCAAGTTTTGAGAGAGGATCTTCTATCTTGGTTATGATTTGTATAAACAGGAAAATGAAGAGCGATAGGAGGAAATTCCTGTGGCTTCCATTCGCCGCGCTCCTCGCGCTGATCCTTGCAGGGTGCGGGAAGTCGGGCGTGAATGTGGATAACGCTCCGTATATACCGAAGATAGTCGTGGAAGGGTACCTCTACTGCGGGCAGACAGTCGGCAGCATTAGGCTGATGAGGAATTTTCCGATTGGGGCGCAGGTCGATACGAATGAGCTCACCCTCACTCCATCCGGTAATGACGTGAAAGTGTCGATTAACGGGACTGGTCTTTCGTTCGATCCACGGACACAGACATACTACACGAACCGGATCACCGTAGGTTACGGCCAAACGTACACGCTCGATGTGAGCGCAAGCGTCGCCGGAGTTCAGCTGCATACGGCTTCAACTACCACGACGCCACAAAAAGGGTTCACGGTATTGAACAAAGACATGGGCGGTTTTCCATACGACAGCCCGTCCATTGCCGTAAGCTTTCTTACTTCACCCGGAACGGGATTCTACGCGTTCTCGATCGTGCCGGACTCGGCCGGCACGGGGAATTTCATTTACGACAATGTCTACCGGAACAAGCTGGATTCGTCCGAGGTTGCCAAAGACCTGAACGACTTGAAATTCAGGGACGAGATAGATCATAACATAGACTCGTACTCGGGCATGCAGTATTTGCTCCCCATCTCCAGCAGCAATACATGGTTCTACGGCAAGTACACGGTCGTCGGTTATGCCGGCGACACGAATTTCGAGGACTATGTCCTTACCGCTCCGAACGTGCAGCAGCTCGACGGCAATTTCCACGAACCAGTCCTGATTTTTCAGGGCGACGGGATCGGTGTGTTTGCGTCCGCGATAGTAGACACGGCTACGTTCACAATTATGAAGTAGACATCCGAGGCTATACGTCGTCGAACCCCTGCGACACGATGGAGGAGGAAGTTCTTCCGGGCCTGATGTTATTCCAAATATCTTCTCATGTGGCGACGCGTGAGCGCCGGGCCTTCGGGCCTACAGGTTTTGCCTTCACAGAGCCGATGTCGCTTCTGCGCCTTTTCCGCTGCATCCCTTCATACCTTTGAGAATTTCCCTCAGGCGGTTATATTTTCAAGAGAGAAGTTTCTACGAGTGAACTATTTATCCATAGTACAGAGACGATAATGGCACTGACTAATGAGATTCCGTCGGCGATTCGTCACGATTGGACAAGGGAAGAAATCGCCGAAATATACGACCTTCCGCTGCTGGAACTGATATATAAGGCCGCCACGATTCACAGGCGGTACCATGACCCTTCCGAAGTTCAAGTCTGCTCGCTCCTTTCGATCAAGACCGGCGGATGCCTGGAAGACTGCGGTTATTGCCCGCAATCGGTCCATTACGAAACGGGCGTCCACGTTGAGCCACTTCTCGCGTTCGATGATGTGCTGGAGAAAGCCGCGATGGCGAAGGAAGCAGGGGCGACAAGGTTCTGCATGGGAGCGGCCTGGCGCGAGGTGCGCGACAACAGGGACTTCGACCGGGTTCTCCGAATTGTAAGTGCGGTGAATGACATCGGACTCGAAGTCTGCGCGACGCTCGGTATGCTGACTGAGAACCAGGCAAAGAAGCTGAAAGAGGCAGGGCTTTATGCGTACAACCACAACCTCGATACGTCGGAAGGATATTACAAGAGCATAATTACCACCCGCAGCTACCAGGACCGGCTCGACACCATCGAAAACACGAGGAGGGCCGATATTACCGTCTGCAGCGGCGGCATAATCGGAATGGGAGAATCTGACGAAGACAGAATGGATATGCTGAAGACGCTCGCCAATCTCGACCCGCATCCCGAATCTGTGCCGATCAACGCACTCGTTCCCGTCGAAGGAACGCCTTTGCAGGACAGGCCGCCTGTCAATGCCTGGGAATTCGCGAGGATGATCGCGACCGCCAGAATAATCATGCCGAAATCTATGGTTAGGCTCTCTGCGGGAAGGCTGCAGCTGTCGAAAGAAGCGCAGGCAATCTGTTTCCTCGCGGGAGCTAATTCCATATTTGCCGGGGACAAACTCCTGACGACGCCGAATCCGGATGTCGATGAAGACAAGGAGTTGTTCGCCGCTCTGGGACTGAGGCCGAGAAAGGCCTTCAAGGAAGAAGGGGAGCCCGCTCCTTCGCACTCCTCTCGTCAGGGTCCCCTGGACAACTAGCCGGTCATAATGTTTGAGGCAGAAGGCACACTGCGACGTTCGCTCGAAGAAAGAAGTTTACAGGAATCCCTGCGGAGCCTTAGTACAGAGAAAGGCCTCATCGATTTTTGCTCCAACGACTACCTCGGTTTCTCGCGTTCTCAAATTCTAAAGGACAGGATCCGGCAGGAGGAAAACCGGCACGCGGATCGGCTGATCGGTTCCACTGGCTCGCGTCTGATATCAGGTAACAGCGAGTATTGCGAAGCGCTCGAAGAGCATATAGCCCGGTTCCATCATGCCGAAAGCGGACTGATTTTCAATTCCGGTTACGATGCGAACCTCGGCCTCTTCTCGTCAATTCCGCGAAGAACCGACAATATTCTCTATGACCAGCTTGTCCATGCTTCCATCAGGGACGGTATCCGGCTCAGCTACGCGCGGGCTTTTTCGTTCGAACACAACAATGTCGAGAGCCTCGAGCGACGACTGAGAGCGCAAAGCAGAGAGAACCGACACGATGACGCTGTGGGAAATGTCTACGTAGGGGTCGAGTCTGTGTATTCGATGGACGGCGATTGTGCGCCCCTGGCTGAGATGGCGGACTTGTGCGGAAGGTACGGAGCGAATTTGATAGTCGACGAAGCGCATGCCACGGGAGTCTTCGGCGAGAAGGGGGAGGGGCGGGTCGTTCAGCTCGGTTTGCAGGACAAGGTCTTCGCCCGGCTGCACACGTTTGGGAAAGCACTCGGCTCTCATGGTGCGATCGTTCTCGGCTCGAACACACTACGGTCATATCTCATCAACTTTGCCCGCTCATTCATCTATACTACGGCGCTGCCGTTCCACAGTCTTGCGGCGATCAGGTGCACGTACCAGCTGCTCCAGGAGGGGGACGAGCATATCGGGCAGCTGCGTGACAGAGTCTCCTTTTTTAAGAGCTGCGCAGGCAATGAACTGTTAAGCAAGACGATACCGAGCGACAGCGCGATTCAGTGTATCGTTGTACCCGGCAATCTGCAGGTGAAGTCGGCGGCGCGCGAGATACAGGAGGCCGGATTCGACGTCAGGCCGATAATGCACCCGACGGTACCCGCCGGCTCCGAACGTCTGCGAATCTGCCTGCACGCATTCAACACTGAAAAAGAAATAGAAGACTTAACAAGAAAGCTGAGGGTCTTACAACCATGAAAAAAATATTCGTAACCGGAATCGACACCGACATCGGCAAGACAATTGTCTCCGCAATTTTGACCGAAGCTCTTGAAGCGGACTACTGGAAGCCGATACAGGCAGGCAATCTTGACAAGTCAGATACCGATGCCGTTCGCGAACTTATATCGAATTCGAAATCCGTCTTGCATAAGGAAGCATACCGGCTCACACAGCCGCTCTCACCCCATGCTGCTGCTGCGGCCGACGGAGTGACTATCGATATGGATTTTATTCGCAGCTCGATTCCGCCTGTGGAAGGGCGCGATCTCATCATCGAAGGGGTTGGCGGAGTAATGTCGCCGGTAAACGATTCTTTCGTCGTTATGGATCTCATCAAGAGCCTGGACGCGGAACCGGTGATCGTTTCGAAACACTATCTCGGAAGCATAAATCATACACTACTGACTATTGATGCCATGAGGCGGAAGGGTCTTCCGATACTGGGCGTTTTCTTTAACGGGAAACCGGTGCAGACTTCCATTGATTTCATAGTCCGCTATTCGGGCATAAAGCCCTTGGGATACGTGGATGAAGAGAAAAAACTCGACAAGGAAGTCGTCAGGAAATACGCGCAGATGTTCAGGAAAGAATTCCGCTGATGAATCTGGCGGAACGCGACAGCAGAGTGATATGGCACCCGTATACACAAATGCAGACCGCCGGGGTACCGGTCGCGATCGTTAGGGGTGAGGGTGCCCGGCTGTACGACGAATCGGGCAATGAATATATCGACGCAATAGCTTCATGGTGGGTCAACACTCACGGGCACGCGCATCCGTACATAGCGCAGAAAGTGGCAGAGCAGCTGAGTAAGCTCGAACATGTGATTTTCGCCGGCTTTACACATGAGCCGGCCGTTCGGCTCGCTGAGAGGCTGCTCGGCGTCCTGCCGGAGAATCAGAAAAAGGTGTTCTATTCCGACAACGGTTCCACGGCTGTGGAAGTCGGCCTGAAGATGGCGCTGCAGTACTGGTTCAACCGAGGCATGAAGAAGCAGACGCTGATCGTCCTCAGTAACTCTTACCACGGGGATACGTTCGGCTCGATGTCGGTCAGCGTCAGGGACCTCTTCACCGAACCATTCTGGGACCTGCTCTTCGAAGTCGTGACGGTCGAAGCCCCGGTAGCCGGGAAGGAGAAAGAGGCGATCGAGCAGCTCGCTCACGCGATCAGGCGGGACGACATCGCCGCGTTCATATTCGAGCCGCGCCTTCAGGGAGCAGGCGGTATGATAGTGTACGACGCGGAGCCGCTGGACAATATGATCGGCATATGCAGAGAAAAAGGGATTCCGACGATTGCCGACGAGGTCCTGACGGGGTTCGGGAGAACGGGAAAAATGTTCGCGTCCGACTACCTCCTGAACAAGCCGGATATTATCTGCATGTCGAAAGGGATCACCGGCGGAACGATGGCTCTGGGCGCGACCTCCTGCACCGAGGAGATATACCAGGGATTCCTATCCGACGACAAACGAAAGAGTTTCTTTCACGGCCATTCGTATACTGGAAATCCGGTGGCATGCGCTGCCGCGCTGGCGAGTCTCGACATATTCGAGAGGAAGGAGACCTGGGACAACATCAGGCGAATTGAGGAGCAGCACCGGACATTTCTTTCCCGAATCAAAAATCATCCGCGGGTCCGGAACGCCCGGCAGATAGGGACTATAGCCGCGTTCGACGTGACGAACGAGGAAGAGACCGGATATTTAAACCAGCTCAGGGACAGGATGAATGACTATTGTATCAGCCGCGGCATCATCATAAGGCCGCTGGGAAACGTGATCTACCTGATACCTCCTTACTGTATCACCAGAGAGGAGCTTGACAAGGTACACCTTACGCTGATATCAATGTTGGATGAGATCCGGATCCGTTGAACAATTCGATGGAGAAACCGCGGCGCAGTGAACGCGCGTGGAATCGTCCGTGGCTGTGCCTTCTTGAAACTGTAGATTTGTTGGAACGGTTCAATTAACTAGTGATGCCTGATAATACTACTCATATCGCCATTACCGGCATGGGGTCAATTTCGCCTTTGGGATGCGACGCAGACGCCGTGTGGCAGTCCTATATCGACAGACGGTCGTTTCTGAAACCGGCCGCCTTCAACGGAGAGAGAACGGCGGTTGCACGTGTGGCAGAGCATGCGGAAGATATCCTGAAAGCCATTCGTCTTGAAAAGGCGATACATAAGCATCTCGACAGGACCGTACTCATGGCGATACACTGTGCGCGAGGCGCGGTCGAGCAAGCGGGGTGGACCCGATCAAATATGGACAGACTCAGAACCGGCGTGAACATCGGTTCCTCGAGAGGGGCGACATCAACATTGGAGGAAGTGCATGCGGCTTATGTCAAGAATCCGTCGCAGAGAATTTTTCCGCTCACTTCTCCCCTCACGACCCTCGGCAATGTTTCGAGCAGTGTGGCGCATGATATCGGTGCAGACGGTCCGGAGATGAGCCATTCCGTCACGTGCAGCACAGCGCTGCATGCGGTCTTCAACGCGATCGCGTGGATGAAGGCAGACCTTGCCGACAGGTTTGTCGTCGGAGGAGCGGAGGCGCCGCTAACGGGTTTCACCATCGCTCAGATGAAAGCATTGCGCATTTACACCAACGATACCGATGCCGATTATCCGTCGCGTCCGTGCTCGTCGGAAACGGGTCAAGGTTCGACGATGGCGCTGGGTGAAGGAGCGGCTCTCTTTGCACTTGAGAGACTGAGAGCGGAGGAACTGGTTGATAGACGTGAATCTGTTCTTGGAGTTGTGGAGTCATTCGGCTACGGGCTCGAGACTCCGGAGACGGCGACGTCAATAACGGAAGACGGTGCGGCGTTGCGAAGGGCGATGACTATGGCTTCGAATGGGATGAAATCGAAAGGCCCGGTGGACATGATAATCCTGCACGCACCGGGCACAATCAAGGGCGACCAGGGCGAGCTGAACGCGGTGAAAGCTGTATTCGGAGGCGAAATGCCTGTCCTCTCGTCCAACAAATGGCTTATCGGTCACACGTTCGGCGCTTCTGCCGCTCTCAGTCTAGAATATGCTCTTCTCATACTGGCAAACGATGATTACGCTGACTTTCCGTACCCTGTTGTTTTTGAAAACCGCAGGCGGCCGATACGGAAAATTATGATCAATGCAGCCGGGTTTGGGGGAAATGCTTCCAGTCTGATAGTGTCGAAATCCTTTCGGACTTTTGAAAGCTAGATTTGTGCACTCAAAGCAATCGTACTACGTGAGAGCAGAAGCTCCAGGTTCCAAACGCCAAACTCCAGACAAGTTCCAAATCCCCCAAAAAGGAAAATCCCAGAGACATGATCCTTACACAATTTGAAATTTAGCAATTGGAGCTTACCATCGTCTGATTTCGGCATTGCCGAATCAAGTAGTGGGTTCATGGAGAGAGTGAAGTGACTGCAAAGACAACCATCTACGATATAGCGAAGGCCGCCGGAGTGGGAATCGGGACGGTATCTCGCGTGTTGAACAACCATCCCAGCGTCACCCCCGAAACGCGCAAGAAGGTGAGGGAAGTAATGCGAAAGATGCATTACGAGCCTCACGCTTACGCCCAGCGCCTGGCACGTAACCATGCGGGGACTATTTCTGCGATTATTCCTTTTTTCACAAACTCCTTCTTTGTAGAAACGCTTCGTGGCGTGCAGGAAGGAGTGACCAGGCTCGGCTACGATCTTGTCCTGTTCGGGATCAACGAGGTCGAGCAGGTCGAATCGAACCTTGCAATTGCTCTCCAGCGCGGCAGAGTCGACGGTATTTTATTTTTTTCGATGAGGCTCCCTGATAAGGTTGTTCCAAGGCTCAAAGAGACTCAAATACCGCTGGTCCTGATCGACAGCTTCCACCCCGGGTTTGATTCGATCTCGGTTGCAAACGAGACCGGTGCCTTTGATGCAACATCCTACCTCATCAAGCTGGGCCACCGCAGGATCGGAATGATAAATGCCTTGAAGAGGAGCACCCCGGCAGCAGAGAGGCTGCTGGGATACCGGCATGCTCTCGAAAAAAACAGCGTCAAGTACTCGGCGGATCTGGTGAAGAGCGGCATTAACAAGAGAGAGGATGGTTTCAATCGCGAAGCCGGATACGAAGCTATGACGGAATTCATCGAGATGGGTTCGGGTATGCCGACCGCATTCTTTGTTTCTTCGGATATACAGGCGATGGGTGCGTTGGCCGCACTCTCGGAACACGGCCTGCGGGTTCCCGAGGACATTTCTCTGGTCGGTTTCGACGATATTGAACTGGCGGAGTACGTGAAGCTGACCACGATGCACCAGCCGATGCATGAAATGGGACATCTGGCGGTCGAATGGCTGACTGCCCGGATAGAAAATTCCGAGGCTGAGATTGTCCACAAGTCTTTCCTACCGTCATTAACGATCAGGGATAGCTGCGCGCCCTATGAGGGAAAAAGGAAATAGGGAAGAAGGCCTGCCTGATGTCCCGGAAGCTTTGAAAGAGAAAAGCCGGACGAATGCTCTCGCGTTCATCCGGCTTACGGTTTTCATCCGTGTAAGAGAATTACTAAGTGCTACATGCTTCCTTTGGAGATTGAAGCCTGCACTTTGTGCCAGCGCGCCATAAGCTCATCGAGCTCCTTCCTTAGATGATTGTACACCTCAGTCTCACCCTGCGTCGGAGCCGCGTCCACGCCTTGGACGGCCGTCACAAGGCTGGCCAGGTCTCCCGCTGCTCTGGCAAGACTTGGCTTTCCTTTTTGTGCGATCTCTTCTATGGCTGTCACAGTCGAGGCCGTCAGTGTGCTCTTTTTAGCCTTCAGCATGTCTGTGGCCGACTTGTGTGCGGAGACTGCCTGGTTCAGGGCCGCGTCAATCGACTTTTCAAGCTTCAGCTGCCTCTCGAGTGCGTTCATCGTGACATGGACCCTGGGATCGAGCTTGACTACGAACGGTTCCGTGTAACTTTTCCCGCCAACCGTCAGAGTAACAGTATATTTTCCGGGCAGAACGAGCGGGCCCTCAGGGTCAAGTGGGGTGCCGCCATCGTCGTCCCAGACCGCAGCGATCGAGTAGCTATACGATAGTGCCATTGGCCGGTGGTAACGCAGATCCCAAACGAAGCGGTGCTCTCCGGCAGCTGCTGATGGGAGCCTCTCCGGCTTGACCCATTCCTTCTGGAAGTAGCGATGAGCGGGGAGCTTCTCCGATATTTCGTTGCTGGAATATTTATTGACAACGTTTCCCTGGGAATCGCGAATTGTAAGGACCACCGGACCCTGTGCGGCATCTTTCAGCCAGTAGTCGATAATTGCTCCGGTGGGCGGGTTCTCTCCCAGTGGAGTCGAGGGAGGCCATGGCGTGTCCTTGTTCTCGTTGGCACGGACACGGATGGCAACCGCGGGGTGGAACAGATGAACGGGCTCGGAAGCAAGATTAGCGGTTATTTCGCGCAGCGGCTCTACGTCATCCAGAACCCATATTCCTCTCCCCTGTGTGCCCGCGACCAGATCGTTCGCGTGTACCACGAGATCGTTCACGCACACGGTGGGCAAATTAAGCGCTAGAGGCTGCCAGTGTGCTCCATCGTTGAACGAGACATACACGCTGCGATTGGTAGCTGCATAGAGGAGCCCCGGCTTGACTGGATCGGCGCGGACGGAGTTCGTGAACTGGCCGTCGGGTAATCCGTTGGTAATAGTGTGCCAGGTCTTTCCGCCGTCGGTCGTTTTGAGAATGAGCGGTTTCATATAACCCAGACGCTGGGTGTTCACCGCGACATATGCCGCCTTCGTGGAGACGTAAGACGGGTCGATGGCGTCGATGCGCGCCCAGAGCGGCACACTCGGCGGAGTTACGTTCGTCCAGTGCTTCCCGCCGTCAAATGTTACTTGAATCAGCCCGTCGTCGGTGCCGACCCAAATGATATTTTGTCCTATGGGCGACGGTGCTATACAGAAGATAACTCCGTACCCGGCCTTGCGCGCTGCGCGACGGCTGGGATTGAAGTAGTCTTTGGCTCCGGCCACCTGGCCTGTCAGGTCGGGACTGATCCGCTTCCAGCTGTTACCGTTGTCGGTGGAGCTGAAAAGGTACTGATTTGCCACGTAGAGCGCATGGTCGCCGACGTGCGAGAATACGAGCGGCGTAATCCATGTATACCTGTACTTGACTGTCGACTCGCGAGCTCCGTAAGTGGAGACAGGCCATGGCGAAATTTCCTGCACCTGCCTTGTGATATTGTTGAATCTGGAGAAATGTCCGCCGAGGCCGCTGCCGAATACAAGGTTCGGGTCTCCCGGTTTGGGGACATCGTAATCGCGTTCATCACCCCCCACGGGATGCCAATCGCGAAGGCTTATAACTCCGTCAGGTCCACGGCTCAATATTCCGACGGTTCCGTTGTCTTGTTGGCCCCCATATATTTTGAAGGGGAATTGATCGTCGACGGCGACATGATAGAATTGGCCCGTCGGCTGGTTGTACCAGCTCGACCAGCTCTTTCCGCCGTCCACGGTCACCGCGCATCCCTGATCGGACGAGGAAATCATAAATTGCGTGTTGTCGGGGTTGATCCACAGAAAGTGATAGTCATCTCCACCCGGAGAGCCTTTAAACATCATGAAATGCTTTCCGCCGTCTGCGGACTTATGAATAGAGCGGTCCATCACGTACACTGTGTTCGGATCTTTGGGATCAACGGTGACGCGGCTGAAGTAATTGTTCGCGAGGCCGGGGTCGTGGTTAATCCAGGTCCAGCTTGCGCCTCCGTCGTCGGACCGGTACAGACCGTTGCGGCCGTCGGAGGATATTATCGTCGCATAAACGATCTTGCCGCTGCTGCCCGGAGCAACTGCCAGTCCGATACGTCCGTATTGCCCCGCCGGCAGTCCGCCGCCCGTGAGTCTCGTCCAATGCTCTCCGCCGTCTACACTCTTGTAGATCCCTGATCCGGCTCCGGTCTGGGGCATGAAATAGTCGAGCCAGGGATGTGCCTGCATCTGCCACATCGCCGCATAAACCGTTGATGGATGCTCGGGGTCGGACGCGAGATCGACGGCGCCGGTGCTGTCGTCGACAAAAAGGACCTTCTTCCAGCTTTGTCCGCCGTTTGTCGTCAGGAATACTCCCCGTTCAGAGGTGGGTGCAAACACGTTTCCGAGGGCTGCCACGAGGACTCGGTTTGGATCGGTCGGGTCGACCAGAATTCGGCCGATATGCTCCGTTTTCTTGAGCCCGACGTTCTTCCATGTTTTCCCGCCGTCGCTTGTGCGGTATGCTCCGTCGCCTGCGAGCATGTCGTACCTGAAGGCGACCTGTCCCGTTCCGACATATATGATTTTAGGGTTGGATAATGAAATGTCGATAGCGCCGACTGTCGATGCACTCTGGTGCTGCATCATGGGCTGCCAAGTGCGTCCGGCGTCCACGGTTTTCCAGACGCCCCCGCCTGCTGCGCCGAAGTAGTAAGTGTTCGGCTGGCCGGGAATTCCTTCTCCCATTGTGGCCCAGCCGGCGCGGTCAGGGCCGACGAAGCGCCAGCGCATTCCGGCGTAAGCCTGTTCACTGCTTCCCTGTGCCAGAATCACCTGCGGCAAGATGAGCAGCATGGCCGCTGCCAAAGTTAGGGCAAAAGTATGCACGGGGCTTCTCTCGGGATAGATGGTTTGCTCAAAATGCAATGGAAGGAGAAGTGATAGTCTTCTTTTCATGATATTCGTCCTTCGCTGTTTAATGGTTGTTGTTGGTCAAAACGCACGCTGTTAATTTCCGGTTCCGCTACTGCCGGGTAAATCAGGGCGGGAGCTCTATTGAGAAAATGATATCGTGGCTGGTATCTCGGCATCTCTCGTTTCATCTGATGTGGTAGGAATATGAGTCAAGTTAAAAGGGATCGAGAATTATTGCAATATGGTTCACCCCCGGGTACTGGCTCAGTTTGATTTAACGCAAAGTTCGCAAAGACAAATAATCGCAGAGACCGCGAAAGAATATAGTTGTTCTGCGTGCTTTGCGCCTTCTTTGCGTCCTCTGGTACGCCATGAAGCGTGCGTTAAATACAACAAAAACCCAGTAGTATGAAAGGACTACACAAGACAATTTGCCGTTCGCCTTGAAGTCACCATGAGGTACGCGGAGGAGACGAAGCGTACTAAGTTCATGGTGTACATCTGTGTAAGCCGCAATCTGAGAAAGGTGAATCCAGTGAGGCCTCGTTACGCAAAGTGGTAGTGGTCAGTCTGCCGAAGTTGATGAAACCTGCGACTCACGTTGAAGAAACGGCAAAGAGCAAACGAGAGGCTACCCGGGGCAGAATGGAGTGGCGTACACAGAGAGGGTTGCGCATGAACATGGGAAGCCCTAACGAGTCCGCAAAGGCTAAGGGATGGCGAGGGCCTCGGAAATGCCCATAGTAGTGAAGATAGACGGGACAACATAACCCGTCAGGAGCGAAGGGGCATTAGCGTAAGCAGGCAAAGACTTGGCAGGAGAATTATGGAATTGACGAAATGGAGTAATCACCAGAGCATACAAACCGAACTGTGGAAAGAGCCGCAGAAAAAGCGGAAGGACATGAGTTCGGAGGAAAGAGTTCTACTGTTACAGAAGAAGCTATACCAAAAAGCCAAGCAAGAGAAAGAATACAGGTTCTATGTATTGTACGACAGAGTGTTTCTGGACTATGTGATAAAGGAATCCTACCGACAGGTAAAGCAATCGGGAGGAGGCCCTGGCATAGATGGAGTAACATTTGCCGAAATAGAAGCGCAGGGAGTGGAAACATTCCTGAGCGAGCTACGAGAGGATCTACGCACCCGCAGATATAAGCCGGGAGCGGTGGAGCGGGTGTGGATACCAAAAGCAAATGGAGGACAACGACCGCTGGGGATACCAATAATCAGGGACCGGGTGGCACAGATGGCGTGCAAGACAGTAATAGAGCCGATATTCGAAGCCGACTTTGAGGACTGCTCATACGGATACCGACCTGAACGGTCTGCCCAAGATGCAGTAAGAGAAGTTAAGGAAAATCTGCAAAGAGGCAAGACGACGGTATATGATGCTGACCTGAGCAAATACTTTGACACAATACCGCACGAGAAGCTGATGAAGACGTTGGAAGTGCGGATATCTGACCCAAGGATATTGCATCCGATAAAGCTGTGGCTGAAAGCACCGGTGATAGAAGATGACAAGCCGAGGGGAGGAAAGAATAGTGAAGAAGGAACGTCGCAGGGAGGAGTAATATCGCCACTGTTAGCCAATATCTATCTGAACTCACTGGATAAAATGGTGAGCAATCCGGAAGGACTGATTGCCAGGTCAGGAATAAGGATAGTGAGATATGCAGATGACTTCGTTCTGACGGGCAGATATATAAGTGAGGAATCAACAGGTCGAGTAAGCAGACTGCTGGAACGAATGGAGTTGAAGATAAATCAAACGAAGACCAAGGTGGTGAAAGTAACCGAGGAACCGTTTGATTTTCTCGGCTTCACAATCCGCTATGATAGAAGTATCTTCGACAAGCGGAAGCGGTTCTGGCAGATCAGGCCGAGTGAGAAGTCATGTAAGCGGCTAAGGCATAGCATAAACACGAAGCTCAAGAAGATTGGGCATTATGCACCGGAGAAGGTGGCAGATGAGATAAACCGGATTGTGAGAGGATGGCTGAATTACTATCACATAGATAATGTCAGCTACACTCAGCAAGCAAGGCGTAAACTCAGTGACTACCTACGGGAACGCCTTTACCGCTACTACAATCGGAAGAGCCAGAGAAAGACGCGCCTGCATGGCCAGCAGGCTTTTGAAATGTTAGTCCGAGAGCATGGACTAATAAATCCTTACAAAGCGTCTGGATTGGTTCATCATGCGAATGTTTAGGGAAGAAGTTTACGCGGAAAGCCGTACCGCGTGGCGGGGCAGGCGCTATGCGGGAAAACCGCACGTACGGTTTGATGAGGGGGAAGGGGGACACAACGCATGGTATGCGGCTATTTAGCCACGAAAGGGGAAACCCGGACACTGAGGTATGCCGAACCCTTAACTCTGTGTCTTCCTTCTCTACTCTACCGACGGACGAGCTCGGCCAGGAAATTTACATTTCAACCGACAATGGAGAGACTTGGAGAACCAGGCTGTTTTGACTTTCGGAAGAAGGTCGATCTCCATGATTGGGCAGGACGTTTATGTCGGCGCGGAACCTTTCCTTGATATTCACAAGTTGTTTTTGCCTGCTGAAGGCGTGAGAGTCGTATTCTGTTATCATGATACATCGATTTGCATTAGAGACGAACGGACGCGTTCCGGGACCTGTGGAAGTATTGTCGGGCTGCACGATCTAGAGTCTCCGTGTCATATCGACCATGTACCCGGCACGATAAGGATGTTTGAAGTAAGGTTTGCTCCCGGCGGCTTTTGCGGGTTGTTCGGGATTTCGCCGTTGGAAATCGACAACGCATGCTTTGACGCCGACAGCATATTTGACAATGAAGGAATGGCAGTTGAGGAAAGGTTGAACAACTCGACTTCGTTGGAAGAGAGGGCAAGCATTCTCGACCACTTCTTCATCGAGAGGCTGGTTGCCGGAAAGAGCATGATGTATCCTAATCATCAGGGCGTCAAGATGGAGAGGGCCGGAAGTGCACTTCAGCTAATCAGGGAAAGAAAAGGACGGATCAGGGTGGATGAGATCGCCCGGAGATTGGATATCTCAAGGCGTACGCTCGAATGGCAGTTCTCACATTATATAGGGTTATCAGTGAAATCGTTTGCCCGAATTATCCGATTCCAGGACTTGCTCGATAATATCTCACGCGATGGACATGTCAGTTGGGCGGATTTTGCGGTCGCTCACGGTTATACCGATCAGACGCATATGATCAAGGAATTCAAGTCAGCGACCACAATCACTCCGGATTTATTCATGAAGCTGAATGGAAAATCGTTCTTTAGAATGCCTGGAATTCTCAATTTTATCGGCGTGTCCGGGCGGCAATCGGATTTTATTTATCAATGGATTCAAGCATCAGCGAGGTTGGAAGAGTATCTGAAAGCCTATCAGCTGCAGCAGAACAGGTCGTAACAGTGTTTGCGCATTTTTACTATACTTTCGTTATGCCCTGTCATAATTTATCAATTGATAGTCAGATGGCTATTTAAGCAGTTATTCAGAAAAGGAAATGAGTGAAAAATAGATCCATCATCCGGGGGATGCTGGTCCTGCTGTTCCTGGCAGGGGTTGCAAGCGCGCAGACAAATCTCAAGAAGGTCTCGTTCATTCCTTTATGGAGTCCGCAGGCTCAATTCGCAGGCTATTACGTCGCTTATGAAAAAGGGTTCTATAGAGATCACGGTCTTGATGTAAAGATAATCCAGGGCGGCCCAAAAGATCCGCCTGATCAGCTTTTGAAAAGCGGTAAAGCTGACTTCGGGATAATGTGGCTCTCCGCCGGCATAAGAGAGAGAGCTCATGGCATACCGTTCGTAAACATTGCTCAAATCACACAGCGTTCGGCACTCATGCTCGTTGCAAAAAAATCGAGCGGCATTAATTCGCCGCGGGACATGAACGGAAAGAAGATCGGCGTTTGGGAAGGAGACCTATCGATCCAGCCGAAAGCGTTCATAAAGAAGTACAAACTCCACATCGAAATCGTGCCACAGGGTTACACCGTGAATCTCTTTCTGCGTGGTGGAGTCGATGTCGCATCCGCAATGTGGTACAACGAGTATAACACCGTCATCAATTCCGGCGTCAACAAAGATGAGCTGACAACATTCTTCTACTATGATTACGGCCTGAATTTTCCCGAGGACGGAATCTACACGATGAGCAAGACTGCTGCCAAAGACCCGGAGGAATGCAGTGAATTCGTGAAGGCTTCATTCGACGGTTGGAAATATGCATTCACTCATGAAGGCGAGGCGCTCGACATAGTCCTGAAGTACATGAGAACTGCAGGCGTTCCCGCCAACAGGGTCCATCAGAAATGGATGCTTGAAAAAATGATAGACCTGATGAAAGACGGGAGCGGGAAAATTACCTGGACGCTCAACGAAAAGGACTACGAAAGGGTTGCATCCGAACTCGCAAAATTCGGCGACATAAAAAGTATTCCCGAATTCGGCCAATTCTACGAACCGGCGATTCAGAAATGATGAAGCGCAGAAGCCTTGCATTCAAACTCATAGTTTACCTTTCGGGAAGCTGCCTGCTGATGGGGCTCGCCATCTTTGGCGTTAACTACCAGTATTCAAAGAAAATGATCCAGGCGAACATCGAGGAGAACGCGCGAAACCTTACCATGCGCACCGTCAACCGGATTGAAACCGTCGTCTTCGCAGTTCAGAAAATACCCGAGAACGTAGCGTATTCCCTTGAAAACAGTACCATGGATGAGAAGCAGATGCTCGCGATGCTTCGCACAGTAACGCTTGAGAACAGAGAGATTGTCGGTGCCGGTATTTTCCTTTCGCCGTCCGCACTGCAGAAAAACATGCGGGCTTACTCGATATACTGTTTCAAGCTTAACGGTGAGTTGAAAATCATAAATTGGGGCGATTATTTCCTCGAAGATTGGTACCAAATACCGTATGAATTGAAAAAGCCGGAATGGAGCGAACCTTACATTGACAAAGATACGAAAATTCTCATGGCAACTTATTCCGTTCCATTCTACAGAAACATAGGTGGGAAGAGACAGTTTGCTGGTGTCGTCACTGCAGACATTTCACTTGAGTGGCTGCAGAGCGTGGTCTCCTCCATCAAAGTATTGAAGACCGGAGACGCATTCCTGATTTCAAGAAACGGTACGATCATCACGGACCAGGTGAAAAGTTTTATTATGAACGAGACCATCTTCAGCGTTGCCGAAGCAAGAGGCGACAGCACGTTGAGGAGTGTCGGAAGAAAAATGATCCACGGCGAATCCGGTTTTGTGCCGTTCACGTCGCTGGCACTTCTTAAAAAAACCTGGATGTATTTTGCGCCTGTCCCTTCCACCGGCTGGTCGCTCGGCGTGAATTTCCCGGAAGCCGAATTCATGGCAGACATTACAAATCTTGACCACCTTATTGCCGCCTTAGGGATTACCGGTCTCGTACTGCTTGTCCTGGTTATTGCCACGATCTCCCGATCGATTACCCGTCCGCTGCGCGGGATGGCCGTCGCTGCAGAAGCAATTGGCGCTGGGAACCTGGACACTGAGCTGCCGGCGGCGGTTTCCGAGGATGAAGTCGGCAGGCTTTCGAAAGCTTTCGGCTATATGCAGACATCTCTCAAGCAGTATATAAAGGACCTCAAAGAAACGACCGCGGTGAAAGAACGCATCGAGAGTGAGCTGATGATTGCGCAGGAGATACAATCCAGCATGCTACCCCGCATTTTCCCGGCCTTTCCGGATCGAAAGGAAATTGATCTCTTTGCCACGATGGAGCCTGCGAAAGAAGTCGGAGGTGATTTCTACGATTTCTTCTTTGTCAGCGAGAGTAAACTCTTCTTTCTTATTGGCGATGTGTCAGGTAAAGGTGTTCCGGCAGCGTTGTTCATGATGATCACAAAAACTCTCATGAAGAATGAAGCGCTTCAGCAGCTGCCGCCGGATCAGGTTCTCAGTAAAGTCAATTCCATCCTCGCTCTCGACAACGATTCCTCGATGTTTGCCACGGTATTCTGCGGTGTACTCGATACTGAAACCGGCGAGATCCAATACTCTAATGCCGGGCACAACCCGCCTCTGCTTGCGCGCAAAGGACAACCAATCGAGTTTCTCAAAGTCGATCATGGTTTTGTCCTCGGACCGATGCCCGGATCGAAATTTACACTTCAGGAAATCCGGCTTCAGCCGGGCGACTTGCTTTTCACTTATACCGACGGTGTGACTGAGGCGATGAACACAGGAAAGCAGCTCTTCTCGGAGAAACGGCTTGTTGAATTTCTGTCCGGCAAACGGGGAGTCGATGTCACCGAACTTATCCAAACACTCCGGGATGAGCTCAAACGTTATGCGCAGGACGAGCCCCAATCTGACGACATCACAATGCTCGCATTGAAATACAATGGCAGTACGAACCAGTCATAACAAAGGGAGGGCCCGGTAATGGTAATCTGGCATGAAACTCAGGATGCACAGCGCGTCCCGTCAGACGTCACAAACGGCGACAAGGTGATTATGTGGATAGGAAGTTATCCCGTTGAACACGGACAGGCTATCATAGTTGAGCTCAATGTCTCGAATGGTGCAGAAGAAACGCGTAAGTACTCCATCGAAGCGGAATGGAAATACAATGATTATACGCGCAACAACAGCTACTGGGCGGCGATAGTCGGTCCTTTCGAGAATGGTCAGAAAGTCGAGTACAGAATAGTCGGGACGGGGTCTGACCGGGTTGAACATATCCAGGTAGGAAGCTTTGAAGTACGGACCCGAAGATGAAGAGACGCGAATCAACGAGAGAATAACATCATTATTAGTTCCAAAATTTTCTATTACAAGAGGTGAAAATGGGCAGGATGCAGTTTGAATTTTCGGATTTGATTGCCGGCTGTGTTACAGATTTCAACAAAGATAAGAATGAATTCGGCATCAGGACATCTGATGGACGAGAATTCCGCGTAAGACTTACCGGCAATACTTTTGCCCGGGGACTCCGTAACCTCGAAGAACCCTATTTTGACTGTACCGGTCAGCTCGCCGATCTTCTTGTTCCGGGTCAATACGTTTTCGCCTACGGGATTTTTTATCCTGAGAAGGGCGAGTACACATTCGAAGCTAAGACTCTCGACTTTCCCGGAAAGAAGATGGGAAAGTACAGGTTCGAAGAACCGGACTGGTGGGCTAAGCAGTCTGCAAGCATCGCCGACTTTTTTATCAAAGCACAGTTTATGGGCAAAGACATAGACTACCGCAATTACCGCACGTCCCTCAACCTGAGCGGCGAGCGCAAGGGAGATTTTCGTCAGGAGACGGATACTATTTCCCGGCTTGTCTACGGATTCTCGTCCGCATTCCTGTTGACCGGCGAGGATCGCTTTCTAGAAGCGGCAGAGAAGGGCGTCCTCTATTTGCGGGAACACATGCGCTTTTACGATTACGATGAGAATATCATTTACTGGTATCATGGAATAGAGGTAAAGGACGAGAAAGAACACAAGGTATTCGCCTCTGAATTCGGCGACGATTGGGATGCTATTCCGATGTACGAACAGATTTACGCCCTGGCCGGTCCGACACAGACCTACAGGATCAACGGAGATCCGTCGATCATGAAGGATATCAAAATGACGATCGACCTTTTCGACCGGTTCTTCCTCGACAAGGAAGGCGAAGGATACTTCTCTCATATCGATCCGATTACGCTGGACCCGAGAAGTGAAGGTCTGGGTATCAACAAGGCACGCAAAAACTGGAATTCTGTCGGCGACCACGCGCCCGCTTACCTGATCAATCTCTATCTTGCAACCGGCTCCCAGAAGTACCTCGATTTCCTCACATACACTGCCGATTGCATAGTGAACCATTTCCCCGACTACGGGAACAGCCCGTTTGTCAACGAGCGCTTCTTCGAAGATTGGAGTCACGACCTAAAATGGCGGTGGCAGCAGAACCAGGCCGTCGTCGGACACAACCTGAAAATTGCGTGGAACCTCATGAGAATTAATAATGTCAAACCGGACAAGCGATACGTCGATCTGGCTAAAAAGATCGGTGCTGTCATGCCTGGTGTCGGAATGGATAAGCAGCGCGGCGGCTGGTACGACGTGATGGAACGGACTCTGCAGGAAGATCAGGAATCGTACAGGTTTTCATGGCACGATCGAAAGGCATGGTGGCAGCAGGAGCAGGGCATTCTTGCATACCAGATACTCTACGGAGTATTGAAAGAAGATGAGCAGCTGAGACTGGCCCGTGAATCTGCGGCATTCTATAACACATTCTTCCTGGACCATGACGACGGTGCCGTTTACTTCAATGTGCTTAACAACGGATTGCCTTACCTGGTAGGCAACGAGCGCTTGAAAGGGAGTCATTCGATGAGCGGCTATCATTCCATCGAGCTCTGTTATCTGGCACAAGTCTACACAAACCTGCTGAACACAAAGCAGCCGCTCGATCTCTATTTCAAACCGATGGTCAACGGATTCGGAAACGATGTGCTTCGCGTTCAGCCGGATATCCTTCCGATGGGAAGCGTCCGCATCTCGGAAGTATGGATCGACGGCAACCTGTGGACAAAGTTTGATGCCGATAATATGACTGTTGAACTTCCTAACCTCACTTACAGGCCGAAGATCAAAGTCCGGTTGGAACCGAAATAAGCCCGAGGAAATTGATATGGAGATTACAACCCAAACTGAGAACGAAGTGACAATTATCGGCGTCAGCGGGAACCTCGACGGGAACACCGCGTCGGCGGCGCAGGAGAAAATCCTGCCGCTTGTGACAAGCGGCTGCCGGCTGGTGTTTGACATGGCTAAATGCAATTACATATCCAGCGCGGGGCTGAGGCTGCTGCTCGTAATTGCCAAGCAGATAAACAAAGTCGGCGGAGCAGGTGCTTACGCGGCTTTGACTCAGGAAACGAGCGACGTAATGAAGATGACCGGCTTCGACAATATGTTCACCAGTTTTCCAACGACCGACGAAGCGATTAAATCATTTGGAAGGGCTTAGCCGGTGCTGAGAGTAGATACCTTTCCAACTCACAAATACGGGGAATTCGGTTTAAGACACGGCAACCCGTTGCCATTCGGCGCGAGCCTCGTCCCGGGCGGCGTCAGCTTTTCCGTCTTTTCAAGCTATGCCACTTCATGCGAGCTTGTCCTGTTCAGAAAACACGAGCCCGATCCGTATGCCGTGATACCGTTTCCTGATGAGTTCAGAATCGGCAACGTCTTTTCGATGATAGTCTTTGATCTCGAAGTTGAAGAAATCGAATACGGATTCCACATGCAGGGACCGTTCAACCCTGAAGAAGGCCACCGGTTCGACGGCTCGAAGACACTGATGGATCCCTACGCCAAGGTTATCGGTGGCAGAGATGTCTGGGGCCGTGAACCCGATTGGGATAACGTGTACCAGCATCGCGCGCGAATTGTCCTCGATGATTTCGACTGGGGAAACGATCGGCCGCTTGAGATCCCTACTGAAGATTTGGTCATATACGAGATGCACGTCCGGAGCTTCACGAAGCACCCGTCATCCGGAGCGAAATATCCCGGGACGTTCGGGGCCATACGTGAAAAGGTCGGCTACCTCAAACAGCTTGGGATCAACTGCGTAGAACTTATGCCGGTTCACGAGTTTGACGAGTTCGAGAATTCGCGAATCTCTCCGGCAAACGGCGAGAGGCTGGTTAACTATTGGGGGTACAGCAATGTCGGATTCTTTTCTCCGAAAGCAGGTTATGCCGCCACCGGTAAATTCGGAATGCAAGTCGACGAACTGAAAGCTCTCATTAAAGATCTTCATGAAAACGGTATTGAAGTAATCCTCGACGTGGTATTCAATCATACGGCAGAAGGCGACGAACGAGGGCCTTGCATTTCTTATCGAGGGATAGACAACAAGACTTATTACATGCTGACGCCGGAAGGATACTACTACAACTTCAGCGGATGCGGAAACACACTTAACTGCAACAACCCAATTGTCCGGAATATGATTCTTGACTGCCTGCGATACTGGGCAGCAGAATACCACGTTGATGGGTTCAGGTTCGATCTTGCTTCAATCCTCGGAAGGGCGCAGGACGGCTCGCCGATGCACAATCCTCCACTCCTTGAAACGCTTGCCTTCGACCCCGTATTGGGAAAATGCAAGTTGATCGCGGAGGCCTGGGATGCAGGCGGCTTGTACCAGGTGGGCTCTTTCCCCGCATGGGGAAGGTGGGCCGAATGGAACGGGAAATACCGCGATGACCTGAGAAGATTTCTGAAAGGAGACGAAGGCCTCGCCGGTCCGATGAGCCAGCGCATCCAGGGATCGCCCGACCTTTACCGGCACCGCGGCACGACCGCATCGGTCAACTTCATAACATGTCACGATGGATTTACGCTGATGGATCTCGTTTCTTACAACGGCAAACACAACGAGGCCAACGGCGAGAACAACAATGATGGCGGCAACGACAACAATAGCTGGAATTGCGGTTGGGAAGGAAGCAGCGAGGATACCGGGATAAATTTCCTTCGCAGGAAGCAGATTAAAAACGCCGTCAGCATACTCATGACGAGCCAGGGCGTCCCGATGATCCTTTCGGGCGACGAGATGGGTAATACTCAGTTCGGAAACAACAACGCCTATTGCCAGGACAATGAAATCTCCTGGCTCGACTGGAAATTGGCAAAAGAAAATGGCGAGATGCTGAACTTCTTCGAGAAGATAATTGCGTTCCGAAAGGCGCATCCGATACTTCACAAGAGACAACATCTCAAGGGCGAGGATTATTTGAGTATCGGCTATCCGGACATATCATGGCACGGATTAAAAGCCTGGCAACCCGACTGGAATTCTTCAAACCGCTCGTTGGCTTTTATGCTTTGCGGGGCGTATGCCAACGGGGGCGACGCAAAAGATGATTTTATTTACGTCGTCATGAATATGCACTGGGAAATGCACGGGTTCGAACTCCCCGGGCTTCCGAATGAAAAAGCCTGGCATATTTTTTCAAACACCGATATGCTTGCTCCCGAAGATATCTGGACTCCTGGTCAGGAAAAGAAATTGGAGAACCAACGTGAGATCCTCGCAGGGCCGCGTTCGGTCGTAATTGTCGTAGGCAAATAATCAGGATCGTATGAAACGATTTTACAATTAAAGACTGCAGGAGAAATTATGGAATCAAGTATTTCCGTCGCTTCCGAAAACGGCGTTGCGAAGATCAAGTTGACAGGCCGCGTCGATGCGACTAATGCGCCGGCACTATCGGAAGAACTGAAGAAACTGGTCGGGCAACCGATCACCAGGATAGCCTTCATGGTCGAGGAACTTGAATACATTTCCAGCGCCGGGCTGCGTGCGATCATTTTTGCGAAGCAGAAGATTGGAAAAGATTCAGAAGTGCTCCTCATCGCGCCACAACAATCGGTACTGGATGTGATAAAGATGAGCGGGCTGGATACGTTTCTGAAAATTCAAGATTCATTCACCGACTGAATATGAAAACTCTGACCTTGCCGGCAAAGATGGAGAACCTCGAGAACTTGCTCGAGTTCATCGTGGTAGCTGCCGCCGGGCTTGAATTCGACCAGAAGTTGCAGAACAAACTCAGGCTGGCAGCTGAGGAAGTGCTCGTAAATGTCATCTCCTACGCTTACCCCGAACAAGACGGGGAAGTCACGGTGTCCACCGATCGAACGCCGGTGCGGAAAGGCCTTCGCGTGGAGGTTAGCGATTCGGGAATTCCGTTCGATCCCCTCGCGAAGCCGGCACCGGACCTCGACGTTCCCGTCGACGAAAGGAAGATTGGCGGATTGGGAATCTTTCTGGTGAGAGAACTTATGGACGAGGTTTCATACCGCCATGAGAACGGGGAAAATATTCTGACATTCGTCAAATACCAACAATGAGATGAGGGAAGAATAGAAGATGACTACGAACCTAAATGCCGGTCGGAATATTGGCGAGGCGATTACTGCGGCGAAGAAGAACGATGTTGTGGCTTTGAAGAAATGGCTGGATTCAGGAAACGACCCGAACCGGTATGATGCTGACGGATGGTCACCGTTGTTATGGGCGGCTGCACGCGGCAACATCCAGTCCGTGAAAGTTCTTCTGGACCATAAAACGGCGCCTGCCGATCCGTCAATGCCTCACAATTTTTCGAAATGTCTTCCGATTCATCTGGCCGGACATTCAGGGAGCGCGGCCGTGGCTGACATGCTCTTGGCGATCAATCCGGAATTCTTGGACGCCGTATGGGATCTTAACGGCCACACCGTCATTCTGCAAGCGGTGTTCTACGGACATGTGGAACTGACCAGGATGCTTCTGTCGAAAGGTGCCAGAACCGACATAACAACTGCCCGAGGCCTTGGTCCGTATGATCTTGCATCGCAATTCCAGAACAAGACAATTATGGAAATTGTCCGTCCCTTTGACAGCCCGGCTGAAAAGAAAGCTGAGTACTACCGGTCATACCTGAAAAGGATCGCACCGGTCGTTCCTCCCGACCAGGTTGAGATTCAGAAACTCGCTGACGAAATGATCGCGACGATCGAGACGGGGATCAAAGACGCTTTTTCAGACGGGCCTGCGGTGGACAGGACTGTTGGCCGGATCAATGAAATGGTCGAGACAAGGAAGGCGGATGTCAACAGGCTCGGCGGACCTTTGAGTCAGCCTCCATTGGTTGCCGTTTCCACCGGTCCAAATGGTTTTCCGGCCGATGCTGATGTAGTCAGGCTGCGCAACTCGCTTGCGAAATATCTGCTTGAGCATGGAGCCGACCCGACATTGCACGAAGTACACCCCATGGGGGCACAGACAATTATCAGGGCCGCGGTTTTCAACCACCTGGAAATATTGAAGATGTCTGCAAACTATATAAGCTCGCAGCAGCTGACTGATGCAATTAACGAGATACCGGTTGTCAACGGTCTAACTGCGATGCACGATACGGTCCTCCGCGCATCGATGGCCGCCCCGGACAGGGTCGAAGGTTACATGGAGCAGATGCGTTTCTTTGTCTCGCATGGAGGGAGGATCGATATGGAAGATTTCGCGGGAGTGACGCAGAGAAACATTGCCGAGAAAATTGAAGACCCGGATCGCCGGCAACGAATTCTCAAAGTACTTGACAACAAAGAATAGATTTTCAACTAATCTTAATTAAGGGGAATGTCTTATGGATGCGCAAGGAAAAAGAAGTCCTAACAAATTGAAAACTAATTTACTCGCAGGTAAGGTCTGTCTTGGAGCAACTGTTACTATGAACAGCCCGACAGTCGTGGAAATAATGTCCCACGTCGGGCTTGACTGGCTCTGGATCGAGATGGAGCATTCTTCGTTCAGCGAGGATAATGTGCTGTCGATGCTGCAGGCTACCAACGGTGCAGACACGAACACGATGGTCAGAGTTCCATGGAACGACAAGACGATGATTAAGCGTGCGCTTGATCTCGGACCGGACGGGTTGATTATTCCACTGGTCAATACCGCCGAAGAAGCGGAGTATGCCGTTAAGGCAATCAAATATCCTCCGGCAGGAGAGCGCGGAGCCGGACTTGCCCGTGCCCAGTGTTACGGACTGCACATGGGAGAATACATGCAAAGTGCCAACGAGGATTTGCTCACCATCCTGATGATAGAACATATCACTGCCGTGGAAAACATCGAGAAGATCCTGAAGGTGAAGGGTGTCGACAGCGTTATGGTCGGTGCGCTCGACCTGTCGGGCAGCATGGGCATTCTCGGCCAGACATCCGATCCGAAAGTGGAAGGCGCAGTCCAGAAAGTCCTGGCCGCTTGCAAGAAAGCAAAAATGCCTTGCGGGATAATTACGACGTCGCCGGAGCAGACAAACGAGAGAATTAAGCAGGGCTTTACAAATCTGATTGCAGGTATCGACGTGCTGTTCCTGCACGGAGCCATACAGAACACGCTGAAGCAGATTAAGAAATAAACAGTTCCGGAATGTCTGGAATAAGAACGGAAGTATTATGGATTTAAAATCGAAGCGAATCGGTGTTCTTGTTGAAAGCGATTTCTATGAACCTGAGATCAATTACTACACTCACCGGTTTGCTGAAGAAGGCATGCAAATGGATCTGTTGTCGAGGCTTTGGAATCAGCCGGGCCTGACTTTCACCGGCCATGAAAACAGGTTGAACACAATCTATTGCGACAAGAGCTTCGAGAGTATCGATCCGAATGACTACGCGGCGTTTATTGTTCCGTCCGGCATGGTGTCGGACAGGCTGCGGTACACTGAAGACGTTAATAAGATTCCCCCCGCGTCACTCTTTCTCAAGAATATTTTTTCGGACAGGGCAATCGTCAAAGGAATCATCTGTCACGGTATATGGCTGGCAGCCCCCGTTCCGGAGATTATCAGGAACAGAAGAGTCACCGTTCACAACAATCTCATCGGAGATGCGAAGGCATACGGCGCTGTTTACGTTGACGAAGACGTCGTAGTGGATGATGATCTTGTTACCGCGCGAACGGGGAACCATTGTCATCTGTTGGCAAGAGCCATACTTGAGATCTTAAGAAAAAAATAGACAAGGCTGTAGAGTTACCTCAACAGGCAAAGCCTAGAGTCGTGGCCGAAAAGTCCAGCATACAATCTCCCGCACATTTCGCGGATGAGCGCGGAATTAATATCAGGGAAAATCTGCGTCATCTGCGGGAAACGAACAAGTGGATGATTCAAGCGGGGGTTTTCGGCTTGCCTTCTAGCGGTTGTTGACCACGAGTGCGCGGACCAGGAGAGAGTTAAGACAACTTGAGATCTCTGCGTTGCGCTGCGCAAGTCGTGGGAGGCGGCCAGTCACGCTTCAGTCATAACGGGAGAAACAATGAAATCTGTGTTGGTAGTAGTTTCGGAATATGGATACTGGGGCGAGGAACTTGTCGGCCCGCTAGAAATGCTGGACAAGGCCGGTATTGGGACGGTTCTGGTCACCCCGACAGGGAAGCGCCCGCACGCGCTGCCGGTGAGCATGGATTCGACTTATATAGATCCTCCGCTCGGAAAGACAGTGGTCCCCGGCGAGATTGCAGATAAGGTGAAGAAACTCGAGGCGGGCGACAGACTCAATAGTCCGCTGGATTTGTCGAAGCTCATGCCGGAGAGACCTTATACAAGCAGCCGGTATTATCTTCGAGAGATTGAGGAATATTATTCCCGGCTCGAAGAAGCTGAGAAGAAACTAACTGAGTATTCGGCGCTGCTGTTGGTGGGGGGAAGCGGCGCGATAGTTGACATCGCAAACAACCAGCGTGTACACGATCTGGTGCTCGCTTTTGTGAAGATGGATAAACCGGTCGCGGCCGAGTGCTACGGCGTTGCTGCCCTGGCGTTCGCTCGCGATCCGAGAATTCGCAAGAGCATCATAAACGGCAGGCATGTTACGGGTCATCCTATTGAGTACGATTACAAAAACGGGACGGGATTTCTCGGAGTCGATTTCAATATGGGTCCGCCTCCTTATCCGCTGGAATACATATTGCGCGACGCGGTCGGCACCGAAGGACAGTTTTACGGCAATTTCGGAAAAGAGACATCCGTCACTGTCGACTATCCGTTCGTAACTGCCCGCTCTAACCAATGCTCGTACGAACTGGGGGAAAAACTCGTCGACGTTCTTGAAAATGGACTCAGACGATACGGTTGGTGAGATAGACGGGAATAGTCAGCAGCAGGATAATTTGAACACTAATGTCACGAATCAAAATTCATTGACTATGGAAGACCTCCAACCGAATGACACGAATGGAACCGCTGCCCTTTCTTATTCGTGCGATTCGGGAAGATCTGTTCCATGGTCCCACATAATCCCATTCGTGCTATTCGTGTTATCACTGTTAAACTAGTCCCCCCCACCTTGACTTTCCAAGTTGATCGTATTACAATACCCATGCATTAGGGATGAAAAGGGTAACACACAAAACGGGTATCAAAAGCCATCACTTCGTGAGGCCGCATGTTCAGTGTACACAGAGCACCTGTACGGAAAGGATGATGGATTCGGATAAACAACTTCCTGATAAGTCAGGGGCAACCATCCTGTAGATTCTACTGATTCTACATCGCTGCACTATTGGCGTGAAATGTCACTGCAATGGCGGCGGCTGAGTTCTCATTTGTGCCTATCTACTCGGCTGAGGTAAATGAGACAGGAATCGGGCTGGGCGAAAACAACCCTAAGGAATACTTCAATATCGGGAAAGGAATGCAGATGAACACCACAAAATTGTTGCTGACTCTGTTCTTAGTCGTAATCGCCACTTCATTTTGTACGGGCCAGACCTATCGGGTTGACCTGCCGCAAATATCATCTATTGACGACCCCGGGCTACATGTGGAGGTGTTTACCAGGGTTCCGAAGCATCCGCTGGTTCTCCCTCTTGTTGATACCACGAATGCATGGTTTCTTGAGGAGTTCTACAGCTGGGATGTCAAAGGCTATCCTGAAATCGCCGTGATGGTTATCCCGACGGATCTGGGCGAGTTGCTCTACATAGACCGTAATGACAACAGAGATCTCACAGACGACGGTCGGCCGGCATTTTTCCCGTGGACGCACAACGATTTTACTTTTTCAATCAAATCGCCGACGGATCCGGATCAACGGGTTCTGCTGCGATTCCAGCGTACGCCTGACTTACCCGATTCGATGAAGGCATGGTATGTTGATTCGGCCGGAAATTTGCTCTCGAAGGGCGCGAAGTTTTGGGGTTCAGTAATCGGAGACCTCTCATATGAAGGCAAGCGCGGCACATTTTATTTCGATACGCCGCTCGGCGTGCGCCGCGGCATATTGCAGATCGGTCAAGAGGAATATGAAGTTGGCTTACAGGATTACACCAACGATGGACTCTTCAACGGAAAAGAGGAGGTGCTGCTTGTGGACCTGAATCAGGATGGTAAGCTGATGTCCCGAACAGAATCGTTCGCACTAAGCGACGTGATTGTGTTGGATTCGCTGAAGCTCAAAGTGGATCGCGTCGATCCCTACGGCCGCTGGGTACAATTTGCATTGACCGGCCAGCCTGCCACCCCGTTTCTTGTTTCTCTCAGCGAGCGTCGAGTTCAACGCGGCACTGCCGGCACGATCGATCCGAACGTCTGGAAGACGAAGGTAAGGACGTTGGACGGCCGCGTGGAGGATCTCACGAAGTTCAAGGGCAAATATGTCCTCCTCAATTTCTGGGGCGAGTGGTGCGGACCATGCGTCGCCGAAATCCCGGCTCTCGTGAAGGCCGAGCGAACTTACAGAGCCAGAGGGCTCCGAATCGTGAGCTTCTTGAAATACGGGGATTTGAAGAGGGCAGAAGCCGTCGCCAAGAAAGCTGGACTGGACTGGCCTCAACTTGTTCTGTCCGACTCTCTCGCGAAAAAACTCAGGATCAGGGGTTACCCGACCAACATACTCATATTACCTGGCGGAAAGAGGTGCGTACGAGCAGGGCAAGTGACTCAACTGTTCTTTGAGATGAATATAGAAGGTGACCGGCCTTTGACCACGCAATAAGAACATCTCGGAAAGTGACTAGGTATGTACGAAGTGGAGGAGAAATCCAAACTGCATTATTGGCCATGTCTTCGAGCAGGAATGACGCTTGAGAAGAAGCGTATCGAGTGACCGACCACATCCTTCGCTTCTTTCGAGATGTACGCGAGTAAGGCCCGAGGCGTAAGTCCTTTCGTCAATTTGATCCTTCGTACATCGTGGCATTCGGTCCTGATCCTGAAGAAGACTTTTCTTAACGTCTCAAGCGCTATGAACATCCAGAATCTTGCAAGGTGCGCGCCGGACGGGTAGGCCGCCCGCACCTGCCAATTGGCGGTAGATGTGCATTCGAACTCTTCATACTTATATGGTTGAGTTCCTCTGAGCAGGTCAAATACTTCCATCCCTTCTTCGATGCCCTGTCGGGCTGCCGCGTAGTGCAGCAGAAGCCCCGGACTGCATTTCATGACCTCCGGCGGAGCGTAGACATTTGACTGGTAGCCGTAGATGCGGTCGCCGAAATTGAAATCGAAAACTGTCGCTGCACGAGTCCCGTCGACTTTCAGGAAGAACATCCTTAACCAGCCGCGACGGGCGAACTTTTCCGCTACCTCGCGTTCGAAGGCTATGTTGTTCTCGTTGGCGAACCAACTCTTGTAGCCGAGGCTGATCCACCGTTTATTATAAATGCGCGCAAATTCGTCGACAGCAAAGTCTACCTCATCGTCTCTTCCTTTAACAGCTTCAAATTCGAATTTGAAATTCTCCTGCAGCTTCTTCAGCCGCCTCTTGAATCTGCGCTGCCTTCCCGTCCCCATGTTCTGAAGGAAGTCCTCCCAGGTGCGGGCAAGGGCGACTTGAAGGCAGGTTTCTCCGCGGTAGGAAAAAGTCTTCAGACCACCGTTCCTGAGGTGCTCTTGCAGTAGATTCAAGGTGGGAAATCGTTCGTTTGCATCTCTTATCTCGAATATGTCCCACAGTCGTTCATTTGAGTATAGGTAATCTACCAGCGAACTTACCACTGTCTCGCGCTTCGCCGGCAGGGCGATCAAGTCGACATACCATTCCGAGAAGAACCCAAGAAGGCGCGCGACGGGAATTCCGAGGAACTTCACCTTCTGCCGGTACATCGGCGCGATCCCTACGATCTCATCTCTTTCCCTGAAGACAAGGCAATGGAGCTCGCGGTTTTTTCCGCAGTATTTCCACCACGACCGCTGCCACTCGAAGGTCTGAAACACCGTGCATCGGGATCTTTCCACCAGATCATTCCATTCTTTCTCGAGATTGTCAAACTCATGGTCCGAAGCTACAACGAAGGCAGTGATATCCGGCTCCGAGCGCAATTGAATTTCGGGTTGCAGAATCGCGATGTTGTCCCGTCCCTTGTGGACCCGCAGCCGAAAATCCGCATTCAGGAATTCCCTTTGATCAAGCTGGTTCATAATCGTATTCCTCCTCACGAGTTGATTTCACTACTCCGGGTTCAGGAGTGTCCCGTACAGATATCAGCCATCTTGAATTGTCGTCCCCGACAAGCCTGATGCGCGGCTGGTTCGGATGCAATTATGGAGAATTAAACCGGCGCTCGTTGACATGCATGCGGAGTGCCTGCTCCCGTTATTCATGGAGGGGATGTCGAACGCCTCAGTCGCCACGTATTGTTAATCCTGTTTCTTGTTGTTGCCGCTTCATGGTCCACGGGTGGTAGATTGGCAATGCCTTGCGCTGTTTCGTCCTTCCTTAACGCCCCGTATCTTCATGGAGCAGGACTAACTGCCTGATCTTATCGTAGACATTCTAGTCTTGTGGGGGGAGTTAGTCAATCGGCAGTTCGCATGAACCTTGGATACTTTAATGGCACTAGGAACCGCTCCCCTCGCTTAGTGACCATTCGATGAATGCCAAAGCTTGACAACCTCTCGGTAAGCGGCGGATTCGGGCAGGGTTAGAGGTGGGGGTAAAATGGAAAAGTCCGAATGGGGAGGTCCCGTGACTCGGCTGCCACCGGCTCAACGCCGTGATTGCTTTCCGACAGGCCTGCGGTTCTTAACCGGCGCGTTCATGTGCTCAACGGGTGAAGATGTTGCAGGATTGAACAGAGCTAAATGTCCGGGGGCGTCCCGCGGGTAAGAAATTCTCGGTCGGCATCTGCCGGAGCTCGCAGGAGTCATCTGTTTGACTCTGTAAATGACGGGTTAATTTAGTGGTGATCCACTTGACAAAAAGCTCGAAATGTAGTATCCTTCCAAAGATTAAACTATGTTTCATTAGCAAAACGCAACCGTCTTAGGGAGCTTGGTTGCGGCTTGATTTTTGGTGTGTTGAATGTCGTGTGCTCACTAAAAATGCATTAGGGCTTAATGGTGGCAATCTTCAGAACCCATATCACCGCGCATTCGAATAGGGATTTTCATTCGGACACGATTTTTGTCGCTGGGCATATGATGCTCAGACGCCCGGAGAGATACAGGGTTAGGCTCGAAATCCGGTGATGATTTCTGACCGAGACGAATCTACCGCCATTTTGCCATCGACATTAGGGCACGAGTGAGTTAGTGGCTTCAAGTAAGATCGTGCCGAGCCGAGTCTGTCGGTTGGAATGGTGTGATTTGTCGCAGCAGTCCCATCCGACTCGAGCTTGAACAAAATCAGTTCTTAATCGACAATGCACGTGGATCAATTCGACACTTTCCAGAAGAAAAGGAGGTGATTGTTATCCAGCACTTATACAGGGCGATTTATTTTTACAGCTGATGTGAATCTCTATTTATCATGAAATTCAGCTCAATAATAAACTCACAAGACAAGGAGGACCCCTATGAGGCGCTTTTATAAGGCTTTGTATGTGTTTGCAGCCCTCGCCATGTTTTCGGCCGGGCCCGTTTTTGCGAGCGGCGGCAAACTGACAGGCAAAGTTGTAGACGCAAAAACCGGGGAGCCAATCTCGGGAGCAAGCGTGAGGATCGAAGGCACACAGTTGGGTGCTGCCGTCGATCTGGATGGCGCGTATGTAATTCTCAACATTCCGCCGAATACTTACAATGTGACCGTAACTAGCGTCGGTTACACGAAGACGACGGTGAGAGGTGTGGTGATCAATTCTGATCTCACTACCTTCCAGAACTTCAATGTCGAGCCGGCTTCCGTCGGTTTGCCGGAAGTCGTTGTCGAGGCTCAGAGGAAACTAATCGACATTACGCAGACGAGCGGTCGGTCAATCATGACTTCGAGCCAGATAACGGCTCTGCCGGCTGCAGACCTTCAGTCGATACTAGCCACCTCTCCCAGCTCGTTCAACGGTTACATCCGCGGCGGCAGGAGATTCGAAACTTCTTATGTCGTTGACGGCATCGATCTGTCTGACAAGACATACGAGGCCGCTAACGCCGGAAACAGCCTGTTCAACACATATCTCGCGGTGAACAAGACTTTCAGGCAGAGCAACAGCCTTGTCGATCTTGGCTCAGAATCACTCCAGGAAGTCTCGGTGAACACAACGTCTAGTCTGAAATATTCACCCGCGACTGCCGGCGTCGTCGACATGACTCTGAAACAGGGATCGGGTAAGATTACAGGGATGGCTACCGTTAAGTATGCTTCAAGCCTTCAGGCCGCCGGGCTCAATGTCTACACCGGGTTACTCCCGGACGGCACTACTGCTGAATCGAAATATCTCGGCGACAGGACTTCGCTGATTGCGGCCGGGAATACCGCAAAGGCTGACAGATATACCTGGACTCCGGGCGAGTACTGGTACGGCAACAAGCCCACCGAAAATCTCCAGTTCAATTTGGCGGGCGGTTTGCTGAACAACCTGGGATTCATGGTCGATGCAAAATATGTCAATTCCTATGGAATGTATCCCAATGATTTCAATCGCTCACTTAATGCGACGGCGACAGTCGACTGGGCTATCCAGCCGACTTTGAAGCTGACCGCCATAGGAATCCTCGCAGACCAGGGCTATTTCCTTGGATGGAGGAACAGCATGTATAATGAAAACTTCAAGTTCTTCCTGCAGGGTGTGCCACGTTACTCGATGGGGACGGCCGCCGGAAGCCTGAAGTTGGTCAACACATTGTCCGACAAGACTTACTACGAGATCCAGGCCTCATATACAGACTCTCCTGATGAGGTCGGCTTCATAACAAGCGGCGGGCAGATAAACCCGCTCGGCGTGACAACCGGAGACTTCCTCACATTCGCGGATCCTGCCCAGATCAAGCAATACGTGAGCAACATCGATCTGACGAAGTTCTTCTCGGTTGCCCCTCAAAACGAAACCCCTTCGTCTGCCTCATTCCCCTCGTCGTCTCCTTACAAGCTTTCGAGACCAGGGGTTTATTATGAGAACCAGGACGTTCAACAGTACAACCTTCGGGCTGACATCAACAGCCAGGTCACTCCTCATCATCTGTTGACCGGAGGCGTGAACGTGCAATTGTATAATTATCACAACCTCAGGAGATTTTCTCCGAGCGGTTATCTTGATACTGAAGACTACACCGTACATCCCAAACAGTACGGAGCTTACGTTCAGGACAGGATCGACTATTCCGGTGTGATAGTGAATGCCGGTCTGCGGGTAGACGGTTGGGATCCGGGCGCCAAGGAGATCGGGAATTTCTTTGCACCGTACACGCTGGTTCCCGACAGCGAAGTGCTCGGGGGCGTCAATCCCAACGGGACGCCGGAAGTAATCAAGTTCAATAATATGGTTGTGAACAGGACTAAGTCTGTCCCTGTTAAGTGGCTGTTCGAGCCGATGATAGGAATTTCGCACCCGATCTCCGAGAACGCGTCGATGTACTATTCGTTTTCGAGGACGATGCAGCCGGAACCGTTTTCGGCCATCTATGGCATCTCCTACCAGAAATTCCACACTTCACTGCCGAATGCCTCACTGGTCAGTCAGGACCCGATGCAGTCTACGAACTATGAGATGGGCCTTCAGTACATGGTCTCCAATTACCTGGGAATCAATGTAAGCGCTTACTACAGAACGATTAAGAACTACAACCAGATGGCGTTCGGGGTTGTCCCTAGAGCAGGCATTGGTTCCACTTACTACATCTATTTCTACGGCGGAAACGCGGACGCTCGCGGCGTCGAGTTGACTTTACGCAGCAATGCTCTGCCGGTCGGGGACTTCATGAGGCTTACCAGTGTTCTGACCTACACTTACAGTTACGTCAGAGCTCTTGTGGGCGCCACCGCTCTGCGCGGCCAGAACAACACGACGTTCTACACAACAACCGGAGACAGCGCAAAATACAACGGCGGACTCCCGTTCGGCAACTCGAACTACTATGCCGGTTACGAACAATCTGTGCTCGGCGGAAATTCTTCCAGCTTTGCCGGATACGACAGGCCGAATCGAGTGACATTCATTCTCAATTTCGATTTCCCGAGGCTCATCAGCTCTCTGCCGGTGGATTTTCATCTTAATACATTCACCACCTACGAGACCGGGTTCCTTTATCATATCACAGCCTCGGATCCTCGTAATAGAGAAATCGGAACAGGCCCTTACAACTTGAGAACCGACCTGAGGCTCGAGGCCGATTTCTCGGTCGCCGGACTCAGGCTCGCGCCTTTTGTCGAAGTGCTGAACGCGTTTAACAAGGTGAACGTCATTGCCTACGACAACAGCACGGCCGGCCAGATTCTCTGGGAGCAGAAAGGCATTGCGACCGGTCCTTATGGTTGGGCGGTATTGCCGGACGGATCGAGCGTGTATGACATTGGCCGTGAAGTTTACTTCGGCGTATCGATTGGTTTCTGATGTCTCATTCGCAACGAAAATTTACAGGAGATAAGAATATGCGAAAGCTTTTATTAATGGGTTTGTTTATAAGCTTCGTAGCATCTCTCTCTTACGGACAAGTGAGGATTCGGGACAGAGCGCTGGCGATGAGGACACCCCCTGTCAGTTCGCCGGACAATATTTTCCCGAATACAGGAGAGATGGTAGCAGGTAACCTCTGGGACTCGTTCATGCCGATTTCTACCGGCGTCTATTATAGCGAGACCCCGAACAATCCTGCCCGACTTTGGGACCTGATCAGGATGGGTAACTTCGACAGGCAGTGGAGCGCTCCGACAGCCATGTGGCCGGGAGGCTTTCCCTTCAGTTACTACTGGAATCAGGACATGCAGGCAGTGGTATACGCTCCCGGCATCAACCCTTCGAAGCAGACCAGCTCTAGTACTGACTACGCCACGATGATATGGACGTCGACAATAGATTCGTTGTGGCAAGCTACACTTGGGATGAAATCCTATGTGATCGGTCCTATTTGGGTCAATCCGGACGGGACTCCGGACGTAAACGGCACGAACCGATACGAGCTGTACTACGAGGCCGGGTTCCCGACAAACGTCGGCGTTTGGGTCACGTTCCGTGCTATTCAATACAGCCAGCCCTGGAACAACATGAGTGATTTTATCCTTCTCGGTGTGACCTTCAAGAACTACGGCCTGCTGAATGTAACCTGTGACGGTCATCCGACATCCACAACAAACAAGATCGAGGCGCTTGCGCTTGCCTGGCATTCAGGAGATATCGGCGGACTCAATGTCAGCACCAGCGGGGCCAGAGGAGGAACCGCCTGGGCTTATGCAAGAATGTCAGGGTACATTGCCGACAACGATCCTAATGGAAGCCCGTGGAATACTCAGGTTACTTATGCCGGTGTTAATACCGCCAATTATCCCAGTTACCCCGGACCAAACTCCAGTGTTCCGGCAGGGAAACGAGACATGGGGATCAACTGCGCGTACTCCTACAGTTATTACACGGATGTGTGGACGGGAAAGGCCTGGCTTGGTGTCAGGCAAGACACGCTCGGATTATTTGACGCTCCAAATGCGAGCACCATTTTTGGAAGCGACCCGATCGGTCAAGGCCCGGAACGTGGATGGTACACATCGTCAGAAACAGGTGCGGGCGGTTTGGAGAACGAGCTCGACGCAGCTTCGATATTTACCATTGCTACAGGCGAATGGTACGTCGATGGCGGGAAAAGCTTGGACGCGAGCAAACTCAATCTCGCCCCCAATCCCAATTACTTCCAATCCGGAACCGCCGGGGATCTCCTGTCCTTCGTGCCCAAATCGAGTCCCGGTAAGCCAGACGGCGATCTCAAGAGCCAGACAGCCCCGCTGTCAAATGTTTGGGAGGACGGCTGGACGAAAGGATATACATCTGCCACCAACTTTGATGGCGATTCGTTCATAGGCACCGGGCCGTATTCGCTGGATGTCGGCCAGGCAGTTACGGTGGTCGGCGCGGAATATTCTGGATTTAGAATGAACGGGCTTCTCACGTCCCTCGAATCGGCACGTTATGCGTGGCAAAACGGCGGAGTGCCCGTGGGTCCGGCGGCTCCCGACATGAAAGCTTCGATCACCGTACCAGATAACAAAGTACTGATCGAATGGTCGAAATCTGCGAGCGAGACTAGCAATCCAAATTTCGGCGGTTACAAGATCTACCGGGCGAGCGCATTTCCTCAGTTTAACACGTTGGACTTAGGCTTCCGATCATTGCAGCATTATACGGAGCAGATGACTGCGGGGCCCATAGAGTCCAAGTATCTTGACCCTGTGAATCCCAACTTCGATGCAACGGCAGACTTAAACCAGTTGCAGGCAGGCTACTGGGGGCCATGGCAGGTACAAGTCGTTATCCCTAAATCTTCGTTATCGAGCTTTGCGCACCCCGACGGCAACTTCAGCTATGCTTTCAAAGACAGTTCGCTGGATGTGCTGCTTGGTTTCTCATACTGGTATTATGTGGCCGCTTATGATAACAAGTCTGTGACGGTGACAACGGCAAATGGGACTGTGACGACGGACCATCTCGAGTCAGGCAGAGTCAATGAGAACGGCGCTACCGGAACATGGCAGGGAACATTCCCGTGGGCGACTCAGAGCAGCTTCTACCCAAAGACCGATGCAGGTCTCAAGGATATCGGCGCAACCATAGTGGTACAGTCTCCGCCGATCAGCATCCAGTCGCTTGCGAACGGGAGTGCCAAGATCGGTGTAAAGCCGAACCCGTACAAGAAAGAGGCCTTCTTTGATGTCGGACTGGAGCATAAGATCATGTTCTACAATCTGCCGCAGACATGCACTATCACGATACTCGACGTTGCCGGACAGGTGATCGATCAGATTCATTACACTGCTCCCACCGCAACTAATGGGACCTTCTTCTGGGATATGTTCTCTAAGGATGGTCAGGAGGTGGCAAACGGCCTGTATATCTACGTGGTGCAGTATAACAGCGGTCAGCAGTCCGGTTATTTTGCGATCCTAAGGTAACCTCAAACACAGGAGTCTAGACCATGAAAAAATTAGCTTTAGTAACTTTTATGGCAATGCTTTGTGCCGTGACAGGTTACGGTCAGGTCGCGAAGTCCGGCATGAATGCTTTGGCATTTCTTAAGATAGGGGTCGGCGCGCGGCAGGCCTCTCTGGGGTCGGCCGTGACGACCCTGACGGGGGATCCCAACCAGATATTCTGGAATCCTGCCGGTATAGTTGATGAGCCTACGGCGCTCGCTGCCAGCGTGTCTTACAACCGTTGGCTGCTGGGCCTGAAGGAAGAGGCCGCTGCTGTCACGTATAATTACGGCGAAGTCGGGACGTTTGGAGTCGGGTTCATTACGTTCGGAGTGAACGACATTCCAGCCGACAGAGACCTGCTGCCTGCCAATCTGGCTTCGCTGCAGATCGACCAGCAGACGTCGTCGACCTTTAACTATAACGACATGGCAATCGTCGTGTCGTATGCGCGACATGTTACGGACCTCCTTTCGCTGGGTATCAACGTGAAGTATCTGAGCGAGACGATAGATAACCTGTCCGCCGGGGCTTTCGCGGTCGACCTCGGTTCGAACTATAGAATAACTTCGTTCTGGGATGTCGGTGCGAGCATGACAAATCTCGGATCGGATATCAAGTACTACGATATCTCATCCCCGATTCCGCTGACGTTTTCGGTTGGGACGTCCTTTCATCATAATTTTTCGGATGAACTCGGCGGCGCGTTTTACCTCGACGTGGTTCAGCCGCAGGATTTGTCCCAGCTCTTTTATTCCGGGATCGATGTTAACCTGATGAAGATGTTCGATGTCCGGGCGGGTTACAAGTTCAACTATTCCAGTACCAAGGATGCGGGTAATTCGCTCCGCGGCCCGATTGAGACGAGCATCGAGGGTCTCTCGGCCGGTATTGGCGCGAACGTGAATCTTGCAGACTACAAGCTGCGATTCGATTACTCATTTACACAAATGAGCATTTTGAATGATGTGCACAGATTTACGTTAAGCTTCAATTGGGGTAAGTAAGCAACCAGCATAATGTGCCCCGTCGATCTCACTCGACGGGGCACTGGTTTTTTTGCAGCGCGCCAGCGCCCTGAAGACAGCTGATTGACAAACAAGGTTTCGTATCTATCTCATCATTCCCGCCCGCCGATATGCAGTTTTGTATCGTTCGGCTTCGGACACGGGAGTCTCCGACTCATAATCAGCGGGTCCGGGGTTTGCACGAAGTGACTCCTTCTGAGAAGTCCCCCAGGGCCCGCCAGAAAATCCCGCGCCAAAGGCGTCCCGTTGGGGCAAATCATTCTGGGTCGCGTTTTTTTTGTGCCCTCCCTCTTGAAACCACGTTCGAAGAAATCCCGTACCGATTGTATGCCAATACGTTTCAGTAATTTACGGCCTTCACCGCAGAGAGGGGCGAGGCGTCGGGCTGAGGCCAATAGTGATGGAACACGGAAGAGACGGACGATACGGATCTTCACGGATGTTTATTTTTCTCATTACAAAGCGAGAGCGTCCATATTCTATCCGCCATTGATTCAGAGCCTGGCCCAATCAATGTGGGAAGCTTCAGCAACCGAATTGAGACCCGATGCTTCTGACCTCGGCTTTCACTACTTACTGCTTACTACCTGCTTTTTACTTCCCGCCTATGAGCTATCGGCTATGAGCCATATTTGGGAATCCGTTAAACCGGCATTATCGGTGTTCTATTTGTCCGCTACGGTCAATGCTTTTTTCTTGACAATGGCGGTGTCCTTCAATAGTTTCTTGGGAATCTTCTCGTACACAAGCGGGTGGAAGTGAAGGGCGGTCGGCTGTGCGGGCGCAGCACAATTCCTGAGATTATTTGTACACTTAATCATGGAGTTGTTGCCGAATGGATATCGAGGACATCAAGTGCTATGTCGAAGAAAACGTAGCCGCGATTGGTGAAGTCAGGGACATCGCTTCGAAATTCGGAGCAAGCGCAGACGGCCTCAGGAAAATGTTCAGGAGGTCGGTCGGCATTCCCCTATCGGAATATATCATCCTCAAGAGGATTGCCGCGGCGAAGACATTCCTTGAGCAGACGGATATGCCCTGTTTTCAAGTCTGCTTCAAAGTCGGCTTCGCTAGGGAAGACAGCGGGCTGCGGACCTTCAAACGGCGTGTCGGGATGACGATGATTCAATATAGGCTTGCCTCCCGGCAGAAGCCCGTTCTCAGACGTGTCGTAAATGTTTATCAGGCCGTCCAGGCGTTGTGTACGCGATGAGGGAAGACGGGCGCATTGCCCGCATGGCGCCGGCCACACCGCGGTTGCATTATCGAATCACGGGAAATGACCACCGGCGTTTTCGATTTCAATGAGTCACTTTTGTCATTTCTACCCGGACTTATGTGTTATTCAATCTCGCCTTTGCAAATTTCACTTGGATTCCTGCATTGTTGAATTCGGCTTCTGCGGGTTTAAAGCATGCTTCTCCCAACTTCATTTCGACTTGCGCGATTGCGTATACGACTTTTGCGGTCCTCACCCGGAATCACGCGAGTGCCGGATCAACTTTTGTCAAATTCATTTTCACCTTTGTCACCTGCAGCCAGGCTTGCCCGATCGGATGTTTCACTTTTGCGGTTATCATCCCGGCATTTGCGATTGACGTTTCCACTTTTGTCAAAGTCATACTGCATTTTAATGTGTTTCGGTTTCGACTTTCAGTGGATTCTCCAACTTTATTTAACCGGAAAGGACACAATGAAGGTGCAGAGGTCGCAAAGGAGAGTGATTCATGCTTTGCGGGCATCGCGCCTACTCGACGGACTTTGCGGTTAAGTTCGAGATGGGACAATATCGAAAAACAAAATAAGGAGGTCTAAGAATGAAGAACGTGCATATCAACAAACTTGCTATGTATCTTTTGGTCAGGACCGTTCTCGACAAGTTCAAGATTGTCGTATCCGAGATCGAAGCCTTCGTTGAGAGTGTAACCGCTTTTAACGGGATCGTGGACGACATCAGCCTGCTTTCTGAGGAGGTCGGAATGGGTACACTGGGCAAGACGATGGTCAAGAAAAGCGACGCGGCGGTGATGGCATATGCGGTTTCGAGGGTTACCGGACTCCTTCACGCGTACGCGTCCAGCGTAAAGGACAAGGAGCTTATGACCGCGTCCGAAATCAATCCCAGTACGATCAACGAGAAGCGGGATGCCGAGCGGGCAAAGTTCGCGAAGACGAGGGTGGAGCTTGTCGAGGCACACAAGGCGGACCTCGTCAAGTGGGGAGTGACGGATGAGTCTATCGCCGGCGCATACGGCACGATCGACGCATACACAGCCTCGCTGGGAAACAGGAACTCGACCACCACGATGCACAGTGGTCAGAGGAAGTCGATCGGTTCGCTCTTCAAAGAGGCGGACGGGATCCTCAGCGACCAGATCGACAAGTTCGTGAACAGCATGGAGGAGACGCACACCGATTTTTACGAGGACTACCGGGCCGCACGTGTGATCAAGGACGTTGCCGCGAGCAGGGGGAAGAATGACGGAGACAGTGCGTCACCGGGTGGCGGGACCCCGGCCTCCTGAGGGCGAAGAATTGGAGGCTAAGGTTGAGGTTAAGGTTAAGGAGGGAAGAAAAGGGGGGCAGCCGGCGTCTTGATGCCTCCTGCGGCTTGATTATCCAACCGAGGTCACCCTGGCAGGTACCTGTCATCGCCACTAGGTGGTCACTTCGTGACGAGTCCCGATCATGTGCATACGTGATCGGGACGCGGCGATCCCCCGATTGAAACCCAGCCATCTATTAAAAATGTACCAAGGTCCTAGCTTCGCCGGGGGGATCCTTCGGATTGGCGGAAGGACGAACCTGGGAAGTTTTAAGGGAAATACCTGTAGATCTCTTTGCGGTGGAGGACACGTTCGACATATAGGATGTCATTGTCCAGCCTCAATCCCAGGCGCCAATCACCGAATCGTATTTTGTAAAAGCCATGGTATCCCTTCATGGCTTGGATACTGCCGACTTCGGCCAGAGCTTTGGCTGCAGGAAGCTTCTCGAAAACGAAGGTCTCAACTTCTTTACGATAGGGAGAGGGGAGTGTTGCGAGTTCTTTGAGGAAGCGTTTCTTGAAGCGGACGTTCACTCGGACTTTTCCAGTGAGTCGTAGAAAGACTTTGCTTCTTTCAACGAGAGGCTTTCTTCGTCGAGGGATTGCTTGATCAGCTCTGTCAGCCCGTAATTCTCCAGAGCTTCCTCGATTTTCTTGAAAGTCTCTATGTCCATCTGGACGGCGACCCTTCGGTCGTTTTCGTCGACGATGTATTTCACAGGAATGTCTGCCATAGGATTCTTGAATCTGTCACAATTTAACATCGGCTCTTTTCTTTTCAAATAGGCGGCGTTCACGCGAAAGCCCTTCGGAAAGAGCGGCAGGGAAGTACGGAGTTCCGGCATCGGTTGTCCGAAGGACCACTTTGTGGGAAACATCCCGACGGTACGCCTTGGTAATAGCACAAAAACCCGTTCGGGGTTTGGCGCGGGCTGAATCGAAACACAGAGGCACGGGAGACACGAGAGGAACACGGAGGCGGAATAACCCAAAGACGTCCAATTTTCCGACCTTCGACCCCTCTGTGGTCTCTCAACCTCAACCTTTATTTCAACCTCTTTCACCTTCCGATATTTGCCAATGCCTGACCGGAGCGCTAACTTAGTATGGTTTTGTAATCTGGGGGGCACAACGAAACAGACCGGTAAGGACGTCTAACATGAAAACAAAATTAAAGCTTGTCTCATTTGCAATTCTTTTCATAGCCATCCTGGTGGCATTTTCCCTCTTTGTGGGATATTACGGCGACTGGCTGTGGTTTCGGAGTTTGGGTTACGGCGCAGTATTTACCACGATCCTGTGGGCAAAGATCCTGTTGTTTTTTGTTTTCTTCCTGGTGTTTGGAATTTTTGCCTGGTGGAACATTGCCATCGCAAGGAGACGCGGAGCCTATACCCGCTCGTTGAAAGTGCCTTTCGCCGGGGGACTCGTCAGGCCTTCCGATATCGTTTTCAGTGATAGATACGCCAAATATTCATGGGCGGCGATTATCCTGTTCTTTTCATTTATCATGGGTTCACAGGCATCCGGTGCATGGGAAATGTTTTTGAAGTTCCTGCATGCTTCGAAATTCGGAATCGCCGACCCGATTTTTTCAAAGGATGCGGGCTTCTATGTTTTCCGTCTGCCGCTCTATGATTTTTTGCAGGGGTGGTATTTATTTTCTGTAATCATTGTTTCCTTGGGGGTTCTGACTTCCTATTTTGTGGACCAGGCTATCGCCGTCCAGGGAAACCGCTTTTATGTCAACCAGAAAGCCCGGTCTCATCTGGCGGTTCTGGGTGGGTTATTCTTTCTGGGGATCGCCATGGTTTTCAGACTGAACCTTTACAGCTTGATGTATTCGACTGCAGGTGTGGCATACGGCGCCTCATACGCGGACGTTCATGCACAGATTCCTGCCTACTGGGCCGTATTGACCACAGCCTTGATCGTTGCGATACTTTTTTTCCTGGTGCCCTTCTTCAACAAATGGAAATACGTTCTCTATTCGATCGGTCTCTTCTTTGCCGTTCTCATAGGTTTTTCTTGGATTTATCCCGCCCTGATTGAAGACTATGTGGTTAAGCCCACCGAGCTGACAAAGGAGACGCCTTATATTCTCAATAACATAAAATTTACCCGTCTGGGGTTTGGGTTGAATAAGGTCGAAGAAAAACCATTCCCGGTGGGGCAACCCATGACCTATGACCAAATGAAGGCGAATGATTCCACAATCCACAACATCAGGCTCTGGGATACCAGGCCGCTCATCGAGACTTACAGGCAACTGCAGGAAATCCGGCTTTATTACAATTTCAAAAGCGTGGAAGTGGATCGGTATCATTTGAAGGGGAGGTACACGGAGGTGGCTCTTGCTGCCAGAGAATTACCTGCTTCGGAGCTTCCTGCCCGCGCAGGAACATGGATCAACATCCATCTGAAATACACGCACGGTTACGGCCTGGTCATGAGCCCTGTAAACGAGATCACGGAAGCCGGGATGCCCAATCTCATTGTGGAAAACATCCCTCCCAGCTCGAGCGTCTTATCTATTACCCGGCCGGAAATCTACTATGGTGAGCAAACCAGCCAGTATGTACTTGTCAACACAAAAACCAAAGAGTTTGATTACCCGAGCGGCAATCAGGATGTGTACACCTCCTATCAGGGAAAGGGGGGCGTCCGGCTTTCCAGCCTTTTTCGAAGGCTGGTTTACGCATGGAAATTTTCGGACATAAACATCCTGCTGACCGGCTACCTGACAAGCGAGAGCCGTATCATGTTCCATAGAATCATCAGCGACCGTGATAAAACGATCGCGCCGTTTCTTGAATACGATTCCAATCCCTACTTGGTAGTGGGCAAGGACGGTAAACTGTACTGGATTCATGACGCATATACCACGTCGAGCATGTTTCCTTACTCGCAGCCTTTTTATGGGGCGCAAAACGACATGGGAATCAACTACATTCGAAATTCCGTAAAGGTAGTCATCGATGCATATAACGGAGACGTTTCCTATTATGTTATCGACCCTTCAGATCCGGTAATCCGGACATACGAGAAAATCTTTCCCACCCTGTTCAAACCCATCAGCGAGATGCCCGCATTTCTGAGAGGGCATATACGTTACCCCATGGATCTGTTCCAGATCCAGGCAGACATGTTCAGGACGTTCCACATGACAAACCCCGAAGTTTTCTATAATCAGGAAGACTTGTGGAGTCTGCCGACGGAGGTTTACCACCAGCAGGAGCAGCCGATGCTGCCCTATTACATCATCATGAGGTTACCGGACACCAAATCGGAGGAGTTTATTTTGATGGTTCCGTTCACACCATCGAATAAGAACAATATGGTGTCCTGGCTGTGCGCGCGGTGTGACGGCAGTAATTACGGGCAATTGCTGGAATACAGCCTCTCGAAGAGAAAGTTGATTTACGGCCCTCTGCAAATTGACGCCCGGATAAATCAAAAGCCCGATATCTCTTCCGAGTTGACTCTCTGGAATCAAATGGGGTCCAGCGTGATTCGGGGGAACTTGCTCGTTATCCCTATCGAGCATTCTTTCCTGTATGTAGAACCCGTTTACCTCCAGTCGGAACAAAGCAAGATGCCGGAATTAAAACGTGTCATCGTTGCCCTTGGAGATAATCTGCAAATGCGCGATAACCTGGATGATGCCCTGCGAGCCGTGTTTTCTTTGGATACTATTTCTACCGCCCAAACACAGGAAGCCGTCAGTGGAGTTCCGACGGGACCACTGTCCGGCATGGCACAGGAGGCGCTGAACCATTACAATAAGGCCCTGGATTATCTAAAGAATGGTGACTGGGCAAACTATGGTCAGGAATTGGATAAGATCAAGGATATTTTACAGCGTATGACCAAGAGGAAATGAAGCGGCGTCAGTAACCTGGGAAAGCTGCCATGGATGTGGCCGACTGAGACGACTGTGCCCGGAGAAATTGGAACACGGATTGGGCGGACACAACGGATGCTCGCGGATCAAAAATCGGAAACATAAGATCCGTGGGAATCTGTCCCATCTGTGGAATCCGTGTGCTGACTTCCGGGAACCGTCCGGACAAACCGCGGCATCGGTTCTCCGCCCACGACATTTTATATGGGTGGACGCTTTGCGGAAACCGACGCCGGTACAAGAGCGCGAAACCCCGTGAACGGGGTTGACAAAGCTCGTTCTCTGACCTGTCATCGGGACGACCTGGCAATCGCCTAAATGAAACCTCCGCCCATAAGCCCCTTGGCAACCACGACTGGCAGCGCAGCCGCGTAGCGGCGACCTGTTTGTAGAACGGCCAACCCCAAACATTGATGAGCCCCTTTAGGGGCGACATGTTCTTGAGCCGCAGGCATTGGTTACAAACCGACGCCGGTACAAGAGCACTAAACCCCGTGAACGGGGTTTAGTGCATCAGAGAGCCGTCCGTTCCCGACGCGCGCTTCGCGAGTTTAACGGATGGCGATTCTGTGCCCGGGGAAATTGGAACACGGATCTAACGGAGATGACGGATTAACGCGGATTGAAAATGTCTATTAAAAGAATCGGTGATTATTCGTCTGTTCCGTCTAATCAGCGTTCTGTTCTCGAACAGGTCCGGCGTAATCCGGGTCGATTTCCGTCGGACTTCATGTTACAGCTGACAAAGGAAATATGACGAGCAGTTTGCTGTTGTCTTCTCCCGGTAAATTGGAAAAGAAGGTCTCACATTCGTAACGTGGTGTAATTCCGGGAGTGCCGGAATAAGAATGACAACTCACAAAACGAAAGGAGACCTTCAATGACTAAGGTCAAGTTACAAGAG
>JBJKQU010000263.1:0-17205 GCA_046705025.1 Candidatus Kryptoniota bacterium | reverse complement strand
AGGACGCCCCTAACGGGGCTGGGCTGCAAAGGCAATGGATGTTCTATCGGTCGGTTGTTCCTATGAGATCGGATGAATACATTTCTGCCGACGGTTGATTCGGGCGGTTCATCCTTGGCAGTGCCGTTAGGTACGACCTGTTTGTAGAAAGGATATAGGAAAAGAAATAGAAGCTCCATCGGAGCGTCCTGTGAAGCACCTGCCGCGTAATTACGATTTCAATTGATCTCACCTGTAACAGGCCGCTCCTGACGGAGCTAAATATTTTTTTTGCGGGGGGAACTAACTACAAACAGGACGCCCCTAACGGGGCTGGGCTACAACCGCTTACGGAAGTTGCCGGGGCCATTTGCTCATACGAGGACTACAAACAGGACGCCCGTGACGGGGCTAGGCTGGAACAGTTTATGAACATCTCTTCGCCCGGTTGTGCATACAAAGCTGGATAAATGCACCGATCCTGACGGATCTTCCGATCTGGTTCTTCACAGTGGCATAAAGCACGACCGGTTTGGAGGAACGGATAGGAATCCCATCGGTTGCTTGCTCATGTGATACCGACAGAATACATTTCTACCGACGGATGATCCGGGCGGTTCATCCTTGGCAGTGCCGTAGGCACGGCCTGTTTGTAGAAAGGATATAAGAAAAGGAATAGAAGCTCCGTAGGAGCGTCCTGTGAAGCACCTGCCGCGTAATTACGATTTCAATTGATCTCATCTGTAACAGGCCGCTCCTAACGGAGCTAATCAATATTGACGGTTCGGATGTTCTACAAACAGGACGCCCCTGACGGGGCTGGGCAGACGATCTACAAACAGGGCGCCCCTATCGGGGCTCGATTGCAACATCTGGTCAAGGCCCGATTAACAAATTGCATTTACGATATTAGCCGAATGCATCGGCCATGACAAATCATCTCATCCCCTTTTGCTTCGTGTGCCGTTAGGCACGACCTGTTTGTAGAAATCGCAGCAAAAGCAGGTGGAAGCTCCGTAGGAGCGACCTGTAAGATCTCGGGCATGTTCCGGAGATTTTCCATCAATCCCACCTTGAGCGGACGAACTACAAACGATGCCGCCCCAATGGCCGGGGAGAAGATTACAATTCACGTTATCCCTGCCCTGTTACCTTTTCACCTGACAACGATGCCAAAGAGCACCGTCCAAAGCCTGCCAGCCACCGAAGACTTGAATCTGAATCAGCCCTATGCTAAAATTTTTCAGGGATAACTGAAATTGTCGTGGGCTAAAGACGTCACTGAAAGCTTTGGAACAAAAACTACCGACCGTTGCGCCGGCGGGATGCAAGGCCGTGCACATCACCTTTACCAAATACTCGCAAACGATTACCACAGTTACCCGAGGATAACTGTTGCAGAACAAACTCGAAAGAAGAAAGATGGCAACCGCAATAGGACCTGAATCCGTCACCCAAAGGGGATCGGTGTTCCATCAGAGCCACCCACTGTACAAGTGGCTGGTCCTGTCGAACGTCATGATAGGTACATTCATGGCAGTGCTCGATGCGACCATAGTCAACGTAGGTCTCCCGAAGATCATGGCCAGTTTCGGGGTTACACTGGACAAGGTCGAGTGGGTTATGACCGCTTATCTGCTTGTTCTCGCGGTTATGCTGCCTACGTCCGGCTGGGTGGCCGACCATTTCGGATACAAGAGGTCGTATGGTCTGGCACTCTTTCTGTTCACGCTCGGGTCATTTCTCTGCGGGATGGCGTGGAATGAAAATGTACTCATAGTATTTCGGGTAATTCAGGGAGCCGGAGCCGGCTTCCTGATGCCGGTCGGGATGGCGATCGTCACCCGTGAATTCCCGATAGAAAAGCGGGGACTTGCGCTCGGATTCTGGTCGATCGCCTCGGCGGCATCCGTATCTTTCGGTCCACTGATAGGTGGCTACCTCATCGACAGCTTCTCCTGGCATGAGATCTTCTTTGTAAACATACCGGTCGGTATCGTCGGTATATTTGCAACCATCGCCATTCAGCGCGAGTATAAGACCCAGCATGTGAGAAGCTTCGATTTTATCGGATTTGCCTCGGTCGCCGGCTTCCTGACGTTTCTGCTCCTCGCTTTGACGGACGGAAATGCGTCATGGAATACCGGTGGGTGGACCTCAAACTTCATCCTGACATGCCTCGCGCTGGCGTTCGTGAGCCTGGTGGTCTTCCTCGTGGCAGAGTTCACTGTGAAGCATCCCCTCGTCGAGCTGCGGCTTCTCAAAGATCTCAATTTCGGAATCACAAACATCGTCCTGTTTATTTTCGGACTCGGGATGTTCGGTAGTACTTTCCTCATGCCGTTGTATCTTCAGGACTCGTTGAACTACACGCCGTTCCAGACAGGGCTGGTGTTCCTGCCTACGGGAATTCTGCAGGGAGCCACGGCCCCTATTGCCGGCATAATGTCCGACCGGGTCGACGCGAGAATTCCCGCCACAATCGGGATAATCGTTCTGGCCCTGAGCATGTACCTCAATTACTTTCTCTCCCTCTTCTCGATGCATTCACAGATCATGCTGCCACTGTACCTGAGAGGCTTCGCGATGGGACTGCTGTTCACCCCGTTAAGCACGCTTGCGCTCGCCAACATACCGCGGCACAAGATGGCTCAGGCATCCGGGCTGTTCAACGTGATCAGGCAGGTCGGAGGGAGTTTCGGAGTGGCTTTGTTTGGTACCCTGCTTACCCGCCGGCTGTTGTTCCACACCGCTTCATACGGTATTGCGGTGAACGAGCACTCTGCTTCCTTTCAGCAGGTACTTCACGGCCTGGAGCACTTTTCGACGCACGCTGTCGGCAGCTCTCCGGCGCTTGCCTCGCTCCGCGGCAAGGCGCTGATTGTTAACCACGTCGTAAAACAGGCTTTCGTTTCCGCCGTCAACGACGATTTCTTCATAGCAGGAGTGATAACTATTGCCTGTCTTGTGCCCATTTTCTTCCTGCGGCGTAAGAGGCGCAGGCGCAGCCGTTCAGCTGTACCGGGCCCAGCCGCAATGGAATAGAACAGGCCGCCCGGCAGAGGGTGCCTAATCTTGCGCAGCTCATGAAGCAAGGATAGATCGGTCGGCATCGAACACCTCTGCTGAGAAAGACAGCCGACCATCATGCTTCACGCAGATGAATCAACCAATCATTTATGAACATCGGCTGACATCCGAAGCATCCCCCGTCAACCGATGAGTGTATTGTGCACGACTTAGTGCAACCGAATCTCGTCACTCCTGATGTCCAATCATTATAATGAACGTGCGAACAACACGGAGAATACAGAACTCGTTGTCTTCTTTGTTTCCGTCCGCCGGGATGCTGATTATAAAAAGGAATTGTGCGTGAAAAAGGACAGCTGTTGTGTATATTTCCCGATTCTCATCGACCTCAGGAGATTTCCCTGCCTGGTGGTGGGAGGCGGGCGTGTCGCCCTGAGAAAGGTATTGTCGCTTCTCGAATTCGACGCAAGTGTCACTGTAGTGTCGCCAAGGATTTGCAGGGAGCTAACCAAGCTGTCAGCGCGCGGGCGGGTTAAGCTGATCAGAAAACCTTATTCCTGGGCAGACCTCTCAAATATCAAGATCGTATTCAGTGCGACAAACAGTCCCGGGATAAACAGGACTGTGAGCCGGGACTGCCGGAGGAAGGGTATTCTGTTGAATGTCGCGGATGGCCCGTCCCTCTGTGATTTCATAATGCCTGCAACACTGAAGCGAGGAGACCTGAGTGTCTCGGTCTCTTCCCAAGGGAGGGCGCCATTCTACACAAGGGAGATGAAGCGGAGGCTGGAGACGTTGATACCCGATTCCGTAGGGGAGGTAACAGACCTTGCAGGCTTATTCAGACAGCAGCTGCTTTCGAACGGAAGCCGAATGTCAAAAAAGGCAAAGCAGAAAGCACTCAGGAAATTTCTGTCGACTGACTGGGAATCGATCCTGTCGACAAAGGGAAGAAGGAAAACATATCAATATCTAGAGAAGCTACTGATGGAAACAGAAGGATTGCAGGACCTTTAAGGTGCTCACATGAAAAGCTCTCCACAGCGTCTGAAAGTGGAAGTAATATTATCGCTGTCGACGATAATTCTTTTGATCCTCTGCAGTGGCGCGCTTGGCTGGGAGATCACGCAGCGTATCGAGCAGACCGACAAGACAAAGGACACCGTTCACTTATTCAAAGAAGCAGAGCTGCAATTGAGAAGAGAGGAGAAAAATCTTCTCATAAGGGGTTACTCGGTGGAAAGATTTCATCGCTGGCAGGCGGCAAGGCAGGGTTTCTATCAGAAACTGGGCGAACTGATCGGGCTGAAGGCATTGAGCGACACTGAAATCGATGAATTCCAATCGGATAACTCGGAAATGTCCGATGCATACAGGACCTTTTTTGACGATATCAAGTCGAGCGAGCTCACAGAAAGTAAGGTCGCGCAATATGACATGCATTTCAAGAAAATCGGCCAGAAGTCGCTGGGACTGATCGACGACATTCTGGCAAGGGAAGAGAGAATTTCCAGGGGACTGGATGCAAGGGCGAACATCTTAACGGTTGTCTTCTTCGTTGTGTTCATAGGGGCAACAACATTTCTAGGGATCAACGTGCTGAGGAGTCTGTGACCGTGATGCACAGTAATGGAAAGGTCTACTTAGTCGGAGCCGGCCCTGGCGACCCGGGGCTCATCACCGTAAAAGGCCTCGAAAAGATAAAGCAGGCCGATGTGGTCGTTTATGACAGGCTGGTAAATGAAGATCTGCTGGCTTACTGCCGGGTGGATTGCGAGAAAATCTTCGTCGGAAAGGAGAGCGGCTACCACCCGATCGAGCAGGAACAAATAAATCAAATCCTCATAACCAAGGCGAGGCTCGGCTTCAACGTAGTCCGTTTAAAAGGAGGCAATCCGTTCGTCTTCGGAAGAGGATCGGAAGAGGCTATCGCGCTCAGAGAAGCTGATACCGATTTCGAAATAGTACCGGGCATCACGTCCGGTCTCGCGGCTCCAATTTCGAGCGGCATTCCGATTACCCATCGAGGCGTGATCACCCAATGTATTCTCGTAACGGCACATGAGTCGCCTGACAAGGCGGGGAGGCAAGTACAGTGGGATAAACTGGCACAGCTCAAGAACACCACACTCATCATTTACATGGGAGCATCCAGACTCGAGAGCATTTGTGCGGAACTGGTGAAATATGGAATGGATCCATCTATGCCGGCCGCAGTGGTCGAGAACGGGACTCTCGCGGAGCAGCGAACGATTACCGGGAGGTTAGACCAAATAAGCCAGGGGTTCAAAGCGCTGGGATTCCACGCGCCGGCCATTATCGTGATAAGTCCGACCGTCGCACTCAGGAATCGAATATTTCAAGATGAAAGGGAGACGTGGTCTTTAGTCGATGAACTTCTTTGATGTCTATCTTCCCATAGCCGGAATCCATTTCAACCTTCTGATATTGATCGCAATAGGCTTCTGTGTGGGAGTGATGGGGGGTTTCTTTGGGCTCGGGCTCGGCTTTATTACCAATACGGCCCTCAACATTTTCGGGTTCCATATGGCGTTTGCAATTGGGACCGGACTTTCCAACGTGTTCGGACAGTCGCTTTCGGCGATCAGAAAACACAATAAGATGGGTACGATCGACTGGAAGCTCGGCCCCATAGCGATTGCCACTTCATTGGTCGGTTTTGAAATCGGATCGAGAGTAGTGATCGCACTGCAGAATGCCGGCGATGCCGGCGAGGTAATCAGATGGGCCTACGTGGTTTTCTTGGGAGGACTGGGCGCTTTCATGTTTTATGATTACTTCGTGCTGCAGAAGAAGCAACTCACGGCCAAAGCAGGTGAGACAGCCCTACAGACCTCGGAAGCGAGCTCTAACCGAATAGCCGAGAAGTTACATAACATCAGGATACCACCGATGATCTCCTTTCCGATCTCCAGAATAGATCGGGTCTCGCTTTGGGTGATTATCGGTATTTTTCTTTTCACAGGCTTCCTTTCGGGAGTGTTGGGCATCGGCGGCGGATTTATGGTCCTCCCCGCTCTCGTTTACCTGGTCGGACTGCCCACGACACTAGCCGTTGGCACGACGTTGATAACAGTCGTCGCAACGGCAGCCTTCGGATGTCTCACATATTCCCTCGATGGGAGAGTGGAAGTCTTTGCTGCTGTCTTCCTGCTATTGGGCTCATCGGTTGGTGCTCAGGTCGGTGCTACGGCCATAAGATTCATACGCGGCTATGGTATCAGACTGCTGTTCGCTGTGATGATCGTGCTCGCTGGTCTCTCTGTCGTCTTTGAACAGTTTTACAAGATGACTCATAATCAATTGTTGCATGACTGTTCGGGAGTGGTACTTCTTGGCACTGGATTGGCACTTTGCATGACAATAATTGTGAGACTCACGATTGGTGCAGTCAAAGAAAACGTGGGCAAGGTGTAAGCCACATATTGGGGGCGAAAAGGGCAAGAGATGAACTTATTTAATATCTACCTTCCTGTGGCAGGAATTCACTTCAACCTCCTTCTATTGATCCTGATAGGGTTCTGCGTAGGAGTCATCGGTGGATTCTTCGGAGTAGGGGGAGGATGGCTCGTTACTCCCGCCTTGAACATTTTCGGATTCCATATGGCGTTCGCAATTGGGACGGGTCTCGCCGATATATTCGGCCAATCTATAGGGGCTCTCAGAAAACATCATAAAATGGGCAATGTAGATTGGAAACTGGGATCGATCGCAATTATCGGTTCGCTTATTGGATTCGAGGGCGGCTCCAGGGTGGTAATCGCTCTTGAGAAGGCTGGTGACGCCGGTACAGTCATTAGATGGTGCTATATCATATTCTTGGCAGGTCTCGGAGCTTTCATTTTCTATGATTATTTCGTTCTCCATGAGAGACAATTGAAACGCCTCCGACGGCAGGACTTCCCCACAGTCCCCGATAAAAGACCGGCGGCTCAATCGCTTCCGCTTACGCAAAGGCTCCACGGCATCGCTTTGCCCCCATTAATTTCGTTCCCGAGATCTAACATCGAGCGTGTTTCGCTGTGGGTTGTGGTGGCGGTGTTCATATTCACCGGGTTCCTTTCGGGAGTCCTCGGCATCGGTGGCGGTTTTTTGATTCTCCCTGCCCTCATTTACCTGATAGGACTTCCTACGGTAACGGCTGTCGGCACATCTTTGATGACGGTCCTCGCTACGGCCGGATTCGGATGCTTGACCTACGGATTGGACGGTCGGGTCGAGATGATCGCCGCCGTGTTAATGCTGGTCGGAGCATCGATAGGAGCTCAGATCGGGACGACCGCAGTGAAGTTTATCAAAGGTTACAGGATCAGATTGCTGTTTGCAGTAATGATAGTTTTTACCAGCTTCTCAGTAGTAACAGAGCAGTTGTACAAGATGTCTGCAAAGTCTGTTTTCCAGGTCTTTTCAGGAATCATCCTTGTTGGAACAGCCCTGGCAATGACGGCCATAATAATAAGCAAGCTCGTGAGCGAATCAAGAAAAGAAAGGCAAACGAGTCTTGCACGGAACTAGGGCGATCATCGAGATAGAAAGGATCCGGAATGGGGCTTTTTAATATTCACCTGCCTATTGCCGGAATCGAATTCAGTGCCGTACTTCTGATTCTGATCGGATTCTGTGTGGGAGTGCTCGGCGGATTCTTCGGTGTAGGCGGCGGCTGGATGATCACTCCGGCACTCAACATCTTCGGGTTTCACATGGCATTCGCCATAGGGACGCCCCTGGCAAACATTTTCGGCCAGTCGATAGGAGCGGTCAGAAAGCATCACAGGATGGGAAACATCGATTGGAAACTGGGGCTGATCTCGATAGCGACTTCCGTCGTGGGAGTGGAGATCGGCTCGCGCGTGATAATCGCTCTCGAGAAGGCAGGTGATGTCGGAACGATAGTCAGGGTATGCTACATTTTCCTTCTCTCGAGCCTTGGCGCATATATGATGTACGACTACTTCGTGATACATCCGAGACAACTGAGACTGGCAGAGAATCAAGACCCCGACGGGCAGTCTTCCGGCACGATCAAGCTGTCGGACAGGCTTCACAGGGTGAAACTTCCCCCGATGATCTCTTTCCCGGCGTCCGGCATCGACAGCGTGTCCGTCTGGATCATACTCTTCGTGTTTTTGTTTACCGGCTTCCTTTCTGGTTTCATGGGCGTCGGAGGCGGTTTTATCATCCTGCCTGTGCTCGTCTATCTCATCGGTTTGCCGACAACAATCGCAGTGGGCACCAGCCTCGTTACCGTCCTTTTCACCGCCGCATACGGATGCTTCACGTATGCCCTGAAGGGACGAGTCGAATTGGTCGCCGCCTTTATCATGCTCATTGGTGCGTCGATCGGCGCGCAGATAGGTGCGACGGCCGTCAAATATATAAAAGGTTACGGCATCAGACTGTTGTTCGCGGTAATGATTATACTCGCGGGCTTTTCTGTCGTTACCGAACAGTTTTACAAAGCCACCGGAAAGCCGTTGTTCCAGAGCTTTGCGGGAATAGTCCTCATGGGAACGGCCCTGGCAATGAGCGGGATCATAATAGGAACGCTCGTTCTCGATTCGAGAAGAGAAAAGGCAGCCTCAAACAAGTGAACGCCCGAAAATCAAACTGAGAGGGACATGGATATCTTCAACATCAACTTGCCGGTCGCCGGAATCGAGTTCAACGTCCTGCTGCTGATCATGATAGGGTTCTGCGTGGGAGTGCTCGGCGGATTCTTCGGTGTTGGCGGCGGATGGATCGTTACGCCGGCCCTGAATATCTTCGGCTTCCACATGGCGTTTGCCATCGGGACCGACCTGTCCAACATATTCGGTCAGACGATAGGTGCGGTGAAGAAGCACCAGAAGATGGGAAACATCGACTGGAAACTCGGACTGATCTCGATCGCCACTTCCATCGTAGGTCTTGAAATAGGGAGCGAAGTCATTATTGCACTGGAGAAGGCGGGAGATGTCGGGATAATTGTCAGGTGGTGCTACATGTTTCTCCTCTGGGGACTCGGTGTGTATATGCTTCACGATTATTACGCCTCACGCCCGCGACAACCCAAAGACGGGTCGCAGGCAGATTCTTCAGAGGCCGCCCTCAAATCGGGAAATTCGAAGCCGAAATTATCGGAGCGATTGCACGAAGTGAATATTCCGCCGATGATATCTTTTCCCGCGTCGGGAATTGAGGGCGTTTCGATCTGGATTATTTTTCTTGTCTTTCTGGTCACCGGTTTTCTCTCCGGGTTTCTCGGCGTAGGCGGCGGATTCATCATCATGCCGGCTCTCGTATACCTGATAGGTCTCCCCACAGCGGTCGCGGTCGGCACCAGCCTCGTAACCGTTTTGTTCAGCGGGGCTTACGGGTGTTTCACTTACGCCATGAAGGGGCGGGTCGAATTAATAGCCGCAGTAATTTTGTTGATCGGCTCTGCGATAGGCGTGCAGATAGGTGCGACTGCCGTCAAATATATACGCGGCTACGGGATTAGATTCCTGTTTGCGGTTATGATTGTGCTGGCGGGATGCTCCATCGCAATCGAACAAATTTACAAACTGACGAACATCGAAGGCTACTCGACGGCGGCCGGCATAGTCATTATGGGAACCGCTTTGTGCATGGTTACGATCATCATCTTCAGGCTCGTATTTGAGTCGAAACGTGGAAGAGAATTGAGAAAGTAACAACGTGGTGGACTTGAACTTGGCCTCACGATTCAGAACATTTAGTTAAGGGAAAGGAAGAGATCATGTTCGCGAAAAAAGCGATGATTTTCCTGGCTTTCTGCGCCCTGTTTGTGGGCGTTCCGGGAGAATCTTCAGCGAAAAGCGCGCCTCAAAAGGAGACTTCCGAGCTTAGTGCGAAGGTTCAGACTGAGCATCTTTCCGGGATAAACTTGTGGATAGTCAATACGTACAATGAAGACCGTACCCTCTACGCATTGATAGTCACTCTTGTGATGGCGGCCTTAGGTACGACTCTGGCGTTCCTTACAGACCTGGTTTTAAAAGCGCTTGGGCTTGAAGTGTCCAGAATCTCTCATCGTGAATAGCAGACGGTAAAAACCAGCGCATATCCCTTCGCTTTCCCCGCCGGGTAAACGGAAGCTGTTTGCCGACACATGTCAGCCGGAGCATATGACTGCATATAAGCACATAAATATTTCGACCAGGATATCGATTCTCCTCGGCCTGATTATACTTGTTACAATGGGGGTGTTCTCGGCAGTCAGCCTGATGAGGCAACAGGAGGATTCCGTCGATTCGTTGAGCCGCAGCACGCTCCTGCTCAGTCAGACGACCGAACGGATCCTGAGGCTGAGTATGCTCAAGAACAGGCGCGACGAAATCTCGATGGCCATAAGGAATATTGTGGGTGAGGAAGGGATTCGGTCGGTGAGAATCCTCAACCACAGAGGAGTAATCAAATTCTCCACTAAGGAATCGGAAATCGACGAACATATATCACGGACGAATCAACTCTGTACGAATTGCCATACCGGGGCCAACACCCGATCCGTACGACCCGTGAGCAGCTTTTACGGTTATCACTTCGACAATAGAAACGATGTCATCTACAGCTCCCTGCCGATTTACAATGCTCCAAGCTGCTACAACAGCGACTGCCATGCGACCGCTGGCAGCCAGGCTTCTATGAATTCTTCAGGCCCGGTTGCTCTGACGGCCGCCCATCCCGTGCACGATTCATCTCAGACGATCCTGGGATTCATAGAGATCGAGGTATCGGCGAGCAAGATAATGGCAAACATCGACAGGAGCCGCACTCAGTTGATTCTGTTGACCATCATAATAGCGCTTCTGGCCTCGACAGTAACTTACTTTTCGATACGGCGTCTCGTCGGCGGCCCCGTGAAGAAGCTCGTCGAAGGGACTCGAAGAGTGGCTCAAGGTGATTTCAACCATGAGATTCCTTCAGGAAAGGCCGAATTGGGAGTTCTCGCAGATTCATTCAACCAAATGCAGAGACAGCTGCTGGCTACCCAATCGCAGCTGATTGAATCGGAGAAGCTCGCTTCAGTCGGCAAACTCGCAGACGAAATCGCGAAAGAAATAAACAATCCTCTTACCGGTATAATGGTCTATTCCGAAGGCCTGATCGAACAATCGAAACCAGGTGACGATACAAAATCTGATTACGAGGTAATTCTCCAGGAGGCCCTTAAGATCAGAGAAAGCGTCAGGAATATTCTGTCCCTCGCAAGAAAGGAGAAACCCATTTTTGTGCCCGTCGAACTCGAAGGAATAGTCGGCCACGCGGTCTCGATCCTGAAGAAGCTTTCAAATTTCAGAAACATCCGGATAGTCACGTCAATACCGAAATCCTTTCCGAAAATATCGGCGGATCCCGGCTTGCTCCAGCAGGTGTTTCTCAACCTGTTTTTGATTTTCTCGGACAACATGCAGGCGGGCGGGATCTTGAATGTTTCAGCATCACACGTCGAGAGAGACGGCAGAATAGAGATCCGTTTCTCTACCACGGGAGGCGGTATTCCTCAGAGTGTTCTGCAGGCCCTTTCGGACCAGGGTGCCGACACAGGCTCCGGCAATATAGAAAGGACAAGAATAAGCCTGTCCGTTTGCAGAGATATCGTGGCACTTCACAGGGGCAGGATTTACGCAAGCTCGGAATCCGAACCGGAGATGTCGGTGATCATAGAACTGCCGGCTTGAGATGGCCAAGACGATAAGAATACTCGCGATAGATGGTGAGGATATAATCCTTAATTCCATAGCGAAAGCACTCGGGGCGGACACGAACACCGACTATGCCGTCACCACAGCTAACAACGCCATCGAAGGCCTCAGGCTGGTACGCGGCAACGCGTTCGATGTGATCCTGGTCGACTCCATGCTCTCCGGGATGAACACCGAGGAGGCGTTACGAAGAATCAAGAACACCTGCCCATCCGCTTCCGTGATAGTGATGTCGGGATATTCTTCCGGGAGTACATCGACGGCCGAAGAGTCCCGCAGCGTGGACGGCTCTCTCTCAAAGCCGTTTACGAGCTCGGAGATAAGGTCGTTGGTTTCACGTATATTACAAGAACGAAAAGGGCAAAGCGCATAGAGTTGCAATTCGGGCCTAGAATTCCGCCCGGCGCCCCAGCGAGGAGTTTGGTGACGATATTCAAGAAAATATTCAGCCGCCGGCACGCGGAGCCGGTTTCATTCAAGGAAAAGCTCTACCATTTTCAGCGTCTCCTGTTTTCCAACGACGAAGCGTTGAAGCTCATGGGAAGCCTGAGCGAAATCATCGTCTCGGGCAAGCCGTTTTCCAGAGGCGAGATATTTCCGCTGTACTCCGATATCCTGGCGAACACCCAGCAGGTGACCCAGCACCTCTCGACGATGTGCGGCGGGAGATACAAAACGCTCATCAACCAGGTCCAAAGGATCAAGACGGAATGCGAGAGACAACTCGCACCGGTTCCGTTTTGCCCGGAGAGATGGGACTGCGAGAAGCCCGAATGCAACGGGTGTGAGAAGAGTGTCCTCCCATCCCCTGACTCACCGTACTCCTATAAAGTCGAGGAAATAACTTTCAACCATACGAGGGAAGTAGGCGGCAAGATGAGCCGCCTGTGCGAGGTTCACAACAGGCTCAACATACCCGTCCCGGACGGTTTTTGCCTCACTGCAAGATGCTTCGAAGACTTTTTCTCCCAGGAAGGATTGTACTCGAAGATCGACGAGGCTATATCGTCGATAGACTTCAACGACAATGCGCAGGTCCAACAGGCGAGCCGCGTGATTCAAGCCCTTATCATCGCCTCCCCAATTCCCCATACTATCGAGGAGACGATCCTGGATGAATATGACAGGCTGGCGGGCAGACAAGGGGAAACACTGGTTGCCGTAAGATCGAGCGCCGTGGGAGAGGACGACCTCCACTTCTCCTTCGCGGGACTACATTATACCGCACTTAATGTAAGCAGGGCAAATCTTGTCGACGCCTGCTTCGAGGTCCTGATCTCCAAGTACCTGCCTCAGTCTCTCGTCTACCGTTACATGACCGGCCTGCGCGACGTCGATATGCCGATGAGCATCGGATGTCTCCAGATGCTGGATTCGGAAGTCAGCGGCGTTTTATTCACAAAGGACCCTCTAAGGAACAGAGACGAGATCATCATTCAGGCAGTCAGAGGCCTCGGGACGAAGGTGGTCGACGGCAGCGTTGAAGCCCAGGAATATATAGTCGAGCATTCGGAAAGCTGCAAGATTTTGTCGTTCAAGCCGGGCAACCAGGATTACATGGCCACAGCGCGTCCGACGGACGGACTATACGACGAGGAGGTACCGGGCAACCTGAGAGACCAACCGTGTCTGAGTCAGGATCAGATCAGGCAAATCGTCGGATACGCCCTCCGGATCGAACAGTACTACGGGTCGCCGCAGGATATCGAATGGGCCATCGATGAGAATGGGACAGTTTTCATTTTGCAGTGCAGGCCGCTGGCCGTTTCCGAAGAACCGGATGAGAATACTGAAAACGGGATCGCTTCCGGAACTCCCGATCTAGAGCAGACCGTATTGATCGGGAAAGGCGAGTGCGCCAGTCCGGGAATCGGATCAGGCAAGGTTTTCCTCTTAAGCAGATCAAAGGATATCGTAAATTTCCCTTCAGGAGGAGTCCTGGTCGCGAAAAAGACTTCGCCGGAATTGACGCGTGTTCTTCACAAGGCATCGGGACTCATTGCCGACATCGGAAATACCACGGGCCATCTCGCGATAATAGCCCGCGAGCTCAAAATACCGGTGCTCGTTAATACCGGCGATGCAACGACCCGCCTTACTAACGGCCTGCCTGTGACGGTCGACGCCGCTGCCCACAAGGTCTACCTCGGACTGGAAGCGGCCGGCCAGGGCCGCACGGCAGCGAGCAATATCAGCAGTTTCATGAGGAGCCCGATGTATCGTATCTGGAAAAACGTATCACAATCGATCATCCCGCTCAATTTGACGGATCCGGACTCGGCCGATTTCTCTCCGAATAACTGCCGGACTCTGCACGACGTAACGAGGTTCGCGCATGAGTATGCGATGAGAGAGATGTTCTCGCTTTACGAGTCGGCCGAGCACGAAGACAGGCAGGCATATCCCCTGAAGTTTCCTGTCCCGCTGGACGTTTACGTCATCGACCTCGGAAACGGGCTTGCAAAGATAGAGGGCAAGAAATTCATCACGCCTGAAGACATAAATTCTCAGCCCTTCAGGTCATTGATCAGCGGGATGACGGCACCCGGTGTAAGGTGGGCCGGCCCGCTCCCCATAGACTTCAAAGGCTTCACGAATCTTCTTATGTCGAACATCGTCGACGCAGGCAGAAGCGACAGGGCTCTCGGCGGCAGGAGTTATGCGATCATCTCCGATTGCTACCTGAACTTTTCCTCGCGGCTCGGATATCATTTCTCCAGACTCGACGCGTATGCGAGCGACGAGATCAACAACAACTACATCAACTTCGACTTCCGCGGCGGGGCGGCGGATCCGATAAGAAGGGTGAGAAGAGCAAGAGTTATCGCGAGGATACTGGAGCGCTCGAACTTCTCGGTCACTCTGCAGAACGACAATGTTCTTGCGACAATAAGAAAGATCCCCGCTTGCTCCATCCTCCAGCTCCTGATCGATATCGGAAGATTGATGGGAGCTGTACGGAATGCCGACGTAACGCTTATCACCGATGGAAGCGTGGAGCAATTCGTAGATGCATTTCTGAGCGGCGACCCGGCCCCCGCATTAAGGTTCACAGACAAACGGGCGAACTAAATTAGCCTCGTTTTGATTGCCGACCACCCCGCTCCGACAAAGCTTTCACCACCTGCTCCCGGTCTATAAACTCGAGCTTCCCGGAGGAAATCAGGTCTTCCCTGGAAAATGGGATTTAGAATTGGCAGGCTGTCATCCTGAGAAATGCGGCGGAAAGACGGATGAAGGCGTCGAGTACTTTCGGAGACGCGGCGAACTCCGCCTGGAATGCATAAGTCTACTCCTTTGCGGGCCTTCCGGTTAATCCGAACCCAACCCATCGCCGGCCACGGTGGTTGAATTAAATCCTTAGGAGGAGGCAGCCACCCGGCTGGGAGCAACTTCTACCTGCCTTGCCAATTCCGCAGCCCTGCTCTTCACCGCAGCAACGTATATTGCCAGCGGCCGGTACAACAGATGTCCCCACTTGCCGAACGGCACCTCAACGACCAACATCGGCACGACTATGGCCATATGGACCGTGTATGTAACGTAAGTCAGCATCGGCAGGTCGTTGACCCGGAAGATGTGGAGGAGAATGCCGGTGAGCGCCGCGAGGAAGAGCAATATCGGGAACAGCCAGTCGGAGAAGTGACTGAACCTGTGCATCCCCGTTCTCTTCGTCATTCTGTCGACGATTATCCAAGTTGTCGATATCAGCAGGACTGCAGTGGCATAGTATCCAAGAAAGCTCGTCCAGTGGATGCTCGTGTTGTCGACCTGAAACCACGGAAGGAATACTACAACGAGAGTAAACATAATTCCGTATCCGCTGACGAGGAAGAGGTGGCGCAGCCAGTTCTTGATTCCGGTGCTGCTTCCGCAGTCTTTCCATCGTATCTGAGTCACGCCCTGGAAGACGAGACGGGGAAGCTGCGTTATGTAAAGGCTGAGCGGTATCTTGTCGTCCCGCGTCAGGCCGGCAAACATCCGCCCCGCATTGATGAGCAGCAGTACGCCGAGAACCACCGCCATGATTCTGTCGCCCAGGTCCACAATGCCGACAGGCGCGAACTTATCAAGCATCACGGTCGCGAGCGGCGCAGAGCCGGATCGGCTCAGCAGACCGAAGCCAAAATTGGCCGGGATCGTGAAAAGCAGCACCATCGCAGCTGCGACGACGGCTAGGATGCCGATTTCCCAGAAGACCGAGCCGTACATCAGGCGCGACAGGCCGGTCCAGTCGTACCGGGATGTCAGATATCTTCGCATGGCCATCATTGTCTCGCCCGGATCGCCGCCGCGAGGACACCTCTCCGAGCAATCGCCGCAGTAGAAGCAGAGCCACGGACCGGGGTCTTCGAGCAGCCTGTCCTTCAACCCCCACTGTGCGAGAAGCATCTGCCTGCGTGGGAATCCGTTTTCTTCCGTCGAAAGAGGACACACTGAAGAGCATGTAGCGCACTGGAAGCACTTCTTCATATCCTCCGCACCGTACTTTTCAAGCTGATCTATGAATTGGAGGTCCGGCGCAACTAAATTTCTGTCGCTCATATCTCGTGCACCTTCAACGTTTTTGCTGGCCTGATACCCCGGACGCCTTCACCCGCATGGTCTTTTCGCCGAAGAGGCAGTACTTGAGCCAGACGATGCCGAATTTCAGCAGCTCCTCGTCGCTGGTTCTCATTTCATTGATAACATCCTCGTCGACATCGAACCTTTGAAGGAAGGTGCTATGGAACACGAACTCTCTGAACTTATCGATATTGTAGCACACAGTATAAAACATTTCCAGCTTCGCGGGAGTCAGCTGCTTCTTTTCCTTGAAGAAATCGTGGAGCGAAATCTCTTTGAAGAGCTCACCCATCTCTGAATATTGCTCGACTCCCTGATTTGCGATCCATTCGCCGACGGTCCAGTTCTTGTCTTCCAGGTAGCCTTTGCAAACCGGTTCTTCGATCATGAAGTAAAAATCCCCCTCACCGCCCCCTTTCGGCGATGCTACGCCGAGCGGAAACATCCTGCAGGACCACGGCCTGTCGCCATAGACCGAGCACCCCTCCTCGCGTACAAACGGGCACGACTTCTCATCGTCCGCATTCATCTTCAGCATCACCACCGGATGATTCTGACTCTCGTCGATCGGGAGAAAGGTGAACCGGTCCAGGAACTCCTGCGAAGACATCCTGAGCCTGTTCTTCAGTCGAATAACATCGTACGGAGTCAGGAAGATATTCACGTCGGTGCAGCATTTGTTGAAACAGCTTACCCCTTTGTGGCAATTGAACTTGAACCCGCTTTCCTTGCTCATGCGCGGGTATTCCTTCATCACTGCCTCTTTCAGATTCTCAAGTTCTTTCATGATCTCCCTACTCAATTATCGAATTCTTCAGCGCATCTTTCGACCATACGGGCAGCGGGCTGGCTCCGCCGCTAACCGGATCGACGGAATATCGGTATGAGATATTCTGATTGAATT
>JBJKQU010000262.1:0-41632 GCA_046705025.1 Candidatus Kryptoniota bacterium | reverse complement strand
TGTCTGTCGTCGGCATGGCCGATGACCCGTTGGCGGGCGAATGGAGAACAGGCACGACAGGAATTGCAACCGGGCTCACCGTTGTGAAGCTCCACGTCTCCGACCACGATCCGGTCCCTGCGCTGTTTTCCGCCGCGACTCTCCAATAGTACTCGTTGCCTGGAGCAAGGCCGGTTACATAAAGCAAGGAGTCGGAAATGGAGCTATCGTTTACGATGGGGCTTGAGAACGAGCTTGACGAAGCGACTTGTAATTTGTATCCCGTTGCACCGGCCGAAGAACTCCACATTAGAGTCAAAGAATCCGGCTGGTCGGACGACGCGTTGGGCGGCGAGAGAGGAGCCGGAGCTGAAGGTGGAACCATGCCTGAGGAAGTCGTCGTGAAACTCCATGTCGAAGACCAGGAACTCTGGCCTCCGGTGTTCGCAGCATTGACATGCCAGTAGTAGGTCGTACCGCTTGACAGCCCGTTAACCTGAATTGACGTCCCGATTGTTGTATAACTTGAAAAGACTATATTTGAAAAAGTGAGGCTTGATGCCACTTGGATGTCATAATGGCCCGTGTTAGAAGTGGAATCCCACACAAGAGTAACCGGAAGCGGTTGATCTGTTGCTCCGTTGGCGGGGGAAGCAAGAGCAGGGCTGGCAGGGGGCTGAACCTGGGCGCTCGCCGTAGCAAAACTCCAGACGGATGACCAGCTGCTCGAACCTGCTTGGTTGAGGGCCTTCACACGCCAGAAATAAGTTGTGGATGGGGTCAGATAATCGACCTGCTCTGAAGAGGATGTGATTGTCGAGTCTCCGAACACAATGTTAGTGAACGTCTGGTCGGTGGCGACCTGGAGCCAATAATGGCTGGCACCTGACGCTGCGTTCCACGAAAGCGGTATTGTGGTCGGTTCATCGCCAGAGCCGCTCGAAGGGGAAACCAGCGTAGGGGTCGAGGGAGGGGCCGCGGCGCTTTCTGTCGTGAAGCTCCATGTGGCCGACCAACTGCCAGTCAACAGAAGCGACGAGGCCCTGACACGCCAGTAATAAGTTGTTCCGGTTGTCAGTCCGGTGGCAGTGTAGGTTGTTCCGGTTTGAGTCTGGTCGATCAAGACACTGTTGAAGGAGTTATCGGTTGCGATTTGCAACTCATAGGATGTCGCGAGTGTTACTCCCCCCCAGGAGAGTGTAACCGAGGCGGGCTCCCCTGTCGCACCGTTTGACGGTGACGACAGGGAGGGAGTGCCAATCGTTTGAGCAAAAGCCGGCGAAGCCCACCCGAACGAAAACAGAGCCGCACAGAACAGCACGAGGCGGGTCGCGAATTCCCGGGAAATTGACGATTTATCTTTTTTTGCTTTCAACATGTTCACCTTGTCATGCAACGTTCGGAGTCAAAGTTCTCTTGTTAGGATCACTCACGTCAGGTTGGACTTCGTCCATGCCGCGGACGCCCAGCGGTGCGAATGTCATTCTTGAAATTTTGATCGGCACACTGTGTCTCTCTGCGATGATCCGGATTCGGTGGAACGCCTCGGAGTCAAGGTCGGCAGTAGCCAGGACTATCTCCCCGATTCCCATTTTGTTCAGGAGTCCTTCCAGTTTCCAGTGCCCCCCGAAGACGGGGTAACCGTCGAGAAACTTCCCCTCCATACGAGGATCGTCGTCGAGAAAACCCACCGGTACGGCAGGACTCCCCGCGCCATTTTTGCCGCCTTCCCCTGCAAGGAGTGATTGAAGAGCGATCAGTCCTCTTTCGTCTGCGCCGTAAATCAGGGCCTTTCTTTCGCCGTCGGCAACTTCGCGCCGCCAAACGTAGTTCAGGGCCTGGAACGCAATTCTCGATCCTATGACCAACGTCGAGAGGAAATATGAATCCAGTATGATAAACATCCATGCGTTAGCACCGGTGCGAACCACCGGAAGAGCCCAGAGGGCAAATCCGGCTACGGCGGCGCTTGCCATTGCAGCCTTAACCATTTGCAGAAAATCACCCAACCCCAGAAATGTAACCGACCTCCGATACAAACCGCCGATTATGAAGGCGAAGATTTGCAGCAGGCAAACTGCAACTGCTTCGAAAGCGCGGGTTCTCCAGTCTCCCACACCTTCGCCAGGGTATGAACTCAGTATGGCCGCAAGCAAGAATGAAATAAATACTGCTCCGACGTCGAGCAGAACCTGGGAGATAGTGTGTTTGACATACGCCCTCCGATAAAACCGCAGGAGTAAGCCGTTGCGAATAACCGCCATCTCACGGTATCCAAGCTTCCGAACGGCGACTACGGCAAAAATTCCCACAGTCGCCAGTATCAGCGATGAGTTGAGATTCCCTGCGGTGACGAGAAAAGCACTCATTCCAAATGCGCAGGAGACGATATAAAGTACCAGAACAGCCTCCCTGTGTGACAGTCCCCTGGCCAGCAACTGGTGGTGAATATGACGACGATCGGGGAGGAACATCGAATGCAACTTTCGGAGCGAACTAGCCGGCAGCGACTGATCCGGCAGAAAGGACCGCAGTATCCTCCTGAGCATTGCCAGTGAGGTATCCATTATGGGAACGCCCAGGGCAAGCAGCGGGACGATCATGGAAAATGCTGTCGAGCCTTTTGTCGAGCTGTTTATGGAGAGTACAGCAAGAGTGAAACCGACGAACAGACTTCCCGAGTCGCCCCAAAACACCTTAGCGGGATTGAAATTGTACCGAAGGAATCCCAGAATGGCACCGACAAGTGTGATCCCGACAATGGCAGTAGATGCGTCGCCGTGGAGCAACGCAATAGCCGATATTGTCAGCCCTGCTATGACTGATACTCCGGCGGCGAGTCCATCCAGGCCATCGATCAGATTGAATGCATTTGTGATTCCCACAACCCAGATGACAGTGATCGGATAGGAGAGAATGCCAAGGTACAGAATTCCGCCCGTGAACGGATTCGTAACGGAAGGGATGTTGAAACCTGCCAGGTAAACGAGGGACCCCGCCAGGAACTGCACGAGAAATTTCTGCCCCGGCTTAAGTGTCCAGATATCGTCGCAAACGCCCAACAATAGAATCGCAGACAGTGAAACAGCAAGTGCCAGCCAGCTGCCTTGATTGATGAAGTTGTAGGGATCGTGGCCCGGCATAACAAAATTGACGACTGCAAGAGTGATCACAAAACTGCCGAATGTTGCAACTCCGCCCAGCCGTGGAGTGGGCCGCTTGTGGACTTTCCGTTCGTCCGGTTTATCGACGGCTCCCACCGCATAGGCGATCCTGATCACCACGGGAGTAAAAAGCAATGAAAGACAAATAGAAAAGACGGTGGAGAGTGATAGTTCTTCAAACATCGTATCCTCCTTTAAAGTAAATCCGGATCATTCCCTGCCTTGCTCCAAACGATGCCGGCGGAAAAAATGTCTTCCGTGAGTCTGTTATGGACCCGTTTATTTATGGCGTAAGGCCCCATTTTACATCTCCAGCGAAACTGAAACTTGTTGCAGCAACCTGGTTGCACCTATGGCTGGGTATATAGCGTACTGAATGCTGAACAAGTTCTCGACAATTCCCAACCCGAAGCGCGTGGACGTGACTCCGGGTCCGGCCATGTAGCCTACCCGAAGCTCCAAAAATTTCAACGGCCTTAATTCCAATCCTCCCTTGTAGTAGTGCCCTGAAATGCGCAGGATCTTCTCGCTGGCAAGCGAGAACACAAACAACGGAGGTCTCAAGGAAGCGGATGATGGATACGTCATGGTCGCTCCAACTTCGAGATAAGTGGACGTGGGCGCGCCGGCTGCCGTCATGCCGGTTTCACCTGCTTCCGGATAGAGTGCCACATCGCGGCCCAGGCCGCCCCACACTATACTGTAACTGAGGTCGGGAGTCGGCACGTAGTCAGCCCCCAGCGAGAAGTATGACCCCCATGCTTGTGAACCGTTGCCTGAGAATGCGTGCCGGAGCGCCGATGACCCTCCGATGCTCAAGGTCGGAGTGACCTCGACGGCCGCGGCAATATCGTAGCCGTACTCTAAGATGCGCTGGTCGGCAGGTATTGCCCCTCCTAAGAACCCAAAGTGGTAAGCGTCGAGGCCGAGTGCCACCGTCAACGGCGTCGTCAAGACGACAGGAACCGCAAGGTTTTCCCTCATTCCCGGCGAGCCTTCCATCTGCGTATGATCTATGAATAAGGAGTTGTCCTTCAGATAAGCGATCGCGGCTGGATTCTCATACATGACGCTGACATCCGATGATTCGGAAATATTGGAATTTGCCAGTGACGTATTCCTTGCCCCGATGGAAACGTTGGGGACAGTTTCCTGCGCATATACCTTACGTGCTCCAGTCGTCGTTGATGCCAGCAGTACAAGACCGATTATTAGATTCCTCATTGAGACCACCTGCTTTCAGTGCAAAAGGGCAAAGAAACCGAACAGGACCAAAACGTCTTGCCCGTACCGGGCCACCTGCCGGATCAAATTCTGTTCCTCGGGGACAAAGACAGTGTCGCCCGCATGTACGTCCGGAACGTTTGCGATGTTATCGTTCTCTAAATAGCTCTGGAGATCCACTTCGGCGGCATTTTCAGACTTTCCCTGTCTGAATATCTTCACATGCCTCAGATCTGCGTCGGTCGCCGCCCCCCCGGCTTCTGCTATCACCTCAACAAGCGAGACCTCTCCAAGAGCAGGATAGTTCCCCTGTTTGTTAACCGCACCCATGACACTAATGCGCTTGCCAACGCTCACGTGGGAAATAGTAACCCTGGCCTCCCCTTTTATGTATTCTGACAGCCGTTCCTCAATCTCCTTGGCAAGCTGCTTTTCCGTAAGCCCCTCTGCGATCACATCGCCCACGAGCGGTACGGCTATCGTACCGTAATTCTTAACGGTTGTCGTGGTGTTGAATTTCGGGTATCCCCACACCATCACTTGAACCTGGTCGCCGGGTTCAATTATGTCACCCGACATGGCAGGCGGATCCGAACTTGAGTCGACGCTGAGTGAACCGACATTCGACCTTGGATCGTTTGCCTCTACGCCGGCCTTCCGGGGAGCAGGATCCTGCCTCGCGGCCAACGGCATTTGGGCAGCGCAGCCTGAAATTGCCGCAGCAGCAGCGACGGAGATTACTGCGATCGTCTTCCATCCCTTGAAGGCTGTAATCGATTTCATCAGACGATGTATTGCATACACCGAGCCGAGCGCCGGGCGAAAGGTGGAGACTTCTTTGTTCACTTCGCTTGCACGCCGGGCGAGATTCGGATTGCGTTCATTAGTATTCCCCGAAGATGAATCCAATTGTAACAAGGCTTTGACCTTTCCTTAAGATTTGTTATTCGCTGTGCTTGTACCGAGAACAAACCTCAACATGCGTGCCGCACAGAAACTTGTTCCGACCATTCCCGCACTACCGGGAAATCAACCGCAATTCACCACAATTCAGATACCGGGCAAAGATTCAGCCGACTTCCCCGCGCTTTCGTTGTCGCCAAAGTACACGACCGATGGAACCGGAGTGATCCCTTGATACACAATGTTTGCAGATTGGCCGACTGCGGCGAATCGTTAAATCGCCGGTCTGCTCAAATATCGCATTCAATTTACCTACGCGTCTCCGGCACGTGCTTTGAGCTATTCATTTCGAGAGGAACAAACAATGAAGAATGCACAATCAGGTATCGACGAATTTTCCGCGATGATGAGACGGAGAAGAATACCTTTCTTTATCCCCTTTGTAATCATCGTGACGGCATGTATACTCGGTGCTTTTGTAATGCCGAAGAAATATGAGTCTTCCACTACCATCCTCGTTCAGGGAAATGCGGTGCTGAATCCACTTGTCCGCTATTCGATGGCAGTCACAATGGACTACGACAGCGAACTGAACAATTTCGACGAGATTGTCTACAGCACTCCTGTCATCGCATCGCTTATCGACAGTCTGGGCATCGAGCCCAAGCCGGAATCGGAGTCCAAGGAGGAAGAGCTGGAGACGGTCGTTTCAAAGAACATAAAAACCGAAAGGAAAGGGCGGGATATCTTCACGATATCCTACTTCGCTCCTCAACCGCAAGTAGCGAAGAGAGCCGTCTCAGTTCTCGCGGAATTATACATTCGAACAAAACAAGAAATACAAGACACAAAGAACAAATTTGCCGTGGAGTTTTTCACGCAAAGGTTGAACAGCCTGCGGGGCAAGTTTGAAGACAGTCAGAAGCAGCTGGTTGGCGTCATGAAGCAGCATATCAGTGCGATACCAGAAAGCGACCGTGAGCTGTATGCCCAAATCGGCGACTACAACAAGAAGATCAACGATCTTCAAAACTCAATCTCAAATTACCAGCAGGCGTTGTCGATCCTCGGCAAGCATTCTGCAAAGAGCGACGGCACTCCGGACCTGAAGTCGTTGTACGAAGTCCCTCTTCTGGGTGTCCCCTACGGAAAAGAAGTGGAGTCTGCCCTCGTGAAATACGACGGCCTGCTGCACAAGTACACCCCTCAGTATCCGGAAGTAGAGGATGCCAGGGCCGATTTAACCCAGCTTCTAGCGAGGTGCAAGTCGGTCACGCAGTCGGATCTCGTTGCAAAGGAGGAACAGACTTGGCAGCTGGAAAAGGGCCGCAACAGCGCCATAACCACTGTCCAGAAAGCCACTGTTGCATCCAGTCAAAACCAAGATTTCAAATCCAATTACGATATCTACAAGAACCTGTACAACGACATGAAGATCAAGCTCGAACAAGCGGAAACCAGCCGTGATTTGGGAGAGGCGGGATCGAGAGACTTTCTTGTCCTTGATCCTCCGGAACTTCCTGTCAGACCCTCGAAGCCGAACAAGCCTCTGATGGTTGGAGGAGGATTGATGCTCGGACTGGTCCTCGGGTTGCTTTCGGCCGGTCTGGCGGAAATTTTCGATTCGAGAGTCAGAACCCCGCTCGATCTCGACAAGTACGACAAGCCGATAGTGGCCTTCCTGCCGGCAATTCAAGCATATCGGAAGAATGCCGAGTAACATTGGAATTGGTCGATATAGAATGATGACAAGAACAAGGATTACAACCGCAGACACAGCGGGGAGAGCATATGTTCGGATTAAGTGACGACTTCAGCGAGAATCCATTCGAAGACCGCGAAAGCCAAGTCCGGAAATACGTCAGGCCGATTAGGGTGAGTGCTGAAACGGGCGAAAGCGTGGATCGAAGAATAGTCTCCTTTCAACTCTATAACTCGTTCAATTTTGCGGCCTTTCTTCCTTCCGGCCAGCACGTGTCGAAGTACAGCATAGGTATAACCAGCCCCAATCGCGGAGAAGGAAAGACAACCGCCGCATGCAACCTCGCAGCTGCCGTCGCGATGGGAACGGGAATGAAAACCGTCCTCATAGACTTCAACATTGTAAGTCCGCTTATCCACGACGTATTCGGAATCCCACCAGGCCCGGGACTCGCGGAAGCGATGTGCGGCGGGGAGATTTGCGTCGCGCCGACCCTCGTCGACAACCTTTATGCCATGCCGGCGGGTAACAAGAAGCTATTTACACCTGGTATAATGACATCCTTCAGGGAGGTCTTGACTTCCCTTAACAATGCATTCGAGTTCGTCCTGGTTGATATGCCCCCAGCCATGTCGCGCGCTTTCCCGACTATCATAGCCAACCAGCTTGGCGGTCTGCTGGTCGTGGTACGCCCCAAGACCACAAAACGACGCGACATCGACAAACTTTTTCGCAAATTGCCGGTAGACCGGGTGCTCGGATTCGTAATGAACAGTGTTGAAGAGAATGATTTCTGACTCGATAAAACAAAAGGCCATGACTCGCGTTTCATCCGCGAACAACATCCCGGGCGGAGATACACAGGAAACATCGACGATCAAAGACCTCTCGGGAAACTTTCGATGGCCGGTAAAACCAACAAAAGGACACACTTGAGACCAAGAGGATCCTATGCAGATTTTCCCTTCGTTTGAGGAAGTTAGTTCGGATTCACAACGTATCGCAAAACACACGTTGATCGGCCTAATCATAGTCCTCGCGGCAGCTTTTCTTACAAAAGTCAGTTTGGACAATTCCCTGCCGAAAAGAAAGCGCCACCATCCGGATTCCGATATTGAAGACGACGATTACGATGGAATGCTCGGGATTTGACCCTGATGAGAACTGACGAATGCGCCCGGTATGAGAGAATTGGTCCAATGAGAAATGACCAGTCGTGGGTTTTGGCACAAGGTCCAGCACGAATCGCCGGGTCCGGATCGATGCAAAAGAAAACTGTTGAGGGCTGAGGAAATGCAAATAATTCAGGAGAAACGAGACGTTCACTTAGAGATCAAGGTCCTGATGTACGACCGGATATCGGCCAACGAGATTAATGGAAACGGAAAGAGTCATTGGTCGTATGTCAGCGTCAGCCAGCTGCGGCGGCAGGTTGAACTGCTGCTCACATGGGGATTCACTCCGATCACGCTGAGGGATTTTCTGTGGACGATATCGGGAAGAATGCGGCCGGCAGAGAAGCCGGTGATCATTACGTTCGGAAATGCGTACTCGGGGACGTACAGAACAGCTTTTCCGGTGTTGAGGGAGTTGGGGGTGACTGCGGTAGTTTTCGCAATGGGCAACAGAACCATGAAGACCGATAATTGGGGTTGGACCCTCGGCCTCCCGGCTGAGAGACTGGCGACGGACGCGCAACTCGTTGAGATGCACGAAAGCGGCTTTGAAATAGGCTCTCATTCACTCACGCACCCCAACCTTACAAGGACGTCCGATCAGGATACGCGAAGAGAGATCTCACTCTCAAAGGAGATTCTGGAATCTCTGCTTGCCGCCGAAGTAGTTAGTTTCTCCTACCCCTGTGGAGCTGTAGACGCCAGGTGCAGGGAAATGGTGGGAAACGCAGGTTACTGGTTTGGCTGCGGCATCGATACCGGACCGGAACAGTTCGGAGCAGATCTCCTCAACATACGGCGAACCACGATTACAAGCACGACTGACGCACTGAGTTTCGGAAGAAAACTGCTGAAGGAAGACGAAATACTACGGTGGTTCGGAGAGAGCACATACGAGACTCCGATCGGCTCCGCCGTCGGCACTGACGTACGCACCGAAAATGATAACGAATCCCGAAGGTGAACGAACATGACACAGCTTACTTCCGGCACAGAGATGGTTCGTGCCCGATCGCTCGATAATTACCTGAATTCTGTCGGCCGCAAGGTTCACCGGTACGGAAATGCCTCTCACGCCTTCAAAGACGTTCTCGGCTATCTGGCCAGGAAATGTGGAGCGGCCCGGCCGAATGTCATAATGCCCGCTTTTATTCCCGCGAAGCTTTACCGCACCGTTGTCGCGGCCGGATATGAACCTAAGTTCTACGATATTCGGGAGGGATGCACATTCGATCCGCAGGAGGTCGAAGACCTGGTGGACGACCAGACGACTTCCATTTTCGTGATTCACTATTTCGGACGTCCCGCTGACATTGAGTCGATATCTGAAACAGCGAAGTGGAACCGGGTTGCACTAATAGAGGATTGCGCCCACGTTCTTCTTGGTTCGGCGCACGGGAAGATCCTTGGGACATTCGGCGACTTTTCAATCTTCAGCCCCAGAAAGATGCTTCATCTATCTGACGGTGGTCTGCTTTTAATGAACAAGCCGTACCATGATTTCAGGCCCACTCGTGGAAGAAGAGTGCGGAGCTCATATAGTTTCTTGAACTTCATCGCTTCCAGGTTAAGGAATAGCTACCTGAGACTTGCGAATGGAAATGACTTTTTTCGTCTCACTCGGCCTACACGCGTAGGGTGGCTTGATCCAGGAAGACCTCTCGAGCTCAGCATCAAGAGGATGTCATACTTCACGGCTCTTGTCGCCAAGACCGCGGATCTTTCCAAGAATTGCACAGTCCGTCGGGAGAACTATTCAAAACTTTTTGAGAGGCTTAGGGAATTCGGATATCTCGAACCTGTGTATGAAGACTTACCGGTGAACTGGACTCCTTACAGCCTTCCTATGATCCTCAACAAGCCGGAGCGCACGACTCTGCAGATTGAACTTCTGAGAAGGGGGATAAGCTGCGGACTGGGATGGCCGGAATCCCCGTTCTCAGAGGGATTATCTGGAACCCGCACACTCGCCGAAAGGCTGATCGAATTTCCAATTCACCCCTTGATGGTCGAGAAACAGTTCGACCAGATTGTCATGGCCTGTAAAGCGTTCGACGAAAGTGGAACTGCCGGTCGGAAAGCATACTCCAGGTCGCGTTCCACCAGAACATTTGACAAACATAGTTCGCCGCCGGTTGTTTCATCCTTGCCGCGCAGCGATCTTCCGCCTTTTGGCGGCGGTGAGGGATTACCCATGTGTTGACCGATGTGACCGACAGTTCGGACGATGTCGATAATTGTTTACGCGACCGCACCGCCGTGCGGCACGAGAAAGGTAAAGCGAGACTTTCAGAGGAAAACTTCAAAACCTTTCAAGGAACATCATGAACCGATAAGATATGGAGAAGCAAATGAGAGCACAGAGAATATCACACAAACCGGATCCGGCTGCACTGGTCAAAGAAATAGTGCCGCTGACTTCCCTTTTTGATCCTGACCTCAACCCGGAAACCCTGCGGGAGTGTTTCCACGAATTTGCGGGCCGAATCTCGGGAGTACGCGTCATGATCGGCCACAACGAACGGCCCGCTGGCGGTTCTGCGAATCAAAGTGTGGCAATCGCACACCGGTACAACGTTCCCGTGATTGCCCGCGTGGAATCACCTGGCATCGTGATTAACAGAGGGATACTCCCGATATACTTCGATCTATGCCGCGAATCAGGCGTCAACAGAGTGCAATTGAGGAATACGAACCTCCAAAGGGATATCAGGCCGCGCGATGTAGTCTCGCTGGCCGATGACCACAATCTTGACGTCATATTCGAGATTGACGGCGCCTTGCATGACGGCGGCAAAGAGCAGGATGAACTGGTCGATACGGCAATGAAGTGGGTCGACGCCGGAGCAGTGAACATCGTCGCCTGCGTCACGCGAGGAAGGGCCCTCAAAGACCTCCGTCTGAGCGATCATCGCGTCGACAAGCATCTTGCCGCGAGGCTGGCAAATGTGTTCGGCCTTCACGCGGTCATGCTGAGCGCACCGACAGAATCAGAACAGACCGAGTTGATAACTGCCTTCGGTGAAGATGCCCACATCTGCGACGTGCTGTCATGTGATGTATCCTGGACAGAGAAACTGAGGAAAGACGTATCTGTAATGACGTCATTCTCGGGGAAAGACATCGTCAACCACGACAACGATTGAGCCGCTCAGACGCCCAAATCCGGATTTGACCGCTGAGGAAAAGACTGGGGACCCTGGGGAAGTACAAGTCGTTGCTAGACGGCCCGATTTGATTGATGGTGAGACCGACGAGAGGAAAACCGACAATTCCGTCGTCCCGGTGCCCGGGGAGAATGGAGCCGATTCGATCCGGGCAACCGGCTATTTCAACAGGATCATTCTCATCGTATTTTCACGACCATTTGCAAAAAGTGTGTAGAAGTACACCCCGCTCGCCAGCCTCGTCCCGTTGAACACAACATAATGCTCGCCGGCGGTTTGCCAGGAATTCACGAGCGTCGTGATAAGCCTTCCGAGCACGTCGTACACCTTCAGTGTCACAATACCGGGATTACGAACCGCGAACCCGATGGTGGTCGATGGGTTAAACGGATCGGGGTAGTTCTGCATTAGGGATACGGACCGTGGCATTTGTGGAGGACCCGGTTTGATTGCAGACAGCGTGGTGTCCTCCTCGTCTTTCTTCATTCCGGCCAAGAGCGGATAGTCCGGACTTCCCGGTGGATATCCGCCGCCGAGTTCGTATACAATGATCCCTCCAAGATGGTTGCGCCGAATGTAGTCGAACTTTGCTGCTATGGAAGCTGAATCGTCATATGTTATAAAATATGGGGGCGATAGGAGGGAAATACTTCCTGCAGGAATGCTGAGATAACCGACCATGGCGCGGGGATCCCAATGATAATAACCGGAGCTGAAATACTCCTGCAATATTCCCGTCCCGTTGGGTGTATAGAGAGGGACATCACTGGTTGTGGAAAGGGTGACCGAAACGGGAAGTATATCCGGAAGGCTTGCACCTACCCAGACCGTACCCGCAAATTCGCACCCGATTCCGATTTTTGAGGAATCGACGCCCGCCTTCTCAAAATCGCGCACCATGCTGTTCACGTTCGGAAGCGGGCCGCCGTCAAGGGAATCACCGTCACTGTAAATGGCCGAATTATACCAGGTAGGCCATCCCCCGTATTCCGCCGACAAATCATAAGTCATCAAATTGATCTGGTCGAGGTATTCCTGGCTCTTCGCCATGAGAGCCTCGTTACCGCTGCTGCTTGTCGAGGTAAGGAGCCTGCCGCTCCCCATCGCGTTCAGGCTGTCGCGCAACATCTGCACAAGCTCAGTGAAACCCGGGTAATCACTCGCGGGTATGCTGCCGGAATAGGGCTCCCAGTCAAGGTCGATGCCGTCGAAACCGTATTCTCTCACAAGAGAGAGTATATTCTCCACGAAACCGCCTATGTTGGCGGCTGAAGTGGCACCCTCGAAGCCGCTTTGAGTGTTCCAGCCTCCCAATGAAAGGAGAACCTTTGCGCCTCTAGCATGCGCAGAGGCGGCCAGAAGCCTTGCAGCGGAGGAGTTCGCCTGCGAAGTGTCTATCGTGCCGTCGGAATTAGGCTCAAATCCGAAGTACGCCACGGCTGTCATAGATGAGAAATCGACGGCGCTCAGCGGAGGAGTACTGTTGGTGCTTCCGTTGCCTAGCTCCCAATCCGGGAAATAACACATCACCCATGGTTTCGCTGAGGCATTTGCAGAACCACAGAACAGGAACATGGCCAAGAGCCAAGCTGCGAATTGAGGTTTGAATTGAGTTGCGTTTCTCATCGATTTTCGGCTCCTTCCTTCACGGGTTTACCCTGCAATTCCGGGAAAGCCGCGCCGCGTCGACAAACTGGAGGTATAGTCTTTATCGCCATTTCTTCCGGACTAGTATGAACAATCGATCCAAGGCAAAGGATTTCCTTTGCCGTCGTTCCTGGCCAGCCGGCTTTTCCACCGGTAGTGGGAGTCTTCATTAAGGGCTGTAAAGAAAATACCCACTTTCGATTACCCGCACTTTCCTCGTAACCTAATCCGCGACTCTTATTCCGTGTATCAAACAGGAGCTGTTTCGTTTGAATTCTCCTGTAAAAAAATTAGAGATGCCAACGATTCCAGTCAATGACTAACTAGATGTAAATTAGTCGGCTGGTAAAATAAGGGGGGAATAGCCTCTTTCAACAGGTAGATATACACTCAAGTACACAGGCAACGCTGCCCTTTAATGTGCTTCACCTTCTGATTGATGTCAGGTGAGACGTAATACGTTAACTCATCATGCACCTGTTACTTTGCCGGATGAGATCAATTCGCCTTCGTCTCTCTTTTCCACGAGTCAGCAGCATTCTCTATATCGTTAAGCAAAGGTATGCTTCCGTCGCCCATGTATCCCATCCCTAGTTCATAAAGCATAATCCCGCCCAATCCCTGTCTTTCGGCAAAGTCGACTTTGGCTGCAATGTCGCTTGAGTCGTCAAACGAAATGAAATAGTCCCCTTCGCGTCCGGCCGAGTCGATGCTCAAGTAAGACGCATCGACATGTGGATTCCAATGATATGTGGCGCGGGGGAAATATTCCTTCATAATAGTGTAGTATGGCACATCCGGCTTGAATGCAGGCGGCGTTCTCCAGGCCTGCCCCGGGGCGGTGACACCGCTGCCGCTCACGGTTACTCCACCTTTCCACACGGAGCCGCCGAGTTCTGCCCCGATTCCAATCTTGTCTTTCGCAATGCCGGCGTCGACAAACGACTTGATAATGTTGTCGCATGCCGGGACCGGGGTACCCGATGACGGGAATATCACTCCGTCCTGATGCAGCGGCCCATTATACCAGGTGATCCATCCGGGAGACGGGAACGACAAATCGTATGTCATGACGTTTATTTGGTTGAGATATTTCTGAAGCTGCGCCATTTCCTGGGCTGTGCCCTGTTCTGCGGCTGTCGTCAGGAGATAAGTTGGCCCAAGTGCTGCGCGCAATGTTTTGATGAGCAAACTGAAGCGGTGGTAATCGGACGGATTGAGCGGCTCCCAATCGACATCAATTCCGTCGTATCCCCTGTGCGATGCGAAGATACTCAGGTTCATTACAAATTTTGTAAGATTTCTAGGAGATGTCGCGCCCCTGAAGCCAGTCTCGGTATTCCACCCGCCTACTGAGATCAGGACCTTGACTCCATTGGCGTGGGCAGCCTTCACCAGCGCATGCGAGCCGGCAGCCGTAATGTCGTTATCTGACGTGTCGATGGAACCATTCGCTTCGGGAACAAGCGAGAAATGAATCACGTCTGTCAGTTCGGAGAAGTTCACTTCGGATACCGGAAGTCGGCCGTTAGTGCCGTTTCCCAATTCCCACCCGCCATAATAAGCCGTTACCCAGAAATTGTGCCTCGGGGACGCACACGCCGCTGACGCGGCGACAAAACAAATCACGATGACACCGTACGGAATTCGGATACGAAGTAGATTCATGGTTGGCGGTTCCTTTCACTTCAAACGAAAAGTCATTTTAAAAGGAGCATTTTTGTCGAGACTACCACTTGACCGAACACCAGATGACAGATGTACACGCCGCTCGCATACCCCGTCCCGTTCCAGGAGACCGAATAGGTGCCGGCGCTTTGTAATCCATTCTCCAATGTCGCGACCACCTCACCCAGCATGTTGCTGACCACAACCAGAACATGCCCCGTAATGTATGTCCTGTAAGTAATCGTCGTCGTCGGGTTAAAGGGATTAGGGAAATTCTGTATTATCCGCGGCTCGGCCGGAGCGTGCTTATGATCCTGGGGAAGGAATCCTTTGAAATCTCTTTTGATGGATTCCAGCAAGGGATAGCTGCCGTTTCCCGGGTACCCCATGCCGAGTTCGTACAGAATTATCCCACCGAGCCCCGCCTACTTGATGTATGCGGCCTTCGCCGCAATCGAGTTTGCATAGTCATAGGAAATGAAAGTCCCCCTCAGGCCGAGAAGACCCGGGATACTCAGGTAACCTGCCTGAGCTTCGGCATCCCAGTGATAGCAGGATTGCTTGAAGTATTTCTGCAAAATTCCCGCCCCATCCGGGGAGAAGAGCGGGACATCGTAACGAATGGAACTGAGATTGGACAGGAGCTGGCCAGGGAACGTAACGCCATTCCAGACAGTTCCGCCAAACTCCGCCCCAATTCCGAGCTTGCCGGGGTCGACTCCCGCTTTTTCGAAGCCTTTGACAATCTGATCGATTGAAGGGAGGTAAGCGTCAAGCCCCGGGAATTTCATGCCTCCGTTGTAAATCGGCGAATTGAACCACACCACCCACCCGGCCGATGGGAACGACATGTCATAAGTCATGATGTTAATTTGTGCGAAGTACTTCTGATCTGAGGACATAATCTCCTGATTGCCATCCGAGCAGGTCGTTGTGAGAACCGGATCGCCCGGCATCTTGCTCAACTCGTCAAAAAGGGACCTTGCAAGACTGGTGAATTGGTGAGAATCCGCCGGATCGATTGGCTCCCAGTCTATGTCAATCCCGTCGAACCCGTATGACTTCATAAACTCTATGAGATTGTTGACAAACGTCTCAAGGCGTCCTGCGTCCGTAGCTCCGAGAAAATCCTGTTCCGTCCCCGCGCCTCCGATACATATCAGCGCTTTGGTGCCGGCAGCATGTGCGGCCTTTATCAACGCACGTGTACCTTCGCTGGAGATCGTGTTGCTGGTTGTATCGAGCGAGCCGTCAGGGTCCGGCACAATCGCAAAGTCAATGACATCCGTAAAGGCCCGAAAGTCGACGTCGGACACCGGAAGATAACCGTCCGCTCCGTCTCCCAGCTCCCAGCCCGCATAATACGCCGTAACCCAATGGCTGTTTCCTGCTGCCCACACCTGCGGCACAAAGGTCACTATGATCATCAACACCAGTATGATTGAGATACCCCACCGGCCCGGGCTTGCTCCGAAGAATCTGGCAGTGGTAATACGGCAACTCAACGACGACAAAGTGAGCTCCCATGACTCTCGTGAACAGTCATCCGGTATACTTCACTTTCCGCGCGCGGTTAAAAATCATCTTATTCCCGGACTTAAAGCGTAAGCGTTTCATTCCTTGCACTTTCAATTTGCTGCCGACCACGGCTGCTTGAGTTCGCGCCATCACAGACCCACAAGGCATACCCAACAGGCGCTGATAAAAAGGATCTCAACCTGTGCTCCGCTCCGTGACTCAGGTGTTTGTCTAAAGAGATATTCAAACTTCAGGCCGGGAAGAATCGGCGAAAGCGGCCCGAATCTACCAAAGCGTGTTTATCTCTTACACATTAATCGCTCACTGATGTTTCGTTAGTTCACATGAATGCATTTCGTAATTCTCCGTTTCGTCTGCAGCCAATCATTCCGCTTCTGTGGCATGACACGTTACAGATGCGAAAGATTGAGTACGCGAGAACGACCTTGTCGCACCGGACGGGGCTCGGCGGTCCCCAAATCCGTCCCAAATGAAAGAGCCACCCCTTTGCGAGGGATGGCTCTTTTCGAATCAGGGAGCAACCGTCTGTGAACCAGCGGTTGCACTTCTAATTGGGCGGCTTCACTTCACGAGAATCATCTTCCTCACGATTGCCTTGTCACCGGAGGTCAGCCTGTAGAAGTAGACTCCGCTGGCATATCTCGCACCGTTCCAGACAATCGAATGTGTCCCTGCGCTCATGTAATTGCGGACCAGTGTTGACACTGCCTCACCGAGAGAGTTATACACTTTCAGCGTGACAAATGAATCCTTTGGCAGGGAGAACGAAATCTCCGTCGTCGGATTAAACGGATTAGGATAGTTTTGGTCCAGCGCGAAAGCGGACGGAACTCGTGAAGTAGTATTCTTCACGCCGGCCAAAGCCCGCTTCGTGCCGGAGGCGATGCCGATAAGCTGGATGCTATCAAGGTAATACACAACCTGATTGCCGCTTGTTTCAAGAATATCGATCCGGCTGAAGTTCTGTCCGTTGGGATCGAGGCTGTCGATGGGTATACTTACGGTTGTCCATTTCTTCTGTGAGATGCTTCCGTAGTCAACCTGAGGAAACGAGCTTCCGAGATCGTCTTCCAACAGGACGTTGAACGAGGTTTTTGAAGCGGAGTACACCTCGAACTGCAGAGAACCATACTGTTCGGGGTCTAGCGTTTTCCCTGAGTTCCAACTGCCATAATGGAAGCTGGCTGATCCCCATGCGCCCTGCGTAACGGAAATCGAATTGCTGCCGGAAAAGACGGGGCTCGAATTTGAGAAGTTGAGCGTTGCATTCCAGGACGCATCCGCCCAAGGCGATTGAAGCGCGTCCTGATATATGTCGATTCCAGGGGATGTCGATGTTGCAGGGACCGTGAAACTCCAAACTGTCGACCAGCTGCTTGTCATATTTCCGCCCGAAGCGTTCACACGCCAGAAGTACTTCGACCCGGTCCGGAGATTGCTCACGAATATCGAATCTCCAGTAACGCCGGAAGTGTCGACCAGTGTTGAGGCGAACGAGCTGTCAGATGAGACCTGGGCCCGATATGATGAAGCCCCCGTGGAGGCATTCCACACAAGCGCAACCGGATCCGCGATTGAGCTGTTTCCGTCTGCGGGTGATACAAGTACCGGCGCAGGCAGCGAAGTCAACTGAAGGTTGTCGATGTAATAAGTGACCGGATTGCCGCTGGCATCCTGAATTACAAGCATCGTGAAAACCTGGCTCGCCGGATCGAGCTCGGACATGGGAATCGTTATGCCGGTCCACTGGTTCGCAGGAAGAGTGCCGTAGTTAACTGTAGGGAATGTCGTTCCGGAGGAGCCGCCCATCAGAAAGACTGAGAGATCCACCGAAGACGCCGAGTATATCTCAAAAATGACATCTGAATACTGTGTCGGGTCGACATTGACCAGGGCATTCCATCCTCCCGAGAGGAGCCGGAAACCGCCCGACGGGTTCTGCACAATGCCGATCGAAGCGGTGCATCCGCTATACGCCGGCTGCGCATTGGCAAAATTGTCGGTGACGTTCCAGGATCCGTCTGACCAGGTCGAGGCAAGCCTGCTCTGGTAAATCCAGGTTCCGGACGTTCCCGAGGCTCCCGAGGCAACACTATTAGAAATGTCAACGGTGACTGAGCTCGTGGCCGTGTTCCCGGCCGCGTCGCTCGCTACTGCGGACAATGTATGCGTGCCGTTGCTGAGCCCGGTCGTTGATAGTGTTGTCGTGTAGGGCGAGCTGCTGACAGGGCCGCCGAAATTCGTACCGTCAATTTGGAACTGCACTCCAGTCACGCCCACATTGTCGCTCGCATTGGCGGAAAGCGCTACCGTGCCGGAAATTGTCGCGCCGTTCGAAGGCGACGTGATGGAAACTGTCGGAGGAGTGGTGTCCTTCGAAGCAACAGCATTTGAGACGTTCACTGTAACTGAGGCGGTGGACGAGTTCCCTGCCGCATCCGTTGCGGTTGCAGTTATGGTATGCGAACCGTTTGTAAGTGTCGTTGTCACAAGGCTTGTTGTGAATGGAGCAAGCGATAAAACGGAGCCGAGGAGGCTGCCGTCTACTTTAAATGAGACACCGGTAACTCCGACGTTGTCGGTGGCATTTGCGGATACGGATACAATTCCTGAAACGGTCGCGCCGTTTGCAGGCGACGTAATTGAAATCGCAGGGGCAATTGTATCCGCTGGCGGAATTACCGCGGTCGATCCGCCGCCCATGTCCCTCTTCACCTGTGCAAGTAACGGATAAGTGCCATTGCCTGGATACCCCATGCCCAGTGAGTAGATTATGAGTCCGCCAAGTCCTTTGGTGCTTATGTAGTTGAACTTGGCGTTGACTCCGGTCGTATCTTCGAAGCTGATGAAGTAGTCGCTCGAATTGGAAGTGCTGGTCACGCTAAGATAGCCGGTCTGGGCCTGGCTGTCCCAGTGATAATTCTTTGCATTATAATATTTTTGCATAATGCCTGAACCGTCTGACGCGTAAAGCGGGACGTCTTCCTGTACGGTAGGAGCCGTGGTCCAGGCCTGGTTAGGGCCGGTCACCCCGGCGCCATTCGTCATGACACCGCCGTTCCACACGGTACCGCCAAATTCGGATCCGATGCCGAGCTTTGCCGCAGACACTCCCGCACTTTCATAACTTGCGACCTGGGAATTCACGTTTGCAGAGGCCTCGGAACCGTTTGTGGACGCCGTGCCATAAGAGTAAACCGAGCTGTTGTACCACGACACCCAGGCTTGCCAGGGACCTGACATGTCATAGGTCATGATGTTAATCTGATCGAGATCATTCTGAACCGCTGCCATCGCGGCAGGATCCCCCGCGGTCGTTGTCAGAAGATATGAGCTGCCGAGCGCCGAGCGGAGAGCTTTCACGAACGCCTCGTATTGGGCGTCGTCACTTGAGGCCTCGATCTCCCAGTCGATGTCTATGCCGTCGAAGTTGTTGTTCTTCATGAATGCGACCAGATTGGAGACAAACGTGCTGAGGTTGCTCGGGCTTGTCGCTCCTTGAAAACCAGACTCGGTTGCCCAGCCTCCGACACATATCAGTGCCTTGGTACCGGCCGCGTGGGCCGCAGTTGTGAGAGCCAACGCTCCTGCCGTAGTTATATCGTTGCTTGTCGCGTCCAATGTTCCATCGGAATTGGGTACTAGAGCAAAATCCACCACGTCAGTCATGGCGGTAAAATCAACATCTGCAACGGGCATATAGCCGTTTGACCCGTCGCCCAACATCCACCCGCAGTAATAAGCAGTCACCCACGGCTTTGCCTCGACCTTCCCTGCCATTGCCGACAGCAGAAGAACCAGGACAGCCGATAGAATAACGCTGTAATGATTTCTTTTGTTTTTCATTTGACCTCCTTGCATTGTGAACCGCTACCTGATGTATCTTTATCAGATACCTTGTGCTCGTCGACTTTCTCCGAGTGTAAACACTCCAGGAGGCAGTCGATGAATTGATTGAACTGAATAGTAAGATCGAAAACGTGGGTGGCTCCCGCCTCCCTCCAGAGATCCTCGTTGGTGAAACTGAACGGGAATGTCAGAACTATTCTCGGTGCCCTGGGTAGCACCCGGCCCAGTCCTGGGAGTAAACCTGTGGTCGAACGTCCGAATTTCTGAAATGCTATCAGAATTATATCCGGGCCAGTCGATCGCACCTCGTCCACAACGCTGTTTTCGTCGGTGACTTCCAGTATGTTCTCGACATTTAGGATTTCGGATATAACGGCCCTCAGCCGCGTGCGCAGTATGTCCGAATCAGTGGCCAGTAGAATTCTCATTATATTCTCGCTTTTACTTCTCACTTTTTCCGACATAAAATTAACTGCCTGGCTAAGGAACGGGTATCGGGTAAGTCATGAATTTCCGGTAAGATATCAGCACTGACGGATGTGGGTAGAAAGTAAACGGCGCTGTAGCGAAAAATACTACAAGCGCGGAAGGGTAAGAATGGGATGAGACAATCGCCGGACTATCGTATTGCACGATTTGGACTTCGGCTTAAGTCGGATTGCCAGCAGAGGACTAGCAGGCTTTCTTCGTCGATGAGCAGAGCCGTCACGGACCTCGCCCCGAGGATTGAAATCTATCTTGAAAACCTATGTATGATCCGGTTACGTACCTCTCGCCCACCTGAGAACCTCCGCGTAAATGCCGGCACCAAAGTATCCGGCTGTCAGGGGGCAGTGATTCCGTATTACTCATAATCTCACAATCCGGACAGATTGAATCCGAGGGCGCCCACTCCGAACCGCATCAGAAGTGCCCATTCCCGGCAAACCTGCCCCGGCATAAGGTTTGAGCCGATTAACTGAAAAACGGCGCCATCTTCTCAACAGTCTTCGCGCTGTTTCACATTCAGCACATTCCCTAAATCGGAAAGGATAGAAAATGCATTTTCCAAACAGATTCATCAAACCAGCGATGGCAGTGACAATGGTACTTCTATCTGCGGATATCGCGACAGCGCAACAAGGATGGATACCGGCAACGAGTGGTACCGCGAATAATCTTTATGCCGTCTCGTTTCCCGACACTATGACAGCGTATGCGGTAGGATTCGGAGGAATAATACTCAAAAGTACGGACGCCGGAAGTACCTGGAAAAAACAATCGAGCGGGACGACGCAATCCCTGGACGGCGTTTCATTCGCAGACGCCCTGACGGGGATCGCAGTTGGTGCAGGAGGGACAATCCTTCGCACCACAGATGGAGGCGCGACCTGGGTTGCACAGACGAGCGGGACTACAGCCGATCTTACTTCCGTCGCTCTGGACGGCCCGGACGATGGAATGGCGGTCGGCGGCGGAGGCACGATTCTACAGACGGCGGATGGCGGGACCACATGGGCAAGAGATAGCACTGGATCAACCTCTGGGCTCAATGGAGTCTCCTTTGTTGATTCACAGATCTGGGTAGCAGTCGGTTCCGCAGCATACTCCGCCGGATCGTGGGGACCGACTCCGGTTCTGCGGACCACAGACGCCGGGGCTACTTGGTCCATCACCAACTTGTCGCAGTCCGGGAAAGAAATCATATTGCGCGGTGTTTCCTTTAGCTCAGGCCATGGGATCGCGGCCGGAACCGCTGTCGGCGAGACAAACGAGGGAGAGACATATTACACCACCGCGGACAGCGGGACAACCTGGCATGAACATCTCGCGAACGCTTTCAGCACATTCTATGGCTGCTCAGAGGCCGGACCTTCTGCTGTTGCGGTCGGCAATGAAGGTATTATCTACCGCGATGGTGTGACGCAGGTGGACAACTCAATATCTGCAACGTTATATGGAGTAGCCTTTGCTGATAATAATCGTGGAGTAGTAGTGGGAAACGGAGGAATCGTAATCAGAACCACGGACGCCGGCGTCTCAACTCCTTATGCTCCCGAGTTGACGCAGCCCGCCAACGGGAGTGCTGGTGCACCAGTGAATGAAAGGCTCTCTTGCGTCGATACCTGCTGGTGCACCGGCTTTCGCGCACAGGTGTCTACGGACAGTGCGTTTGCGAATATCGTCTTCGATTCCACGAAGGCGAATAATGCGATAGGAAAGCAATACTTCATAGTTACGAATCTTAAGGAATCAACGAAATACTACTGGAGATTCAACACTAATAACAACTACGGGCCAGGCTCATGGTCCCATGTCTGGACCTTCACGACTCAGGGAAACCCAGACTTGGCAGTATTCGATTCGACGCTCGATTCACCATGGTCAGACGCCTCATATGGATCTTCTGTGAGTTACACCGACACCAATGCCATAAGTGTCAAGGCCGGTGCTTGGGGAGCTTTGAGTCTCCTGGACGGGTCTTGGGGTGCGCAGGACTCGGTTGATCCCTCAGGGTACTCAAGTCTCAACTTTTCATTCATCGGTGACCGGGAGTTCGGCGTTTACCTTCAGACTGATTCAGGACAGGCTCTGCAATGCGTCGATACCACTCTTTCAGGCTCAGAATGGGTAGATGTCTCCATTCCCGTTAGGGAGCTTGATCCAGCCGACAGGGGTGTCAGCAGGCTGACATTCCAGTCAGATCAAGCATCCGCATACCAGTTTTATGTCAGAGACATACGGTTTGTCGGACTCGGACAGTCCTCGAAGACGTCAAGACGACTGACTCCGATCGCAGATGTCGGTACGGAGGTTCCAAAATCGTTCGAGCTCTCACAGAATTATCCCAACCCGTTCAACCCGACGACTACAATCACGTATCGGCTTTCAGCTGACACCAGAGCTACGCTGACTGTTTACGACGTCCTGGGGAGAGTAGTGGCTACGCCCGTCAACGCTGAACAGCCAGCAGGTCGGTATGAAATCACCTTTGACGGATCCAGACTGGCCAGCGGAGTTTACCTTTACAGGCTCGACGCAGGGAGTCACGTCTTTTTGAGAAAGATGTTGCTGGTGAAATAGAGGGAAAGTCCTCGTCCGATCCAAAATGAAGCCCCGTCGTGGAGATCACGGCGGGGCTTCATTCGTGATTGAGTGTAGGGATAAACTGAGTTACGAGACGCACTGGCGCCAAGTTTGAATCGCCGGACTGAGAATCTACGGGGCGAACCAATAGCTGTAATTGGTTTTTGCGAACTCAAGGTGTCTCCGTTCCCTGACTGGTTTTGCGGGGTTGCCGCCGACGACCGTGTAAGGCGCCACGTCCTTGACTACTACTGATCCAGGAAGGACTACAGCCCCCTTCCCCACCCTGACCCCCGGCATAATGAGGACGTTCGCGAAGATGAAAACATCGTCCTCAATGTTTACCGGTTTTCCGATCAGTTGCAGGTCCGAGGAGTCTATATCGTGCCCGAGCGTGTAGACCTTCGTCCCATGCGCGATGTTGACATTGTTGCCGATGTTGATGCCGCTCCTTGCGTCCAGGTAACAGTGCGGATTCACCGTTACGTTGTTTCCGATAGTCAGATTCGTGTGGGAAAAGAATTTTACGGGTACGTGAATATATGACTGCCGGCCGATGCTGACTCCGATAAGGTTAAGAAACCAGTGCTTCAGCCGGAAGAATGGAATTACGTTATATAACGCATTCAAAAGTTGTATGGATGCGAAATAGATCTGATTCTTAAACTGCATTCTCACATCGCGTGCGCTTTGCACATCATGGCTTGCCGGCCCGGCAACGCGGTCAAACGGCGGAGCGATGTGATTTGTCGCGGAATGTTCGACTATTCTGAAAAGCCTCTGTGGTTCCATGAGCTCTCTCCTTTCGATGAGATCCGCGCGGCAGTGGCGTCCCGCAGGGGCAGGATACGACTGAGCCGCGAGCGGCCTCATTCTATCAGATGTTTCTCGACGGCATAACGGGTAAGTTCCGTTACGGTCTTCATGTTCATCTTCTCCATGACTCTTGATTTGTACGTGTTCACAGTATGGATGCTTAATGACAGTTCGGAAGCAATCTCCTTCACTTTCTTCCCTTCGGCGAGCGCGCGCATGATCTGGAACTCCCTGTTGGAAAGACCTTCGTGAGGATCCTTCTCCATATCCTTTTCAATCTCGAGCGCGAGTTTTTCCGCAAGCGATCCGGTTATGTACTTTTTTCCCTTCTCGAGGGTTCGGACTGCCCTGATGATTTCTTCCGGGGCCGTATCCTTCGTGAGATAGCAGGAGGCTCCCGACCTCAACGCGCGAATGGCAAAACGCTCCTCAGGGTGCATTGTCAGTACGAGCACGGGAAGTTTCGGATGATTGTGCTTCAACTCGCTCAAGAAGCCCAGCGCACCCTGACCCGGCATCGACAGGTCGGTAATCAATACGTCAGGCTTTGTCTTTTCAACTCCGTCCAGTAATTCCTGCTGGTTTGAGGCTTCTCCAATCACCTTCAAATCGCCCTCTCCCTGCAGAATCTCCCTTAGCCCCTTTCTCACGAGGGGATGGTCATCGGCAATGAAAAGTCTTATCATGATAACTCTCGCAACTCTCTCCTCCGTACAGCTCAATTAGCGTGCCGACAGCTAACGCACCTTTGTGTCTATCTCCGGAGCCAAAGATGGACGTCTCCGATTTCGGACCTGACTGACTGACAACTCACTGTGTACAATGGATACTCGTCGGTTGAATCTATTGGCGCCAATGCACACACAAAGTCTTCATCTGACTTATCCGGACATTCATATCCTCCGCAATGCCGCCTCTATGACCGGATCTTACGCGTATCCGATGACAGCCATGTGGCATGTCCTTTGAGATATTACAATCGAAACCATTAAGTGAGAAATGATGATTCTGATTAGAGACATTGGAAATATGAATGGGCAAACCGAACGGGGAGGGAAATGCTTCCGGAAATGACGCTCCTGACACTGATGGGTGTGGTTTTGATTCTGGGCGGTCGTGAGCCGCGTAAAGGAATAAGACGGTACATAATCATCGCCACGATCGCGTTGCTGCAGTCGGCGCTCGTCGTTGCAGAAATGTACCTGATGAAAGTCCCGAAGACATAAGGTAGAAATGGATTTCAGCACCGGCTCCAGCATAAGCAGATACGAAGAGACTGGAGGATTGAATCAATCCTTCTCTTTTGGTCTGGCGCTTATCTATCTCGTGATTGTGGCCCTGTCGCTGCTTTTCGCATTGGTACTGCTGCGGACGTACGGGAACCTCGAGGTGTCGGCAGCCCTGGTCGTTGTATTCCTCATCCTTTTTCTCTCATTCTACAGGATCGACCTGGCATTCGATCTGTTCTTCGGCATGGTTCTTTTCTTTGATCAGTTTATTGTGGTGCCTGGTCACCCGATTACAGAAACAGCCGAGTACTTCAATAATCTTAAGCAAAACCCGTTTCTTCCGCCGACATCCATAGGCGTTATGAACCCCATCGAGATTCAACTGGTCCTCATGATGTTCGGCCTGTTTCTGACCCTTTGCACCAGAAGGAATACGAAGCTCCAGGGAGTTCCCGTTTGGGGACTGGCATTTCTATTCATGGTCGCAATGCTGATCTCGCTCGCCCACGGTCTCGCGACGGGAGGTATTTTTCTGGATTCGCTCTGGGAGGTCCGCGCACTTTTTTACTTCCTGCTGGTATATTTCCTCGTGCCGCAGGTCGTACAGACCAGGAAGCAAATCAACACTCTGCTCTGGATAGCCATTTTCATGATGGCGGTGAAGGACTTTCAGGGTGCGGCCAGGTTTGTGGCGCTGGGTTTTCGTTTCAGGGGGAACCTTTGTCTGACTAATCACGAGGACCCGGTCTTCACCGTCGACCTGCTGATATTATTGTTCGGCATGCTGCTCTTTGGAGTGAGATCCAAACATAGAACAGCCATCCTTGTGCTTATGCCGGTCTTCCTCCTCGGCTTCTATGCAGGAAAAAGGAGAGCTGCTTATGCGGGTTTCATCGTGTGTGTGATAGTCTTCATACTGATGCTCAACAGGAAAGAAAGGGCTGTCTTTTTCAAGTACTTCATTCCCTGCCTGGTCTTCGTGGCGATTTATTCCGCGGTCTTCTGGAATTCAAGAGGCAGGCTCGGCGCGCCGGTCAGGATGGTCAAGTCGGGCCTGATCGAAAGCAAGAAGGCTGACGGATCTCACTACCTTTCGAACCTCTACAGAATTGTCGAACGGTATGACCTTGCTGTGACGGTGCGGCACTCGCCGGTTGTCGGCATCGGGTTCGGGAAGAAATACCTCCAGCCGATTCCGCTTGTCAAGATTGACTTTCCGCTCCAGGACTGGATTCCCCACGATGAGATAATCTGGCTTATCGTAAAAATGGGAGCGGTAGGGTTCTTTGTATTCTGCCTCTTCATCGACGGGTTGCTGTTTGAGACAGCGTCCCTCTACAAGAAACTGAACGACCCGCTGCTTAAGGCAATCTGTCTTATGATCGCCGCGGCAATTGTAAATCAAATGGTAGTCTCGTATTTCGACCTTCAGCTGACCTACTACCGTGACATGGTATTCCTCGGGACGATGTGCGGGCTGATTCCGACCATCAAGGCGCTGAGTGCGCGATCCGATCAGGACAACGGCCCACCGCCTGATTCAAAGAGTATGAAATCCGCGGCATAGAAAACACTTATGAAGATGAGACACTTGGAGGACATCGACAGAATGGGCTATTCGATAGCGAAATCTCTTTTCAAGAACAGCGCCCTTATGATGATGGGACAGGCGGCAACATGGGGGGCAGGCATAGTCCTTCTTGTGTTTGTGGCACGTTATCTCGGAAGCGCGGCATACGGAACACTTTACCTTGCGCTCTCCATCCAAACCATCTGTCAATGGATCATAGATTACGGCGGTCAGACTTATGTTCCGAAGGAAGTTTCGCGACACCGTGATGATTCGTCGGACCTCATGGGACAATCATCCATCCTCCGGATCGGACTCTGGGCAATCTCAATGATACTCACGTTTGCGGTTTGTCTGATTGCCCGCTACCCGAAGGAGACAACGGCGTTAATAATGATCCTAGTCTTTTCGAACCTGTGGTTCAATTTGACGCTCCTTCTTCGCTCCGGCTACCAGGGGTACGAAGATATGAAGTATCCCTCGCTTGGAACGGTGGTGGACAGGGGGCTATTGATTCTTACGGTCGTTCCGGCTGTGCTTCTCGGAATGAGGGAAATCGCGCTTGCAGTCCTGATGGCGTTGACGCCGTTTGTCAACTTCTGCATATGCTGGAAATATTCCAGGAGGCTCTTCAAAATCAAGCTTTCATTGGGCTGGAGCAAACTACGGCCGCTGCTGAAGGAGGGTCTTCCCTACTTTCTCTGGTCCCTTTTTGGAGTGATATATTATCGAGTGGATGCAATAATCCTGTCGCTGATGACACCCGCTTCCGTGATAGGATGGTATGGGGCCGCATTCAGGTTCTTCGGCATACTGATGTTCCTGCCGGCCATCTATTCGGCAGCACTGTACCCGATACTTACGAGGCTGAGCAGGTCGGAGTCGTCGACGATGATCAGCACAGCACAAAAGAGCTTCGTATTTCTGTTGCTCGCCGGGATCCCTCTGGCAATCGGACTGGTATTCTTTTCACGCAGCATCGTCCAAATATTGTTCGGCTTGAGTCAGTTCGCCCCGTCTTCGGTAATACTTAAAATATTCTCCGTCGGGATGCTTTTGACTTATGTGGATTTCGTCTTAGGCGAAGCGATCCTCGCGATCGACAAACAAAAGCAGTGGGCGATCGTCGCGTTCGGGGCCATGATCATCAACATCGTATCGAACTGTTTTCTCATTCCGTATTTCCAGGCGACCTCAGGAAACGGCGGTATAGGGGCCGCGGTGGCCACAGACCTTACCGAGTTCTTTGTTTTGGTGTGCGCAGTCCTCCTCGTCCCGCGCGAATTGTTCTCACGGAAGATGCTGACAACCTCCTTCAAGGGAATAATCTCGGGCGCGGTAATGGCCCTTTTGACCGCCGGTGCGGCATCACTGGGCACTCCGCTCGTTCTGCTGCCAATAGTCGGGTTGTCCGCGTATGTAGTGGCCTTGTTTGCCACATCGACGTTCACATTTTCAGAAGTCAGGATTTTGCTTGGCGGGGTAACTGCTTCCGCCCTTGTCAAGACTTTTTCAGAAAGGAGGAGAGCCAACGCATGAAGATCCTTCACCTAGCACCTTATTCTCCCGTTCCCCCGGACTTCGGGGCCACGTTAAGGATGTACAATATCATACGCGGGCTTGCGCGGCGTCATGAAGTCACCCTGGTAACTCTGGGGACCGAGCGGGACCTGGATGGTTTGCGTTCACATTTTGGAGAGACCCTGCACAGCATCCACATTGTCCGTCCCAATCAGTTTCTGCAAAGACACCCGTTGCTGAGGATAATTGCGTCATTGAGCCGAAACGAGAGTTTCTATACACAGTATACAAACGGAACGAATTTGCAGGCGGTCCTGGATCGGCTGTACGAAAACAGCCATTTCGATTTCACCATAATCGAATTCCCACAAATGGGAAAATTCAGGTTCGGCACCGACACGATCAGGATTCTGGACGAGCACAATGTCGAATACTCGAATTTCGAAAGAATGTGCAAAGGGATCCGTTCCCCCGCCAGAAAGCTTTTGTTCTACAGAGAGTACCACAAGACGTACCTTGAAGAACTTGCGGCCTGCCGGAAGATGGATGCGATTTTTACAACTTCAGCCGTCGATAGCCAGATACTTGAGCGAGATCTCCCCGACAAACCCAAATTCGTGATTCCCAACGGCGTCGACACCAAATACTTCGTGCCGTCCATCGCCGAGCCGGAACCGTACTCAATGGTTTTTACCGGAACGATGGACTACATGCCGAACCAGGACGGTGTGTTGTACTTTCTCGATCGGATATTTCCCCTGATAAGACGGGTAATACCGGATGCGAAAATCTACATAGTCGGGAAAAACCCGCCCAAGGCAATCAGGCACAGGGCCAATAGACACACCGTAGTAACAGGGTATGTGGACGACGTGAGGCCTTATACATGGAGAGCATCTGTTTACGTTGTTCCGTTGAGAATGGGAAGCGGAACGAGATTAAAAATTCTTGAGGGACTAGCAATGAAGAAAGCGATTGTGACCACAACCATCGGGTGCGAAGGCATCGATGTAAGAGACGGAACCGATCTGGTCATCGCCGACACTCCGGACGCGTTTGCTGCCGAGGTTGTCGACCTTCTGCTCAACCGGGGCAAAGCATTAACCCTGGGGGGAAACGGCTCGGAACTTGTAAAATCCCGCTATGATTGGAATGTAGTTACGGATAAAATTGATTATGCGCTGATGTCGCTATACGGCGTGAAGCACGAAGCTGTGCAGCGAGCAGGAGATGTTCACCTCGAAGCTGACCGCCATTTACCGCGCGAGAGGACCCTGGAACAGTCCGAGTTGCAACCTTCAATCAAAGTCCTGATGTACCATCGCGTAGTCAGCGACGATAAACATCTCGATCTGTACTCCTGGAACGTGACTGTTTCGCAACTGCGCAAGCATCTGTCGCTGCTGAGCAAGTGGGGTTACACGTGTATCAACTTCGAAGACTATGAACTCTTTCAGCGTGGGAAACTCAATCTGCCCCGGAAACCGGTCATTATGACTTTCGATGACGGGTATGATGAGGTATTTCTGAACGCGCTGCCGGTCATGAAGGAATTCGGCGCGCGGGCAACGGCCTTCGTACTGGGAGATCGCTCGATAAAGACGAACACATGGGATGTTCAGTCCGGTTTCGAAGGGGCCGGCCTTATGGACCAAAGACAGATCATGGAAATCCGGAAAGCCGGATTTGAAATCGGTTCCCATTCCATGACACACTCCGATCTGACCTCAGTCTCGGACCGGAAAGCATGGGATGAAATTGCGCGTTCCAAGGGAATGCTGGAAGATCTGCTGGGCGCCGCGGTAGTCTCGTTTGCGTATCCCTTCGGCGCGGCAAACGATTCGACGGAAAGATTCGTGCGGGAAGCGGGATACGACTACGGCTGCGGCGTCTACTCCGGTCCACCGAAATTCGCACAGGACAAGTTCAATATCCGCCGGATTCCAATAACTAGAAAAACAAATTCCCTTGACTTTGCCCTTAAAATACTGACCCCTTACGAGTATTACGAATGGGTAAGATGGGAGACAGGACAGAGGCTGCGGGGAAATCGAGTCAAAGTTGCCGCCCGCGGAAACATGAGCGACCAGGACGTCCACAAACTAGAGGCCGACTCCAATGAATAGCGGTATCCAGCTGCCCACCGGGGACCCTACTCGAACCGGCAATGCCGATCGGACCCCCGCACCTTTTCCTTCAACAACGTCGGGAAAATTTGAGCGAAAATCGAAATCGGAGTATTTGTCTGAGAGTTACTGGAAAATGAGCGTACCGTTTGCACAACCGGTCGATCGGGGTCGCAAAGTAACTCAACTGTCAATCGAAATAGTGGGAGATACGGTGTCATTTGCAGCGCTGGAGAAGGAATGGGAGAAGCTTTTATCGAAAAGCCAGGCGACGATATTCCAGACTTTCGAGTGGCAACATACCTGGTGGAAATATTACGGCTCGACCTCGGAGCATCAGCTCTACATCATCGTTTTCAGAAGCGGCGACGTGGTCGTCGGCATTGCTCCGTTTTTCATTCAAAGTTACTCGATGTTCCATTTCAATATTCACAGGAAACTCCTTCTGCTGGGGTCCGGTCTTGGTTCTCCCCGTTCAGCGTTGCTCTCGCTGGAGAGACAAGGACCGTTGGACTATCTCGACATCATTTCTGCAAGAGGATTTGAAGAAGCGACGGCCGAAGCACTGGTCACTTTTCTGGAAAGCGGGAATCATCTCTGGGACGACATCGAACTCCAGAATATCCCGGAATCCAGCGTGATTTACAGGCATGTCCTCCCCCTCTGCAAAGGAAGAGGGCTGACCGTGCTCAAAGAAACAGAGGACCTCTGTCCGATTATTCATCTTACTGGAACCACCGATGAATTTCTTTCGTCCAAGCGGCGCAGCCTCAGACGCAATCTCCGCTACGTCCAAAGAGGATTCCTGGAAAACCCCGACTACATCCTTGAGGATGCTGCAAAGGCGGGCAATATCGACGGTGCAATACAGGTTTTGTCTCAGCTTCACCAGAAGCGCTGGAATGCAACCGGTTACCCCGGCCTTTTCAGTGACCCACGGTTCGGCCTCATGATTGCCGGCGTCGCGAAGGCGCTAAGGGAAAAAGGAGAACTCTGGTTGAAGATTCTCAGGCACGAAGGAAAAGCCATCGCAGTCAACCTTGGTTTTCGGTTCAACAATACAATGTACACTTATACGAGTGGCTTCGATCATGATACTGGTGCGACTGGGAATTCGGGCGCGGGTTCCGCCCTTGTGTTCCTCAGTATCATCGACTCCATCGGTTCAGGTTTGAGCACCGTGGACCTAGGACGAGGAACGGAGAGCTACAAGCTCACTCTGACGTCCGATGCAAACCGGAATTGGCGCGTTACCATGTTCCGTGAGGAGGTATCCGCGGAGAGCGGCCGGCTTTTTTTATTCCGTACATTCATGTTGTTCAACCGGATTACTTCGCGGATGAACTGTGAAAAGACCATAGCCGGTATACTTCTCAGGGAAAAAGGGGCGATTAGAGGCGTCGCCGGCTACGCTAGGTACTTTACAAAACGTCTTATGTCAAAACGCTCAGCCCCATTTGTGTCGACATCCGGCATGGCATCGGAGTCGCTCAAGAAAGTCGAAGCGCGGGAAATTCCGAAACGACCGATGTCTCCGCGTCCCTCTCGCAAGTCTTAGATAAGGAGCGATGGAACATCAGAAGGCCCTGACCAAGGCCGAAGAATTGATCCATGAGAAACAGTGATTTTCAAAGCAACATAGGAACAACAGAAAAAAGGCCTGATGGTGGAACATCTGCGCGGTTATCGACCGAAGGCAAAATGGAGGTATATGACCACCCCTGTTAATGCATTTTTGGAACACGACGTGGCAGCCAGGCGAGACTCGAGTTGGCAGGACAATCTTTCAAGTCGATTCGATGATGTGGCCGAATATGTCGACAGCATCGAAGGGCTGATGCAGATCAGAAGAGAATGGATAAGCCTCGAGCTTCTGTTCGGCAATCCTCTGCTCACGCACAATTGGTTTGCATCGCTCGCTGCTTCGTTCCCTTCTCAGGTGCAACCTGAAATCATCCTTATACGAAGGGACGGAGAAATCAAGGCGATCGCACCTCTCGCATTAAAAGGAGGTCTCGTAAAACGACTGGAGATACTGGGAAGCTTCGCTACCGGCGAGCCCGGAGGAGTTTTATTCACCGACGGGCGCTCGATTGACGACCTCTGGAGAGCCGTAGTCGACATGAAATCGACGACATATCTCAAGGGGTTTAGATTCGGATCCCCCGAGACAAGGACTCTAGAAAGCCTCCTTCGTTCCAGTGGGATCAGGTTTCTCGCCAGAGAAGAGAAGCTGCCGTGGATTTCGACAAATGGGAAATTCGAGGATTACGAGAGAAAAATTTCCTCGAGCCGACGATCGAGTTTCCGCCGACTTCGACGGCTCGCGGAGTCTGAAGGAAAACTGGAGTTCGAGGTCAAAACTCCCTCTCCGGAGAACGTGGACGCCCTCCTGACGGAGTTCTTCAGTGTGGAGGCGTCGAGCTGGAAAGGAAGAACCGGCACAGCAATGAAGTCGTATTCAGAACTGGGCACATTCTTCAGGGAATATTCGCGTCTCGAAGCAGCAGGAGGAAGACTCAGGATTTTCCTCCTAAAGGTCGGCGGGAAAACAATCGCGGGACAGCTCACAGATTTAAGGTCAAACCGGCTGTGGATCTTCAAAATAGGGCACGATGAAGCATGGTCGTGGTGCTCGCCGGGAATTCTTTTGATGAACGAAGTGGTCAAGTTCTGCTTCGAGTCCGGGCTGGATGCTTGCGAGTTGCTGGGAAGCGACGAGCCATGGCTCCACATCTGGACAAACGAAGCTCACACTGTGGTCACTTACAGAATTTATCCGCGGACTATCGCTGCGGTGCCGGATCTACTTTCCGACGTCGCCATTAATTGTGCAAAAAGGATCACGACCATGATTGCAAAGCGCCGCAAAAGGAGAAGAAAATATGTTAAGGAAAATGAGAGACTACGTTACAACCGTGCTGGCCTCAAGGCATGTAGCCGGACGTGAGCTCGACGACGCCCTCCGGATTTGCCGTTGGGCTGAATCACAGGACTACCGAAGCGTAGTTTCACCCTGGTCAGGACCACAAGACAACTGGCACAGCATGTTCACTCGATATGCCGCGGCTTTAGATGCTATAAGCCACGAAAGCCCCGGGTCCTATGTTTCCATTAAACTGGAAGCTATAGGATATGACCTGGAGCTGTTCCGAGACCTAACCACTCTGGCCGGCGTTAGTGGTGTGCGTATTCATATCGATTCTCTCGGTCCGGAGACGGCGGATACGGCCCTCGACTTCGCAGAAAGCGCAGCCATTTTATCACATCCGGTCGGTTACACGCTTGCTTCGCGGTGGACTCGGAGCCTGAGAGACGCTGAAAGAGTTGCCGAGATGGGGATACCGGTTCGCATCGTAAAGGGACAATGGGAGGACTCCAATTCACGCGGCTTGGATTGCCGGCAAAATTATCTGGATATTGCCGACAAGTTCCTGGGAGGCCGGGCCAGCGTCGGCGTCGCAACTCATGACGTGTCATTGGCAAAGATGACTTTGACACGGCTCAAGTATGGGAATACAAATTGCGAGCTTGAACAGTTTTTCAGTCTGCCGCTTAACGGCATCCCCCTGGCCTCCAAGCTTCAATGTCCATACAGGATCTACATCGCTTACGGGCACCCGGGTATCCCGTACAATATCAGATTTACCTTTACCCGTCCGAGCATAGCGACATGGGTCTTTGCCGATTTCGCGCTCCATTTAAAGAAGCCCTGGTCGCAAAACTGAACCATCCTGCGCCAAAGCAGCCGGTGCAAAACCTGCCCGGCAAACGAGGTCAGGAAACATTTCTAATTCAGGTGAAAACATGAAATCAATTCCCATATTTTTAGACATCCTTCTGGTCCTGCCAACAATTTTCTTCGCATCCTATCTGGCATTCCTGACTTTCGCCGCTTCGCTGAAAAGGACCAGAAGGAATCTGGTGTGGTCCAAACCGGTCCGGAGGTTCGCCGTCCTCGTACCGTCACATAATGAGCAAGCGGTAATAGAGGATACCCTCAACAGTCTCGCCGCTTTGGAATATCCGCGCGACCATTACGATGTGGTTGTAATCGCTGACAACTGCACAGACAAAACTGCAGAAATTGCCGGACTGCACAACACGATCGTGATGGAAAGATCGGATAAAATCAATAAAGGTAAAGGACAGGCGCTGCGATGGTGCCTTGACACACTCGAAAGCGAGGGAAAGACCTACGATGCGTTCGTCATTATTGACGCCGACACGGTATCTTCTGCCAACCTGCTTTCCGTTATGAACGACTATCTTGAAAGCGGCGCGGAATGCATCCAATGCAGCACACTCGTCACACCCCAGCCCGGTGTGTGGAGTCCTGAGATGACGCGAATCGGATTTCTCCTTCACAACTACGTCAGGCCGCTGGGTAAAAAGAAAATGGGCCTCAGCATGTGCTTGAACGGTAACGGCATGTGTTTTTCCGCAAATCTACTCTCGAAACTGCCGTGGACATCCTACTCTAGAGTTGAAGATCTGGAACATGCCCTCCTCCTTGTCCTGAATGGCGTGAACGTCGACTTTGCTCCTGAAGCGTTCGTGCATGCGATAATGCCGTCCGACTCCCGCCTGGCGGAATCCCAGAGAAGAAGGTGGGAGATCGCCAGATTCCCAATCATAAGGAAATATACCTGGCCACTGATTTCGACCGCTTTCAGGAAAAGATCTGTGGTGATTCTGGACATGCTGATGGAACTAATCACACCCGCTTTTGTGAACCTCTTTGCGTTCACGACAGGGCTCCTCGCGGTGAACTTCCTCGCGGCCGCTCTGTCCGGCGCGGTCGTTGTCTGGTACATCACAATGGGATATCTCGCTGCTCTCATGCTGGAGATACTGCATGTGCTCGGCGGATTGAAGGTGTCCAGGGCTGATATGAATTCATATCTGGTGTTGATCAATACGCCTAAATACGCCATGTGGAAATTGAAACTATACCTTAAGGCCCTCGCCAACGGAGATGATAAGACCTGGCTCAGGACAGAAAGGGAACAACATGCCACAACAAAAAATTGAAAACAGGACGGTGCAACGCCTTCTGGAACTCGCATCGAGCCGAGCAGATAATTGGGTGTGCGAGCCAAACTGCTTTGACCGACGATTTGACCCTTACGCCGGGCAGAATGTCGGTACGGATTGAAATATAATGACCGTGAGGTCTCGGGTAAATTCGGGCAGAGCGACGAAGTAATTCAGTGTTTCTCGGATTCTGCCCATTTTAACAGATTGTGGTGAAGGCAGAGGGGTAAAGAAAGACAACAAACAAATCTGCGAAACGAGCTGAACAACAGACCTGCTATAGACGCGGAATGTCAGTGGAGGATGATAAGGAAGGCATCTGTCCGGAGATCCGTTACAGAAGACGGCTCGGTTTTATTGCAGCGAGTATTCTTCTTGATAGGGGATAATCGGCAACTGTGAGCAAGTCCATTATTAATCTTTGAAGTGATTCGGGCGGGAAAGAACGGAATAGTTCGCTCTCGCTCCTGCCGGAAGCGGTGAGGCGGAGCACTGCATCCAGAAGTCCGCTTTGTCTTTTTTTAGTAGAGACCCTGCACTTCCCTGCTTTCGCAAGCGCGAGAATTCCCCGCGAACAATTGGCGGGTGCGAAAACATGAGTCGCCCATCCCAGCAGGGGAACATCCTCATCAGAATCGCCGATCGCAGCGACGACCCCTGTGTCTATATCCAGAAGTTCCGTCAGCTTTATGGCGGCACTCCTCTTGTCCACAGTCCTCACAATGAAATAAGTATCGGCCCCTCTGGCAATGACTTTAAGCCTGCTCAACCCATGTTCATTCAGAATCCGTTCTGCCTCCTGAAGACTCAATCCGGCCGTCCGATTCTCTTTGTAACGGTAAGATCTCAGCGAGTATCTGTACCCCGGATCGACGAAAATGCCATCCATCCCGACAAGTGTTTTCCTGCATTCTTCAAGTTCCTTCAAATCTTCATTCTCAACCAGCGAGATCTCCCGCCCGGTGGAGGCGTCGACAATCACACTCCCGTACTCTGCGATGCCAGCGCGAAATCCGTAGTTGGTGCAATAGTTGTTCACATGGGCCGCGCTGCGGCCGGTGTTCGGAATAACCGTGTACCCTGAAGCGCGCAACAGTGCTATCGCCTCAAGTCCATGCACTGTGGTGTGTGGAAATCCGAGTATCTCTGAATCGAATACTCCATCGAGGTCCATAAAGAAAATACCGTGTTTCGGTGCCTGAGTAGGTTGACCGTTAGCGTCGGAGGATTCTCGCGAGAGCAACTGTGAACAGAACCGATTCATGGAGTACACTCTGAAATCCCAGCTCCATTGCACGCGCTGGTTCAGCTCAGTTGGCTCCCCGCCGGACATGCCGGCCATTAACCTGTGCAGCGAGCGTTCTGCCTCTGCTGTTGCGTAAAGGAGCTTGTACACAAAAACTCTCTCCACTATGTCATGGTCATCACCGCTTACTCGCGAATACTGCGTCGCGAGGCGATCCTCCTTCGCCGCATCAAGGCGGAATTCGAATGCCGACACTGCAATATCGTACGCGGGGTCCACAACGTCGAGTTCAGGGGCACCGAAACAGTGGCCCTCGAAGTCGGTCTTGAAAATGCCGTCTTCGTTCTTCAGCCATTCTCCGGGCCCCATTCGACCGTCCACCAATGCCGGGCGATTCGGAAGTGCCCGCTTCAGACGATGCAGCAACGAAACATGCTTCAAATACCCGAATACGGCGTTATATACCCGTCGAAATATGCCCAGAATTTCTAGCCACCCCCAGCTCAGGTATGGCGGCGAAGTTCGTTGATCTTCCCCCAGGCTTAGCTTGGTCGCCCGATTCGCAATGTAATTCGCCATATGCGATATGGTGTCGTCGGATGGTTCGTCGTCCCGAACGGGCCGGCCTTCGACCCATTCCATGAACAGTATTCCCTCGCGTAGAGCGAGCCCATGAGGGACAAATTCCCGCAGCGCCTTTGCCGCGAAATACGCATGGTACCCCAGCCAGCCAACGCCGACACTCTTCGCTATTATCTTTTTCCTGACCTCACCACCCTCAGTCTGACTGATCGAAACTTCATGCACGCGCTTCAGCCGCACCTGGAAGCTGTCGGAATAATGCGACGACAGTTCCCTGTTCGTCTCTTCTGTCCATGCACTTGCCATCACGTTCACTTCCACGCGTTCCCCCGACCCGACAATCTCTGACAAGATCTTTTCGACCGATTTCGGCTCCATTGCCCTTTTCAAATGCAGGTCGTCCTGGACAATGCTTATTACCGTGATCTTCCCGTCTGCCGACATCTTCCTCTCTAAATCCTCGCGACCGTGCGCTTCCCGGACCGGGTGGACAGGTGCAAGAACAACCATTTTATCGGGATCTGCATGCAGCTCGAGCGCGACATCTTCGAGCATTTTGAACGTGTGCCCCGTGTTCGAATAGTCGTCTGTAAGAATCACTGTCGGTGAGCGCCTCAGCAGGTCTTTCAGCTTCTTTCTTTCGGGTCCGTGAGCCCCGTATTTGGGTCTTACGGTCGCCCAGTGCACGTCAGTATAGCCTTCCATTTCAAGGTAAACTTTTATCAACGGGGCGAAGTAACTTCCGGCTGTTCGAGCCCCCAGAATCAACATTAACGAATTCTTGTCCGGACGCCTAGCTCTGAACTTCGACGCCAGCGTCACAATATCCCATGGGGTTAGATCCTGACACCGAAAGCCCTCATTCAGCCGCATCCTGGCCTGAGACATCTCCGGGCCGTCAGCGCGAGAGCTCAACCGTCTAACCCGGACGAGTAGATCGGCCTTCGACGGCGCGAAACCGGCTCCACTCGAGAGTAGCAGCCGGCATGCATCCTCGATCATAGAGTTCATGTCACTACGCCAGTGGGAAAGATGTCGTGCGTGCCGGTTCCTTCCGGAGTTGAGTGCTAAGTTGATGAGATCTTCGGCAACCCAAACAAGAGGTTTCAATTTCCCGACCCTGTCCGCGAGCGGTTTGATATACAGCCGGCGCGAAAAGTAATCGTCGACGGTGCATGAGATGGCGCAGGCAAAGAGGTAGATGTTCAGCCGAACCTCCCGCTCCTGCCACAATGCTGTTGTTGTACCCAGGCGACCGATTTCCTGCTCCAACCTGTTCCACAGCTCGTGCAGCGTCAGGAAAGGGTTGATACACCACCGGTAAGCCGAGAAAAATTCTTCTTCCTCATCTCCATATGCAGGGCCGTTCTTTCTTATCGTCGTTAAATATTCAGCCATAATCCCTCACTATTCTGACATATCACACGCTGCTTCAGAGTTGCCGACCACCAAGGCAAATTCCCTTTAAACCGAGTATGCGGGACTGCTAGAATATTAACCGAACATCAGGCGAATGCGGTTCCCGGTGTAAAATTATGATGGAACACTTGCAAGGCTGCACATTAAACACAGGTCACGTTTTCCATTAATCCTCAAAGATTGTGTATATGTTACACATCCCTGCCGCGTACGCACCGACGAACCAGAGCGCCTTGCCAACGGTTTGCACTGTGAACACTGCACGAACGAAACAGGTTGAAGCACCCGCCCGCCTCTTGCCTTTATCCTTTTGCCGAACCACACACGGACTCATCAAGACAGTGCAGCACAGCGTACTTACATCAGCCCGGGTCGATTTACTTGCAGTTGTGTATTGTCTGTGAGGTAGGTGGGGCTTAATGTGTATGCAGAAGAACAGGGACGACACGATTCAAGAGCGGCTATCATCGCGGAGGATCAGATTGCTGACGAGGCGCATCCTCGGGCCCTGTATTTCCGGCGTTTTTCCTCGACGTAAGTCACGACAGGTTTCCTTGTCCCAGGCAAGGTGTATGACCACTTTACCTGCGGACTCACTTGTTGCGAGGTTTAGAAAGCCATGGCTTTGACCCTGACAGCATGGTTGTCCCGAGGAGCTGATGAAAAGAACATCTGGTGAATATCCGAAGGTGAGAAGTTCAGCCGAGAATGATGGCGCTCCAAATTCGAACTTAACGAGAGGAAAGAACATGATACGCAAAAGCTTGATTGTTATGCTCATAACAACGTTCGCAACATCCCTTGGTGCCAGCGCGCAATCGCTCAACGTCGCACAACAGGGGAACAAGGCGGTCCTTTTCAACTTTTCCGGTCTGAGCAACCTCGGTCTCAACGAATACAACGGAGGGATAGGAGGTAAATACTTCATCTCGGATGGCCTGGCAGTACGAGGAATGCTTCTCTTCGCAATCAATAACAGCACGACAAATTCAACCCCGCAGGTGTCCAGCAATTCTCTGGCCTTCGGCCTTCAGGGCGGGTTGGAATATCACCTCCCCCTGGCTTCGATGATCAGCCCTTATGTGGGGGGTGTTGTGTCATTTCAAACCAGCGCACTCACGAGAGACCCCGGCGGGATCAAGACCGGCACCACGGCCTTCGGTCTTGGCGCGATCGGAGGGGTTGAATATTTCTTTAATAACAATCTGAGCCTCAGCGGTGAATACCAGTTCGGCTTCACTTCCACAAACGACACTGCGAACGGATCAGCAGCAGGTAACAGTTTGCAACTCGGATTTCAAACGGCGGGACTTACGCTCGCAGTTTACTTCTGATGAGTCGAAAATCATGTGTTCAGCAACATCATTTATCCATACGAATTCCTCATCATCCGGTTCTACTTCATCTGATGTGGGAACTATCACGAACGAATACGCGATACGCCCTGGGTCAACATCCCGAGGTGCGTGAGAGACCATGAATACGAGTTATGAATAATGCAATTGCACTTTGGAGACAAACAGCTCGTCGGGCGATTGAGACACCTCTCGTTGCCGCGACCGGAAGGAGTGAATAGAAAATGTCAATCGAAAAGCAGGTCGAAGGAATATCCGGAAACGAATTGGCCGTTGAATTGCGGCAGTCGGCGAACCCGAGCAAGTTTTTTTCCACTGACAACAGCAGAGACCAGACCGCCATGGAGGGGATCACAAACGTCACGTTGGCTATTTCTTTGATGGTATTCGAAATTGGCCGATATTATTGCTCCTCGGGCCGGCCGGTCTCTGTCATGATGGAGCTTCTCGGTGATCAGCAACGGAAATCGCTACGGCTCGAGTATTTCATCCCAACGGAAGAATCGTTCGTGAGTCTATGCAGGCGGGTCGAAGAGGATTTCGGACCACTGACGGTGAAGTGCTGCGCCCAATCCGACAACCTAGTGATCCACATTCAGCCGATCGGAAAAGTCAACGAAAGACCGAAATTGATTTAATTCCGGGATCGCCGTCGACTCAGATATGTCCAATCTGTGGCGAAACAAAAGGCCTGGGAGCCCCGTCGCAATCTCTGACTGAGCAGGAGCTATGACGAAATGATCCGCTAAGGACCATTCCTCTGTCTATTTTGATGTTAGCAGCATGCCATGGACGTACAAGTATGCGCCCTTCTTGAAGCCGGGCAACACCTTAAAGGCCAGCAGAGTGTGGCCAGCGCTGATGGTTTCGCGGTTCCTGGTCTGAGAGCAAAGGGGTCGGGTGCGCAAATATCACGCTACTGGTTGGAAGAATTTTCAGGCGGGGTGGTTTGAATTGAAAATGTAAGGAGGGAAAATTACGGAGAGTTTCTACTCTGGTATGATATTGTATGTTTTGATCTTGTTATATAAGGTTTGCGTCGATATTCTCAGCAGCCTGGCCGCCTTTTTCTTGTCCCAGTTAGTACTATCAAGAATCAACTTAATGCGATCTTTCTCGGCCGCATTGGCTGCTAATTGCGGATGGCCGAACGGCTCGTTCAGGGTATCCTTAAAACTTCGGGACAAATGTTCCGGACTGAGCTCGACGCCTTCTGCTGAGGCTACTGCCCGCAGGAGTATGAACTCCAGTTCTCTTATGTTCAATGGCCATTCCCGGGCTCTGAGCATTTGCATGCTTTCTTCAGGGACCTGCCTCACCTGCTTGCTGAGTTCCCTGTTTAGTTTCCTCAGGAAGTGCATGACGAGCTCCGGGATATCTTCGACCCGATCCCGAAGTGGAGGAACGATAATGGAACTGTCTGCTATCAGGTGGAACAGTTCCTTGCTGAATTTCTTATTCAGGACCAATTGGCCCAGATCCTTCTTGGAAGTACAAATGACTCTTGCCCTGAGCGGTACGGATTTCCTTCCGCCGACCGGATCGAAACTCTTATTTTCAAGAACCGACAGGAGCTTCTTCTGAAAATCCGGCGAAATCTCGGATATGCCGCTGAGGGAAAGTGTGCCGGCACTTGCAAGTTCAAACA
>JBJKQU010000261.1:0-5740 GCA_046705025.1 Candidatus Kryptoniota bacterium | reverse complement strand
TGATTTAACGCAAAGTTCGCAAAGACAAATAATCGCAGAGACCGCGAAAGAATATAGTTGTTCTGCGTGCTTTGCGCCTCCTTTGCGTCCTCTGCGTTGAATGTTTTTAAATTGAGCCACTACCCAGCACCCCATATACATTGCATGTCATACCCTTGCCGGAGATCTACAGATTAGGCCGGCTGCTCCAACCGCGAGCTGAAGGTTCTCGATATTAAACTGCTGCTCCCGGTTCCTTCGTGCCTCTCGTCGTTTCACCCCACGACCCGGCTTTCAAACCATTAATTGCGAAGGGCGGGCGAACGCCATTCATATAATCATTATCTGACTCACGAACTAAGTCGCACTAAGGTCCAGGATCACGCCGCAGATTTTCCCGGCTCAGATCTGCTGTGACAGGTAGTTCTGCAAGCCCATCTGCTTAATCTGATCCATCTGCGCCTCCAGCCAATCGACGTCGCCTTCTTCATCCAACAGGTTGGACTTGAAAAGCTCGCGAGTGCCGTTGTCTCCAGCTTCTACACAGGCGTGTATGCTGTCGTTGTAGGCATTAACTGCAGATCTTTCCGACTCGTAATCGGACTTAAATTGCGCCTCAACATCCTTGCCGATGTTGATCGGATTAAGATTTCCGACGTTCGGCCTTCCCTCCAGGTAGAGGATACGCTCGATGATCTTCTCGGCGTGCTTCATTTCGTGGATGGCCCTTTTCTCGATAGCCTCGTGAAGCTTAGCGTATCCCCAGTTCGCGCACATCTCGGCATGAACGATATACTTGTTAATGGCGGTGAGTTCTTCCGCGAGACGGAGGTTGAGGATGTCGACGATTTGCTTGTTCCCTTCCATAGTCTTGCTCCCTTTTTGGCGGTTCAGAAAATCACTGACTCCTCAATTTACACAGAGTAAATGCCAAGTTACAATCCTATGGCGAATTCCTCAGGCCGCGGGCGCCCGACTTGTATACATAGTACACACCCTGGTCGCTGACCGAGTTTTGATCGGCAGGTCACTTGCAGATTGTCCGAGGGTTGCTTATCCTAAGGAGGATAGAAGTTGATAGGGACCACATAGCAAGAAACTTTCAGGACTCCCAGGTTTTGATGCTGGCATTTATCGAGAACAATCTGAGTGTCCATGAGCAAGCGAGCACACGAAAATCACGCCGGGTCATCAACTGCCGCAAGGGCTGACTCACATTTTCTTCTGCAGTCACCGGGCATAGCCATTACTCGGCTCATCATGCCGATAGAATTCTGCACGAGCACGATTCCTTTCTTAACCGAACATGACCAAGTTACCGAATGATTCATGAAACCTGAAAATAGGAGGAGATCACGATGAGACGCGAAATAGCGGCAATCTTATCGACAATACTACTGGCGGCGGCCCCAAGCGTGCAAGCTCAGTCGCTGAACGTTGCGAAACAAGGCGACAAGGCCGTATTATTCAACTTCACCGGATTAAGCACGTTGAGCCTGAATGCATACCAGGGAGGAATCGGCGGCAAATATTTCATATCGGACGGCCTTGCCGTTCGCGCAATGCTCCTGTTTGGTTTGGATAACAGAACGACAAACAGCTCGCCGCAATTCACCGACGACTTGCTCTCTTTAGGAATCGGGGGAGGGTTAGAGTACCACCTCCCGTTGGCTTCACGCATCAGTCCTTATCTCGGAGGAGTCTTCTCGTTCTTGACCAGTGCCGAAACTGTCAATCCCGGCGGTACCAAGATTAGCTCGACAAGTTTCGGACTGGGCGGGATCGGCGGAATCGAATACTTCTTCAACCAGAATCTGAGCTTGAGCGCCGAGTATCAGTTCGGCCTGTCGAGTACCAGCGGCTCGAAGACCGGCTCGCCTAACAATAGTGAATTCAAGGTCGGATTCCAGACCGTCGGCCTAACGCTCGCGGCTTACTTCTGACAGAAGGAATGTTGTCGGCCGGGCATCAACTGCCGCGGGGTGAACCTCCAGGAGCCGGTTTTGCATCAGAGAAACAGTCCCGCTGCGATGAATCGCAGCGGGACTGCAACACGAACCGGGAAGATCAATATATTCCTTCCTCAATATCAATCTCCCTTCAGCGGAGGGAGGATTAATTGCCCGAAGTCAGGACGACATTATGCTCCAGTATGTTCACGTTCGTTACGGTTTCATTCGGCGGCAGTTCTCTCGGGGGCATAGGCCGCTCCCCGGCCGCACTCTTCAAGTGGAACGTCAGCGATTTGCTCCGTTGCAGTTGCCTGCATAACACCCAGATCGAGGCCTCACCCATCCAGCCGGAGCCGGCGGAGCCTTTCGTGAATCTGACGCTTACCGTGTGCCTTCCGGGTTCAATCCCGATGGAATACCATTTAGATTTGGAATCAGACTGCAGCTGGGTCACCGATTCGGATTTCCCATCCACCTCTATTCCCACCCGGGGAAGCGGATTTTTGGCTGACCCTTCTGACGGCTCCAGGAGAAGGTCCAGAGACGACTTTTTTACAGACCTGTTTATGTTCAATACAAATTCAAAACGCGGATTCTCACCTTTAATCGTTCTCACTCTGCCGATGATCGATACAGGCCTGACCGAAGATTTCAAGCTGGAAAGTGTGCTGTGCAGTGCGGACAGGTTTGACCCCGACTCCACGATCTTCGGATTCAAGAGTCTCACATCCCTCCCGGCGTCGTAGAAATCGACCGTATAGTTATTGTTTTCCTGACTCGATCTCTCGAAGTGCACGCCGGCAACCAACGGATGACGGGCGCTGTCCAACGGGAATATCTCGTAAACCGCAGTCTCGTAACCGTCCAGCGGAATCCTGAAGCTCTCACCTGTGGAATAGAGCCGCGGCGAAATCCACCGATCGGGATACACGCGCTCGACAACCAGAGACTTTGCCGAGGATGAGAAACCGAGACTCGGGGTCAGATCAACTTTCAGTGCCGACGGTTTTATCCACGGATTCCTTGCCGCCACAATTCCTTCATTACCCTTGAAATGGACATAACCGTAGGCTTGGCGCTTGCCGGGATTTCCTCCGATCATCTCCGTGTTCGACAGGATGGGGAACCGGTTCCTCGCCCAGAGGATCGATCTTGATATCGCGTTCCACTCGCCGCTTGTCAGAATTCCTGGAGAAACGTAGAGTTCCCACATGGATACCCCCCTCGCAAAATAAAGGACCGCCTCATTGGTGAAACGGTCGAGCGGCTCGTTCTTCCCTCCAAGCTGTTCCAGACTCCCCTTTATGATCCCGTGCGTCATCAGGTTCGCTATCGGGAACCACATATCGTAGGTTTTGAAATCATTATATAGGGTGAGGTCACGGTAAGTCATCGCCGCGTCGCGCGGGCTTATCGACGGCACGTCTGCGTAGCCGAAGTCTCCCCCCTGCATCCATATCTGGTTCGCATATTTCACCCACCAGGGGCTGAGCCAGGTGCCTGAGGTGATGTTGAGGTAGGCCTTGGGATTGGCCTTTCGTACTGCGCGGGAGATGTTTATCAATGTGTCCAGAATAGCATCCCTTGAATAGATGCCGACGGGATGACCGTGATCCGGCTGGCTGCATGAGAACTGGATGCCGTCCCACTTGTAGTAACCTACGCCGTCGTCCTTCGCAAAGTCCACGACTCTTCTCTTGAACAACTGGCTGTAGTTTTTCCCGCCGAGACAGAGTTCGTTGCCGACCGTCTCATAGCCGTGCGCTTTCATCCAATCGACCCTGAGGTTGCTAAACGAATAGCCGCCGATCGGGCCGAGCCAGAGCCCGAGGACAGTATTGGTCTTCTTGAGATCATCGACTATCGGCTTGAGGCCGTTCGGGAAAGTGCTTTTTCTCAGCTTCCAGTCGCTCTGGTATTTGTCCCATCCATCGTCAAGTACGAACGCGTTCAATCTGATCCCGTGCTTTTCGATCATATTCTTCCGCAGCAGGTCAATTATCTTGATGATGTTGGTCTGGTTCATAATGTGGTCTTTGCCGAGCCCCTTGAAGCGAGGCGAGCGAAGGTCGTACCATGTATTGTACAGCGTGTACGGTTCTGCGGGAGCCACACGAATCCTTTTCACGTATTTCATGAACCACAGCTTCACATACTTGTTCGGGGCAAGACCCTCCACGGACCAGTGGCTCCTTATCCACGTGCGGCCGATCCTCTCGCCGAAGACTTCGCCGCATTCGACCCGGATACTTCCTCCGTTGCTCGAAATTCTGTCCTGTCCCGCCGGATACTCGAGTCCCCAGAAGCCGCTTCCGCCCCGTTCGTCGGCCAGGGCAATGGGCTGCCCAAAGCCGCCGTTCTTCACCACTTTGAAACGCCCCTTCAAAGCGGTCTTGAGCGCCCAAATTCTCCTCAAGAAGTGGAGCTTTGAGACGGTGTCTCTGATCGAGATCCGCCTGTGAATATAGAACGCTGCAGAGTCGAGTCTGTAGCTGACTTCAAGCTGGAACGGCAACCCGATACCCTGGAAATACAGGTCGAGCTCACTTCCGCCGCCGGCGCGATTAACCCTTTCGCTTCCGACAAGCCGGAAGTCTTTTTCCGTGAAGAACACATTGTTATTCGCGTTGTTTACCCGTCCCGGCGCACTCCAGCCGGTCCAGAAGATGTTAATGGCGTAGTCTCCGTTGCTCTCGACGGTGATCGGTTGACCGCCGTGCTCTTGCGCCCAGCTCCGGGTCATCGTCAGCTTCTCAGCCGCAAGCTTCCCCGAATCGACGGCGACGGACATCGTCACCACTCCGTTCGAAAGCGTAAACCGGCGCTGCTGGAACTCGCTTGCCTGCGCCATCGAAATGCACATTGCCAGAAGCGACACGGTAGTTATAGCAACGAATTGACCGCGGCTCCGGCCGGACAACTGTTTGATTACTCGCAACATACTTGGCATGTTCTTCCTCTCGATCTTTATTTCGTACTTAAGTTTCTCAGCATGCCGCTGTGCACCCTGACGCTGACACCAATACCGGGCGGCCATAGCGACTGGGCCTCTGACGCTTAATATAAGCTTTCTTTGGTTGAAGTAGAGAGATGGCGGGCAATTGGTTTTGAGGATTCGACTCAAGCATTCTGTGCACTTGAGTAGCCGCGAGAATTTCCTATCCGCGTTGCGGGCAAATCATGAAGGGACGCGGTACTGCGGAACATCGAGGACATGGTCGTTCAGCGCCGCCCGTGCGTGTTGCCTCCCCTAATTTTGTTCTTGACAAGCTTCGTGGCACGGTCTATATTTAACCAACGCCCGGGCGAAACATGGCTCAAGACCGGGCGAACTCACGTAGCACAACGGAAGTGATCCACGGGCGCCCCGGCAACTGCGGGGACCAACGATCAAAGCACACATCTAATTTCAAACTCAGCTTAGCACATTACGCGTCTCGCACCGGATCGTTGCGAGCCTCTTCCTGCAGTACATCATTCAACTAAAGAGGAGGTGTTTGCTATGAATGCAAACAGAATAAGGGCAGGCTAAGCGCCGCGAGAAAGGTGGTGGTTACTGCTGTGCAGCCACACACGGGTTAATTCACTGATTTGTCAACCAAAGCGAGAGGTCCGAAATGCCGTACGGAAACATTTCAGTCGTACTATCGGACGAGGATCGTGATGCCATCCTGGCAAAATTGATGGAAGCCTGGGGGCTTCTCCCGTTCCTTGTCAACCTGACGGCTGATGAGAGGAAGGCAGTTCCGAAGATGGGTGAGAAATCCGTCTCGTTCGTCGAGAAGAGCCTTGACTATGTGGGCGGAAAT
>JBJKQU010000260.1:0-4861 GCA_046705025.1 Candidatus Kryptoniota bacterium | reverse complement strand
TCCCCAGCATTTCTTGAAAGGAAAGAGACGCGCCCGAAATGTATTGACAGCAAGGCGCAGGTCTGGTTTGCCGACCTCGTAGAGACGGTAAGGGAAGACTGTGTAAAGCTCGGGGTTCTCCACATTCCTCGGTTTACCGTAATGTTCCGCCGGTAAAATCACGGGAGTGCCGTCGGGATCCCCCACCCCCTCAGGGGGTATCTTCCCTTTCGCTGTGGTACCGATCGGAATAGGAGGCAGTTCGTTCCGGACAGTTCTCCACAGCCGACGCTCCTCATGGTTTGTCAACCTTGCGGGCAGTGCGAGCAGTTGGGGAAGGATGCACTTCAGCCCCGCGATGTCAGGAGTCGGGTTTACCGCCGTAACCTGGTATGTCTCGATTGACTGCGCCGGTTCCATCAGAATCTTTCCGTCGGCGTCTCGGCCATAGTGTTCATCGTAGAAGGTGACCACTGCGTCTGCCATCGGAAGAAGGGATCGTTCAAGGAACCGTACATCTTCAGTATGCTCGTAGTAGTCAAGCATCTGCGCGATGACTTCCAACCCTCCCTGAATATGGTATCGCATGAACCGGCTGACTAATTCGTCACCGGGATTCTTCCAGCCGAAATCATTCAGGTTAGGCAGTCCCCAGAAATACATGGTCTCAATGTAGGCGGCTCCCCCGTGATGGAAATATTCGCGAGTGCGGTCCTCGGCCAGGGGCAGCGCTTTCACGTACATATTGAACCAGGGCCTGATCAGATCGTAGTCACCCGAAGCGATTAGCGGCCAATAGATGAGCCGCGTATTTTGATTCCAGTAACAGGCGCCCCATTTTCTGTAATCCGGATCATGGATCGCTTCTGTCGAACTTGAGTCAGCCGGCAGATCATGCCCGACGGTAAACAGAGATCCGTTGAACTTTATGGGCTGCGCGCCGCGTCCCGCGCAGGCAGTCATGAATCGTTGAATTGCATATCCCTGCGAGACTTCTTCTGCAGGCAGTGTCCCTGTCACTTTAATCCAGCTGCGGTTCCAGAATCGATTCCACCAATCCACATGTGCATTCCACGCATCGTTCAGTCCAACCGCATCGACTTCGCCTATCATCCTGTCGATGTCGGCACGCCAGGAGCCCGGCGACGCCGTTTGCTCCGTGAGGGCGTAAAGAACAAAGTGCTCCGCTCGTGATGGCTTCGATGACAGAAGAGTATGGTTGTTCACACTTATGAAACCTCTCCCTTTCATGGTGACTCCGAAGCAACGATGTATCAGCGGGTCAGGATACCTGGACAGCAGAGTTCCCAGGTGTTCCTTCGTAAAAACCATCGGGTAAATGCTGTGTACGTTGAAGTGGCACCAAGATACACTGTTGTCTGTGGCGGGCAATATGGTGTCGGGATAAAACGTTAAACCGTCAGGGTCGCTCTGCCATTCGAAGAAACCGGCCTGAGACACGGCATGCTGATCGAGATGATATTTCTTTGTTCGCCATATTTCCGCTTCCGCCTTCATCTTGACGGGTATTTCGGTGTGTAAGTCCAGGTGGATCGCCGGATTGTTCGCGTCAACCCAGATGCGGAGAACGTTCCCGCCCTCGCGCAATTCCACGTCGCCGGTTTCGAGTTTCAATGTCTGTGTGAATGAAGATGAATCCGCGAACGGATTGGGGTCGAGGCTGACGCGCACCCTACCGAGCTTGAGGAGTTCCCCGTTTCCTCCCCAGGCGTCCGATTTCGCGACGAGCATTACGATGTCTCCGTTCTGTTCCGTCCAGACGTTCAGCCCGATGTCCCCGTTGCCGAGTGGCATCGAACTGTTCTCGTCAGTGCCCTTCGAATGCCAGGCCACATCGTACCTGGAGACTGAGCTTCCGCTTTCCGCGATCGAGGGCATGGCCGCGAGTAGAATGAGGGAGATTGAAAACAAAATTGTTCTTATGCTACTCGTATACAAAAGACTCATGTCTGCCGTTCCTTTGTGATTTGGGACCAGGCCGTAAGAGGATAGTAACACCGGCTATAATCGAAAAATACCTTCCGTTATTATTACACGCAACGAGTCTGGTGTTTTTACCCCAATGATTTTACGCCTGAAGCTACGGACAGATCAGAGCCTCCCGCAGAACTGAGATAAAGCCTCCATGTTTTCTGTTCCAGCACTGGTGAATTGTGTCTGAAAGTCTTCCCCGATATGTTATTCTCTTCCCTTCGCGGCCCATGGCGATTTCGTGATCGCCTGATCGATTGTCTCGAGAAGGGTCTCGACCTCGACTGGTTTCGACAAGAATCTCCACGCGCCCAGCGAGAGAGCGGCATCAAAAAAGCTGGACTCCGAACTGATGACCAAAATGGGTACGCGTTCCATCTCCGGAGATGCCTTCACCAGGCTCAGGAACTCGATTCCGTCCATTCCCACCGCCTCGATATCCGTAATAACCAGATCCGGTTTAAGGTACGGCATCGCTTTCAGCAGGTCGCTCTTGTCCGGGAAGCAGACGGACCGGTACCCCCTCATATCAATGACAGCGGAGTAAAGGGTTGAGAACATCTCATCGCTTTCACTAACCGCGACCAGTGGAGTAACTTGCTTCATCGAAAATCACCTCAAGATCAATTGTCGACGGTAAAGTTGGGATCGCCGCTCAGATGTATGGCAGTTATTTTCGAAACTATGAAGTGGTACGCTGTATCTCTGCCTTGTTGACGCATGTTCTCCGGAACACGAAGTCGGTTGGAATCTCCACACGCTTCGGGACGTAGGCGCCGTCTTCAGTCAGATGCTCCAGCACCAATCGAACTGAATGCTCCCCAAGGAGGTCCGTCCGCTGATTTATGTACGACAGCTCGGGTTTGATCAGGGGGTTTACACTCCTTGTACCGAAACACACCATATCGATATCATCAGGAACCTTCAGCCCCGCGTCCTGCAGAGCGGAACAGGCGCCGAGCGCCACGGGATATGTTACAGCGAAGATGAACTCCGGTTTTACACGGGCCTGCAGGAGCCGGCTGGCACCATCGTAACCATCTACTTCACCGAAGCCCCCAAAGATCAGCCAGTCGCGGTTCAAGGGAATTCCGTAGCGTTTCATCGCGTCCGAGTAACCCACGAATCGATCCATTCCGATATTGATTTCTTTGGGACCTCCCAAATGTGCGATCCGTGTGTATCCACCTAATATCGCTCTCTCAACTCCCAAGTAAGCGCCCCTTTTATCGTTCACTGTAACCGTACTTGCGCCGTCCATATCAAGGACCCTGTCGACGAAAACGAGCGGTACACCCCTTCTCAAGACCTTCCTGAAAATCGCATCATCCTTTGTCTCCTGTGTCACGGAAACGATCATTCCGTCCACCCCCATAGCGAGCAGTGTCTCGACATTTCTCCTCTCTCGTTCCGGGTTTTCCTGTGACACTGTCAGGGCAATGTCAAAGTTGTTTTGAAAGGCCATATCATAAATTACTTCTATCAGTGAGCTGAAGAAGAAATGGGCGACCTTCGGGACTACAAGTCCGATCGTATTTGATTTCCTCGACGAGAGAGTCCTCGCCATGAAATTCGGAGTGTATCCGATTCTCTCGGCCGTTTCCCTGACGAGTCTTTTAGTCTCCCTTGATATATCGGATTGGTCGCGCAGAGCCTTCGACACAGTTACCACGGACACATTCAAGATCCTGGCAATATCCGTTATCGTCACGCTCTGTTTGAGTTCCATGCCTCTCTAATTGCCTTTCTCATCGATCGGTTTGCCCTGGTGATCTCCTGCGCCGTTCGGTGCCGATTCAGGATGGTAGCGACTTTCACTTTGTCCCGAAACGGATTCCAACTCGAAAGTCCCATTTCCTATCTCACCGCAATCGGTAGATCCCGCGCTCATCGCCTCATCCGAATGGCGCAGATAGAACTCCGTCACCGAAAGGTTGTCTGTCTTCAGAAACTTCATGGCCGGAATGCTCCTCAAGCCCGGAGGTTCGATGAGTTCGCAGCTGGCTACGCTGCAGTCGCGCAGTTCATTCCCCCAGATGAAATGCATGGGGAAACCACCGGCCGATTTCGAAACGCTGACCGATACGTTCCTGATCGTCAGTCCGTTCACGTAGGCGAAAGTAAAGTATGACGGTATGTCGGCAAAATCATTCGGGCTTCTGCCCGGAAGAGAATGTGTTCCCCTGGGCTTGGTTCTCCCGGAGTAGCTTTGCTCCGAAACCACTCTGTACCTGATATTGATGAGGCTTATGTCCTGAATAGGACGTTCGGCCCTCCCCTGAATCAGACAGTTGCCTCCGTACGTGGTCATGTCGATGTTCCTGAACACCACATCCCTGATGTTGCCGGCGGGTACTCCTTCGCTCCTCGACTCGCTGTCCACGAATATCGGAAATGTCTGCCGGTTCCTCAGAACCCTTTTCCAGTACGCCGCGCCTCCACCTTTCGGCAGATACTTCTTCATCGGCACGCGCACCGAGGTCATTTTTATGCCGTCGAACCTTATTCTCTCGAAAGTGCCGCCGTCTTTCATGAACAGTCCGATGCAGTTTGTTGCTTCCGGTATCACGATATCCGAGAAGACGCAGTCGGAGATTCTGTTCCTCGAGCCCGTGCCGAGCTTCAGCGCGGTATCGTCCGATACGAGGTTGCAATTCCGGACCGTAACACGCTCGACTATCCCGTGGTGCTTCGTCGATTTCAAGCATACAGCGTCGTCGCCCGTCTCGATGCTCGATCCTGATATTACGACATCCGAACTGTTCACAACATCGATGCCGTCGGTATTCGGCGAGTCGAGAGAATTCCTGATCGTTACTCCATCCACTGACACGCGCCTGCAGTCATCGATGACGACCGTGAACTTCGGAGAATTAATAAGTCGCACGCT
>JBJKQU010000259.1:0-7956 GCA_046705025.1 Candidatus Kryptoniota bacterium | reverse complement strand
TTCACCTCGACGTGGAATGAAACCGCAAAGCTCGCCAGGACACGCAAAGACAACTATCAATGAAACAAACACTTGGCGACTCTTGGCGCGCTTGGCGGTTAAAATCATCCGCGACGATACCTCCCATAAGTGAGGCAATACGTCCGATCCGTCCATCTCGTTTGCATAAACCTTACATGATGACTAAGTTGCGATTAGTAAATTGATCGAGACCGCATCACGTCAATGAAGGAAACCGTAGAACCTCAAACACCCGCCAATTACAGAACCGCGGACATTACCGACCGAAGCGGATTCCGGCGCTGCCGTGCCATACGTCTGGAGATACCATTGGTAGATAGAACATCTGGAAAGGGGACAGTCTCATGAAGCCGAACAGTCGTAAGAACGAAAAGCTTTCCTCGGGTTCTGACAGAAACACCTCTGAGAGCGGATCATCCCGGCGCAAATTCCTGAAGCAGATGGCCACGCTGACCGCCGGTCTATCTGCAATTCCTGCATTGGGAAGCCCGGCTTTGCAGGAGCCCGGACCGGCACAATCCCGTCACGGTAAAAGCAGGAAGCCCAACATCGTCATTTACCATTCCGACGAGTTTCGCTGGGATTTTATCTCCGCAGCAGGACGGAACCCAATGGCTATAACCCCCAACCTGGACGCCATGTATCGCCAGGGGACCGTATTTCAGAATTTCATTACCAACCAGCCGCTGTGTGCCCCGTCCCGCTCGTGCTTGTTCACAGGACAGTATGCAACCACTACCGGCGTCTGGAGGAACGGACCCGGCCTCAGCGAGGACGCGGTGACGCTGGCTACAACTCTCGGAAGTGCCGGTTACAGCACCAACTACATAGGGAAGTGGCACCTGGCTCCGAACGGCTCAGCCAGAAAGCAGCTGGGATATGTGCCGCCTCAGCACCGTGGCGGGTTCACCGGCCTGTGGGAAGTATCCAATGTGCTGGAACTGACCTCTCATCCATACCACGGCACGATATGGAACGGCGACGGAACACCGATGCACTATGAGGATATTTACAGGGTAGATTACCTGACGGAGCTGGCCGTGAAATTCCTCCGGCAAAAGCATGACAAGCCCTTTCTTCTTGTCCTTTCCCAGCTTGAGCCACATCAGCAGAATGATCTGAACGGGTTTGCTCCCCCGAAGGGTTATTCCGAGAAATTCCGTAATCCATACGCGCCCCCGGATCTTCGCCCGTTCCCCGGGGACTGGCCTTACCAGCTGGCTAATTACTACGGAGACATAAAGTCGATCGACGATTCGCTTGGACGAATTTTCAGCACTCTCAAGGAGCAGAATCTCGAAGATAACACCATAGTGATATTCATCAGCGATCACGGCTGCCATTTTCGAACCCGGAACACCGAGTACAAGCGGAGTCCCCATGAAAGCTCCATCCATGTTCCCCTTCTGATCAAGGGGCCGGGATTCAATAACAGCGGGACGGTCGCCGAGCTGGTGAGCATGATAGATGTTATGCCCTCGATTCTGGACATGCTCGGGCTGACTATTCCTTCCACCGTGCAGGGGCAAAGCTTCATTCCTTTGCTTACCGACGCCGGTGCCCGAGAGGCCTGGCAAAATGAAGTCTTCATACAGATCAGCGAATCGGAAACCGCCCGGGCCTTGCGCACCCCCGAATGGACGTACGTGGCATTGGCACCCCGAGCTCGCGGCGCGTCAAGTCTTCATTACAGAGATTATCAGCTGTACAACAACAGGGCGGATCCGGCCCAGCTCGTGAATCTGGCCGGCCGCACCGATCCGCCTGGACTTGTACACTATGTCGGCGACCGTTCCATGCGGGAGATTACCGGCCATCTCCGTTCGCGTCTCATCGAACGCATGGTTCAGGCAGGGGAGGTACGCCCGAAGATTGACTACTGGCCGTATTATCCCTGAACACGACTCATGCGTATCGTACTTTTCGAAGTATAAGGAACCGTTCTGCATGTACTATTCGACGATAGCAGTCCACAGTAACTTCGAGCGGCCGAAGACCCTGACCCCAAAACAGCGAAAGCAATGGAACTACAAGAGATTCATCAGTAATTTCGCGGCAACCCTGCATTCTTTGGATGACAATGTCGGAAGGTTATTGAAATTCCTGCACGATTCCGGGCTGAGTGACAACACAATCGTGATCTTCACCTCAGACCATGGATTTTTTCTCGGCGAGCACGGGTGGTTCGACAGGAAATATGATCCTGACGAGATGAACAGCCTGTTTCAGTTCGGCGGATACAAACTCGACCCGAATTACAAGGATGTGGTCTCCGGTCTGGAGGAGAAACTGAAACAAATGCGGGCCGGGTACAAAGATACGACAGGCGCGCCGGTAAGGCTCTGGCCGACCGGGGTATACGATTGGAAAAATAAAGGTCCCCTGTGTCTGTAGTTGATTCATTTCATGTCATGGTTAAGCCCGTCGGGCCGCTCTGCAACCTTGACTGCAAGTACTGCTTTTATCTTGAAAAGGAAAAGCTTTACCCCGGCACCGGCCAATGGGCGATGCCTGAAGATGTGTTGGATAAGTATATCCGGGATTACATAAGCTCTCAGACCTCGCCGGAAATAACCTTCGCCTGGCAGGGAGGTGAGCCGACATTGCTCGGCGTCGATTATTTCAGAAGAGTGGTGGAATTTCAGGAGAAGTATTCGAACGGAAAATCTATAACGAATGCTTTCCAAACCAACGGGGTCCTGCTGGACGATGAATGGGGGGAATTCTTTTCAGGCCATAAGTTTTTGATTGGAGTGTCTGTTGACGGACCGAAGGAAGTCCACGACAGGTACAGAGTGAACAAAGGCGGTCGCCCGTCATTTGATCAGGTAATCAGGGGAATGGGTTTCCTGAAGAAGCATGGTGTCGACTTCAACACGCTGACGGTTGTCCAGCGCGATAATTCGTATAAGCCGTTGGAAGTTTACAACTTCCTCAAGGAGATCGGAAGCCGTTATATGCAGTTCATACCCGTCGTCGAGAGGATATCGGGGAAGGCAGATAGCCCGCTGGACCTGGCAGCACCGGGATATGACGATTCCGCTGCGGTCACCGATTGGTCGGTTGAGCCTGTCCAGTATGGGAATTTCCTGTGCGCTGTCTTCGACGAGTGGGTCAGAAAGGATGTAGGGAGGATATTCGTTCAGCTTTTTGATGTATCGCTGGAGATGTGGTACGGTTTGCAGGCATCTTTGTGCGTGTTCAGGGAAACATGCGGCGACGCAGCGATCATCGAACACAACGGCGATGTGTATTCCTGCGATCATTACGTATATCCGGAGAACAGACTCGGAAACATAATGGAGGATCCGCTTATGTCGCTGATGAATTCCGATCAACAGAGGAAATTTGGAAGCGATAAACTCACGTCGCTTCCGGATTATTGTAAGAGGTGCGAGGTGAGATTCGCGTGCAACGGTGAATGTCCCAAACACAGGTTCACGAGGACACCGGCCGGCGAGCCGGGACTGAATTATTTATGCGCGGCTTACAAGAAGTTCTTCGGCCATATCGACGTTTATATGAAATACATGGCAAGCGAGCTCAGGAACCGTAGGCCGCCTGCCAACGTCATGAAGTGGGCGCAGGAGAAGGATAAAGGTTACCCAAGTTTGAAACCCGACAGGAATGACCCCTGTCCCTGCGGAAGCGGGCTCAAATACAAGAGATGCTGCGGGCTGCGATCCCTCAGTAATCGAGTCTCTCGTGCCTAGGAGTGAGCCTGTCGGACAACCCGAACCCACTACGATCCGTGGGAGACAGTTTCGTCCACCGGTGTCGGTAGACGAAAGTTGGGGATTCACCAGGATTAGGCAGTGCGTCACCGGGGACTCTCCGCCGGAGGCGGATCGCTCACAAACCGTCCCGGTTTGTGAGGGAGAACCCGAACTCATGTCATCCGTTGGAGACAGTTTCGTCCACCGGTGTTGGTAGACGAAAGTTGGGGATTCACCAGGATTAGCCAGTGCGTCACCGGGGACTCTCCGCCGGAGGCGGATCGCTCACAAACCGTCCCGGTTTGTGAGGGAGAACCCGAACTCATGTCATCCGTGGGAGACAGTTTCGTCCACCGGTGTCGGTAGACGAAAGTTGGGGATTCACCAGGATTAGGCAGTGCGTCACCGGGGACTCGAACCCCGAACCCACTGATTAAGAGTCAGTTGCTCTACCAGTTGAGCTAGTGACGCGTGAAAACCAATATAAAAGCCGCAAGCCGGAAAATCAACGTTTATTGCAACGTATGCTCAAGAATGTCACCGCAAATTTCGAATAAGCCTATACTTTAAATGCGCACATAAAACAGAAAATTCTCTCGTCTCACCGCACACGACCACGGCATTGATTTTCTTTATCAGGATGGGCAGATTAAGACATGATAACGCGCGATTTGGGCCGCAAGCCAGGGTATGGTTTTCATTCCCGTCTATCCGAGCGTATCATCATACTCCGGATACACCGTTACAGCGGCGAAGATCCGGACGAGTATACTGAACTCCATAATCTTCCGCACAGGAGTTTCGTTTTGTAGTCTTCAACCTCAAAAAGGAGCACTCGTATGAAGCAGACCAAGGCAAAACCGAAAGTCAACAGGAAAGAACTCCTCGTCTCGAATGATTACAGCACCGAGACGCATCTGATATACGGCAAAGCTTACACGGAGAAGTGGGATTACTCTCACCATCTCGTTCCACCAATTACCGCTAGCGCTACTTTCAGGCTCGAATCCGCTGAGCGAGGGGCACAGGGTTTCGTCGATTTTGCACACACCGTCGAGGGGAAGGAAGTCTCGAAACAGGCGCCGATCTACATTTATGACAGGCTCGGCGAGCCCAACAAGGATTTGTTGGAGGATAACCTGGCTCTGGCTGAGTCGGGAGACGCCTGTGTTACGTTCAGCAGCGGCATGGGGGCAATAGCTGCAGCGCTCGGGATCCTCTCTGCTCCCGGGGACCAGGTAATTTCTCACAAGACGCTGTACGGCTGCACCTATGAATTGCTGACGCTCTGGTATCCGCGTTACCAGATCGATGTGAAGTTCATAGACCTTGTAAACCCGAACAATCTGAAGAAGTCGATTACCCCGGCGACACGGGTCGTCTATTTCGAAACCCCGGTCAACCCGACTTTGGACTTGATAGATATCGAAGCTGTTTCGGAAATAGTGAAAGCCGAAAATGAGAAGCGGAAAAAGGGCAACCGCATCAGTGTCGTCGTGGATAATACATTTGCCACCCCTTTCTGCCAGCGCCCAATCGAATCGGGAGCCGATTTCGTTGTTCATTCATTGACAAAGAACATCGGCGGCTTCGGGACGGATGTCGGCGGGGCGGTCATCGGACCGTTATGGAGCCGGGACAGACTTTTACTTTATCGGAAGGACTTCGGTGCGGTACTCGGTACCAAGAATGCCTGGGATGCGCTGGTTTACGGCCTTCCCACCCTCGCTACCCGTCTCAGGAAGCAGCAGGAGACGTCGATTCAAATTGCGAGATTCCTGGCGGGGCACCCGAAAGTTGAACGAGTGAACTACCCCGGATTGGAGGGAGCCCAGCAGCAGGCACTTGCGAAAAAACAGATGCGCGACTTTGACGGGAACTTTGCACCCGGTTCTATGATTTACTTTGTAATGAAAGGGAAGTCCCCTGAAGAGAGCAGGTGTCACGCCGAGAAGTTCATCAACGCCCTTGCTAAGGACGCGTACACGATCACACTGGCCGTAAGCCTCGGAAATATAAGGACGCTGGTGGAACATCCCGGAAGCATGACACATGCAGCCATCCCCGCTTCCGAGCAGGTAAAGAAAGGACTGGAACCGGGAGGCATGAGGCTTTCAATTGGGCTCGAAAAAGTGGAAGATGTCATAAGAGACCTGCGGGAAGCAATTAACAAAGTTTGAAAAGCACTTTTGTACAATCGCAGCTATTACTGGACTCCGGTGCGGTGAACGCCGTCAGCCTTAAAGTGGACAGCAAGCCGCACCGGTTCAGCATGAGACTGAACGGCACAGAAAGCGTAATCGAGGCGGAAAACAGGAGGGAGTTTTTCCATGCTCTGGGCTTTGAAGAAGCCTCCATCGCCGCTGCCGAGCAGGTCCATGGAAACAACATCGAAACGGTGCGCGCGCCGGGACTATCACATGAGACGGACGGTCTGGTCACCCGAGAGAGAGGCCTTCTGCTGGTTATTTCCGTTGCCGACTGTGTTCCTATTTTAATGTTCGACAGGAAAACAAAGGTCGCCGCTGCAGTTCATGCCGGCTGGCGGGGTACCGTCGAGTCGATCGCGGCCGGGGCAGTCGAGTTCCTGATGAGCGAGTATGGCTCGAGGCCCGAAGACCTCGTCACATTCATTGGGCCCTCGGCCGGAGTTTGCTGTTACGAGGTGGGGAACGAGGTCGCGGGGAAATTCTCTGACGAATTCATTGCACCGGGTAGAGCTCCGGGAAAATTCAAGGTTGATCTGAAATCGGCGAATGCTGCTCAACTGATCGCGCGAGGAGTCACGAAGGATAACATTGAGGTTAGCGAATACTGTACTATATGCAGCTCCGAGTTTCACTCGTTCCGTCGGGACGGGGACTTGAGCGGAAGGATGCTTGCTGTTATTGGACTGAGATAGGAGAGAGTATGTGCGGAATAGTCGGCTACATAGGAAAGCGTGATGCGAAGGACATTCTTGTCGAAGGCCTGAAAAGGTTGGAATATCGCGGATATGATTCTGCGGGGATCGCGCTTCTCGTCGATCACCACATAGATATTCTGAAGACTGCAGGGAAGGTTTCCAAGCTCGATACGATGGTCGGCGGCTCGAAGGCGACAACCATCGGAATCGGACACACTCGCTGGGCCACTCATGGCGAACCGAACAAGATAAACGCTCACCCGCATAAGGACTGCAGCGGCAATATCGCCATAATCCATAACGGAATCATAGAGAACTATTCGGCACTGAAGACGAAGCTCGCCTCGATGGGACACAAATTCGAAAGCCAGACGGACACCGAGGTGCTCGCGCATCTGATAGAGGAGTTCTACCGCCGGGAGAAAAACCTTGAATTTGCCGTCAGACTTGCCCTAAAAGAGGTTGACGGCACGTTCGGCCTGGTTGTGATGGCGGCCGACCAGCCGGAAGTTCTCATAGCGGCCAGGAGGGGAAGCCCGCTCGTGATAGGTCTGGGCAATTCCGAGAATCTTATCGCCTCCGACGCTTCCGCACTCGTGAAGCACACCCGCAAGGTCGTTTACCTGCACGACAACGAAATTGCCGTACTGACGAGAAGCAATGTGTCGCTCAAGAATCTGGACGACGAACTGGTCGAGCGTGAAGCCGAGCAGCTGACGTTCGACATCGAGCAGATTGAAAAGGGCGGTTATGCCCATTTCATGTTGAAGGAGATTCACGAACAGCCCGAGACTGTATTGAACGCAATGCGCGGAAGGCTGCTGGAGAAAGACGGCAATTCCAAGATGGGCGGTCTCCATGAAGTCACGGAGAGGATTCTGAAGGCGAAACGGTTCGTCATTACCGCCTGCGGCACCTCATGGCACGCGGCACTGGTCGGAAAATACATCCTGGAGCAGTGCGCAAGGATTCCCGTCGAGGTCGACTATGCTTCGGAATTTCGTTATCGCGATGCGGTTCTCCAGGATGGCGACATAGTGTGGGCAATAAGCCAGAGCGGCGAGACTGCAGACACTCTTGCTGCTGTTCGTGAGGCAAAGTCCAAGAGAGCCCCCGCGTACGGTATCGTGAACGTCGTCGGGAGCACGATCGCGCGTGAGAGCGATGCCGGCGTGTACATCCACGCGGGACCGGAAATCGGCGTGGCATCTACGAAGGCATTCACTTCACAGCTCGTCGTGCTGAACCTCATCAATCTCCTTACCTCGAGGGGAAAGGGGACGATGAGTGCCGCGAAGGGACGCGAGATCGTGT
>JBJKQU010000258.1:0-18093 GCA_046705025.1 Candidatus Kryptoniota bacterium | reverse complement strand
CAGGAAACCGAGGAAAGACTGAACCTGACCAATCATGAATGGCCGATCATGCACGCCGTTCTAAAAGGAGTGACGCGCGATCAAATGATGGCCCGGCACAAGGCGAATCATATACAGGTTGCATATGCACCGGACGAGCGAAGTGCAAGACGCGCCCTGTATGCGAAAGCAGCGGCAATGAACGAACTCGGCGTGGATGTCTATATCTGCGGCGAAGTATGATCGATACGTCCGCCGGCAGCGGCGGGTTCCTCGATTATTATGAAGCAAAATACGCGTTATTCCATAAAATGTACGATCATTTTTCACGAACCATGTCTCAAGAAAGCCGGAGTCTATGATGAAAAAGAACTTACTGCCTATAATCATGATTGCCATTTCGGGAATTGTGTTCTCTTCATGCGGGAAGAAACACAATGCGACTGCTGTCAAATATATAATCGGGTTTTCGCAGTGCAACAGTGCAGAGCCCTGGCGCGAGGCGATGAACAAGCAAATCGAAGCTGAAGTCGCGAAGCATCCTGAGATAAAGCTCCTTATGTCGGACGCTCAACAGAGCAACGCCAGGCAGGTATCGGATGTCGAGAATTTCATAGTGCGGGGCGTCAACTTGCTCATGATCTCGCCGAATGAAGCGCAGCCATTGACCGCCGTAGTCGGGAAGGCTTACGACGCCGGAATACCGGTGATCGTCATAGATCGAAAGATACTGTCCGACAAGTATACTTGTTTTATCGGTGCGCACAACGTACAGATAGGAAAGGAGGCCGGTGAATATGCCGCGAAGCTTCTGCACGGGAAGGGACGCGTCGTGGAGATCTGGGGACTGAAAGGTTCTACTCCTGCAATTGAAAGGCATGAAGGATTCATGGAAGGTATCAAAGACTATCCCGGCATAAAAATCATTTATTCGCAGGACGGTGCGTGGCTGCGCGAGAAGGGGAGATCGATCATGGAAAATGCACTGCAGCGATTCGACAATATAAACCTCGTGTTCGGACAAAACGATCCGATGGCGATGGGCGCTTACCTTGCGGCTAAGAATGTCGGGAGGGCCAAGGACATGTATTTCATCGGAATCGATGGGCTTTCGGGTCCCGGAGGCGGGATTCAGGCGGTTGCCGACGGTGAACTTAACGGCACTTTCATCTATCCGACCGGGGGGAAAGTCGCAGTTCAGACCGCTCTGAAGATACTGGAAGGCCAGAAGGTTCCTAAAGACATACCTCTTCCCTCGGTTCAGATTACCCCGCAGAATGCTAAGGAGTATTTATCTCCGGAAAAGTAGAGCGGACTTTATCCTCACATATATTGCTCTCTGCACCCGGTAACATTATCTCACTCGCGACAGCTATATTTGAGTCATTAAGAAAGACACCGTGCTGAAGATATCCGACATCAGAAAATCGTTCTCGAGCGTCGAGGTACTTCATGGCGTGTCTTTCACCGTCGAGGAAGGATGCGTGACCGCACTGGTCGGCGAGAACGGCGCCGGCAAATCGACGCTGATGAAAGTATTGAGCGGGGTGCATACCGATTACACCGGCGAGATTTCCATAGATGGGGAACCTTTCCATTTCAGGAATCCGAGAGAAGCAAAACAGCTCGGCGTTTCGATCATTCATCAGGAGCTCAGCTGCATCCCTCACCTTACCGTCGCGGAAAATATCTTCATAGGCAGAGAGCCGACGAGAGGATTTGGAGTAGTGGATTTTCCGAAACTGTTTACCGATGCCCGGGCAATTCTCGATGAATTCCAGTTCCCCTATTCTCCGAATACGCCGGTCAGGAACCTCAGCATAGGTTGGCAGCAGATCGTCGAAGTGGCGCGCGCTTTTTCCGCCGATGCGAAGATCTTCATACTGGATGAGCCTACCTCCGCGCTTACCGAAAGTGAAATTGTGATCCTCTTCGAAAAAATCCGTGTTCTGAAGAAGAGGGGCAAGATCGTCATCTTCATTTCGCACAGGCTGGAAGAAATTTATGAAATTGCCGACGAGATTATCGTGCTGCGCGACGGCCGGTTTGTAGGGAAGTATCCTGCAAAGGAAATATCACGCGGCGAACTCATAACCAGGATGGTTGGCAAAACAATCGGCGAGACAAAAGAATCGAAATCGACTGTCGACGAAGAGACCGTACTCAATGTCGAGAACCTGGAGGTATTCGACGGCGCCGGGGTGACGCTTTCGGACATCACTTTTGATCTGAAGAAAGGGGAAGTATTGGGAGTTGCCGGACTGCTCGGTTCCGGAAAGACCGAGCTTCTGAAATTCCTTTACGGCGGGCTCAAATCACGGTACAAGGGCACGATTTATCTCGAGGGGAATGAATACATCCCAAAGTCTGCCTCGCAGTCCCTGGATGAAAGGATCTTCTATCTCTCCAAAGACAGAAAATCGGAAGGCGTATTTGCCGGGCTTGATGTAATAAAGAACTGCAGCATTTCGGTCCTTTCGGATTTCGCCTACCATGGTTTTTTAGATGAAAAAGCGGAAGCCGCGGCCGTCCGCAAACAGGTTTCAGCCCTGAATGTGAGGCTCGAGTCCTACCGTCAGTCTATACGGGAGTTGAGCGGAGGCAACCAGCAGAAAGTGCTTCTCGGCAGAGGACTTTTGCACCGGCCCAGACTGCTCCTTCTAGATGAGCCTACCAGGGGAATAGATGTAGGAGCTAAGGCGGAGATTTATCATTTGATAGATCAGCTCAGCTCGTCCGGGATTTCCTTTATCGTCAGTTCTTCCGAGATACCGGAGTTGTTGAGGATTTGCAGCCGGATCCTGGTGCTCCATAACGGACAGGCCGCTGCACTGTTGAATGTCGGCGAAACGAACGCGGGTGAAATTTTACATTATGCTTTTGGTGAGGATCGAGAATGAATAAAACTTACAGCTTGAAGCTGTCCGACAGACAATGGGTAAAGCCGGTATTCGGGGTCCTGCTCATCTTCGTGATGTGCATCGTCTTCTCCCCGACCAATACAAAAGGAGGTTTGGTTTTTCTCAAGTTTGAGAATCTGACAAATATACTGCGCCAGGTTTCGGAGAACGGAATAATCTCCGTCGGGATGACGTACGTAATCATTGCCGCGGGGATCGACCTTTCGGTTGGGTCCGTCCTCGCCCTGAGCGCTACCATCACGGCTTTCGGGTTGATGGATTGGCGGTTCGGTTTTTTTCCCACGATAGCAATTGCCTTAGCCGTGAGCGGCTTCGCGGGGTTCCTTAACGGAGCGATTACTTCCTGGGGGAAGATACAGTCATTTATAGTCACTCTCGCGATGATGACCGCTGCGAGGGGGTTTGCGCTTTTCATTGCCAACAACAATTCACAGGATATCGGGTTCGGTCCGGGGGGAGCTCCTGCTATTTTTGCAGTGTTCTCTACCAGCTATTGGGGGATACCGTTTCCGGTTTTCATCTTTGTAGGCGTTACGGTGATCTTCTTATTTGTCTTGAAGAAGACAAAATTCGGCAGATATGTTTACGCGATAGGGAGCAACGAAGAAGCCGCGGTCCTTGCCGGGCTGAAGGTGAAATGGATCAGGACTTACACGTTCATACTTGCCGGAGCGCTCTCCGGGCTGGCAGGAATAATTCACGCCGGGCAGCTGCTGCAGGGGAACCCGAACGATGGTGTCGGATTTGAGCTTGATGCGATCGCAGCGGTGGTCATCGGCGGCACCAGTCTCATGGGAGGGAAGGGAACCCTTGAAGGCACGTTTGCGGGTGTGCTGATCATCGGACTGTTGAGCAACATACTGGGTCTCCACGGAATACAGAAAGATTTCCAGCTGATGCTGAAAGGCGCAATTATCGTTGCGGCGGTATTCATGCAGGAAGGCGGATTCAACCTGTTCCCCTTGAAACCGATGATTCTAAGCAGGTTTCGGCGCAGCCAGAAATGAAGCAGTAAGCAGCAGGTGGTAGGTGGTTGAGGCGATATCCAGACGTGATCTCAATTACAGAATCTGCCTGGCTGCCAACCAAGGGTTTTTCAGCAAATGTTGGGACTGCGGGTTGGTCAACTCAGTTCGCGGATGTTGACGAGAACATGATACCAACCCTCGGTTTCAAACTCCTCAAGGGCCGCAACTTTGACCCGAAGCTTAGGTCCGATTCAGGAGCAGTTATCTTAAATGAAAAGGCAGTGAAAGTGCTTGGCGTTCAGGACCCGATCGGTCAAGGTATCAACCTCACCGGAACTCCCATCAGAGTAGTGGGGATAGTGAAAGACTTCAATTACTCATCGCTGGCGGAACCGGTGGGACCTGTGATTCTGGAGTATGTTAAGACAGACTTTTCTATGTTAGGAATCAAGATAAGGAAAGGCGGGACACGGGAGACTCTTCAGTATCTGAAGCAGCTGTGGAGGAAGTACAACCCTGGGGTCAAACTGGACTATTCTTTTCTCCGGGACGACATACGAGAGCTTTACAATGAGCATGAAACGACTGTGGAAGGGTTGCTCGCAGGGTCAGGGCTCGCCTTCCTGATTTCTCTACTGGGCATATACGCTCTCTCATCGTTGCTTGTGGAAGCCAGAACAAAGGAGATAGCTGTCCGCAAGACATTCGGAGGATCCACGGCACAGATAGTTCAGCTGATATCGTTGCCATTCTTGAAGGTCGTCGGATTTTCGAGCGTTGTCGCATGGCCTCTGGCCTACCTAATCGTCGGACAATGGCTTAGGCAATTTGCCTATCACGTTCAAACAAACTTGTGGTTGTTCGCGCTGGCAGCAATGGTGGAACTCGCGGCTGCGATCGCCGTCGTTGTGGCGCATGCAGCACGGGCTGCGTCTGAAAATCCTGTGGCTACATTGAGATATGAATAGCAATTGACGTATCAGACAAATGGAATGAATCTGAAAACGTAGTTTGGCGGTTATCTATCCATGGCATGCAAGGTGGATGCTTCATTGACCGGATGTAGGAACGATTTTACTGCCTTCGTTGAGCTCATACGAATTATGCGGCGCCATCGGATACGGTCAACCCAAGACGATGCGTCCTGAAGGTTTCACGTGAGCTCCGCTCCCTCTTTCTTCTCAGGTCCGATCTCCAGGCTCCGTCGGAAGCGGCCTGTCCTTCCTCTTCCCTTTGAAAATACCGTGAATCCGGTATTGTGCACGGGCTGCGGCAGGGATAGAATCCTTTGTGAACGCAAGGGGAGAGCGCCGGTCGTGCGCGGGAGTGCGGAATGAATTCGGAGGCGGTCAGACCGTCGTAGCCGGCGTCTCTCTTGCGTCCGAGGTGCGGCAATGAAACGGATTCCGCGCCGGGATGGATTTGCCCTTCCGTCTGTGCTCATGCTAGTCGCAGTACTATCGATCCTTGCGCTCTCGCTTGTTCTTGTACAGCACTTCCATCATACGGCCGTTCAACGGGAAGTGTCGAGACTTAAGGCCGACCTGGCGGCACAGAATGGAGTAACCTGGGCCGCCGCCGCCAAGAAAATTGGGAATGAGGGACTCTCTTACAGTGACGGAACGGATGCAACAGTCGACGTCTGGTCTTGGGGAGTGTACCGGCTGGTCTTGTCAAGAGGGACCTGCAGCAAAACGGTAAGCAGCCGCTCGGCGCTTCTCGGTCAAAGGCAGGCCGGACTCTTCAAAGACGCACTGGTGTATTTCAATCCGCAACACCAGCTTGTATTTGCCGGGGAAGTCCAGGTGGTCGGGGATGTCCAGGCAGGGGCATTCGGGGCTACACTCGGAGTTCTTGAGGATACAAAGTCTCTTCCCGGGTTTCCGGTTACCGGCGAGATAAGCACCGATGCTTCGTTTGCCGGCTTCGAGTTACCTGAGCTGTTGATGCAAATTAACGCCTTTGACAGTCTCCTGAAGGCGGCCGGAGACAACGATCTGGCCGCTGGCGGAGAGGATGCCATCATACAGCTCAGTACTTGCGATAACCTGGGTGAGATAGCGGGCGACAAATCGACGCTGATTGTGCTCGAAGGGAATCAGGATTTCTCCGGCAAGGTTGTTCGGCAGGGGCACCCGCTTCGGATCTTAGTGCTCGGCTCCGTCAACATCTCGGCCGGCGCTGCTATCTACGGTCCCGTTCAGGTCTTATCAACCGGGCCGATGACAATCTCTTCGGATATCCATATAGAATACCCGATCCTGTATTCGCAGAAATCGATCGAGACGCTGGCCTCGTGCGAATGTAAAGCGCAACTGATCTCACCTAATATAACGATAGGCAGGAATTCGAAACTCGATTACCCTTCGGCGCTCGTCTCATGGATAACTCCCGACAGCATCATTTCCGGGGAAGACACGACCGGCAAATCTGAGCCACGCGCGTTGACATTATTGGAGGGCGCAGTCGTGGAAGGTGCCGTATTAATGAACCCAAGAGCCAATCCTCTAAAAGACCCGGACCTGATTGTTATCACTCCGGCGTCCCGCATTATCGGGTCCGTTTACTGTGGTGAAAAGATAACCTTCGACGGGAAGTTAACGGGAACAGTCATCACAAACGACTTCTATTTCTATGAGTCACCGACGAAGTATTTCGGGTGGATAAGAAACGGCCTTATTGATCGAGAGCATCTGCCTGCCGCCTGTCTTACGCCGGTAGGCCTCGTCGAAGATGACGCGGCGTTCAGGGTGCTGGACTGGATTTGAACATGATACTGTCCATCAAAAGTCCCGGCGGGTATACGCTTGTCGAATCGCTGGTGGCAATTGTGTTGTTCTCGACTGTTGTGATCGGAGTTATGAATACGATAGGCGGTCTCATCGGGTCGCCGCGGACGAAGTTGCTGCAGGGTGCACTGGTGCTGGCGGAGGACGAGCTGGCTCGCCTGTCGCCTGATAATCTTTTCCCGGAAACCGCCGTATCGGGCAAGTTACTGATGAAGAGGAGCCTCGTTCAGAAGCATCTGTATGCAGAGGTTACCTTGACTATTTCACCTGCGGACGACGAGACAAGAAACATTCTTACGGTTACAAAACTCGTGCTTCTGAAAGATGAGGACTGAAGCAGGGTTCACATTGACCGAGTTGATGGTCGTGATGTTTGTCGCCTCACTGACAGTGGGAATCGGCTTTTCCGCCTATTTCTCCTCCCGGAAGCTGTTCGGGGAGTGGGACAGGAAGGCTCGCACGATTCGACTTGTCGACGGGGCGGTGCAAAAAATAGCGGCGGATATGCGGAAGTCGAAAACCGTGACACTCGTATCTGACTCATTGGCATTCCTGGGTCTGATCGACGGAAAAGAGATCGCATACCGCTTTTCGGGAGGGAATATCACCCGCAATAGCGTACCTTTCAACCCCGACCCTTCCGTTGCAATAAACGCCGGAATCTACCCAACATCCTACGGCTACAATGTGGTGGTCAACGCAGTTTCAAGAATTCAGACAGCCTCCGCGCAGGCTGACGTTCGACAACTTGAAAGCTCCGCATTGAGTTTACGGGAGTCGCTTTCCGATGCAGGCACAAATTGATATAGAGAAGCCGTTTCTTGGCAGAAGAAATGTGACGGCGGGTGTGGCCGGCTCCGACGCGCTGTCTGCCGTCAACAAGATACTCCATCGAAACAGGATTTCACTTCAGGACAAAGCGAAAATTTGTCTTGAGTTATCGGTGATGCTTCAGGCTGGGGTAACGCTTCACAGGTCGCTCCAGGTACTGCTTGTGCAAACGGATAAAAGATCACTCAGGGGAGTTCTGCAAAAGCTGGTCAGGGAAGTGCAGAAAGGCGATTCTTTTTCTGCAGCATTGGGCAGGCATCCGGATGTGTTCGATCCTCTGTTCATAACTTCGGCTGAAGTGGGACAGGAATCCGGGAAACTGCCGCAGGTCATGTCAAACCTCGCGCTCTATCTCGAGAAGATGAGTGTCCTGAAGCGCAAATTCCTTCAGGCGCTTGCATACCCGGCTTTGGTATTATCGATAGCGGTGAGCGTCGTGTCGTTTCTACTGCTTGTCATAGTGCCTGCTTTCGCGGAGATGTTCACCAGTATGAAAGTTGAACTTCCGGCAGCGACCAGGTTCACCTTTGGGTTGAGCAGGTGGCTTACCTGTAATGGATATTTAGTCATTTTAGGAGCCGCCGCCCTGATGGTACTTCTGAGGCAGTTTTTCACTTCGAAAAGATTCCGGTCCAGGACCAGCGCTTACATATACAGAGCCCCTGTTGTTGGAGGGGTCCTGCTCAAGAACCTGGTCGCCCGTTTTTGCAGGACGCTCGGGACGCTCCTGCAGGCACAAGTATCGCTTGTCCGCGCGCTCGAGGTAACGCAGCGGATTATGACGAATGAAGGAATAAAAAACGAAGTCGGTAGAATAGCCACGCTGGTCAAACAGGGAAAAGCAATAGCCGAGCCGGTACTGTCGTCTAGATTTTTTCCACCCATGGTTTCACAAATGATAGCAGTCGGCGAGGAGACGAGCGAGCTCGACGCGATGCTCTTCAAGGTCGCGGAGTACTACGAGAAGGAAGTCGACGGTACGGTCGATTCCCTGTCCAGCGTAATGGAGCCGATCTTGATCATGGTCATCGGGACCATTGTCGCGACAATTGTGATCTCGATGTACCTGCCGATGTTCGAGATGATGAACGTAGTAGGATGATGGCATAATGGATCGCGGTAGCAGCATTGAACCGTGTGAACTTCTAATGAGAGCTAAAAATGGGAGTGGGACATGAAGACGATAAGAAGACTCTGCATCCTGTATTTCGCATTTATCTTGCTGGCTGGCAGATCCTTTGCCCAGCCACCGGTGTACGGAGGCGGTACACCAAATTACCTGGCGAAATTTACCTTGAATAATCCGGTAATTATCGGGCAATCGATCATCTACGATAACGGCACCAGTGTCGGGATCGGAACTACGAGCCTCTCACTCGGTAAATTGGTCGTGCGCAGCGCCAACACCGACAATATCGCCTGGTTTTCAGGGAATAACAGTGCAATGGTGGTCGTAAACAACTTCAATGAATCGGAATTTGTGGGTCGGGATGTTGCAAATTCAACTTATAAAGCTATCAGTTTTCGAGCGAATTCCTCTACAGGGCAGTTGTACTTGTCCACATCTGGCAACGTCGGGATTGGAACGACGGCACCGCAACGAAAACTATCAGTAAACGGGATAATCCATTCAATGTCAGGCGGCTTCCAGTTTCCTGACGGGACCGTACAAACCACCGCTGCAAGCGGCGGCGGAAGCTCATCCCAATGGACTCTGAGCGGCAGTAATATCTACAGCAATAACGGCGGCAACGTCGGCATCGGGATGACAAATCCATCCTACGGAAAATTAGTGGTGAAGAGCAGCAGCAGCGACAATATCGCATGGCTTTCAGGGAACAGCAGCGCGATGGTGGTCGTAAATAATCTAAACGAATCTGAATTTGTGGGCCGGGATCCTGCGAATTCGATTTATAAGGCCATCGGCTTTCGAGCTGGTTCCACTACCGGTCAGCTATATTTATCCACGAATGGATGCGTGGGCATCGGAACACTGTCTCCGGGGCAGAAGCTGTCGGTGGCGGGGACCATCGAGTCAACAACCGGCGGATTCAAGTTCCCCGATGGGACAGTTCAAACTACGGCTTCCGGTGGCGCGAGTCAATGGATGGCTAGCGGCGGAAACATATACAGCAGCAACAGCGGCAACGTCGGGATAGGCGCCACTCAACCGTTGCAGAAAATGGACGTGCATGGCAGGGTGCTCATATCTTATGAGGGTTTTGGAGGCTCTTCTCGTGCCAAGCCGAGTGAAGCAGGATCCGTCATAGAGCTCGCTCCCGGTGATTACCAAGGTGCCCGGAATTCTTTGATATATACGGGGCGTGATCAAAACGTCGAAAAACTGACGTTCGATCCTGGAAGCGGGGCACTTATGACTTTGGACGGAGGCGGAAGGGTCGGCATCGGCACATCGTCCCCAAGCCAGAAACTGTCTGTAGTTGGGACAATAGAGTCAACGACCGGGGGATTCAAATTCCCGGATGGAACGGTGCAGACCACCGCAGGCGGAGGAGGGGGGTGGACCACAAATGGCAGTGACATTTACAGCAACAACACCGGGAATGTCGGCATCGGGAGGTTGCCATCTCAGAAGCTTGATGTCAATGGAGCTATAGCGGTCTCCGGAACGAGCGTGATCGATAACGGCAGGAACATTAGCGCTGCAGGGGGAACATTCACCGGGAACATGACGATTTCGGGAAGCGGCGGCCTGACGCTGTCATCCGGCCCTTTATATTTGCCCAACAATGCGGCAATTTTGATGAAGAGCGCATCAGGGACATCGGGGGCGGTTCTATTTGCGGACGCAAGCAACAACATCAACTTCGGTGACTACTCCGGACCACTTAATGGTAATCTGATCTTCAGGACTGCACAAACAGAAAGGATGAGAATCCTATCCGGAGGGAACGTGCTCGTCGGTAAGACGAGCCAGCAAAATGCAGCCTATAAGCTCGACGTTGCCGGGAGCGTAAGGGCGAGCGAGGTGGTTGTGAACACAGACGGGGCTGACTTTGTCTTCGAAGAAGGCTACAAGCTCATGGATTTGCCCGCACTTGCAATTTTTGTCAAAGAGAACAAACACTTACCGGATATTGCTACATCGGAAGAATTGCAGAAAGGCGGGCTCGGTGTCGGTCAGACCCAAACGAAGCTTCTGCAGAAGATTGAGGAGTTGACGCTGTATGTGATCGACCAGGAGAAGAGGATTCAGGAGCAGGCTAGCAGAATAGAGGAGCTGGAGAAAGAGAATGCGGAAATGACGTCGGCAGAATAGTCAAGGACATGATTTTTACCTTGTCACGGTTGTGAGTCGTATGTCGTTGACCGGTATGTGCTTAATAGAAAGGGATTTGTCATGAAGAAGATTGCCTTGATGGCCGCTTTGTTTGTATCCGTGCCTTGGTGCGATGTGGTGCTTGCTCAGACACCCATTCCTCAAATGGGAGGGGACTTTCGCCCGAGCTATGAAAGCTACCGGCTGGATAAGTTCATATTGCAGGACGAGTTGTCCTATTCCGGTGAGCTTGGCTTTTCAATACCGCTGCTTACAGTCCCCGGAAGACATAGCCATAATTTCGATATTTCGCTCAACTACAACAGTAATGTGACGCAGAGGCAGTTCGCAAGCTGGGTGGGGCTGGGTTGGAACCTTGAACTCGGATGCGTCGAGAGATCGGTCAACGGCAGGACGGATGAGCCGTCTCATTACACAAATGTCAATGCTGGAGTCACCTTAGGATTATTTCATGACGGAGGATTGTACAGGGGGAACATGGGCGGACGGTTCAAACCAGACTACACAAGCGATGAACCGTTAAATCGTGATATTGCAGACTTGTATCGCTTGTCGATCGATAACGGTGGAATGGAGATAATACCGTTTCCTGACGAGAAAGACTCGGTTTACACGACCGGGTCCACACCTGTTTGCTTCCTGCCTGCACAGTACAAGCCGTGGACGATTGGCGCTTATTGCTTGGGGGAGCATGGAACCCTGTCCCAGTTCTTCCTTCAAAAGGAAGACGGAACGATGTACTCATATGGAGGAACAGCGGGATCCGATGTCGACTGGGCAAAAGTTATGACTGATCCCAATATCGTACCCCTTAACAGTCAGCAGTCTTATGGGTTTCCGTACCGCTGGAACCTGACTCAAATACAGTATCCGGATGGAAGCACTACGTCAATCTCCTATGCTTTCCACAATACCCGCCCGAATGAATATTATCGCCGTCATGAGAATGTTGTGATCGACCGTTCGCAGCCCAACAGCATGGACAACTTCTTCGGGCGCATCAATTCGTATCACGGCCAGCAGTACGACTATTCCTCTTATTCATATTCCCATCCCACGATACTTGAAACGGATACGCATTATCTCGTTTTCCAGGTCTCGCAAACGGCGGACAGTACTGACAGGAACTGCAGGCTCGACAGACTCATCCTTTATGATAAGGCTACAAACACGGAGCTGAAGCGCGTGCTGTTTCACTACGCTGAAGACCCGAATCCGAACACAGCCTGGATTGCAGGAAATACGAACTTGAGTGCGCCTGCCTGGCAGGAGAACGAACGATTGAATAACGGCCAGTTGACTCTGGTGCGTGTCACGGTGACAAGCGGGGAAAACGTTGACCTCGAAGAGAACAGCGCCGACGCACAGCAGTACAATTTTACATATACGACTAATCCAAAGATAGATATCGAATCGATTTCCACGGCAGTTAGTACCGGGTATCCCGACTGGCCCGGGTACTTCACCGCTCCATCTTTGAATGACGCCTGGAGAATAAAGACAATTACCCTTCCAACCGGGGGGAAGTATACTTATGAGTATGAGCCGGAGGACGTTTCGTATGATCCGGAGGGTGGTGCGTGGTTTGATAGTTGGGACGCCGGAGGCGGAGATGGGAATTACTACAGTTTTCAAGCGCAGCCACGATCCCGCCTGAAAACAAAGACATTTGAAGACGTTCCTGGCGGCACCGTTCGGAGGTCGACATACTCGTATTCAAATGAAGTGATTTACGACCCTCCTTCCGGAGTATATCAAAGCACATACGTGCCTCACATATATCGGAATACGTTCGGGTACGATCCCGGCAAGATATACATCCTGTTTCGCAACTGCGGGGTCGGGCACCGCTGGGTGCAGGTAAATAATCCGGATCAGACATGGAAGAGAGTCTATTATACTTCCAGTTACAGAAGAGCAGACGCCAAGCCAGGTGAGAGCCAGTCGGACTACATAACTTCGAATTTGCCTGGTACATTAGGGAATTTGATAGTCTCCTCGCGCGCCGGCTGCAGAGGATTGGTATGGACGGATTCCTCTGGCGCCTGCAATAAAGCGGCTACCACCGGCACCATGTATTATTATTCCTACATTCAGCAGGGTGGGTTGAGAGACAGGTATGACTATTATGGGATGCTCGGTAACAGAGCGGGCTCTCAGTACGTATTGCGTACATCAATTTGGGCGAGGCTTGATTCCACAGTCACCACCGTCGACGGGGTTACATCGCTAACGGCCTATCAGTACTATCCTACCATGAGGGAGTCCGCTGCTGGCAACGGGTTGGTAAGCGTAAAGAGCGAAAAGGGGAGCAGCTCCGATAGACAAACCCAATTCGTGTACGCATATACAAAATATCCCGATATGGGACCCGCGAGTAGCTCGATGCTATCGCAGATGTACAGCAAGAGCGTGAGAAATGCCACCAGTAACGTCGACGTTTCAAAAGATTTCACCATATGGGACCAATTCGGCGGACACTGGCTTCCCTGGGGAACCTACGTGTGGAATGGCTCCCCTACGGATATCACGGCACCTGCGGATCTGGGCGGCAACGTAATGCGGCAAAGGACTCTCAATTATGATAACCTGGGATATTCAGACATCTTGTCCGTCACCGATGCGAACAATAACGTAACCACTTATTACTACAGCAACGACACCAATGATCCATTCAGGAACGACCCAGCCGGTTTGTCAAGGGGATATGTTACCGGGGTATTGGAACCGATTCCGTCCCCTGCATTGAGGAAGTCGTACAGATATGACCATTTCGGCAACGTCACACTTGAGACGGATGAGAATGGCAAGACTACCGAGGCTCGATACGACAAGCTTGGCCGGATAAAGTCGGTGATAGATCCGCTGGGACGACAAACGCAGCAGTTCTCGTACTATATGCCGGGTCAAATCTCAGCAGGCGATCTCAATTCAATAACCGAGACTGCCTTCAGATCCGTTTCCGACTATACAGTATCGAAGGCTTTCTTTGACGCCGCAGGTTACGAGAGAGAAAAGCTTACCGTGTACGCAGACTCCGACATTATCTCTCCGACAACATATGATGGGATGTGGAGGGTCAACCGAATCTACAAAACTTACAGGGTGAGCCGCGGAGCATACAGCCATCTCTATGACCAGAATTTCGATTTTAATGATGCCGCATATTACGGATATGGATATCCATATGCGCAAAATGATTACTATCCTGATGGTGCCGGGCGATTGAAAGATGCCCGTCCGCCAGGCAGCACCTACCAGACGAACCATTTCACCCACTACGCGTATGGAACGAACTCTGGTGCAGATAACACGGACTTTCCGGAAGCGGCACTCTACAAGACCACCGTATATGACGAGAATAACGACTACGCCAATCCGTTAGCTTATCAATCAAAGAGGCTGGAGTTCAAGGACAAGTTCGGAAACCTTGTACAATCCGTAACTGACTCCGCAGGACTGAAACTTACCACGAAATATATCTATGATGTGAATGGCAATCTGCTTCAGGCAATTCCCCCAGGCGGTACTCCATATGCCACTTCCTACACGTATGACAAGATGGGGCGCCTGACACAGAAGACCTCTCCCGACGCCGGGACGGTTCGCTACCTGTATGACAAGAACGGGAATCTGCGGCTTGTCCAGGACGCCAATCACACAGGCGCGATGAATTCAATCAATATCCCCGCTACCGTCACCAGCAGTACAATCACAAATGGGTCTCTTCCTGCAATGACCCTTCCCGGGAGAATCACGCTGTCCCTCTCCATTGTCTCAGGGTCCGGTACGGTTTCGCTGACCGTCAACGCGAACGGAGTACCCGTCGCAAAAGTGACTACGAGCAGTTCAACGACAAACACTTTCATCCTGCCGAAGGGAACGTATACGTATTCTGTCTCTCCGAACGGGACGGCCGTCCAATATTCGATCACATGTACGAACGGATTCGAGCTTGTCTACAATAAATATGACGGGTTGAACCGATTGATTGAGACCGGCGAGTATCAGTCGACGTCAGCCGGCAATTTCTCACAGGCTAATGCCTACGAGGCCGGTTTCCCCGCGAATAACGTTGTCCGCAACAGGGCCTTCATTTACGACCGTTCCAATGGTGACCCGTATGTAACCGGCCAACGAAACCTGTGCGGGAGGCTGTCGGTTTCAGTCTCGTACAGACTGGGGGAAGTTGCACTTACGACATTTTATTCATATGATGAGAACGGCAGAGTGGAGTGGATCGTGCAAAAGGAACTGGGCAAGAAGATCCTTTACGATTACGATTTCCAGGGCGACGTGACGAAGAAGTCCTACCAGGACTTGAACAACCCCGCGAACAACTTCTTCACGTGGTACGAATATGACCAGCTCGGCCGGCTGGCGCGTGTTTTCAGCGGCTCCGATTTCGCGAGCAGGGTTCAGGAGGCAAATTACACTTACACTGCAAGCGGAAGAGTAAGCCGGCTGCAGCTCGGAAACGCGCAGGGGGTCGATTATGTTTACAATCCGCGGGACTGGCTCGATGCCATCAATAATCAGAATCTTAGCGGCGAGACCCAGCTTCCTCCGGACAAGTTTGGCGAAGTCATCGGCTACGACAACATCGACTACGTAGGCCATTTCCTGCAGGCGGCTCCGCAATACAACGGCAACATCAGCTGGCTTATGTACAACATGTCGGGTGTACCGTTTGACGGACTCGCGGGCACAACGCCGCTTGTGGGGTACGTATACTCCTACGACAACGCGAATCGATTGCTGGGTGCTAACTTCGGGTACTATGCGAACGGTATGTGGAATCCGACGACAAGATTTGGGGAGAACGGCATCTCGTACGATGGCGACGGCAACATTGTTCGTTTGACCCGCTATCCGAGCGGGGCTGCGGTCCTGCTGCAGCTGCTTACATTGTCGACCCGCCCGGGCAACAGCACGCTGTATTACGGAGCGGTTGCCATTATTGCCTCGACATCATATGTGGTTTCTGCGGGAAACAACGATACGTTCGAGGCGTCTGACAGAGTATCATTACGGCCAGGGTTCCGGGCAAATGCTGGGAGTGTCTTTCGCGCCCGAATATCGAGTTCACCGCATGGCTCGGACCCGGGGCCGATGGATCAGCTGACTTACAACTACCTGTTAGGAAGCAACAGGCTCCTGTACGTAACCGACGACGTGGCGTCCGACACATACACTTCCGACCTTGACAGCCAGCAACCGAACAACTATGCATATGACGGCAGCGGGAACATGCTGCAGGACCTCGGAAACCAGATTGCCTTTGTAATCTACGATATCAACAATTTGCCTGTAACGGTGTACAAATCAGATAACAATAGGACACAGTGGCAATACTTCTACGACACCGACGGGAACCGCTTCAGGAAATATGACGGCATAGTGTATACGAGCTACGTCAACGGCGCAGATGGGAACACCGAGGCGCTAACGCAGTCCAACCTCCCGACGACCACATACAATCTCTGGGGAAGTGACAATGTCGGGAAAGTAATACGCGGCAGCACGGGGCTGACACGTTACTATTACTTGAAGGATCATTTGGGTAGTGTTCGCATGACGGTGGACGCGGCGGGAGCGCGTCAGAGCTGGAACGACTATTACCCGTATGGATTGTTGATGGACAGCAGGAACGGGGTGTACGGTGACACGGATCCGAGGTACAAGTTCACGAGCAAAGAGCGGGACGTGGAGACCCAGTACGATTACTTTGGTGCCAGGTACTACGATTCGAGGATAGGGAGGTGGCTGAGCGTGGACCCGATGGGAGACGAATTCTTAGGATGGTCTCCTTATACATATTGTGCTTCGGACCCATTAAATGTGTTTGACCCAAATGGTAAGGGCTATTATTACAAAAGAGATGGGACATACTTGGGGACTGACGGAAGAGATGATGATTATGTATACGCTGTGAGTGATCCGTATAACATTTATCATCCTTCCACATCAGGATTGTTTGTACTAATGAGTGACATAACTAAGCTCGCTGTTGGTCATAGCGACTTTGTGGCTCTAGCAGGCACGCTTTATGCTGAAGACGCGGGAACTTGGGAATGCGCCGCCGCCACATATGATGTGCTGGAAAATCGTGGGCAGATGGATAATAAATCCACTGTCTGGGAAGCCTCACATAAGGGAGTTTATGGCTGGGCGAAACGCGGTAAAATCAATTCTCCATTTGCTAGCAATTCCCAAAAACAGAACGCGTTTCGCGGTCTACTGGCCGGAATGCTTGACAATGTCGATTATTCAAATGGTGCATATTACTGGCAGGGGGTAGACTTTCAGGTTCAAGGAGGCCCAGCATATAACCAATTCTATCGAGTTGGTTTCAAGTTTTCCGACCCGAATCATGATATCTGGGGATTGGGCAATAGTCTATCTGCCAATGAGTCATGGAATCACAAATATGAATCAACTGCTGCATTATCGAAAACAACGTTTATGAGGCTAACAGATTTATGGAGAAAAGCACAAAGACACAAAGGATGGTGAAAGCACTTACTTCTGCAGCATTGTTCTTTCTAATCTTGGTGCCTTTCGTGGGGGCGGTTGTGCAAAACCCGATTCCCAAGTATGCAAGAGCGGAGATAAGATACTGGGTTGACTCGATATCTGCCCATCGGGATCCCGACCAGAGAATCGAGAAACTAAACGTTTCTTTAACAGATACTTCAGTCACAATAGAAACCGGTGATTTGAGAGAGACTTATTCCGATTCAGTGGTAGAATACTGGAGCAGTTTGATAATTCGATCGGAGGTGCGAGCATATCAAGTATCACGAGGTAGGGATTCGTTTGTTGTAATTAGCTCATGCCTCGCGTGGCCCAATGGCCTAATGACTGGGTTTACTCAATGGCTTATACTCCAACAACTGTCACATGAAACCACCTACTGTTACAGCTTATCAGATGACCCTCGAATGTTTTCCATTGCCAAAGGGCGCGGAGCTCTGCGAGCAATACTCTTCGATTACAGTGATGATTACATCGATCATCGTGAGCAAGCTAGAAGCAAATATTCCATTTCCGAGTACATGATTTCTTCCGGCCGAATGACAGAGCTCACACACAGAAATCTTCAAAAGTACATCCATTGAAGTGATATCAGTTAATACCCGAATCCTTCTATGATACCATTCTCAATGAAAGCTCTCTGCCAACATTTCCATTTCAGGTATCACAGTAGTTTTACGTGTGATCGCCGAGTCAATTTATGATGTGAATTATTCCACCATCGGCGGGAGGCTATCTGCAATTAACATAGCCTGCAGGAACCGCAT
>JBJKQU010000257.1:0-19522 GCA_046705025.1 Candidatus Kryptoniota bacterium | reverse complement strand
CAGGAAACCGAGGAAAGACTGAACCTGACCAATCATGAATGGCCGATCATGCACGCCGTTCTAAAAGGAGTGACGCGCGATCAAATGATGGCCCGGCACAAGGCGAATCATATACAGGTTGCATATGTACCGGACGAGCAAAGTGCAAGACGCGCCCTGTATGCGAAAGCAGCGGCAATGAACGAACTCGGCGTGGATGTCTATATCTGCGGCGAAGTATGATCGTTACGTCCGCCGGCAGCGCCGGGTTCCTCGATTATTATGAAGCAAAATATGCCGTCTTCCAAAAGATAAACGATCACTTACAGGAGCATAAAGAGATTCTAAGCCGGTTTTAAAGCCAGCAATCAAACTTGACAAAGCAGCTCAACTATTTGTTTCACTATGGTCAGCTTACAAATTTCAAATACCTTTCCTCAAGAGAGTCGGAGTTTATGATGTGTCAGAACTTCCACAGTCAACTCGTTGGAATCCTGTCTGAACCGGAAATAGTGGTAAAGATAAAGCATGGAGATCAGTCTGCCTTCGAAGAATTGTACCGGGGATATTACGATAGGTTATACAGGTTCACGTTGAATTTTGTTCGTTCGAAAGAAAATGCAAAAGATGTGGTTCAGGACGTATTTGTGAAGGTGTGGCTTAACAAGGAGACGCTGGATGCGCAGCAGTCTATAAAGGCATATCTTTTCATGGCCACCAAGAATCGCGCAGTTGATTTTTTCAAGAACAAAGGAAACGGGCTCACGGATCCCGATAGCGATAAGGCGGAAGCGTTTTCGTATTCAGATCCTGTGCAAGATATGATAGACAGTGATCTGGAAGCGGCGGTAAGAGAAGCTATAGGGAGACTTCCGCAAAAATGTAAGTTGGTGTTTAAACTGAGCAGGCAAGAGGGATTGACTTATCGCGAAATCGCTGACTTGTTCGGCATTTCGGAGAATACCGTCGAAAAACAAGTTGTGCGCGCTCTTAAACACCTGAAAAAAAGTCTGAAGTTTTTCCTGGCGTAATCCACCCTTAGCTCCAGTCGAGAGCCGCAGCAGAAATATTTCCATGCTGGAGTGGCGGTATCACCGCCGTCAATCGTATTACATGTGATGACAAAGCCTAAACTAAAGGTATTATCTCGTTATTTCTCTTCTACCTGCACACCAAAAGAGAAATTAGAAGTCGAAACTTGGATCAACTCCAGTGAGCGAAACAAGAAAGTCTTCGAAAAGCTGAGAAGAGTCTGGGAGCTTTCGGGGTCTGCCGATGAGAATTTTGGGTGTGAGGATACACTCGAGGAATTGCGTGTGAAGGTAAGAGACGCCGAGATGTTGTCTCGCAAGGTCTTGCCTTTGGGATCTTACCGGACTGCCCAGTCTCCGGATGTGCCACTGGTAAAGAAGATCGCTTATATACGCGTAAGATATGTCTCCCTGATTGCGGCGGCGTTGGTTGTATTTCTCGGAACGTTCTACGCGATTCACTACATAAAAGTGAAGGCTTTGGAACGCGGGAGATCGGAGCACAACAAGAGTTTTGTGTTTGAGGAGGCCTCCACGAGGCCGGGCCAGCAGATGACCTTGACGCTCGCGGATGGGACTAAGATCACACTGAATTCCATGAGTGATTTGAGGTACGTGGTCATTCCCGACGGTTCCCGAAACGTGTATTTGAAAGGCGAAGCATTCTTTGATGTCGTCCACTCAACCAATCATCCTTTCATCGTCCATGCGGGAGAAAACATCATCAGGGATGTCGGTACCAGGTTCGATGTCAGGGCATGGCCGGACGATAACAACGTGCGAGTATCTGTCCTGAACGGCGCTGTGTCTGTTCAGCCCGGCGGTATTGCTGAAAAAGCTGTCCTCGTTCTGGGCAATCAATATTCCGTGATAAACAACGAGAAAGGCGTAGTGGTATCTCCGACATACGCTGACGTCTCGTTGGACATAAGTTGGATGAGCGGCAGGCTGATATTCAACGACGATCCGATGAGCGAAGTGTTCAAGCAGCTTCGGAGAAGGTATGGCATCAACTGTTTCGCTTCTGACGCTTCTATCTTTTCCAGGACGATCACCACTTCTTTTGACAGCAGGATTCCGCTTAGCCGGGTTCTTAAGATTATTGCTCTTTCTCTGAAACTGAAGTACAAAGTCTTCCAGGATTCTGTCCTATTCATATTAGGGAAATCATTTTCAGAAACGGATAAGAAGCAAACCAATGCAAATCTGAATTTTCGTAACAAGGAGTATGATTATTGAAAAAGACTCACAACTTTGTCTCCATCGCTGCATTTGTTGCTCTGTGTCTTTGGTCTTTCAATGTCAGCGCGTTACAGATCGGTAATCTAGCCGGGAACGCGCCAACCGGAAGCCTGGACAAACCCTTGGTTTCTCCTCTCTCAAACCAGGTTGCGTACTTAAACACCCGGATTTCGCTGAAAGTCACTAATGTCCGTCTGGTCGATCTTCTGAAAAAATTATCTTCCATGACGGGAGTTCGCTTCTCTTACAGCAAGGAAGATGTTCCCGTTGAAAAGAGAATTACCATATTTGCCGATCATGTGACACTCGCAGATGCACTTGATCAGACTTTCGCAGGGACAGGTTTGAACTGGGCGGCGTTGAAAGGGGGATATGTTGTAATTACACAGGGGAGCGGCGGGAATCAGTTGAGTGGGGAGATCCACGGAAAAGTCCTTGATGTGCAGACCGGAGAAGCGCTGCCAGGTGCCAACGTCCTGTTGAAAGGAACAAGCATGGGAGCTTCAACCGACCTGGACGGCAATTATTCAATACAGAACATACCTTCAGGAAGGTATGTCATCCGTGTGAGTTATATCGGCTACGTAACTCGTGAAATATCCGTGCGGGTGGCTGGAGGGGGAAAGCTCACAGAGGACGTGAAGCTGAAGCCTGTCGGCGTAAAAGGGAAGGCAGTTGTTGTCACTGCACAAGCGAGCGGTCAGGCGCAAGCTATCAATCAGGAACTTTCATCGGACAAGATCATGAACGCGGTTTCTGCAGCAAAGATTCGGCAGCTGCCCGATGAGAATGCTGCGGAATCGGTGGGGAGATTGCCGGGCGTCTTTGTCCTGAGGAGCGGTGGAGAAGGATACAAAGTGATAATCCGCGGAATGGCGCCACAATATAACGAAATTACGATTAATGGGATCGAGATGGGAGCTTCCAATCCGAATGATAGGAGTACCAACCTAAGCATGCTTTCATCGAATATGCTGGAAGGAATACAGGTGTCGAAGACGGTCACGCCGGACATGGATGCCAACGTGATTGGCGGGGTCGTCAATTTCGATATGCGGGAGGCGGAAGTAAAGAAACCGGGTGAACCACAATATAGCCTGCTTGTTCAGGGAGGATATAATAATCTCCCGGACGCCTATAACAAATACAACAATTACAAATATGTCGGAAGCGTACAGGATAGGCTGTTGAATGACAAATTAGGTGTCTTCGCGCAAGTAGATGTCGAGAGACTGAACCTTACCTCGAATGAATTGTCTAGCGCGTATACCCATTTCGGGAACAGTACTTCTCAATACTCAATTTATGATGTGACCCTTTACGATATTCCCAGGGACAAGCTTCTTTACAACGGTGCACTTGATTTGGATTACGAGTACTCCGGCGGGTCACTTAAACTGATGAATTTCTTGAGTTCCGGCACTACTAATGCTCAACAACGGTGGGAGGAGTTCAGCATAGGCGGCAACATGCTTTATTATGGGCTGTCAGGTTCGCGCGACATATTAAACACTATTTCGGACGTCCTCGATTTCAAGCAAGAGCTTCCTGTTTTTGACATGGATATAGAACTGGGTCACACATACTCGGAAACCAACACGCCCGACAACTGGGGAATCTCTTTCTCGCAATTATCCGGAGGCCTGAACCTGTTTAGCAGTATGCGGAATGTTAAACCTCAGGCGGTTGTAGGTGCAGCGACCCCGATTTTATCTGAGGCGTACCTCTTTGGAGTTAATAATGTTAACAGCTTTTCAAGAGCGCGAGCGTTCACGGCCAAACTAAATCTGAAAACTGATATTAATTTCTCGGATGCTGTTTCGGCAGTGATAAAATTCGGAGGGGAATCCCGGTACGTAACAAGATCACATGTGTATGGTGCGTACCTTGGCCAGTTCGACACCGGTGGAGCGCTGGCAGCTGATAATCTGATTAATTCGCACTTCAATTTGCCAACGGGTAATTATCTCTTACCTGTCTCGGACTTTCTTGATCCGCACTTCAGCTATGGAACGTTTCTCAACGGCAATTACAAGATGACTGCGCCATTAAGTCTCGGCATGATGTCGCAGGTGGCAACCCTCATGCAAAAAAATATTCAGAGTCTCACGCCGATCTATTACCACGATCTCCATCAGTCGACCATATCAAACTATTCCGGACATGAAAATCCAAACGCAGTTTACGCGATGGCGACCGTGAAGGCTAGTCATCAAGTGACAGTTGTCGGTGGGGCAAGATTTCAAACTTTCCAGACGTCCTACACTGGTGTAGCCGGCGTGACGAGTCCCGAGCCACAATGGGCGTACAATCATTATGATACGACTATCACTCGGTACCGCGGCTATTTGCTGCCGGATGTCACCCTGAGGTATGACCCGGTTTCATGGATCGACATGCGGCTTTCCTATACAAATACATTGGCTTATCCCAATTACAGCGATTTCGTGCCAAGGATCGACCTGTCCGATTTAACGGTCGGATGGAATAACAGTGGACTGGTTCCGGCTCATTCAGCTAACTACGATGCCGCTGTTTCCTTTTATGACAACACGATCGGACTATTCAGCGCGGACGCGTTTTTCAAGCAGATTCGCGATATGGTATACTCGTGGCAGTTCTTCGTTAAAGGGACAGCTGCCTTGGAGTATCTCCCTCAGAATCTGGCGAATTTTAATCCTAATGCTACGTATTCCGTATATACGACCGAAAACAATCCATATCTGAATGAAGTCTATGGGATAGAACTCGACTGGCAAACTCATTTTTGGTATTTACCCGGTATCCTATCAGGATTGGTGCTTGACGTCAATTACACACATACGAAATCAAAAGCACGATATCCATATGTATACTCCGTATCGACCGGTCGCACCATCCAATACATCGACACTTCTTTTACAGACCGGCTTGTTGATCAACCGGATTACATTTTCAACCTTTCTGTCTTATTTGATTACGAGGGGTTTTCAATGCGGGCCGCAATGGTTTATCAGGCCAACATTTTCACCTCGCCAAGTCAGTGGCCCCAATTAAGGGGGTACACTGCCGCATACAGGCGGTGGGACGTTGCCGCAAGACAGAAGCTCCCATGGGACGGTCTCGAAATATATACGGACCTCAATAATATAAATTCTGCTAATGATGTGCAGGTGATTCAAGGTGGTCCCCCTACCGCCATAGAGGACTACGGGTTTACTGCTGATCTGGGATTTCGCTGGAAGTTATGATTGGAATATCCAGGAGTTGTATATAATGAGGAGCGCGACAAAGGTCGACCACGGCCACATTGGCGGCGGTTATCTAATTCGCAAACAAAAAAGGAAGAGAGGTGATGCCAGATTCGAGGATTTGAGTGCTATGGCAAGAGCGGTCGCTAAGGGAGCAATGCTTGTCGAGTATGGTATGTTGTCTGGGCAATCCCAGCATTACCGGGAGAAAATGCAAAAAACAGAAACACAAAGAAAAGGATTCTTACTATGAGGAGAGTATTTATCGCATCGCTTGTTATTGCGATGGCAGTATGGTTTGTGCCTGCACGCAAAGCATTAGCTACGGGAAACGACACGCTCGTCGTATACGCTAGTGGGCCATACCTTGATCAGGTCATCAACGGTGACACGACATCAACTGGCCAGCAGGCTCATAGCGTATACAAGCTCGTTTCATTGGACACGACCTATGTATTTCTTGGGCAGATAACGCCCAGGTCGAACATTACGGTTTTGGGAGTCTTAGGCTCTAACGGTAGACCTCCATGCATACAACCGGGTGTTCTTAATGATGGTTCGATACCCGGCACCTTGTTCAACCTGAATAAAAACGCGACGGTAGCAAACTTTAAGAATCTTTTCATCGAGGGTCTATCTACAGATGGTTCTTTTGTCCATCCTGCTTACGGTGTCGTCGTTTCCGGGGATTCTGTAAAACTTCACGTTGATAATGTCATTTTTAGTGACGTTAGCGGATGTGCAATCGTTTACACTGGGAACTGGGGTGATTACTATGTTACGAATTGTGACTTCAGGGACAATGTTGATCCTATAACCTGGACAGATGCATCAGCATTGGAGCCCTTATGGCCTGCGATTGCTGCGGTCGATACGATTGAAATGAATTATAATTCGTTCTTCTGTGACAATTCCGCAGAAGTTGTGGCAAAGTATCCCGTGCGCTATATCGACTTTTCTCATAACAGCGTTGTATTCTCATTCATGCAGCCGTTCTTCATTATGGCTACTGAAGACGCGAAAATAAATAATAATATTTTTTACGGCGCGTTTGTCGGAGGTGAACTTGCATCCGAATATCCGTGGTGGGATGAGGAGTTCTCACCGGCGCCTCCGGCGATCATATCTCTTGACACGATGAACGTATCTAGCGACGTGGCGTTTGATCCGGCTGATTCCCTTAAATCGAATTGGAGGATGCTTGCCGAGGCGAAGAGGACAGTTGAAGTTGATAACAACGACTTCTACGAGCCGTCTGCCGTGACGAATTTCTGGACTTCCTGGAACGACACCGTTACGGCAGGATCTCCGGATTCGCTTTACACCCCGTCGTGGATGAACCCTCGCACGGAGCGCATGTTCAACGACAAAACGGATTGGCCGGGCTTCACTGAGTCAGGCAATATAACAATCAATCCTGATTATGGCTCTTCATTTGCGAATGTATTGCAAGGTAGCGGGAACTATGGAGTCGGTTTGCTGCCTTACTTCACGTTGATAAGGACGCATCAATCTCCCACGATTGGCTGGGGATACCAAATACAATCTATACCGACGGGCACTTCCAACTGGATTCCGTATTGGCCGCTCCCTGAAGCAGCTGACATGCAGTATACAAATACAGCCGTGAAAAACGCCAGCACCGATGGGAAGCCGCTCGGCGATCCGTATTGGTTCAACGGACTCACAGCCGTCAGACAACAGCCGGTACAGGTGCCGACCGAGTTCAATCTGGGCAACAATTATCCGAATCCGTTCAACCCCGCCACCGTCATCAACGTCACCCTGAGCCGGGCTGGAGTAATGAGCCTCAAGATTTACAATGTGCTTGGACAACTTGTAAAGGTTGTGGACCAGGGTTACAAAGCACCCGGCGTATATAGATACGTTGTCAATATGAACAATTTCGCCAGTGGAGTTTATTTCTACACTCTCCAGCAAGGAGCGAACATCATGACAAAGAAGATGATGATGATGAAATAACGACATTTGTCGCCTCAGGTAGGGCTAATTTTTAGGAAACCTCAGGAGACAGATGGACAAGAAGAAATTAGACAGAAGAGAGAAAAAGAGCTTGGAAGGAGAGTTCATACGGGAGTCATCACAAAGGGATCTCTTTGTGAGAGAATTCGTATGCTCTCTCCCCAAGGGTTAGCGAGCAGAGACTGTAAACGACTAAGAAGTGTCTGCTGCAAGATTATACACTCGTGAAAGAGGACAGAAACAGTAATTGAAGGCGTAGAGAACATGAGACGCAGGGACCATGGTGAGGCAATTGGAGCAACCGAAATTCTAAGCAACTAGTTCGAAAGGGAGACAATTGACGCTGGACAACTTGTATAGGCTATCTGATGCTGTGAGCCGTTCCATCAGTCCGGAAAACTTTACAGGTGCGAAGGGACAGGGCGGCATGGCAACAGAGGGTACAGGCGCTGACGCTGCCAAGAACCTGGGGCAAGGGTGGAAAGTGAGCCCCAGTGTAAAGATAGATTCGAAGTCAACTTTTACATTGGCAGAAGTAGATGGACCTGGTGAAATCAAACATCTTTGGATGACTGCTACCGGTAATTGGCGGCTTTTGATTTTACGAATTTATTGGGATGATGAGAAAGAACCTTCGGTAGAATGTCCGATAGGAGATTTCTTTTGCATGGGATGGGAACAATATTCGCCTCTGCAGTCCTTGGCTGTAGCCGTGAATCCCGGCAACGGTTTCAATTGCTACTGGCCGATGCCTTTTCATAAGAAATGCAGGATTACGATGGAGAACATCAGCGACCACGATGTGACATCGTATTACCAGATTGATTACGTCCTGGCGAACGTTCCAAACGATGCAGCTTATTTTCATGCAGAGTTTAAGCAGGAGAACCCTGTTGCTTATAAAAAGGATTATGTGCTCGTCGAAAATATCCATGGCAGAGGTCAATATGTTGGTACATACCTCGCTCTGGAGGCCCGTAGCAACGGATGGTGGGGAGAAGGTGAAATCAAGTTCTTTATAGACGATGATGTCCAATTCCCTACCGTTTGCGGGACGGGTGCCGAAGACTACTTCGGTGGCTCTTATAGTTTTGACACAAGAAGGGAAAAGGCACCCGGGATAGAAACCATTGAGTACACCGAATTCTGTAGCCCTTACAGCGGTCTGCCCCAAGTATTACGCGGGGACGGACATTATAAAGTAATGGAGCGGTTTGGCATGTACAGGTGGCATATCACCGATCCGATACATTTCAAAAAGAGTCTGAAGGTTACGATACAGGATTTGGGGTGGGGCGACAATGGCAGGTACCGTGTCAGACAGGATCGTATTTCTTCCGTTGTCTATTGGTATCAGAGAGAGCCGCACAATCCATTTCCGAAACTGCCGCCCAAGAATGAACTGGAGACAAACTAGAAATAGTGGAGATGTTCTAGTGAACACGGAAGATTTACTACCTGTGTACAAATAGAGTTTCAACAGATGACACCTGGAGGAAATACTAAGTGAGGATACCTGACCTATGAAGATGAGTTACCTTATCAGCAGTTTGATTTGCCTTTCAATCTTTTTTTCGACGATGGCTTATTCTCAAAGTGAAAGAGCGAGGATAAATCTCTGCGGTAATACCAACAGCGACTTGTACATACTCCTACGTCAGAATGACTATGGCGTGAACCTCTACAGCAATCCTCGCGAGGCAATTACGCGCGCGATGAAAGGATCGGGGGTGTTTATTCTGGCTGATTCTTATCCCAAGCAGGAGACGTCAGTCAGTAAGAAGCTACTGGAGATTGCGAAAGAAAGGGGCCTTAGACTTTATATAGAATATCCTGAGTCTTTGCCGGGGTTGAACATCCAGGACACCATTGTTGAGCCAAGACTGGACAGAGGCGTTGTTGTATCCAGCGTATTCGGAGAAAAACTTGGGCCCATGAGTATATTGGGGATCAACGGTTGTCACGTCATACCTGTAAACGTGAAGGATCCGCTGATAGTGTTGGGAAAGGTCGCCGGTCTCGATAAGGCCGCATACGGGCTAAAAGGTGTCAAGACCTATCCGCTCCTTTTTCGGAAAGGGAATATGTTGGTGGCGATGACGCGGCTAAGTAGTTTTGCCACCGGTCGCTATCAACCGGAAGTCTACTGGAAGATCGTATGGCAGTATATACTGTCATGGGTATCCGGGGACAAGAACATCAAGCTTCATCATTGGCTTTCGTATGTTTCTCCGATGTACGGAAAAAACGAACCTCTGGCACCGAATGCAATGAGAACATCCATTAGGAAAGGTGTGCAGTGGTTCTTTAAGGGACATTTCTTTGTCGACTCCACTTGGGAGAAACTATACGTGAAAGATCACGGAAACGTCCCGTCTCCTGTCGGCACATACTGGCCGAACGGAAATGGTTCCCTCGGAATTTTCGAAGGACAGACTTCACATATCTGTCATAATGGGGATCAGCAGATTCACTATTGGGTTCGGGCTGACAACGAGGGACAGGTTGCCTATGCTCTTGCCGCCGCAGGACATTTTCTGAATAAGAAGAAGTACTACAAGTACGCCTCCAACCTGACCGATTACGTCTTCTATCATTCCAACCTACGATCAGGTCTCAAGGACGACAAACGAAGTCCGGCTTTTGGCCTCATCGGATGGGCCACCACTGCTCCCGGAGCTTTCTATGGAGACGACAACGCTCATCTTCTACTTGGACTCATTGGCGCAGAGGCTTATATGAGAACTCACCGATGGGACAAGCAAATTGCTGAAGGCATCATGGCCAATTTCAGGACTACCGGTCGGGAAGGGTTTCGGGGAGATCGGCTTGACCAGAGTGAGCTTCTGAAGCACGGGTGGAAATACTACTGGAACCGGAATATCATCAATCCTCACCCCCATTTCGAAGCTTGGATGTGGGCCTGCTACCTTTGGCTGTATAGCAGGACAGGTTATGAACCTCTTCTGACAAGAACAGAAAGGGCAATCAGGATCACCATGCAAGATTATCCGAAGAAATGGATTTGGACGAACGGGTTGCAGCAGGAAAGGGCTCGTATGATATTGCCACTTGCATGGTTGGTGCGAATACAAGATACGCCTCAGCACAGAAAATGGTTGAATGAGGTGGTCTCCGGCATGTTAAAGTATCAGGCCCCCTGCGGTGCCATAAGGGAGGAACTCGGTACACCAGGGATAGGTTTCTGCCCCCCGCCGAAGTCGAACCAAGCTTACGGAACGGCAGAAGAACCATTGATATTCAGAAACGGTGAACCGGTCTCGGACATGCTATATACCTGCAACTTTGCCCTATTTGCCTTAAATGAGGCCGCACATGCCACGAAAAACAAGAAGTACATGTCCGCCGAAAAAAAACTTGCCGATTTTCTTATCCGCATCCAGGTTAAAAGTGCCAAACATAGATCCCTTGATGGAGCTTGGTTTAGAACCTTCGACTATGGTCAATGGGATTATTGGGGGGCTAACGGCGACGCCGGATGGGGAGCATGGTCTACAAATACGGGATGGATACAAGGCTGGATCGTACCCGCGGAGGTATTGTTGGAGAATAACCAGAGCTTCTGGACACTTACCAAAAGCTCCACGATCAACGACGTGATGCCGCAAACCGTCAGAGTCATGTTTGGAAAGGAAATTAAATGACGGTGGACAAGAAGAAAGATGAATTGCGATTTCTAAACGCTATACATCAGAGATTCATTACGTCCCTTTACAGGGAATCCGTGTCGTTGACAGAAGGAAGAGGTGCTTATGCTCACACTTGACAAAAATGCCGGGGTCTTTCCAACGAGAACACCATTATTTTGTTTGCTCCTTTTGCTCACCCTGTTTGCATCGGTGTCATATGCTCAGGTTTTTCCTGCTCCTGAGACGAGAGGCGTGTGGATTCCAGCAGGATTTTCACCCTCCGACTCTGCGGATATAGATGCGATGGTCAAAAACCTGAGCGCGGCAAACTTCAATGTGCTCTACGTCAGCATCTGGGACGGTCATAGTCCCGAAGCTGGCACGATTTATCCGAGCAATGTCGTGAAAGATGCGGGTGGACCGCTCCAGTCTCCGGCTTATGTGGGGCAGGATCCGCTGCGAACATACATAGATATTGCTCACAGATACGGTATGGAAGTCTTCGCATGGTTTGAAATGGGGTCGTTTGATATCAGCCTTGATTATGACTCAACAAACGCGCCCATGATTCTCAAGGCACATCCCGACTGGGCTTTTGTACAACGCGACACAACGAAAAATTTTGAGCATACCTCGGACGGTTACTTCTTTGGACTTGACCCGGGTGTACCCGCTGCAGATAACTTTGTCGTTGACTTGTACACGGAGATCGCAAAGAATTATCCCGATCTTGACGGCATCGAGTCGGATATAGAATTGGATACGACGGTGTCGTATTCGACTATTGCCCGAAGCCGCTTCATGCAAGAGACCGGGGAGCCCGACCCATTGACTTTGCCAGCGAACGACCCTGCTTGGTTAGCCTGGCGACGACTTCAGGTTACAAACGTTGTCATGCGTATCTATGAGAATGTGAAACGGGTTAACCCGAATTGCGTGGTCACAGGAGCTGCCGTGCCGCCTTACATGTCGAGCTATATGCTTGAATCATGGGGCACTTGGGCGAAAGACGGTTATGTGGACATGCTGGAACCGATGTTGTATATGAATACGAGTGATTTTGACGGCGAGATGAGCACTTGTGACGATTCCGTTCCGCACGGGTTCCAGCTTTCCCCGGGCGTTGCACTTAGCTCTGCCGGCTCAATTACCAATACAATTACCGAAATTGAGGATGCCAGGAAAAGTGGTGCAGGCGGTGTTACCATTTGGTATTATGGGACAAGTTCGCACTATGGGTCTCTTATGTCCTACCCCGATGCCCTTGGCGAGCTGAAGTCTAAGGTGTTCCCTTCAAAAACTCTTCCCGGTTTTGATGATCTGCTGGTTGACAATTCGTCTCCGGGGGTCTTCTCCAAGCAGGGATCATGGACGTTGATGACGGGGGGGTACGGCGATGTTTACTTGCCGCGTGGTGGAGATGCTCCGACATATTATCAATCGCCGGCATCAAGCGCCAACACTGCGACGTACACCTTTAGAATCCTACGAAGCGGAAATTACTCTTTGTACGGTTACTGGTCCGGCGACAGCAGCTCAAACTGCAAATCAGTATTGGTAGAGGCAAAATCAAGCTCCATCTCGAAGGTTGACACCGTAAACCAATCGAAGGGGCTTGACACATGGAATCTGATTGATGCATTCTCACTGAACTCCGGAGATACGGTCCGGATTACGATAAATGGGAGCGGGAGTGGAAATGTTATCGCCGATGCTTTCAGGCTGCGAAGAGGGATCGCGCTGCAGCTCCATGATCAGGCGGTGCCGGACAGCGAACACGTGCTACTCAAGTTCAATCAATTTCTTCTGAATCCACTCGCGTCATGTACCAGGATATATATCACCCCGACCCCTACCAGCCAGGATAGCATAGCCTCGGCATTTGTTGATAACGGTGACTACTCAGTCTTGCATGTGACCGTTCCGCTCATGGAGAGCGGTAAGCTGTATACACTGCGAGCAGTTGACGTGGTAAGCGCAAACTACGACACCTCTAGTTTTACAATGTCCGTAATGTACAGTCCGGACAGTGCGGTGGTTGAAGTCGACGACGCCACGCCTTACGAGTTTACAACGATGGGATATCCGTGGATAACTATAAACGACACCGCCGCGGTTGGCGGATCATGCAGGATTATAAGACAATCGACGAACATTGCGCGGGCAGAATGGGCTCCGATTCAGGTTAATCAGAGTGGATATTATGATGTCTTTGCGAGTGTCCCACAAATCCCCCATCCTGTTTCAAGTAAATGCCTGTATTTGGTGTTGGACCAGAACGGTACTGATTCAGTGGTCGCCTCACAACAAGACGCGGTGAATGGTTGGTTAGACCTGGGAAACTTCGAATACAGTGCAGGCGAGGTGGCGGGAGTGATGCTCTCGTCTACGCAGGCTGCCGATACAAGCCAGTATTTAATCGCTGACGCAGTTATGCTCAAAAGGACGGTCGACATTACAGGTGTGCAAGGCGAAACGGCTGTACCTATCGCGTTTCGGCTGCAGCAGAATTATCCGAACCCGTTCAACCCCACGACGGTCATACAAGTAAGCTTGAACCATGCCGGAACAATGAGCCTGAAGATTTACAGCGTTCTCGGGCAGTTGGTGAAGGTGGTGACCCAGGGATACAAGGCTCCGGGTTCGTACACCTATGACGTGAACATGGACAATTTCGCCAGCGGAGTTTATTTCTACACTCTCCAGGAAGGCTCGAACATAACGACAAAGAAGATGATGCTTTTGAAATGAGTGCCAAGCTAAACCGTCCTGTTTCTATTCGGATGAAAGGTTGCGGACAGAGTAAGACTGTGTTGCAGATCCTCACCAACTATGATACAGTTAGTGATCATTAGCAAAAAGACCCTTCCTTACGGAGAGGAATGTATGTTGAGCAAGCCATATCGTGAGTGGTATACAACGAAGGACCTAGAAAAGGAGGATCGCCATGATTGCACTAAGCGAGACTTATAGTGTAGCGTCGGTAGAATGTAGACTTGAGGAAAGGGTAACGAGCACCTCAGAACTGAACTCTGAAAGGAGATGGCTATGAATCGCATTGGACGAAAGCATATATTTGCCGTTTTGGCGCTTTGCGTTATGGGTGGATTTTCGTATGTGCGTGCCCAGCCTATACACAGGAGTGATGCGATTTGGGCGCGGGCTGTCCCGCCGGGGACAATAGCATTGACTGGAAAACTCGAATCACATGCCTGGGCTCTCGCGGACTCCGTCCACATTTATTATGGCAAAAGCTCCGGGCTGCCAGGAAGCGGATGGACAGACTATGGCCAGAATGAACCCACAGATCCCATCTACACCACAGTCAAGTTTCTTGTATCCGGCGATTCGCTTTATGTCGGGGCATGGGTGCCCGACAGCTCCATTGGTGGCGGGTTGTGGCCGAATTTTGACGGCTTCCTCGTAAACATTTACGACATAAACAACGGCATGGCGGAGCCACACGAATACTTTTACGGGTGGCTGACAAACTCGTGGGGTAATCCTAGCACTGGCAACGTTGGAGCAATGCCGAGCAAACTCAGTGGCTCTGCGACTGACACGACCTGGCAGGCTGCCGCTTACGTCTATGGCACAACAAACTCGGATACCACTGCCAACGGAACCATCAGCCCTGACACCGGCTACTCTGTCGAAATGCGGTTTTACCTGGGAGCTCGTGGTTACCATATCGACAATTCAAACGGTGCAGTAATTCTGTTCAGCATGGCACAGTATGATGCAAACTGGCAATGGCCACTATCAGCCAACAAGTTCAGTGACGTCAAGGCCTGGATTCAAGGGGCCTGGAGCACGACGGAGGCGTACGACGCCATTCGAATACATACCAACCCGAGTGTTACATCAGGCTCCGGTCCGGAACCTGCCATTCCTCCCAGCTACGATATTCCGGACGGACAGAGCTTTTCACCTCCCGCTATCAGCGGCAACATGAGTGATCCGGTATGGAATCATATAAAAGGCTTCCGTATTGAATACGGCGACTCGGCACTCCATGATATCTACAATGGTGCGGGTAAATATCTTAGCGGCCAGATTAACCACACGATTGACGCCGCGACCCGACCTCTGCTTGACACAGCCTCCGTTACCGTCAAGGCCTTCTTCATCGGAGACACGTTGTACTTCGGAGCGGATGTTGACGACAAAGTCGTGACATCTAATGACGGAATCGGATTTACTATCGATGACGATTCTACGCTGGGAAACAGCCATGAGCTGAAGGTCTGGGACCTCATAATCAGACCGGGTCTCTTTTACCAGGGACAGGCCGGTTTCGCAGTCTTGGACGGTGACGGGCCATATTTAAGCAATTCGTTGCACGCAGTCCACTGCTCGTTAACGCTGAAACCCGGTACTACCGTCAATGACCCCAGCAACGTTGGGACTGGTTATAAAGTTGAAGCTGCAATTGATCTTACGAAACTCGGATACCCTGCTAATCTCGGTAATCATGTCCTTTGGCTGGGCGTTGATTTATACGATTACAATGCTTATGCCGACACGTCGAAAAACACGAGCACTGAGTCTTGGTGGTATCGTCGGAATAACATCCCGAACGACACCGGTGCTGTTGGCCCCGCGTGGTGCTATATGGATCCGTATGATTTGGTAACAAGTGTCATTTCCGACCAGCAATCTGCATTGCCGACAAAGTTTGCGTTGCAGCAGAACTACCCGAATCCGTTCAACCCCACGACGGTTATAAGGGTGAGCTTGAACCATGCCGGAACAATGAGCTTGAGGATTTACAACGTACTGGGACAGCTTGTACAGGTAGTGGCGCAGGGATACAAAGCCCCGGGCGAGTACACCTACGATGTGAACATGGACAAGTTCGCGAGTGGAGTTTATTTTTACACTCTCCGGGATGGGGCGAACATAACGACGAAGAAGATGATGCTTCTGAAATAACCCCAGTAGAGGAGAACTAGACTATAATGATACGTCGCACACTCGTCACACTTGTCGTTTTATTCGCATATGGGAATCTTGCTGCGATAGCAAAGCCCGCTCATAGAAAGGAAGCTTTTCTTTGGCTCGATGGCCATGCGAACTTCAAACGTTTAGGAACCAATGCAGGTGTGGATCGCGTACTCAAGGACGCTAAATCAACTGGTTTCACAGGCGTTATTCTTGGTTTGAAAGGATACGATGGGTATGTGTTATACCCCAGTCACATCGCACCTGTGCTGCACGAGTTACACGGATTCAGGAGGCCTGACAATTACAACTTTCCCGAAATTGTCTTGAAGGAGGGACACAAGCTCGGTCTCAAGGTCTATTTCGGGATGAGTGAGTTCCAGGAAGGGGAGAAGAAAAACCATAAAGGGATTTTGTATACCACACATCCGAACTGGCAATGTCAGGCCTACACTCCGAAAGGCATTGTGCCCATGAGCCGGATTTCCGGCGGAGCTGCGGTTTATGTAAACCCTGTCCTCCCACAAGTTCGCGCGTACGAGATTTCGCTGTTGCAGGAACTGTTGCGGATGTACAAGCCTGATGGAATAGTCCTTGACGGAGCCCGGTACCCGAGCAGCAAAATTATCGATCAGACTGACTTCAGTAATGCCTCGCGAGTAGCTTTTCAGAAATTCATTGGTCATAAGATCGAGAAGTGGCCGCAGGATGTTTTTACTTACAGAACATCACCCGATGGCAAGGTGACACAGGTGCCGGGTCCGCTCTTTAAGAAATGGATCGAGTGGCATTCGGCAGTTATCTATAACTTCATCCGTCAGGCTCGCGACAGCGTCAAGAAAATCGACCTTAAAGTCGTGTATGCCGATTACGTTGGCGCGTGGTACCCGATTTATTACAAAATGGGTGTGAACTGGGCGAGCAGAACTTACAATCCTGCCAAGCACTACAGTTGGGCGGATCCAACTTACTATCGCACAGGTTATGCTCAGCTTCTCGACAAAATGTTCGTGGGGACTTACTTTTACGACGTTACCGAGAAGGAAGCAGTCAAATCGCACACTCCGTCCCCGGATCCGACGAAGAAACCTTCTTACTACTGGTGGTATTCGGTTGATGGGTCAGCCAAGATCGCGATGAGAGTAATAAAGGGAGTTGTACCAGCATATGGAAGCCTGTATGTTCAGCAGTATCTTGACAAGCACAATCCTCAGCAATTTGTACGGGCGATCAAGGCTGATTTGAGACTTACGGATGGAGTCATGATTTTCGATGTAGTCCATCTTGACAAGTACGGCTGGTGGAAATACGCGAAAGAGGGACTCGAAGGGAAGTAGACGAATCTTGCTTTTGGTGCTCGGTCGTTTGGTAAGAGAATGAAGTGGCTATTGTTTCGTTGGATAATCCCGGTGAGCCGTGCCACGTTCTCGCAGACGAACACTTTTACTTACATCGGCTCCGTGAGTTTCAGTATTGATGGGTCGCCGGTTGCGCCTTACATGTGCACTGTTGATTCTTCAGGTGATGTGTGGGGTGCGTCGACAAGCTCAGTGTCGGCGGGTGCTATCATTGGTTTGTCTGAGGCGACTCCAGGCGGCACATTCTTTCCGAATGGATCCCTTTTGGAGGCCCTCGCCAACTGTACAGATGGTAAGCCTTAAAGAGGAAACTTTTCCTATGAGAAGGAACGCTTGGACTCACATGACCTTTACACCACAGCGCCTCTGTCCGGCATTACAAGTATTTTGTACACAGAAAATAAATGATTTTTAGGAGAATAAATGTCATACCTCAAACAGGACCAACCTGAACTCAATTATCTGAGACACTTGGTGCTCCTTTATGGTGATGCGGGCAAGCCGTGGACAAAAGAACAATTGAAGTACTATGTTGCGCACTTTGATTCCAATGGTCAAGCAGATGACTGGTTTTATGATTCGTTCTTGTTCATAAATCCAAAATCGAAATCTGGAACGGATTACGTCGCAGATATGAATTTAGGTAAGTCGATGGCTGGCGAAGGTGATTTCTTCCCGGTGTGCTCCCCAACTCCTTCAGACAAGGTTGATTGGGAAGAACTTCTGGAGTCCTATTTCGGTGAGGGCGGTTCGTTGCAGACACTCGATGAGACAATAGAGGAACTGTCGGCGAGCATCGGTTCTCCTCAGCGTAGGAGAAATGTAGTCCTCACGCTTCCGTATCCGCATATCACTCAGGAGTCGTTCGGGGCATTAGAAGCCGGAGAGCGCGATCTGAATTTTTCAATAAAGGGACAATCCATCTCTTACGCTACAGATTCGCGCCTGAAGGCTGAGGTCTGGTTTGTGGAACAAACCGTCAGAAGGTGGAAAGAAGCGCGGTACAAGAGCCTGAATTTCCTCGGCGTGTATTGGATATTTGAGACGGTTTACAGGTCGTGGGATGTGGACGACCACGTTCTCTTGAAGGAGTTGAAGAAACATATCAACTCCAGGGAACTCAAGTTTCTGTGGATCCCGTTCTATGCCACTTACAATTTTCATCTCCTTGAGAGCTACCAGGATTACTATTTTGACATGGCATTTCTTCAGCCGAACTTCCTATTCTACAAAGAAGGAAAGACCATCGATGCAGCATCAGCCGTTGCAAAGAAATGCAATGCCGGATTAGAGATGGAATACTACATGGAACTGGACGAGCCGGTTGCGATCACGAACGAAAGGCACATCCGCTTTAGGGAGTACCTCAATGCGGGGTTGAAATATGGCTCCATGAACGAATCCGCGTGTGCGCATTTTCAAGGAGTCGGTTCGTTGGAGAGAATGCACAGTCACACAGATCCGGCTGAACGGGAATTCTACGACGATATCTATCATTTCGTCAAAGGTACTTACCAAATCAAAGCCTATCCGCCGCCTCCGCCTCGCTGCATTTTCGTGCCCCGGAACCGGGCCGCAATCGCCATCGATCTGGGCGGAACCAATCTAAGAATGGGAGTCGTTGACGAGTCCGGTAAGATCCTGCATTGGAAACAGGAAGAGACGCCTTTGGATAAACAGGTGATTCTCGACTCGGTGGTTGCGAGAGTGGCAGAAGGATTGAAATTCTGTGAGTCGACCGGATATATGCCGGTGGGAATAGGGGTAAGTAGCGGTGGAAGAGTGAACTTCGAAAAAGGGGAAGCGGTCGACTCGACATCTCTGATACCAAGATGGAAAAATGTAAATATTAGGAAAGCTATCGAGCGGACTACTGACGTTCCCGTTGTTGTTGACAATGACGGCAACTGCTCGGCGGTGGCGGAGAAAATATTCGGGAAAGCGAAATCCATAGACAATTTTATTTCCATTGTATTAGGTACCGGTATCGGCGGAGGAAATAAAATTGTCTATGGATTTCGCTTTCCCGAATATTTTCTCCGCCACCGCCGAGCAGTTGCCGTCATTGTCAACAACAACGGGAACGTCAGTAGACCGCTCGATAG
>JBJKQU010000256.1:0-5933 GCA_046705025.1 Candidatus Kryptoniota bacterium | reverse complement strand
GCCCAAACGCTGTGCCGTTAAACAAATCGGTGAATTCCGGATGTACAGGACGATTTATGGCGAGTCAGCGGTGAGACGGGAAATGCGGTTTCACACTTCGAGCTTGATGACATTGATTGGAGCTTGTTACGGAATGAAGCGATGGGAAATCAGATTTCGCGGCGGAATTGGATGCTGATGGGTGCTGTGGTCTCCGATTATGCAGGTTCCACTTCAAAGAAGGGAGGAGGGGACCCGGAAACAAGAAAGATAGCGGCCAGAAGATGAAGTCCGCCTTGCACTATCTCACTAACCTGCCTTGCACTGATGCACGGGCTGAAAGCCAGTGTTTCTCCGACGAATATCCATCAGTCAACGCACACGTTGCTTGTCAACTTCAAAAGTGGTAAAATCGATGAACGATGAAGGAGTCGGGTGTGAGCGTATACAGATTTTCAGTTGTTGTAGAAAAGGACAAAGATGGATACTTCGCCTTTTGCCCTGAACTCCAGGGATGCTACACGCAGGGAGATACGTATGAGCAAGTTCTGGAAAACATAAGAGATGCTATACGCCTGCATGTAGAAGATCGGGCACAAGCGAATGAAGAAGTGCCGCAAGCCGAATCCATAAGTCTCACTTCGATGGAAATATCGGTGTGAGCGATCGACTTCCACGGATCACCGCCGCGGAAATCCTCGAGAGCTTCTATAAGAATATTCCGGAGCCGGACAGGCATCAGGCCATCTCCAACCTGGCCGTCTTTCGGATATTAGTGCTCGGCCGCTCTCTATCGAGTAGAGTCTGTTACGTACTATCTTTGCCACAGTATTCTCGGAGCCTCGAGCGGAACTGAGACATTTGGATGAAGTGGGACCAGTCTCACCGTGTAGTCCTCCGGCGGACGAGTCGAAGGAACTGTGCCTTCATACATATACCCGCTTGCAACGCCGGGGAGCCGCTTTCCTCTCTTCATCTTGCGCGATGAGCTTTGTTCTCCGTTGCGGCCATCAGCATAGAGTTCCACGGCGACGTAATCGGGATTGACACCGCTGAAGAACACTTCTACTTCAAACAGATGTTCGTCATTCTGAGTGCGGACTTTCATCTCGCCGAACCGGAGATCCTGCCATTGCTCTGAAAGCGATTTCGCCCAATTCGCTATTTCCGAGGCCGTTGCTCCTTTGTCGGCGGCCCGTTTTGCGTAACTGCTTGCAGATGGCAGGTAGTACTCTTCAAGATACTCCTGAACTGTTCGCGTGGCAGAAAACTGCGGAGTCAATCTTGCCGTACTTTCTCGCATCCTGGCGATCCATGAGCGTGGAATGTCGTCCTCATCCCGGCTGTAGAATTCGGGAATGATATCGCGTTCGAGCAGGCGATATAGGTCTTCTGCCTCAATGGCGTCCCAACCCTGTTCGTCATTATGCTCTTTTCCGTCACCCAATGCCCATCCGACCTCAGGTGAGTATGCTTCAGCCCACCACCCGTCCAACTCGGACAGATTCAGACCACCGTTTACGAGTACCTTCATGCCGCTTGTTCCGCTCGCCTCCCACGGCCTCCTCGGCGTATTGATCCATACGTCCACTCCCTGTACCATGTGCTCGGTGACTAGCATGTCGTAATCGCTCAGGAAGACTATGCGGCTCCTCATTCCAGGACGATGTATGAAGTCTATCCACTGCTTGATCATCCATTGACCTTCCGTATCGGCGGGGTGTGCTTTGCCGGAGATGATTAGCTGTACCGGCCGCTGGGGATCGGAGAATATTCGAAAGAGCCTGTCGGGATCGTGGAGCAGCAAGTTCGGTCTCTTGTAGCTCGCGAACCGGCGTGCAAACCCGAAGGTCAATGCGTTTTCATCGAGTACTTTCTTCGCATCCTGAATCTCCGACCCGGATGCGCCGGACACTTCGAGTTGCAGCGAAAGATGGTTCCTTACAAAGCTGATGAGAGATGAACGGGTCGATCTCCTGAACTTCCAGATTTGTGAGTCATCGACATCCCGCATTTTCTTCTCCAGAGAATCCACCGAGTCAGCCCATCTTTCTTTGCCGCAGCTCTCGGTCCAGAGGACATCGGCTTCCTTGGAGTCCCAGGACGGCGCGTGGACTCCGTTGGTGACGTGTCCAACCGGTACCTCGGTTTCAGGCCAACGGGGAAAAAGTGGCTGAAAAATTCGCCTGCTGACCTCTCCGTGTAGCTTGCTGACTCCGTTCACGCCGCCGCTGCCTCTCATCGCCAAATTGGCCATGTTGAAACTCTCCGAGCCATCTTCAGGATTTTCTCTGCCAAGCGCAAGTAGTTCTTTGAACGGAATGCCCAATTGATCGCCGGCATACCTTCCGAGATAATGTTCGATAACCGACGGTTGAAACCTGTCAAAGCCCGCTGCCACCGGCGTATGAGTCGTAAAGACATTTCCGGCTCGTGTAGCGGCCAGAGCAACCTGGAAAGGCTGTCCGCTCTCGTCCATGAAAGATTTTGCCCTCTCGAGGACGGCGAAGGCTGCATGCCCCTCGTTGAGATGGCACACTTCCGGCTGGATCCTTAGCGCAGAGAGCAGTCTCCAACCACCGATCCCGAGGACTATCTCTTGCTGTATTCGCAGCTCGGGTCCGCCGCCGTACAATTCACTCGTAATACCCCGATGGGCGGGGAAGTTGGCCGCGTCGTTGCTGTCGAGTAGGTAGAGTTTCACCCTGCCGACAGTAACCTGCCATGTCCGAAGCCACAGAGTGTATCCCGGGAATTTCAGCTGGATGCGAAGCCATTCACCGTTTGGCTCACGGACGGGCGTTATCGGCAACTGGCCCGGATCGTTAAACGGAAACAAGGCATGCTGTGTCCCGTTCCTGTCTATGACCTGGCGGAAGTAGCCCTGCTGGTAGAGCAGTCCGACGCCAACTACGGGGACGCCGAGATCGCTTGCAGCCTTGAGTTGGTCTCCCGCCACGTTTCCAAGACCTCCGGAGTAAATGGGTAGGGCCTCGCTGAGCATAAACTCCATGCTGAAATACGCCACCTTGTTGAGCGGAGTAGTTGGATGATTGCGGCTGAACCATGTCGGGGAGTCGGCTGACTCGCGCCTGGCACGCAGGAGATCGTCAAGCTTACTTTGGAATGAGCGCGTCTTCATCATTTGAATGATATGATCGCGCGATACAGTCTTTAGGACAATCCAAGGATTATGCGTAAGCTCCCACAGAGTCGGATCGAGCTGTCGCCAAAGTTCGTCCGCCGAATGGTTCCACGACCAGCGCAGGTCGAGCGCCAGTTCGGCAAGGGAATCGAACCCCTCAAGTTCGAGCGGCATGAATGCGTTTAACGTATTATAGACCTTTTCTGTCTCAGTCATATGGTTTCTCCGAATTGCTCTAACGGCCGGCCGTTGTGATTGCCTGCTTGTCCTGAAGCAGCTCTGCGTAGGGCCTTCGCGGCAAAGGCGTCGTGGTTAAGTGACTCTCGCACTTTTTGCAGAACTTAGTAAGGGGATTCTCCAGGAGCCTGGGCAAATCCACTTGCTCGCCGCAGAAAAGACAGCGCCCGTAGTCTCCCGTAAACGTCTTCCGCAAGACTTCAAGGAGATCGATCAAAGTTTTATCGGACTTGAACGACTCAAGTCTTCTTATCGTCTCAAAGACTTCCTCTTTTTTTGCCTCGCTGTTCCATAAGGATTCCGGGACGGATTCCCCGTAGCGGTCGCTAAGAACTGTATGAACCCGGAAGATAATTTCGTTTCTGAGTTCGGCTAAGAATTCCTCATCCATTCCAGTGTTCTCCTTTCCTTTTGTCTACCTGTGCCCTGGTTTTAGCACAAAATGCTCTCACTCATCCAGTTGTCCCATCCTCTTTCCGATGGTCGTCCTGGTGTAGTGCCGGGGTCGGAAATTCTTTACAAGTACAAGATGGTCCGGCAGCCCACCGGTAGTTCCAACTTCATGAATAATCCGCACAAGCCTCTCGACCACGCTATTCTCGCAGAGCAACTCTATTCGAGAGACTTCCGACAGCGGTTTGAAATATGCCACAACCTTGATCTCTTTTATTCCGGATGATCCAAGCTCGCCGATCAGCCGATGGACTCTCGTCGGACTTACGTATGTCGTTATCCTTTTCAATGACCCTCCATATCAAAACACACTCACATGAATGTATTTATTCGGATGCGATTTTATATCGTTTACAAGCGAGTCTATGGAAGAGACGGTGTTGTTGAGGCTTTTGTATAGGGAATCGCTTTTCACAATACTCCCGGCCGTTCCTCTGCCGGCGTTTAGGTTTGCCAGCAATGAATCCAACTCCTCTGCTGATTTCGACGAAGTCTTGAGGAAAGCGGAAAGCTGCTTTGAATTGTCCGTAAGAGAAGTGATGAGCGAAGCTACATTATCTTTGTTGTCGGAAGTAATGTCGTTGACATTCTTCAGAGTTTGCTTAAGATTCCCGTTGACTTGAGCGTCCAGCGCCGTTATCGTCCGGTTCATATTTGTGAGCACTAAATCTAGTTTGTGCTGGGTGCCGTGGCCGGTCAGTGTGTCCACATTCGGTAGAACTCTAGATATCTGTGTCTCGAGCGATTGCAGGCCTGCAACCGCCTGGTTCATTCCGTATCCTGAGAGGCCGATAACCGTATCGGTTGGTGTCAGGAAACTGTCCGATGTACCCGGTGTTATCTCGATGGCCTTCCCACTGATGAGGCTGAAATCGCCGATCTCAAACCGCGAGTCTATCGGTATCTTATCCACATCCTCGATTTTGAGCTTGAGCAGCACGGCATTCTTGGTGATGGAAGCACCGATGATGTTGCCGACCTTCAGACCACGATAGTAGACCTCGTCACCGCTCGCGATCCCGTTTGCGTCCTGTACCATCACGTTTATCTGCACGCCGTTCATGAAAAAGTTGGACTTGCCCAGCCACAGGATAGTGAAAATAACTATTGCAGCTGCAGCGGACAGGGACAGTCCGATCATGAATTCGTTTCGCCTAACCTTCATTGTAAACAACTTTCCCATTTATAAACTCATTGAAGACGTCGTTGTCCTGGTACCACATCTCCTTCGTGTCACACGTCAATTCTATTTTGCCGTCATGCAGCAAAGCAACGCGGTCGGAAATTTTCTCGGTGCTCGGAATGTCGTGGCTTATAATGAGTGCGGTTATACCAAGCTCATGGTTCAGTTTCATAATAAGCTCGTTAATCACATTGGAAAGGATTGGATCCAATCCGGTTGTGGGTTCGTCATATAGAAGGTATTTCGGCCTTGTCGCTATTGCCCGCGCAATCGAAGCTCTTTTCAGCATACCACCGCTGAGCTCTTCGGGGTAAACATTTTCAATTCCGTCGAGGTCTACCAATTGCAGACTTTCCACGATCCTCCGCTTCCTTTCTCGTTCGTCCAACCCTTTCTGAATTTTCAACGCCAGGTCGATGTTTGCGCCGACTGTCATCGAGTCCCACAACGCTCCGCCCTGGAACACGAAGCTGATGTAAGGCCGGACTTCCTCGTTGAAACGGCTTTCGGAGAAATTCGTCACGTCGATGCCGTCGATAATGATTCTTCCCGCATCAGGCTCAATCAATCCGATGATGGATTTAATGAGAACTGATTTCCCCACGCCGCTCTTTCCGATTACCGTCAGTATCTCGCCGTCGCGGAGGGTGAGATCCGCTCCCGTCAGCACTTTCATTCTTCCGAACGACTTATGTATGTGAAAGACTTCGATCATATATAAAACAATGTTGCGGATATGAGGTAATCGAGAATGAAAACCGAGACTGAAGCCCATACAACGGCCTGGGTGGCGGCCGTCCCGACGCCTTTGGCGCCGCGCTGAGAGTTCAGGCCGAAAAACGAACCTGAGAGTGCGATGACAATTCCGAATACGAATCCCTTGACCAGACTGGTTAGCAGGTCTCCGGGATAGAAGGAGTACCGCATTCCCTGCAC
>JBJKQU010000255.1:0-16129 GCA_046705025.1 Candidatus Kryptoniota bacterium | reverse complement strand
GAAATGCCAGATCTTCGTTCCTTCGCCAATATCGACGTTCTCGTCGACGACGGCGTGCTCATTGATATAGAAATTCTTTTTCGGCGATTGCCACACCATTTCGCCTGAGACTCCTTTCGGCCTGTTCCAAGATTTCGAGTACTTCGAATGCGTGCTTTCCATCGGTCAGCGGTTTACGGTCGAACATGACGGCCTCTGCAAAGTGGCGCTGCTCCTCGGCGAGCGGCTGCCCCTCTTCATGCGGGATGACTTCGAATGCGCCGTCGAACTTTTCGATCGTGCCGTTGTTCGCCGTGAAGCGTTTCGGGTAAAACTTCAGCTTGTCTTTCGGCACGCTGTCCTCGAAGACCATCATCCCCTTGTCCCCGATGACGACCAGCCGCTGCTCTTTAAAGGGATGAAGCCAGCTGACGAATATGTGTGCGTGCACGTTCCCGGGATAAGTCAGGTAAGTAACCGTGGAGTCCTCGATCAGAGGCTGGAGGAACGACGCCCCGCGCGCTTCAACCTGGATCGGGTTCGACCCGGTCAGCATCTGTACGATGGATATATCATGCGGCGCAAAGCTCCAGAGAATATTCTCCTCCGTCCTCACGGTTCCGAAGTTCAGTCTGTTGCTGTAGATGTATTGCAGCTTTCCTATCTTTCCCTCATCCACGAGCCGCTTCAGCTTCATGACTGCGGGATGGTACAGTAGGACATGGCCGACCATTAGTTTCAGATGATTTTCTTCTGCGATATCTATAAGCGCCTGGGCCTGTCCGGACAGCAGCGTTATCGGCTTCTCCACCAGCACATTCTTCCCGGCTTCGAGGAGCTTTCTGGCTACGTCATAATGAGTCTCCGCGGGAGTCGCAACGATTACGGCATCTATCCTGTCGTCGTCGGCGATTCTGTCGATGTCGCACGTGAACTCGATGTCCGGCGATAACTCTCTTATTCTCGCTGCTGCGTTCGGATCGGCGTCCGCAACCATTATAAGGTTCCTGCCGAAGACAGTGCTCGCGGTCCGCACATGATTCATTCCCCAGCGTCCGCAACCGATGATTGCCAGCCCAAATTCTTTTGTGTTCACCATCACTCGATCTCTTTCACATTTTGTTTTTGAACATCTATGCTTTGAAAGCCCTGCCGTTCAGAAGATTCCGCGTATCCACGATGGGGCATTCCAGGCGGGAAAAGTCGACGGTCCGGTAGTCGTCATGTGCGGTTGCTATCAGCATTACATCGTAGTCGTCAGTTATACCGACCGATTTTCTTCCGCCGAATTTCGAGTATTCCCTTGTCATCCCGATCACGGGTATATACGGGTCGTTGTAACTTACAATAGCTCCCTTCTCTTCGAGCTTTTCCATCAGCTGGAATGAAGGCGACTCGCGGTAGTCATCGACGTTCGCTTTGTAGGCAAGTCCGAGCAGCAGGACCTTGGCGCCTTTCAGAGGTTTGCCCGCCGCATTCAACGCCTCCATGACACGCTGCACCACAAAATCCGGCATCGAAGTGTTTATCTCTCCCGCGAGCTCGATGAACCTGGTGGCGACTCCGTACTCCCGCGCCTTCCATGTGAGGTAAAAGGGATCTATCGGTATGCAGTGTCCACCGAGACCGGGACCGGGATAGAAAGGCATGAATCCGAACGGCTTCGTTTTCGCCGCATCGATTACTTCCCAGATGTTTATGCCCATCTTCATGAACGTTACTTTGAGCTCATTCACGAGGGCAATATTCACAGCGCGAAACGTGTTCTCGAGAATCTTCGTCGCTTCCGCTACGCGCGTGGAGGAAACCGGGACCGTCCTGTCGACTATCTGGTCATAAAGAGCTTTCGCTACTTCAAGCGACTCGCGGTTATATCCTCCCACGACTTTCGGAATTGTTTTCGTCCGGAAGTCCTTGTTGTTCGGGTCCTCCCGTTCCGGTGAGAATGCCAGATAGAAATCGTTCCCTGCTTTCAGGCCGCTTTCTTCAAGCAGTCCCCGCACGTCCACGTCGGTGGTGCCGGGGTAGGTAGTCGATTCGAGGGAGATGAGCTGTCCCTTTCTCAGATGCCTCGCTATGGTCCGCGAGGTGTCGAATACGTAGCTCATGTCGGGCTCGCGGTTCTTGTTGAGAGGTGTCGGGACGCATATCACTATGGCATCCATGTCGGCAAGTTTCGAGAAATCGGTAGTCGGCTCGAATTTCTCGAGGATGGCCTTTATGGATTCTGCGCTGATGTGCTTGATATAACTCTTCCCGTTTTTGAGGGAAATCACTTTTGTTTCGTCGACGTCGAATCCGGTGACGCAGAATCCGGCCTTAACAAATTCGATAATTAAAGGAAGTCCGACGTAACCTAAGCCGATGACGCCGACATTAGCCTGTTTCAATTCTATTTTCTCTTTGAGATTCATATAAGCAGTTCCTGAGAGTTAGCGTTTGTCTGAAAGCAATGAATTAATAGCATTCGATTCGTTGTAATTAGTTCGTGGTTCTGAATTCGTTGTTTGAGGACCGTGTCCCATTCTGCGTTTTGCATCTTCTCTTCTCCTTTCCTACCCATTCCTACAGCTTCGCCATCTCAGTCCCATTAAACCGAGTATGTCTTCGCCATTCAGGCACGGACTCGTCCGCAAGAGCAGGCCCAATGCGGCGTCTCGGGCGCTTCTAAACCGGGAAGCGCCTTCCAGTTTTATTAGTAATAGACCAATCGACCAGGTTTCAGTGAGCCGGCTGGTTCACCTGGGCTCCCTTGCTAACGCTCAACGCGACGCAGATTTCACAAGCGTATGAGCGTCTTCAGGCGGCAAAGGTGAAATTCCCACGATGCCTTATCCCCTCTCAACTTCGCATCGATTCCGGGACCTGCCGTCTGAAATTTCATTTTTCCCTCAACTCTCTTTCTCGATTAAGCTCGTCTAACTCAAAGCCATACGGAATTTCTCACTTCGTTCATGCTTGATCCCGAAGGATCGACGGGCACATTCACCCGTTCACATTCACCGATTCTTTTCTTCTGTAGTACTGGGAGTATGACTTGTAGCTGTAGTACTCCCCGTAAGCCTTTCTATAGTCGAACTGATTGAGGACGTACCCAATCACGTTCGCTTCGACTCTTCTGAGCGCTTCCGAACCTTTCTCGACGATGTCCGGCTTAGTTGTGTTGGCCGAAGTAACGAACAGGACCGCGTCCGAAAGCTGGGAAAGGACCGCCGCGTCGGTAACCGCCAGAACAGGCGGCGAATCTATCAGGACGATGTCAAAACTCGTCTCCATTATTGCCATTGTGGCCTTCATAAGATCGGAACCGAGAAGTTCCGACGGATTCGGCGGTATTGATCCGGAAGGAAGTATGAACAGGTTCGGGACACTTGTTTTCTTGACCACCGCATTAAGCTCTGCTTTACCCTTCAGGTATTCTACCAGACCGGGTTTCCTTTCTACGTCCCACAATTTCTGGAGTATCGGCTTTCTCAGATCGGCATCGAGCATCAGTGTTTTCATTCCGGCGTTCGCCAAAGCGACGGACAGGTTCGCAACCGTTGTCGATTTCCCCTCGCGCGGAACTGAGCTGACGACAAGAAGCGACTGAACCTTGCCTACTATCGGAGAATACTGAATGGTCGTCCGCAGCGAGAGATAGGCCTCCGATATGGGATCGGACGGCGAGTGTATGGTCACCAGCCTTAGCGGCACCTTCTTGCCGTTGACAATTACAGACTTCTCCATCTTCGATTTCCCGTGGACAGAATTCGCTTCCGGAATCAAGGGAATAGTCGACAAAACATTGAAACCTTTTCTCTCGAGGTCCTCCGGTGACTTTATGGCACCATTGATCTGCTCGAGCACAACCGCAAGTCCGACGCCGAAAGCAAGACCAAGAATGATTCCGACGGCAAGATAAAGGGGAACTTTCGGGCTCACGGGCGCGTCGGACGGTGTTGCAGGGCCGATGATCTGCACATTGCCGAACTGCGACTGCTCGGCGATCTGGGCCTGCTGGTAATTGTCCTGAATCATCAGAAAGAGTTTCGAACGGCTCTTTTCCGTTCTCTCCAGCTCAGCAAGACTTATGGACTGTCTAGGAATGCTGGAGAACTTTCCCCTGTATTGGGCGATTATCCCGTCGAGCGCCTTTTCCTGTGCCTGGGCCGAACCAAGCTTTATCTCTGCCTGAAGGACGTTTACCCTCAGATTAGTGTAGTATCCCGTCGGATCGTAGCTGCTCGAGCTCCCGCCGGTTTGTCCCTGTTGGGACGGTACTCCCGATATGATCTGTGAGTTCAGAAATTCATTCGTCTTCTCCTTGAGCTTTCTCTGTAGACTCGCTATCTGGGAATCGACCTGTGCTACCGCCTGATTGTATCCACTGCTGCGGCTGGCCCCAACGGGACTCTGCGCAATGGACACGTCTCTGTTTACCTGCAACTGCGCGATTTGCTTTTGAAGGAGCGCGATATACGGATCCAGCGCGTCAGACACATGCGAGGAGAAAGAACTCTCGGCCTTTGCCAGCTGGGTACGGTACATATCAAGGATATTCTGATCACTCTCGACCTCAACAACAACGTCGTCTCTCTGTGCCTCCAACGTGCTCATAGTGTTGATAAGCGCATTCGATTCCTGGTCCAGGGAGACTATGTGCTGGGACTGCATGTAGTATTGAAGGCTGTCTTCAGCCGACGTGAGCTTCGCCTGTGCGTCGTCGAGCTGTTTCTGCAGAAACTTCCGCAGGTTGGCCGCCAACGTGCGGCTGGAACTCAGATTCAGATTATAGTACTCTTTCGCGTAAAGGTTGGCTATGTAAGCGGCTTCCTGAGGTGAATGGCTGCGGACGGAAATATCGATAATATCTGAATTCGGATCGTTGCTGAACTTGACTGCGCCGTCAAGCCGCCCTTCTACTTCTCCTTCCTTAGCTAATGGCCCCACACCTTCCTTTTTATCGACCTTGGACGCGAGTGTAATCTCCAGCGTGTCACTCCGGTCGCCTACGTTTATGGTGGGGCTTTCAAGTAGTTTCTGCGCCACGCGGCTCCTCAAAATGCTTGTCTTCAGGATTTCCATCTCATCCGTGATTCTCCGCTGATCCGACCCCATAGGCTGAAGGAAATCACTCAACTGGCCGATCATGGACTGAGACCCGCTGTTGCCCTTCGTTATGAGAATCTTTGTCGAAGCCTCATAGACCGGTTTGCGGGTGAAAGTGTAAGCAGCGGCGGCAAGGACAACTACGAGGAAGCCGAGAATCGCAATCGCCTTGTGAGCAAACACTTTCCCGACTATGTCCCGAAAAGATACCGGCTCGTTGTTGTATGATCTGGATGGACCTTTCGGGTTGCCTACATGTCTCTTGGCGGCCCCGTTACCGTTCGTGCCCTTTCCGTTCGAATTATGGTCAACTGATGCCATACGCCCTCCCAAGCGAAAAGAATGTTGGTTCTCTGACACCGCTTAATAACAGCATCCCTCGAATGAGTACATTGCCCTGCGCGAGCATTCGTTCGGACAGCTGCTCCGAACTCAATGATCCAGTATGTAATCCGCTCACCGCAGGAAACCACGGCAGCAGATAATGGGCTATATTGATCAACGCCAACGCACCAATGTTAACTCCGGACACAATCTAACCGGGGGTCAATGCGGCCACAATAATAGCGTCGATGATTTTAATTTGGTTGCGGGGATGATTGGCTCTTAGTGACTCTTGATTACAGGTATGATTGATACGTAGTAATTGCTGCTACCTCAGCAGGCCTTCGGTCGATACGTACCTGACTACCTGGGCAACGGAGGCAAGGCCCATCTTTGTCAATATGCGCTGCCTGTGCGTCGCTACGGTCGAATAGCTCAGTGACAGCTTTTCGGAAATCTCGTTTGTGCTCAACCCCTGCCCGAGCATGAGCATCACCTGGAATTCACGCATGGTGAGGCGTTCATGAGGAAGACTCTTTCCGCCCGTTTCAACGAATTCAGCGAGCCTTTCCGCCAGCTTCTGGGAAACATACCGCTTTCCCGTCAATAGTCTTTCCGCGGCGAAGGTAAGCTCCTCAATTTCAGATTCCGTCGAAAGATAACCGGAAGCACCGTCTTTGAAGGCAGTCACCCCGTAGTGCTCCTCGGCGAGTGAAGTCAATATCAGCACGGGGATTTCGGGTACCGTCGTCTTGATCATCCTCAGAACCTCGAATCCGTTCCCCCTTGGGATGTCGGGATCCAGTATCACGAGGTCCACTTTCTCCTTCAGGAGGGTTTCCCGGATTTCAGATTCCTCGGTGGATTCGAGAATAACGGAAATGCTCTTGTTCCTGCAAAGACTATCTTTAATCCCCTTCCGCGCAACGGGAAATGCGTTCACTATGATTACGTTGGCCATCGCTCAGTACTCCTTTCGTGCTCCTGCAGAATGTTTCAAAAAAGGTGCCGACGCGAAGTCGGGGGTCAATCGTGAGCAGACGGATTATCGGAATACGCCTGAAATTTCCGTACGCTTTCTCGTAGTACCATCAGATTCGTATCTCGACGCGATTTCACTTGTCGGTCGACATACTACTCATCCTTTCGAGTTGCGTACAGGGAAACCCTGGCCCAATCCCAACACGGTATTCCCAAATCAATTCCATGTGTCGTGGCTCTGCACTCTCAGAAGGCAGTGCTAATCTTTACGTATCGCTATAGTAGTAACCACTATTCTCTATCGATAGTTTCACAAGATGTAATTGATCCGAATATTTGAAGGTGGGTAACCTTTACACACAACCACAAACCCGGATTGAAGGACATTGTACGGCCGCGGACCGGATCTGAGGAGGAGTAATACAGCCTGCAATGCCGGGCTTGAGAAAAGGACCCGACTGCGTTGGGGAAGAATCTTTCTTACCCCGGCTCCGACTGTGAAGCAGGAACCGTCGGCCGGCAAGTGCTCAGGGTCGGTCTACTGAGTTTATAGGTGGGTGACGATGCGTTAACAGACTGCTAACGTGAAATGCTGCATGTCGATGTGCCGCTCATACCGCGCTATTTCCGACTCCGACGACGTACTACAAACCGGAGCCGGGTGCTACAGCGCGTTCCCGAGAGAGGACAATCTCATCTCAACAGCATCAGTCTTCTCGTCTGGGTGAAGTTTCCGGCGAGCAGCCGGTAGAAGTAGACCCCGCTCGGCAGCCCTTCAGCGTCGAACGTCACGGAATATTTCCCCGGTTGCTCTGCTCTGTTTACCAGCTCTCTGACTTTTCTACCGAGCACATCGTATACAACCAAAGTCACGAGACTGCTTTTTGGCAATTGATAACTGATAATTGTGGACGGGTTGAACGGGTTTGGATAGTTCTGATACAAACTGAAGCTGCCCGGCGTTGCAGGCCCGGATTCTGCGCTTTCCAAACTGGGGACGACAATTGTTATATGCTTATTAGTGGCCAGGTCGGTCCTTGCCACTGAAGAGGCCGACGTGGGTGCGGCAACAGCTTGCCCGGTCACGGTTATTTCCTCTCCGATCCCTTCGCATGTTTTGCCGGTCCAATTACACTTATCAAGGTCAATGAATAAGCTGTCTACTTCCGCCGAAGTTAAGCCGCCATTGTTGAGTGTCAACAGGAAGAGGTAAGTATCGGCGTTCCAGGTGTGGGGGGCTGTGTATCCCGTGACGGTATTCTTACCGCCAAGTTCAAACGAGCTTACGCTTGACGGCACGGAGGCGAGATTCCCGTCAATTGTGTTGTTCCCCGTATCAAAAAAGAGACTGTCGCTCGAAGGAATCCCGGACAAATTTCCTGTAGTTGTATTGGAACCATAATCGATGAAGACCCTCAATCCGGATGGGAGTCCGGAAATATTCCCGGAAGTAGTGTTGGTCCCCTGATCGTTGAAGTAAGTTAGGCCGGTGGGCAATTGACTGATATCCCCATAGGATGAATTGTGAGATGCCTCCAAATCACAATAAGTCAGGCCGGACGGCAAATTCGCTATGTCACCCGTCGGACCGGGGTTAGCATTGGAGTAATCGGCGAAATAAGCCAGGCCTCTCGGCAGGTCGGAAAGATTGCCTGTCACAGTGTTGGAGAGACTCTTATTGTCATACTTCACAAGTCCACGCGGTAAGGACGCATAAACACCCGTCACAGTATTGGAACCATACAATACCAGTGTATCGAGGCCAGAAGGCAAAGTCGAAACATTTCCTGTGACCGTATTTGAGCCTGTCATAGCAAGGGACTTCAGGCTGGCAGGAACAGAGGACAGGTCGAAAGACCAGGAGCAGAGACCGTAAGCCATAAACTTGGTCAGGTAATCCGGATTGTAGAATGTCACGGTGTAAGTACCGGCTGCAGTGTAAGTGTGAGTCAGCGTTTGGTCGGAGGCAGTCATAACAACTACCTGGCGTGCCGAGCCGTCACCCCAGTCTATGCTCATAGTCTCAGTGCCCTGTATTACAAAAGATGGATTGGCGGCGGCAGTGCTGATATGCACCGACCAGGTGGAAACGCTGCCCGTAGTCGACGAGCTGTCGGTGGCCGAGCTGTCGATGCTGCAAGTAATGATCACATGCTTATTCGTGGTCAGATCAGCCCTCGCGGCCGCCGACACTGAGGTGGCAGGTCCAATACCTGACCCCTTCAGCACAATTGTGCCCCCGGTACTCCATGTCGTATGATCAAGATCGATGAACAAACTATCCACCATGGAGGATGTCAGGCCGCCGTTGCTTGTGGATAGATTCAGTTCTGCCATGGGGGATGCCCAGGTACGGCCGGCCGTGTAGGAATCTATTGTGTTGTTACCGGCAGAGTGAAAATCAACCAAACGGGACGGCAGGTTGGAGAGGCTGCCTGTAATTGTGTTTTTTCCCTGGCAGTCAAAACTAAGCATGCCCGCCGGCAGGGTCGACAGGTTGCCGGTAATCGTGTTGTTGCCCTGGCAGACAAAAGTCGACAACCCGGCTGGCAGGCTCGACAGGTTGCCCGTGATCGTGTTGCTGCCCTGGCAGTCGAAAGTCGTCAAGCCGGCTGGCAGACTTGACAGGTTGCCGGTGATAGTGTCGGAACCGGTGCAAACGAATTGGGTTAACCCGCTCGGAATCGAGGAAAGGTCCAATGACCAATTACAGTTTGAGTTGGTGCTGAATTTCGTCAGGTTGTTTGCACCGTCGAACTTCACTGTGTAATTACCGGCGGCAGAGTAACTATGTGTCACCGTCTGATCCGAAGAAGTCAATGCGACCACCTGCTGAGCACTGCCGTCGCCCCAGTCAATTCTCAGCGTATCAGTACCTTGCAATAGCATGGAAGGATTAGCGGTCGAGGTGTTGATATTCATCGACCAGATTGAACTATTGGTTGTTATAGACACGTGCTTATTTATTGTTAAATCGGTTCGCGCTGCAGCAGACGCCGGCGTAGGTGCTCCGATTCCAGTGCCGGTTAGATTTATTGTTCCTCCACTATGCCAGGTAGTCTTGTCGAGAAGAATGAACAAGCTGTCGACCATCCAGGAGGTCAGGCCCTTGCCGTTCGTCGTTAGACAGAATTCATTCATCCCGGAAGCCCAGGCATGACTGGCTGCGCAGGAATTTATCGTATTATTACCTACACAATTGAAAGTAGCTATCCCGGAAGGCAGGCTCGACAGATCCCCCGTAATAGTGTTGTTGCCCCGGCAACTAAAGTAAGTCAGCCCGGTCGGCAGGCTCGACAGGTTACCGGCGACCGTGTTATTTCCCTGGCAGTTGAACGAGGCCAGCCCGGTCGGCAGGCTTGATAAGTTCCCGGCAACAGTGTTGGAGCCGGAGCAAGTGAAGTTTGTCATCCCGCGTGGCAGGCCTGATAGATTACCGGTGATCGTGTTGGAACCTGAGCAGTCAAAGTAAGCCATTCCGCCAGGGAGACTCGAAAGACCCCCCGTAATCGTGTTGGTGCCTGAGCAATCAAAGTAGGTCAGCCCCTTCGGAATCGATGCGAGGTCGAACGACCAATCACAATTTGACGCGGTACTGAATTTTGTCAGATTATTCGCGGCGTAGAAAGTTATGTTGTGATTGCCGGCAGTCGAGTAGGTATGAGATGCCGTTTGATCGGAACCGGTCAGGGCAATTGTCTGGTTGGCGCTCCCATCGCCCCAGTTAATTTGTACACTATCCTTGCCCTGCAGAATAATTGCCGGATTTGCGGAAGCGGTATTAATGCCGACCGACCATGAGGAAGCGTTGGTTGAGATGATAACGCCCTTGTTCGCGGTCAAGTCCTCACGTGCGGCGTAAGAGACAGCTGTTGGTCCGGCAACCGAAGATAGTGACCCACATACGGTAAGTTTTCGCGTAATTCCATCGGCTGTTTGGCCGCTCCAGTTACACTTATCCATATCAATAAATAGGCTGTCTACCTCGGACGCCGTCAAACCTCCACTGCTGCTGCCATAGTGAAAGTATAAAAAGAGATAGAGATCCGGGTTCCACATGTGAGGGGCGGTATATCCGGTAACGGTATTGTTTCCACCGAGCTCAAACGAACTCACACTTACCGGCACAGAGGCTAGATCGCCCGTGACCGTGTTGTTGCCCGTATCGAAAAACAGACTGTCGTTGGCCGGGATCCCCGACAGATCTCCCGTCGTCGTGTTGGAGCCGTAGTCGATGAATACCCTTATCCCGGACGGCAGTCCTGCTATATTCCCTGAAGTGGTGTTATAACCTTGATCGTTGAAATAGGTCAGCCCTGCCGGCAGCCGGCCTATGTCGCCATACGAAGTATTGTGTGGCGTTTCAAAATCACAAAAAGTAAGACCGGACGGCAAATTCGCTATGTCACCCGTTGGGCCGGGGTTCGCACTGGACCAGTCGAGGAAATATGTCAGACCCCTCGGAAGGTCGGAGAGATTTCCCGTCACGCTCCCGGATATTCCTTTGTTGTAGTACATCAATAGTCCGCGCGGCAGGGACGCATAACTCCCGGTCACCGTGTTGGACCGGCCCAACATAAGCGTGTCGAGACCAGACGGCAAAGCCGAAAGGTTTCCCGTCACCGTATTACTCGGACCGGTCATGGCAAGATATTTCAACCCCGACGGGACCGAGGACAAGTTATAAGACCAGGAGCAAGCGCCGTAGGCCCAGAACTTCGTCAGGTTATCGGCGTCGTGGAAGGTAACCGTGTAAATCCCAGGCGAAGAATAAGTGTGGGTAACCGTTTTGTCACCGGAAGACAAGGTGACTGCCTGTTGTGAAGTTCCGTCTCCCCAATCTATGGACATCGTACCCACCCCCTGGACTACAATGAAAGGATTGGCTGACGTAGTATTCACATTCGCGGTCCAATTGTAAGAATCGGTAGTAATTGTAACACCCTTATTTTGGGAGAGGTCCTGGCGCGCCGCGGAAGATGCTGAGGTTGGCACTGCAACGCCGGGACCGGTAAGGCTGATTGCCGCCCCGCCGGAGTGCCAGGTCGTCGCATCAAGGTCGATGAACAGACTGTCTACCATCGCCGCGGTAAGGCCGCCTGCCTGAGACGTTATGTACAGGGATCTCATCTGGGCAGGCCACGCATGACCCGCGGTGTAAGAGTCGACCGTGTTGTTCCCTGCACCCAATAGTGCGAAATACGTCAGGGCACCCGGAAGATCCGCCAGGTTTCCCGAAATTGTGTTGGAGCCGCCGCATATGAAATCGGTTAATGTGGAGGGCAACGCAGACAGGGGCCCCGTAATTGTGTTCGCCCCTGCACACCTGAAATAGGTCATCGACCTGGGAATCGATGCCAAACCGAACGACCATGAGCAGGAACTCGATGTGCTCCATTTCGTAATTGCATTCGAATTGTAAATCACCATTGTATACGTACCGGCAGCGGCGTAGGTATGTGATACAGTTGAATCTGACGTCGAACTTAGCGCCTGTGTTTCGATCTGCGTCCCGTCGCCCCAGTCGATGGTTACAGAGTCGGTGCCGCGCAAAGCAATTGACGGCTCTGCGGAAGTGGAGTTAAGTTGAATGCTCCAGGAACTGGAGTCTGTCGAAGAAACCACGTAGTTAGTCTGTCTGCCGGTGACAGATGCTGAGGGCTGCATTGGTTCAGAAGAAGGACTACCCATCCCAATTGTCGACTGAGCCTTTGCTGACAAACCTGCGGCGAGCGTGAAGATCAACAGAGTAAACAATCGCCTCATTGCTGTTCACCTCCCGTTAGGAAATACTGATCCGGTATCCGGAAAGCCCATTGATATTGCCCCTCCACCACCAAGCTTTCCCGCATTATTAGAAGGATGGCGGTTTCTTCTCCGCTTTGGTTTGCCCCGAGATGAGTCATCATTTCAATTAATTCGTTCATGGTACCTTATTTTCGTGAAGCGACTTCAGGGTGACGCGCTTCATTAGCATCGCCTTTTCTTGAGCCTTCAGTGTTGACGGACGATATCTGCGGCGATCACGGTGGACGTGCCGCGTTATCGCACATTCTCCTTTGCATCTCCAGAGAAGGTTTGATTCACAATCATGAAAATGCCGATGTCTTTTGAGAATCCCCGTCCTGCTGCTTCTGCCAATCCTTATCTTGCATCCCAGCCCTCGAAGCATTGTGCAGCAGTTTTTAGGGTTTCCGTGCGTTCGACCGATACGAGGATCTCGAAGACGATCGACATCTGATTCCCTGAGTGATCTAACTGAAAAGAATGTGCCGGAAGACCAGGCGTGAAACCGGCTTTGGCTATGCTCGTAAATCTTCAAGCCCCTGAAGGTTATGAGTACCCCAGATCGGGTGTGGATGTTGTTTCGATAGCTAAGGGATGTAATAATTACAGACGGACTGGAATTTTTACCGCGGACCATAAGAGATCCTGCGGTCACCGAATATGACTGCTTCCCTGTCAACGAGTGAGGCTAGAGTTTCCTTCCTGGCTTCTTCGCGCCCTTACTCATCGCGCGGGCAGCTGTGATCAGCTATATCCGTCAATTAGTCGTGAGGAAGCTATACGACTTGAAAAAGGATGGAATCAATTTGCAAAGCCATTACCGCTGGGGGGATGGAATAAATGTGCAGGTGTTAAAGCGTAAGGTGGGATTTGAATCCTGGCAATTTCCTGTGGCACATTAAGCACGGGGTAGTCGCCTTCGCCAGGCAGGACATTGAGATCATTTCAATATCAATAAGTTCTTCGTCTGGGCTGAATTCCCGACCCGCAGCCGGTAGAAATACTCTCCGCTCGCTAAATCGTGGGTCGTGAATGTCACCGAATAGATTCCCGGCTGCTGATCTCCGCTTACCAGCCGCGCCACCACTCTGCCAAGAACATCGTATACGATTAAAGTCACGTAACCGCTTGTTGATAACTGATAGCTGATAATTGTGGAAGGATTGAAAGGATTGGGATAGTTCTGAAACAAATTAAATTTTCCCGGAGGGCCGGTTGCAGTGATTATCACGTGCTTATTTTTCTTCAAATCATTTCTCGCCTTCGCCGACGCCGACGTGGGAGGTGCAACTGACTTCCCAACCACGGTGATTTTTCCCCCGATTCCATCTGCAGTTCTTCCGGTCCAATTACACCTGTCCAGATCGATGAATAAGCTGTCTACTTCGGACGCCGTCAATCCTCCACCACCGTTATTCCAATGAAAGTACAAAAAGAGGTAGAGATTCGGATTCCACGTGTGAGGGGCAGTATATCCGGTAACGGTGTTTTTTCCACCGAGCTCAAACGAACTCACACTTACCGGCACAGAGGCTAGATCGCCCGTGACCGTGTTGTTGCCCGTATCGAAAAACAGACTGTCGTTGGCCGGGATCCCCGACAGAACTCCCGTCGTCGTGTTGGAGCCGTAGTCGATGAATACCCTTATCCCGGACGGCAGTCCTGCTATATTCCCTGAAGTGGTGTTATAACCTTGATCGTTGAAATAGGTCAGTCCTGCCGGCAGCCGACTTATATCGCCATACGAAGTATTGTGTGGCGCTTCTAAATCACAAAAAGTAAGACCGGACGGCAAATTCGCTATGTCACCCGTTGCACCGGGATTCGCACTGGTCCAGTCGAGGAAATATGTCAGACCCCTCGGAAGGTCGGAGAGATTTCCCGCCACGCTCCCGGATATTCCTTTGTTGTAGTACATCAATAGTCCGCGCGGCAGGGACGCATAATTTCCGGTCACCGTGTTGGACCGGCCCAGCATAAGCGTGTCGAGTCCTGACGGTAAAGCCGAAACATTTCCCGTAACAGTATTACTCGGACCGGTCATGGCAAGATATTTCAAGCCAGACGGGACCGAGGACAAGTTGTAAGACCAGGAACAAGCGCCGTAGGCCCAGAACTTAGTCAGGTTATTAGCGTCGCGGATGGTAACCGTGTAATCCCCGGGTAAGGAGTAAGTGTGTGGAATAGTTCTGTTCCGAGAAGACAGGATGACTGCCTGCTCTGAAGTCCCATCTCCCCAATCTATGTACATCGTATCCACGCCCTGGACTACAACGAAGGGATTGGCCAGAGTGGTATTCGCAGTCACGGCCCAATTGTACGGTTCAGTAGATGCAACGCCATTGACTGCGGAGCGGCTGCGAACCGGATGGGGAATTCCTATCCCAAAGACCAAAGCAGGAAGAAAGAAGAGCAGCATGATTTCGCATATCAACATTCGAGGCTGCAACTCCTTTGCCAGCCCGATCCAATTAGCCGACCGCAAACCGTACTCCATTTCTTTAGATTGCGATTCGGTGTCTCTATCCGGTAAAGATGTGGCCTTCGCCGCTGATGAAAATCTACCGTTCCCTTCTTGCCGGAAGGTCTCCAGTGCTGCTTTCAGATGCTCCTTCTTCCGGGCGGGAAAGCCGACTGCGCTAGTGCCTGATTTCTCAGATCTTTTGCTCGACAGAACCTTGTCTTCATAGTGCCCCCGAAAGACGATCCGGCTGTCTCCAGGACCAAAGCGGTTCCTTCTCCCTTTTCCGTAGTGTTCCATCACTCTTCTCCTCTTCCACGAATTAAATCCAGGAAAATTTCCTTTTCAGATGAACCAGAAAAACAGCATAAACATTCCCATTATCTATGGAAGAATGAGGCGGTGCAAGTCACATGCGGGCAGTTTTTGTCCCCGGAAAGACCTGACCGGCGCAAATCCTGAATGAATATGTGCTTTGTTGCCAAAATGGAATCGGAAAGCCCCTTTAGTCCGGCCCTTGCCTTGCCAAAATAGGTCCAGTCTGATTGCAGTGCCGGCGGGCTGACAGGAAACCGCGGTCGGCAAACTCCGTAATCAAATCGTGTGTTCACTCAATAGAACAATACAACGAAGGGAGGAGCTCAATGCGAAATGCCACAGTTGAAACGTCACCGCAACTTTACGCGAGGCTGGGCGGTGTTCTATATCTCCTTTTGATATTCGTGGGCATGTTCTCAGTGATCTTCGTTCGGGGGAAGCTCATTGTCGCCGGAAATGCGGCAGCGACAGCAGCGAATATTATAGCTTCCCCATCGCTCTGGCGTACGGGTGTTTTCACCGATCTGACTATGCACGTTCTGGATGTGCCCGTCATGCTGATCATATATCTTCTGCTCAGGCCGACGCACAAGCATCTTGCGCTGCTGGCACTCCTTTTCACTCTCGTGCAGACCGCCGTTTCGGTCGCAAACAAGATGAATCTCCTGTCGGCACTGTTCTTCCTGGGAAACGCCGGGTACCTTAAGGCATTCCCGCCGCATCAGCTTGAAGCCCTTTCTTACCTCTCCCTAAGACTGCACGATTACGGCTTCGGTGTCGCCCTCATATTCTTCGGATTCGCTTGCCTTGTCGAGGGGTACTTGATATATAGGTCCGGCTATCTCCCAAAGACCATCGGAGTACTGATGGGGATCGCGGGCATGTGCTATCTGACGCAAAGCACTTCGCTGATCCTCTTCCCTGCGTTCGCAGCTGTAATTTTCCCGGCAATCATGCTTCCCTGCTTCGTCGCCGAATTGTCGTTTAGCCTGTGGCTGATTCTCAGGGGAGTCAGGATTCAGAAATGGCAGGAGAAGCTGGCGATCTAAGGCATGGATATGGCCCGCGCATCGGTTCGCGGGCCGTGCAACGGTGCCTGAATTTGAACTGGCCCAGCCGACCACGAAGACCTGCACACGGATTTTACAGATGCAACGGATTCTCACGGACCAAAACAGATGAATAGAA
>JBJKQU010000254.1:0-4157 GCA_046705025.1 Candidatus Kryptoniota bacterium | reverse complement strand
GGGGTGAACTGCGGAAATTTTCTTGAAGAACAACCCGTCCTTCGCCATTGCGAAGTAAACTCTCGCAGTTGTCATCGTCGTCGCATTCACGGTCCCGAAAGTCGAGATCATTACGGCTATTGCGATCAGGGCCGCTCCGTTCGAGCCGAAAAACGTCGAGATCGCGTCTGAAGCCACGAGCTGCGAGTGAGCCATCTGGTGAACGGGAAGCACGTACATATAAGCAAGATTCGCGAACACGTATATGACTATGACCGAGATTGTGCCTGCTATTAACGCTATGGGGATGTTTCTTTGAGCGTTCTTGACTTCCCCTGAAAGGTAGGTGACGCTGTTCCAGCCGTCGTAAGCCCACAACACAGCCACCAGTGCGATGCCGAAGGCGCTGATCAGGCCGCCGGAGCTGGAATGGAAACTACCGAAGAATGGTGTGTACAGATGTCCGGCGTGGGTCCCGAACGCAAAACATGTTACCACAATCCCCGCAATTGCAAGGACTTTCAGTGTCGTAAAAAGCTGCTGGACGAACCCGCCGAACTGCACTCCGAAGTAATTCACCGTCATAACAAATGCTATGGCCCCGATCGCAACGAGCTTGATCCCTACTTCCGGCATCACGAAGAGTCCGAAGTTGATCTGGAGTGCGTTAAGCCCGGGGAAGAAGAAGCCGAGATACTTTGCGAATGCTACGGCTATCGCCGCGATGGAGCCGGTCTGGTAAACGATGAAGGTTGTCCATCCGTAAAGAAATGCAATGAAGTCGTTGTAGATCTCGCGGAAATAGACATACTGACCTCCGGCGGCCGGGATCATTCCGGCGATCTCGGCATTCGTCAGCGCACCAGCCAGCGAAAGGAGTCCGCCGAAGACCCAAACCGCAATTATCCACCCGGCGTCGCCGAGAGTGAGAGCGATTTTCTGCGGGACGAGAAAAATCCCTGAGCCGATAATAGATCCGACGACAACCGCGATTGCGGTCGGCAGTCCGAGCCTGTTTGCCAGTCTCGGTTGTTCTGCTTCATTCATGTGGGCGCCCGATCGTTTCCTTTCTTGTAGAGGCGATGGAGGCACGACGAGTCCCCGGTGGTGCTTGATAGTGTTTTCTCAATTGCTTATAAGGTCGAGTGAAACAGAGAGGTGAAGTTGCTCACCCGTCAGAAGGCCCTCTTCTTCTCGGCACCGAGCGTCAGCGGCGGACAAATTTCCTCGCGACCGCCTTTACTCTTTGACTTCCGCAAAGAACATATGAACGATATCCCTCGCAAAGCCCATGAGGTCCTTCGCTGCAGCCATACCTTCCTGGGAGATAATAGCCGAATTAAGGGCCTTCTGATCTTCGAAGTACATTTCCGCCATCCTGTAGAACTGCGGCTGGGACATCGGCGCACCGGTTACCTTGGAGATTTCGAGTCGCTTCATGCCGGGCATCTTGTTGATAAGGGGTAGGTGGACTTTTTCGTAGTGCTCCTCAAACAAAGTCAGGTCTGCAGGTTTCTTGAAGACTGCAATTAGTTTCACCATGAGTAGCTCCTATTCTTCGTTTTGAGAATATAGACCCCATGTGCGGAAAACGCAACAATCGCGATGGACGAATTACTCGTTGACTTCCGATCACCTCGGGTACTGGGAAGCTACTGTGATACCACGCCGTCCTTTGATTTTTACGTCCCCTTTGTTTAGATTTTTTAAAACGAGATTGAAATGCTGACGAATTACATCCCGATTTTTCTGCTGATTGCGGTCGCCGTTATCCTCGGTGTAGTCATGGCAAATATTAACCGCATCCTCGGCCCTCACGCTCCGACCCAGGAGAAGCTATCGACTTACGAGAGCGGGATGGAGCCGATCAGGACGGCGCGCGAACGCTTTAGCGTAAGATTCTACCTCGTTGCAATCCTTTTCATATTATTCGATGTCGAAATTGTTTTTATGTATCCCTGGGCGGTGAACTTCATGTCCCTCGGATGGTTTGGATTCATAGAGATGTTGACGTTTGTTGTCATACTTTTGATCGGATATTATTACGTGATTAAGAAGGGAGCCTTGCAATGGCAGTGAATAGATCGAACGAGAATGAGGGCTTCATAACGACTCGTGTCGATGCTCTTTTCAACTGGTCTTTGAAGAATTCTTTGTGGCCGATGCCGCTCGGCATTTCGTGCTGCGCGATAGAAATGATGGCGTTTGCCGGCCCGCGCTTCGACGTGAGCCGCTTCGGAGCGGAAGTATTCAGGTTTTCTCCCCGGCAGAGCGACCTTCTGATCGTGGCGGGGACAACGACTTTCAAAATGGCTAAAGTTGTGCGTAAGATCTATGACCAGATGCCCGAGCCCAAATGGGTGATTTCCATGGGTGTTTGCGCATCGAGTGGCGGAATGTACAGGTCCTACCCGGTCGTGCAGGGAATAGATCAGTTTGTCCCTGTCGATATCTATGTGGCGGGCTGTCCTCCGCGTCCGGATTCTTTGCTTAAGGCGCTTATGGAGATTCAGAAGAAGATCCAGGCCGGAAAAACCGGCGCCCCTGAACGCGAACACGAAAAAGTCCTGGTGGAATAATCCCTTATGAAAGAAAAAATCGAAGAGAAACTTCGAGCGGCCTTCGGTGACGATATCCTGGCCGTAATCGAATTCAAAGGCGAACTGACCTTTGAAGTGAAGCGCGGCAGAATTGCAGATGTCTGCAAAATACTGAAGGAGGATCCCGAGCTGGAATTCAACTACCTGGCCGATTTGTGCGGTACGGATATGTTGAATTTCGAGGACCTCTCGTCACGGAAATCATATCTGGCGATAGAGCACGAACATCGTCCGGAAGAGGTCGCGACCGCAGAAAGATTTGAAGTTATCTATAACCTCCTCTCGCTCAAGAATAAGTTCAGGCTGAGACTCAAGGTGAAGGTGGACGGCGAGAATCCTGTTTGCCCCAGTGTCACGCCCGTCTACGGAGCTGCCGATTGGGCCGAAAGGGAAACATACGATATGTTCGGGATCACCTTCGAGGGTCATCCTGACATGAGAAGGATATACATGCCCGAGGAGTATGAGTATTATCCGCTCCGCAAAGACTTCCCGCTAATGGGTATTCCCGGTTCAATTCCGCTTCCGAGAAAGTAAGGTTCGCAAAAATGGCCACGACCTCAGAAAACAAAAGAGAGATTTCACAGATACTCAAGGCTCTCGAAGATAGAGATACGAACGTTGCCGTCGAGGACCCTCTTGAAAACTACATGGTCCTCAACATGGGACCGCAGCACCCGGCTACACACGGCGTACTCCGGCTGCTGGTCAAACTGGATGGCGAGACGGTTGTCGACTGCATCCCTGAGATGGGGTACCTTCACCGCGGCTACGAGAAGATCGCGGAAGCGTCGACTTATATGGAATTCATTCCGCACACCGACCGGCTCGATTATATCTCCCCCATAGCCAACAATGTAGGGATCGCCCTTGCGATCGAGAAAATTGCCGGCGTCGAAGCTCCGCCACGGGCACAATACATAAGGGTGATCGGCGCAGAGCTCGCCAGAATTTCCTCACATCTGATGGCGATCGGCGCCATGGCGATGGATGTCGGAGCGATGACGGTTTTCCTCTGGGCCTTCCGGGAACGGGAAAAGCTGTATGACATATTCGATCTCCTTACCGGTGTGCGCTTCACCACGAGCTACACGAGAATAGGCGGCGTCGCTCAAGATATGACCGACGAGACGAGGAGCGCCATAGAAAAGTTCATAGACGAGTTTCCGAAACATCAGGCCGAGATCGCCAAAATGCTGAACCGGAACAGGATATTCCTCGACAGGACGGTCGGCGTCGGCGTGATGGACGGTGAGACCGCATTGGAAATAGGGATGACCGGCGCGACTCTACGGGGCTCCGGCGTCGAACTTGACCTCCGCACTTTTTCACCTTACCTGGTTTACGATCAGCTCTCCTTTGACGTGATTACCGAAAAGGAGGGCGACTGCTTCGCGCGTTACATGGTGAGGATGAAAGAGATGCTCGAGAGCGTGAAGATAGTGCGTCAAGCTCTGGACAAGATTCCCCAGGGGCCCGTCAAGGCCGACATGCCTAAGAAAGTTCTTCCGAAGAAAGAGCGCGTCTACACGAAGATGGAAGAGCTGATACACGATTTTGTCATAGTCAACGACGGGG
>JBJKQU010000253.1:0-14956 GCA_046705025.1 Candidatus Kryptoniota bacterium | reverse complement strand
CTGTGTAGGTTCCGGCAGGCACATTGCTAATAACAAACCTTCCATTGTCATTGGAAACCGAACCCATGCTTGTACCTACCAGGAAAATGTTCGCCCCAACCAGCCCGTTACCGGTCTCAGCATCTTTGATATACCCTTCTATCTTACCACCCGCAGCAAGAACCGTGGAAATACCAGAAAACGTGAGGAAGATTAGCAGACTTATGAATATTGTAACTTTTTGCATCATGCCCTCTTCTCATAGTTAAAAACTAAGATGGATTTGCCAGGTATTAGCCACGAAGCATAGCTCAGTTCCCCTTTTGACGAGAGCATCCCCCAAGTTGGAGTAAAGCTATGGGCGATCGAGCCATCCCACACCATTGGGACCTCGATACTTCGTTCTTTTTCTAACACAGGAGTTGAACCGCCCGCTCTTGGCTCTATTGTTTCAGCTGTATATCAGGAAGGACAATATTCTCACCTGGCTGCAGTTCAACGTCTATCGAACCGGGTTTGTATGGTGTTTTGTCAGCCTCAATCTCATAGACTATCGGACTTCCGTTTCCAGACCAGGCGCCGAAATCATATTCACCGGAAGATCCCGTGGATTTTCTTGTGACAAGCAACTGATTCCCGCCGCTTGCCCTCCGCACCGTAACAACTGCACCGGAAATCGGCACTCCAGCCTTCGAATCCATTACCCTGCCTGAGGCCTCGCCGAGATAAGGGTAATACAGGCTGTCCAGCAACGGAGGGATAGCAAGGGAATCCCAGCGTCCCGCAGAGATATACTGCTGTGTCAGCCATGGGGCCGAGAAGATGAACACACCGGTTATAGAGCCCTGATTGTATAGGTCGATTGATGTCTGCAGCATATAATGAACGCTCTCCGGTGTCATTTCCTCGCGCGAGTTCTTTATGTATACCCCGACGATGATGTGTTTTCCTGGGTATATCTGGTTTATCGTGCTTAAATAGCTTTGGAGCGATTTGTAATTCTCATTTTGGGAATGCATCCATAGGTTCACGCCATCGACTGAGTCAGCGACCGAATGATTGACAATATTGAGCTGGTCCTCGTAGACGACGATATATAGTTTAAGATTCGGTGTTGTGGCCTCGGAGGAGTGATCCACGTTTCCCTTGCTGTCGATTGCCTTTCCCAGAAGCGCATCTTTAATGTCCTGAAGATCGTTGATCGTGATGTCATTCTTAAGAAAATTCTCATAGAAGTCATCTATTATTACACCGGAAATTTGCGGGTACTCTTCGGATAGCTCGGAGAAACGGTGGGCCGCCTGGATCATCCCCGGAGATTGAGCAAAAGGCTGCAAAAGCAGTGTGTCGCCCGGTTGATCGACAACTCCTCCCTCCGTCGGTGGACGCAATATCCCGTATATCTTGTTTGTATTCCACACTGTACAATTTTCGATCAGATTGTCCTGGAAGGTGTAGCCATAATACTCGGCCTGAGATATTATCCCGTTTATCCCGAAGTCAAACGCCGTCTGAATCAATTCGCCATTATTCAATCCCCATCCGCCGTATACCGTTCCGGTCGAATTGTGGTATAATCCAATGAAACCGGGGACCTTTTCTTTTACCGGGCTTCCACTTTTCGGACTTACGATTCCGCTCGAATACGGAGACCGAGAACATCCATACAATGTCGCCAGGCAAAGGAGGAGAGTCTTTAAGAAATTATTCGGCACGAAATGACTATTCAGTCCTTTGTTTTTGCAACCATTTGAATCAGCCTGTAGCTCTTCGGCATTACGATTATTCTCACCGGATTATCGCCGGCAGATTTTCTTATGTTTTCTCCGTTCACCAAATCAACCCAGCTCTCGGACTGAGAAGGTGACAATTTTTCAAGGGGCTTAAGCGTAATATCCAGCTTAGTGTTGCCGTGATTCACTATCGCCGCCGTAAAACCTAATTTGGTCCCGGATACGGCAACGTCGCAGTTCCTATTTGTCCCTACGATATCGACGTAACGCTGCACGCCTAAGTCGTCAAGAACCTTACGAACCAAATCAGGGAATCTCTCTGCCGCAGTCATCGCATCCGTAAGTATAGACACCGCCTTACCTCGTCCGTACGTGTTCATTACTATTGCAGGAGATCCGTCGTCAAATTGTGCAATGACTTTCGCTCCGTTATCCTTCCACGCGGGGATTGTCACCTTACCGAGGGTCCATCTCTTTCGGGTGTACTTGGCGTTACCTGGGCGTGCTGTGCTGATTATAGCGTTATGAGTCTTGTGCCCACCTAGTCTCTTTATTCCGAAGATGAGGGAGCGCTTGTAAGTAGTCCCCATCGGTATTCTCGGCCCGAAGGCAAACACCGTCCCGCCTTCTTCGAGGAAGTGCTTCAGCAGTTGACTGTCGGGGCTATTGAGGCCCGATGCGCTCGGGAGCACCAGTACTTCCTTTTCTTTCAGAAGTCGTTCCAAGGCATGAGTGTTTTCCTCATAGGGGTAGTATGGCGGGTACGACTCTTCACGTGAGGGGGCATACGGCAGAATGTCGACAGGTATACCCAATATCCTGAACGCGTCAAAGGCGTTATAGTAATATCGTGCCCACGCATATTCCTGAAAATCCGTCCACGGGACGTAGACTGCAAGTTCATTTTGCTCTCTTGAAGCTTTCCCTATTAAGTCAAATGCCTTGATCCCATCAAAGACAGCCTTGCGGCTTTGAACAAATTCAGATCTGAATTGAGGATATTTTCTAAGCGTGTTATAAATTACACCGCTGTAATTAAACATTATTATACCGTCATTGTCGGGGACCGTCGCAGCGCTTAAGATTTGCTGGTAAATGTTGTTGTAACTCGTGATGTACAAACCGTTCAAGGCGTTTTCCTCGTAACCAAAAGTCTCGACATGCGTCAGGACGATCTTGTTCTGAAGCTGCTTCGCTCCAGATGCAAGTGATCCGAAGTCTTTCACCCTTCTAAAAGGAAATTTGATCCGGTTGTCGGGTCGGTAACTCGCCATCACCATTCCCTGATAAATAATAATGTCTAAGTTCCTGACGGCACTCAGGTAACCCGCAAGCAATGGGTTATTCAAATATGGAGCACACGCAGTAAGCAATCCGGGATCTATTTTCTTCACATACCCGCAGAACTTCCTCACATAGGGCGCGTAATATATCCCGCTTCCTTCTTGATACGAATAGAACCCAACAAGTGAGGGATGCATGCAGTAAAGGCTGTAGAGTTCCTTCATGATTTTGTGCATGCTTTTCATTCGATCGGGAGATGGGATATTTCTGCTCATATCCCAGCTCGTAGAAAGCATAACTGAGATACCGTTTTCATCTGCACATTTCAGGAAGGTGCCGAGGTAGCTCTGATAAACGTCGGGCGAACTATCCATGTTGCAGATTTTCGACGGGTAGTATACTCGGTGGGGAGTAATTACAGTGTGAGCTATAATGAAGTTTGCTCCGAAACCTTTGATTTCGCGGATGTATCTGCTCATATCGTGTTCGGGATCCCTCGGATCAAAGATCCCCATCATGCAGAAGTCTCCAATAATCTTCTTGAACAGGAAAGTTGCTTTGCCTACCGCAACTGGCCTTGCTTCATCTCCAATCCAAGCTTGTATCGCGTAAAGGCCCTGAGGATCTCTATTGCTGACGACAAACTGTGAAGCATAAACAGAAGGTTTGATCTTCAGAAGTTCAAGTCGGGAGACTCCTTTGTCCGGGACAAGTAGTTCAGCCCTGAGAGGCCCCTTTTCTTTGCAGACTATAGTTATTCCGGCAGTGTCTCCGACAGCAACCTTAGCAGGTGTAACAGAAATCCTAATGACTTGAGCCGATGCCTCTGAGAACAAGGAAACAATAATCGGAATTACTAAAATGGCGAAAAGGCGAAGAAGATCGCGTCCCCGGCCGCACTCAGGAATCATTTCTTCTCCTGCGCACTGGCCGCCGCCGGCCAAGCGGGTCGGCCGCCGGTTTTTATGAGTTTGTCCAACGCCAGATATGTTAACATGAGATGCCTGGGTAAATGATAGTTTTCTATACGATCATAATGTGGTGTGAAAGTAACCTTTCTGTCAGCTGCCGTTATCCATAAATGGTAGCCGTATCGCTTGAGCCAGTATTTGGCAACCATATATGTGTATTCCCTCGCAAACCATTTCTTTGCCCACTCATCACCGGATTGCTCGATAAGTACCATCATACCGTTTAAGACTTCTTGCTGCGCCCAGAGAACTTTTGGGGTCCTTGCAATCTCCCATAGGTCTTGGTCCACATTGTTCAAGCTTCTAAGAACGCCCGAATAGACTCGGTCCCACGCGACTTCCACATGGCGCTTGAACCTTTCTGCAGCGGTATTAAACAATTCCAAATCCTTGTGCATGACAGCGACATCCATTATCGGACGAAAAGTCTCAATCGAGTGACCTGTATAAACAAACTCGGATAAATAGTTATCGGGGCGTGAATAGTCGTGATTAAGAAGTTCATTATTGAGTCTGAATTCCGGATTGAAATGTTTGTTTATGACAGCGTCCGTACACTCCGATCTTATTGCCTCAAGTTGATCGTCGCTTCTGTGCCCGAGCATTCCGTTGATGGTAGTAATCATAACCATTGCGACCCCCTGGATCCTTGCCCCTGGAAAAGGGATTACCTTCGGTCCCGAATAGTCGGCCACAATACGCGGATAATAGTCGGAACGGTTGTAGATCTTCCAGCACTTCAAGATAATCTCTTTTGCCAATTCCCAATACTTTCTTTCACCGGTGGCGAGCGAATACTCGTTCAACCCTTCAGCGGCGAAAACACTTCCGTAAATCCTTTTCGAGGGGGGTGTCAGTGGTTGGCCTTCCCGGGTGAGCACGGATGGCCAAAGATTGTCACCGGAAGGCTTTGTCTTCATTATCAGTTTTAGTGAATTGGTCGCAACATCAAGATATTCTTCGTTTTTCCCGAAATGCCGATAAAGAAACGAGTAAACCCAGATACCTCTCCCTTCGAACCATGTCCGTTTCTTCGTGTTGATCCTGGTTCCATCCCGGTCATCGTTGCACATGAACCCGCCATATTTATGATCAATCACATATTTGTCCATAAAAGGAAGAAAATCTTGGAAGAGATAGTAGTGATAATCCTCGCGGAGTTTGCTCAGTGACAATTCACCGAATTTCTGTTCTGTAGACTCGGGATCTGGATTCTGCCTGATCAGTTTTCCTTTGGTGAGTAAACTCCCTGCGTCGGCATATTTAGCTGCAACGATGCTTGCAATAGAAGTGGCAACAAATTTTCTCCTGTCCATCTTTTGTCGCTCCCTTTTATATGTGTACAATGGCTTAGGCTGATTGACACTAGTGCCAGCATTTCAACCTTGGGTGACTCTGGCTGATCTAAGTGCCTCTCTACCGCTCGCTTCGCAAGCTATCCGATTTGGTAAGAGAACCGGAGGGCACTTTCCTTACGTCGATATTCATTACTGATATTTGCGGAATGTGAAATTCCAGAAGAGCATTCACGTTGCCCGTGCCGCCCGCGTCCGTAAATCCACCAGCAGGCAGTATGCAGTCCAGCGTATCGGAATATTGAGAACCGGGTATTTCAGAAAACGAATGGAAAAATGATCCGTCCCACACTCGTAAGTCACCCGAGTACTTTGTCTTATAGCTTATCCTGATTTCATAGTTGGAACGTGCATCCAATCCGTTTATCCAAAAGCAAGGACCACCCCTGAGAGGGGAGTAGGTACCTGTTCGGAATGTTGTCCCGTCTTCTGTTTCTGGATGGGACCATTGACCATTGTAAAAGAAAGAAACGCCCGGATCGTGGTCGTACTCGTTATTGTCTACGTATGCAATTCCACCGTAACGGAGTTTGCCGGTCTGTCCGGCCTTGACACTGATCCACTCGTACCCGATTCTTCCTCTCGGAGGTAACGGGCTTGGAGCGATTTGCCCATGCATTATGAGCCTCGGTTTCCCGTCGACAGGAATGATCATCATGCGCTGCGTCAGGCCGAGAGTCGAGAAGCGAACAAAATATGTATCATGTTCAACACCAGAGGGCACTGTCAGATTAAACCAGAATTTTCGTTGCTCACCCGGCAGCAGCGTATATGGCTTTTCCACAGATATTGTGGTTTGACTCCATTGGCATGGCAGAGTCATAGTCAAAGTGTCACGAATAATAGTGCTCATAGTGTTGAATAATGAGACCGAGACCCTCTGGTTACTTCCTGTCATTACATATCTCAAAGTTTGGTCTGGATGCAGAATCGGGAAGGTATTGTTGGAAATTAGCAAAGCTCCATAATTGTGGATTGTCGGCAAGCGTAGTATGAGCCGCCCGGCTATCATATTGGGGTGGATGATACATAATTTGCTGTCATCGAAATAGACTACGTACCTCTTTCCCAAGTAGGATGGGAGCTCCAGATTTACGTGCCTTGCAGCGGACCCTTTCTTGGAGCCAAGGAATAGAAACAGAGTATGTCCATACGGTCCCTTTGTTTGATAATGTTCCAGGATATAGCTGGACGGCAAATTGTGGACTTTCACCGGCATACTTATCTGTCGTCTTACAAGCCGCGGTAATACTTCCGCGAGAAAAGCAAGGCCGCCCGGAATTATGAAATGCATGCCCCTGCCTACATGCCTTAAGATCACAGCCGGTTTCCCGTTCGACCACTTTGCTAGAACGACATCTCCCGAACCGGCCCGCAGTTCGAACCCACTCGCAATCAATTTCATCTTTCCTGCCACAATTGGAATTCGGGACGACAATTCTAATGTATCCTCGACATAGTGTGAATAGTTGACTCGCAGCAGTTTCTGATAGGCCGGCAGGATCTGATTTTCGTCAATACCAACGGTGTAATTCGTCACTTTGAAATCAAAATCGTTCTTCGGATTGGGGATAATATCCGTCTTCGGATCCAGTATGGTGATCAACGTACCCCCATCCCTCACGAACTTCGTGATCAAAGTTACTTGCTTCTCTGAGAGACCGATTGGAGAAGGTACTATCCAGACTCTGCTATGGACATTTGTCAGATTAGCGGCAAACGCTTGCGGAACGTGTGCTATGGTGAGAGGTGTCCAGGTCATGTTGACAAAGTCTGTTCCACCCAAATCGGTTTCTCTTGGAATAACCGTCGTTACATCGGCAACCAACCTGGAATCCGCATAATACGGGACATACCGCTGGACACTCACCACGCCTTTGCACCAGGCAGCCCAGCGCCAAAAAGCATCCCTGTGTGTCAGAATATCGTAGCCATTGAAGAGATCTATGTAATTGAAGAAATGGATGCCATAAGTTGTTGCGGTCAGCAAAACGCCCTGCGATACCCTGTACACCTGGTCCTTTGGTATGGCATCTTCTCCGTATCCATTCACATAATGGGTATGAACTATTGTTTTCACGTGGTCCGAAAGACCCTGTATGAAATCTGTGAGGCCGCGAAATCCTTCCATCTCGCGATAATCCGATAAGAAATAGCTGAACTCGGAGAAGTTTCCGATATAGAACTGGACATTCTCAATATTTACTTTTCCAGAATGAATATGATTCAGAATCGTTCTGACTACTGAAGGAAAAGGGCCGTTCGGAAAATCCATAACGGTCAGATCCGGTTTGATCCTCTTTGCAGTCTCGGCCAAATCCGAAAGTTCCTTGGTGTTGAGATTCGGCGATCTAGATTCCACCGGTGGTACAAATCCTTTGAATGCAGGATAGTTCTTGAACCTCGTTACCACATCGGCAGTGATATCGTTCAGGTAATCGTAGTATTTCTGGTGAGGGATTCCCGCGGGCACCATAGCTAACCCGAGATACCCGGCCATATTATGGCTTTCGCATTCATCAAGGAAGCCCTTCACCGGTGTGTGACCAAGCCAAAGCTTTACCTGTGTTTTAAGTCTCGGATTGTTGTTCGGATATACCGGTCCGGAGTTCCGGTACACGTACGCATACGTGAGCATATTTATGCCGACTTGCTCTAACCTGGTAAACAGTCTATCCCTCATCGCTTCTGTCGAAATGTCCCAGGCCGGCCGCGAACGTGGACCATCCTTCGGCGCCGATCCCCAGTAGAACGATCCAATATAGTAAGGTGGTACAGGCAATTTTGAACTGACCGGCATAACTTTAATGCCGTGGTCTTCGGACATTGGAGAGATCGCCGATGCCGCCTTTGATCCTTCCAAAGCGAAGGAGACGGAAGCGGACATGAATATTAGACCGATCAATGATAACGACGTCAGGTTCATAAAGTAGCTTAAAGCACCTGGTATTTCTTCCATACTTCGGCCATGGTTCGACCTGCGGATAGTTCCCGTCTAACGATATTCTCGGTGTTGATTCTCTCAGTGACTTTTGCCACCACTTCGTTCTCGAGACCCTTTGGGATAACCACTATTCCGTCGAGGTCCGCAAATACCAGGTCGCCGGGTGAAATACGAACTCCCCCGATTATAATTGGAATATTATAATTTGTTACTCTTGCTCTTCCGGTTGTATCTATCGGAGAAGGTCCCCAGGCAAAAGTAGGAAACTTCATTCCGATCAATTTCCTAGCGTCGCGCGTGTAACCATTCACAATTGCGCCGCGACTTCTCCTGGCACGGAGCGCGGTGGCGGTCAACTCCCCCATGATTCCGACATCAAAGCTGTCGCTGCCAGTAGTAACGAGCAAAGAGTCAGGCGCGAGAGGATCTATGCATTTAATGACAGCATCATAGGGATCTTCCTCATTATCATCCTTTTCATTCAGCAGAGTCACGGCTCTACCTACAGCAACAAATGTATTTTCCAGGGGACGAATCATGGAATGCGGTGAGACGACTTGAAAGCGCTGTCCCAACTCGTCCAGGATATCCGAAAACACGCCTGCATAGGCTTTCGCTTCCAGGTAAGAAAACAGTTCAGAATCAGATCCAAAGTCCATTAGTAACCTTCAGTATTTTAAATGCGTTTGAACATCAACTATTTTTACGATTCATGAAGCATGAATGAAGTCAGATTCATAGTCGGTTTTTGCAATTGACGGCTGCTTGATCTTCAACGGCAATCTCGGCGCCATGATCACGCTGGTGGTTGTGAGATCGGAAATATGTGAGACTTTTCGCCGACAAAGGGATTGACAACAACGGGGATGACAAATAATGGTTCCGTTACAAGTGAGGGGCGTTTCAGATTGAGGTAAAGACCAAACAAAGGGCGCTGGCACAGCTTCGCCATCTCAGTCACACTATCTCATAATGCGAAACGCCATCTCATCTTTAAGATACGATGCGATAATAGACTTGTCAAGAAGTAAAGCAATAAAACAAGGCTCTTAGTTCAGGCCCATGACTCCTGGTTAGCATTAGCGAGTTCGTGAAACACCGTTTCACATAAGGGAGCTACAATATCAGTAAGTACTTATGGGTGCCTGAACGACCGCCAATCGCCAGAAGGTCTGAGGTGAGTATTTCGCGACATTCACCCGTCCACCTGGAGCCTTGCGAGCTCCAACTGATCGGCTATGAGTCCGACCTTCCCTTTCAATAGCCCACATTGCCAACCGAGTATCTCACCGCGGTGATAAAATGGAGATCTTCTGTATTGTTCAAGACGGATACCTTCGTTCAACACTTCCGCATGGTGCTTCCGCAAGGCATCACAAATTCACCCCTCCGAACCTTTGAACAAAGTGAATCAGATTACCCTCGGGATCTTTGAAGAATGCCAACTTCATCTGTTCATTTCTCACCGTCATTTCCGGAATAAGTGCGGCTCCATGTTCAGTTACATACTCACAGTCGCCCTCAAAATCATCCACCCGAATTGCCAGATGCCGCAACCCGGAATGGAGGTTACCTACCGAAGCCGTTTGATCAGCCGCAGGATATACTTCTACCACTCCACCGCCTGGAAAACGCAAAAAGTAAGTCGACCGTCCTTTTACGGCGTGGACGACCTGGCATTTAAGCACTGACGTATACCAGTCCACCAATCGCTCAGGATCCTGGGCACAGAGTCCGACATGTTCCAGTCCATTTATCATGAATTCACCCTTTCACAACTTCAATATTTTCGGGACTACACCCTGCCGGAAGACTTTTTGACTTCGCCACCGCTATGCAACCTTCTCGGGTTTTCCAGAGGCCAGCGAGCGGTGAATCGCATCGAGTATTGCCGTCACACGTCTCCCGTCTTTTGCTGTTACATACGTTTCTCGGTCCTCGGTTATTGCATCAATGAAACTGTACATGCAGGACGGAAGAGCGCCTTGCCACTTATCAAATACCTTGTAATTGAGAAGGGTCCTCGGATAAGTATACGCATCCTTGTCAGCCATTTCGATCGCCTCTGCCTTCCTGTCCGAAAAAATATGTCCTTCCGTTCCCACGATCTCCATATAAGAGTCCGGCATGTATGGACTTTTGTTTGAATATATCCACGCAGATTCAAAGGTTGCGAAGAAGCCGTTTCTGAATTTCACTTGTGCCTGAATTGCATCATAAGTATCAATCCCCCGGCTCTTCAGGACTTGACGCGCGCCACTGGCATATACCTCGTCCCCTTCGCTGTCTACCCACCAGCTAATAAGGTCGATGTCATGCGAAGAAAGGAACCACGCGGATGTACTGCGCGCAGCCCACGGTAGCCACTCAGTTGGAATCAATATCGGGTCACTCTTCTTCGCGTATCCCATAAGACACGCTCCGATTTTTCCGGACTTTATGTCGCTGAATATTTTATGATACACCGAAAGCCATCTGTGGTTGAATGACACTTGAAATTTCTTTCCAGACTTGGCGACAATTCCCACAATTTCATCGGCTTCTCTTATGTCCGTCGTCATCGGCTTCTCTACAAGAACATGCTTCCCGGCTTTGAGGGAGTCGATTACGGGATCGCGATGAGCCCAATCCGGTGTATTTACATGAACGGCATCGATATCTTCGCGTTCAAGCAGCTCCCGATGATCCGTGTAGTATTTCGATACTCGCAGTTCTCTTGCGACGGATTCGGCGCGATCTGCATTTCTGTCACAAATAGCGGTCACTTCGACACCAGGATGACGCTGCCATACCGTGACAGCGTTCTTCCCCATAATTCCCGTTCCAATTACTGCTACTTTAACAGTCATCTTCTCTTCCTTTGTGTTTATACAATTGCTCAACTAACGATCAGAACACAAAAATATTCTTCAGAGACTTCCGGCCCTGCGGTTCCTCAAATATTTCTCCCCATGCCTCGATACTTTTTCTAGTCGTGATAATGATATCATGCGGTACAATCCCGCTCTCGAGAAGCGACAGCGACCTGTCCCAGGATTCATACTTCGTGGAAATATTGAAAATGAATTTCACGCCCTTCATCATCAGCTGCCGATACGGGAAGTCAATTGTGTCCTGATCTGAAAAACCTATGCCAACGAAAGTGCCAAGCTTCCTTATCAGCTTTGCCCCCAACGAAAGCACCTTCCCCGACCCGGTGGCGTCGATGAACACGTCCGCGCCGCGTCCGTTCGTCGACTCCAATACAAACTCATAAACTCTTTGAGTCGTAATATCAACCACATCATTAATCGAGAATATCTTTCTTGCTATATCCATCTTGGACTTGTTTCGCCCGAGAAGTGTCACCGACCGAGCACCGCATTGCTTGGCAACTATCGCCGCCATTATCCCTATCGGTCCTGCACCGGCGACGACGACTGCATCACCCAAAGTGATAACTTTGTTCAGGGCCACATCGCTTACAACGTTCGCAAGAGGCTCACAAAGAACTGCCCCTTCCGGACGGAGCTTGTGCGGTACGCGGTGGAGCAGGTTCGGCTCGGGCCATCTCATGTATTCTGCAAACGCACCATCGATTCCCCAACCCGGTGAACGTTTCGACACACAAATTTGAGGATTCCCTGTCCTGCAGAGGTAACATTTACCACAGGCCAGAGTGTGCGGCTCTCCAACGACCACGTCTCCGTCCTTCCAATCGGCGACATTTTTGCCAACCCCAGCAATAGTGCCGGAGAATTCATGACCAAGTATAACCGGCGGCCAATACGGAAACTCATCTTGATAAATATGAAAATCTGTCCCGCAGATTCCAGCTGCGTCTACCTTTATCAAGACCTCACCATCTCCGATCCTGGGAACCGGGACTTCTTTCAGCTCCAAATATCCTTTTCCCTTTTGTGTCTTTACAAGCGCTTTCATTTATGCCCTGTGCTTTCCAAACCACACCATCCGTCGATAAAATGTACCAGCGTCTTTGCCATGTCCTGGACCTCACTAATCTTAATTTGCTCGTCGTTGGAGTGCGCATGTTTGAGGCTTCCGGCTCCCATCACAACGGTTGGAATTCCAAGTTGGTTGTTGTAGAACCATGCGTCGCAGGATGCGGTCATTGCAGAAACCCCCGTTTCGAGTCCCGACCTTCTCGATGCTTCCTCCATACATTTCACAAGTGGATGGTCAGCAGGAATTTCATTCCCGTCGCTTGCCAGCATATCGAATTTCAGTTCGAAGTGGTCCCGGAGCCACTCGTCTCCCTGATTTATTAGAGCCTCAGACATACCATCCTGCACTTCCTTCATATGCACGTTGGGCAGAAAGCCGAACACGCCCTTGACAGTTGCTGTTGCCGGGGCCGTGGCAGGCCAATCACCTGCATTCATGATGCCAAAGGTCACCGGCATCGGATTCTCGAACTGATCGAAAAGCGGATTCTTCCCGCGCGACCTCGCCAGCAGGTCGTCATGGTACTTCTCCAGGGCGCTCATCGCCTTCACCGCTAGCTTAAGCGCGCTAACAACATCTCCTGCCCTGCCGCTGTGACCGGCTTTCCCGATGCAAGTGATAGTAAACCAGACTGCACCTCTTACAGCAGGGATTATCCTCATCTCAGTCGGCTCCATGACGACTGCCGCCTCTGCCTTCGGAGGATCTTGTATCGCAAAGAGTGTTCCGTTGCCACCGTTCTCTTCTTCTATCACGATCTCAACAGTCACTTTACCTTTAGGTGTCAGACCCAGATCCTTGAGGGATCTTAATGCAAGGTAAATGACAGCTATCTGTCCCTTGTCGTCACATGCTCCTCGTCCGAACACAATTCCATTTTCAACCCTCGGCTCGAATGCACCCACCCGATTCTTAGATGCCGGCACAACGTCGCTGTGGGCATTTAATACCAGACTTTTTGCTTTCGTGTCATGACCACCAAGAGTCAGCCGGACATTTTGAGTGTCTTCATAATTCAGATCATCGATAAGCCATCTATAATCTTTGTGCTTCTTGAACGACTCAGGTATCCGAACAAGATCAGCTTTATTCACAAGTGCCCGCATCCTGTCATGGATGAATCTATTGACGGGACCTTCCTTCCCCCTCGTTGATCGAAACCGAATCAGATCGCAGAGGAACGCTGCAGCGTCTTCAGTATTCCTTCTCAGGGCGTCTTCAAGTGCAGCAGTTTCCGGCGGCAATTTCTTCTTACCCATTCGCCTTTACCTTGTTCAACGGGAACCTCGGTGGTTTACCTTTTACGTACCGCTCCACGTCTTCGATTATTTTCTTTCTTATTTCCCAGGCGGCATCCTCGGAGAACCAGCTGAGATGAGGTGTCAGGATCACGTTCTCCAATCCTATCAATTCAAAGTTGTCCTTGGGAGGCTCGCTCTCAAACACATCGATTCCGGCGCCTGCTATGCGGCCCTCACTGCAGGCCTTCGCCAGCGCTTTCGCGTCAACGAGCGGGCCTCTGGCAGTATTAACGAGGACGGCATCTTTCTTCATCAGGCTGAGTTCGCTCTCTCCTATTAAATGACGAGTGCTGTCATCGAGCGAGCAATGAAGACTAATCAGGTCGGCTTCGGAAATGACTCTTTCAAGTGGAAGTGTTTCTATCTTCAACTCTTCCTGCCGTTCCCTCGTTAAGTACGGATCGCAGATCATAGCTTCGAGTCCGAGACTCTGCATTATCGTAAGCACCCGACTTCCGATCCTTCCACAGCCTATCAGCCCTCCTTTCTTCCCGCGTACTCTTTTCACTCCTCCCATTCCTGAGAAGTCCCATTCACCTTTTCTGACGGAGGAACTCATGCTCTCGATTTGCTTTCCGAACTTTCGGTAGGTTGCAAGCAGCAGCATGATTGCCTGTTCGGCCACTTCGTCCGCACAATAATCAGGCACGTAACACACCTGGATCTCACGTTCGGTTGCGGCCGGGATATCGATGTTGTCGTACCCGACTCCGTGCCTTATGATCAACTTGCACTTCTTCATACCGTCGAGTACGGTGCTGTCGATCTTCGCCATATTTACTATCACGATGTCGGCCTCGGAAAGAATGCCTGCGAGCTTGGCCGGCAATGCCGATTTCATCTGGTAGGATTCGAGTGTACCCCCCAGGGCTGCCACCTGTTTTTCCTCCCAATCCAATTCAGGCTCTATATAATCTGTAACGACAACTTTCAAATCCTGCAAGCTCCTTCGGTTTTCTGGTATGATTCGTTTCAGAGGTATATTCCCTAGTAAAAAGCTACGGAAGATCTTCTTAGGCTCACATGCACCATCACGTGAATATGAATGCGGGACTTGGTTATCGCCAAGGACCGGCCGGAGGGCCTAAGAAGAGAAACTCCGTCGCATGTGATGTCGAACGGGGAATGGATGTATCACATCTGCAAGAGGTTTACGCTCGCGACACATCCTCCATCGCCTTCGAAAAGATTTCGACCGCCATGTCGCATTCTTCCTGTTTGATGACAAGGGGCGGTGCTACCCGAATCACATTACCGTACATGCCGACCCGTCCCAGCATGAGACCGAGCTCAGCACAGCGCCTGATGATCTTCTTGCACAAATCCTGATCGGGATTCCGACCCTTCTTGTCTTTGACTATTTCGATTCCGATTACCAGACCCATCCCGCGGACGTCGCCCACAAATTCGAACTTCTTCCAGAGCTCGGTCAGTCGGGAGAGAA
>JBJKQU010000252.1:0-56403 GCA_046705025.1 Candidatus Kryptoniota bacterium | reverse complement strand
ACGGACACCGGGGTCGTGCTATTTGTCGCCCCATCGATTACAGTAACGCTGCCGATGTTTGGGTTCGCCACATAAGTCTTGTCCGTAACCGGATCTACCGCTACTGCCGTAGGGGCTGTTCCGGCGGATACCAGGGTCGGGGTGTTTGTCACACCATCAATTACCGTAACGTTATTGCTGGCCGGGTTTGACACATAAATCTTGTCCGTGACCGGATTGACTGCTAATGCAACAGGTAGTGTTCCGGCGGGTACTATGCTCGTGTCGTTTGGCGCGCCATCGATTACTGTGACACTGTTGCTCACTTTGTTTGCCACATAGATCTTGTCTGTAACCGGGTTGACTGCGACTGCATACGGGTCTGTGCCGGCGGATACCGTAGTCGTGCTGTTTGTCGCCCCGTTGATTACAGTGACGCTACTATCGCCTTGGTTTGCCACATAAATCCTGTCCGTGACCGGATCAACTGCTATAGCAGAAGGTCCCGCTCCGGTTTGTACAATGCTCGTGTCGTTCGTCGCCCCGTCGATTACTGTGACATTGTTGCTCGCGTTGTTTGCCACGTAAATCTTGTCTGTAACCGGGTTGACTGCGATTGCCTGAGGTGCATTTCCGGCAGGTACCGTGCTCGGGTAGTTTGTCGCCCCGTCAATCACGGTGACGGTATAGCTTACAGTATTTACCACGTAAATCTTGTTCGTAACCGGATCAATTGCTATAGCACAAGGTCCTGCTCCGGTATGTACGATGCTCGTGTCGTTCGTCGCCCCGTCAATCACGGTGAGGCTGTTGCTACCACCATTTCCCACATAAATCTTGTGTGTGACGGGGTTAACTGCTACAGCTTGAGGGAATGCTTCTGTAGGTACAATGCTCGTGTCGTTCGTCGCCCCGTCGATTACTGTGACGTTATTGCCGTTTGAATTTGCCACGTAAAGTTTGTTCGCAACCGGGTCGACTGCCACTGCAACAGTATGTCCTGCGGCGGGTACTATGCTTGTATCGTTTGTGGCACCATCGATTACCGTGACGTTACCGCTGCTCTGGTCCGCAACGTAAATCTTGTTAGTAACGGGATTGACCGCAACTGCACAAGGCTCCCCGCCGGTGGATACCGTGGTTGTGCTGTCTGTCGCACCGTCGATTACGGTGACACCTCCGCCATAGAAGTTTGCCACATAAATCTTGTTCGTAACCGGGTTGACCGCCACTGCATAAGGGTTTGACCCGGTCGATACGGTGGCCGTGACGGTCTGGGAAAATCCTGTCGGCGCAATCCCCAGTAAGAAAACACATGCGAAGATTCCTGAATCAATAAATCTGTATAGCTTTCTCATATTATGGTCCTTCTCTTCCTTGAGGCTGGTTCTTTCCTCAACTTCTGCCGAGGCTCAGGGCATCCGGTCTCCTTGAGCGAGCCATGCGCTCCAAGAGCCGCTATCAGTGCTCTTAGCACCCGGATTTTTTATGCTCGATTTCCCCGATCTCGCGGATCTGAAGCTCAGTTGTGATTCGTGCTTCTCAATCCACTTTCACGGGACTATTTCAACTATCTATATGAAGAGCCTTAAGGCGGACCTGCTCCGGGCGCTATACGCTGCACGGCGAGAGAGTGTGGAAACTGTATCTGCAAAATCCCGCGAATGGGAAATATATGTCCCGTCTTGACTTGGACATTCTTAAGCTTGACAAATGTTAACCCCCATATCCAAAACAAGCAACTGAAAATCGCATCACCGTGTCCACGGTACCCACGCAAGAAATGGCTCGAAATCAGAAGATTTCTAAACCGCCGGATTTTGCGTCCGTTAAAAAGCGAGGCAAGAGACGACAGCGATCTTCGTGTGCCGGGCTTCCCTCACTCACGAGCCCGACTCGATTCAATCTTCTCCCATTGTTCGTTATCCGACAACCGTTATCTTACTACAGGTGAAGCAACAGTGCTCCAGTGACTCTTGACTAACGGCATACAGAAAAATGAAACTTATCGGACTAATCGGACTAATAGCAATCGTCGCGTGCTGGATTCCTCAGACTTTTGAGGTCTTGAGAACCAGGCGTGCAAACATGAGACTGTCATTTCTGATTCTCTACTTCTTCGGGAGCATTGCGCTCACGATCTACGCGCTCGGCGACCCGATCTTCGTCACACTCAATCTCCTGACGACATTGGGAAGCGCAATCAACCTTTACTTCAAGATTTTTCCCGGGAAACCCGAACTCTCAGCGGTGTCGAAATGATAATCCTCCTGGCCACGCACAACCGTCACAAGGTCGAGGAAATCAGGTGCGTTTTGTGTAACGTGGCCTGTGAACTTGTACCTATTGACCGTTTTCCAGGGATCGGCAAAATCCGGAAGCAGAGGCGTTACCTGGACTTTTCTGCCGTCCGTGGAGGAACCGGCCACACTTTCTCCTTTTAGTCAAGAAAATTCTGTGTTAGATTTATTTAGATTTATGGTGAACAAAGACATCTATGCCCGAAGTATGCAGCTTTTACGGTATGTCCATCAAGTTGCTTTGGAACGATCATCTGCCAAAACACATTCATGTTTTTGTCGGCGATCGCCAATCCAGGGTAACGTTTGGCGGCGAGGTATTGTCGGGATCACTTGAGCCTGATAAACTCAAGGTATTAAGGGCATGGTTGATGAAAAGGCAAATAGAACTAGAGGAAGATTGGGAAAAGGCGGCCAGGAAGCAACCAATTGAGAGGATCAAGCCATGACAGCGGAAATATACATTAAGAAAGCGATATACCTGGAGGATTTCGTTATACTGTTGGTCACGACCGATGGCGATTTAAGAATCATGGACTTCAAGCCGATGCTTGACGGGGATCTGGGTGCATTCGAAAGTCTGAAGCAGGAAGATGTTTTCAAGAAATTCTATTTGGACACTAATATCCTGACATGGGATATTGACCTTCCAAAGAAGAGCGAAAATCAAATAAATCAGTATGATGTCGCCCCAGAATACGTTTACGAACAGAGTACATTGCTTCTTCATAATGAAGAACTCCGCGAGCTAGTTCAAAGCTAGCCGATCCCCGTTGCAGGAGCAGGGACTCAGAAGTCCGCTCTGTCAACTAGTCTATCATTACGGGATCAATTTCCACTTCGCTGCAATCTCAAAGGACACCGAACCGTAGGGAAAATCCAAATGAAAATCGTCCTGGCCACGCACAACCGCCACAAAGTCGAAGAAATAAGACATATCCTCTCCGACCTGCCGGTAGAGCTCCTCTCGCTTGACAGTTTTCCTGAAATCGGCGAGATCGTCGAGGACGGGGAAACACTCGAGGAGAACGCGAGAAAAAAGGCGCGGACGGTCTATGAACTAATTCAAAAATCTCCGCCAGAGGCGGATCCGCCCGCGGCGGAAAAAGTAAAAAGTCAAAACGTCCTTTCTCTTGCGGACGACACCGGTCTGGAAGTGGACGCCCTGGGCGGCAGACCCGGAGTCTACTCGGCACGCTACTCCGGTGAGCAAGCAACTTACAAGCAGAACAACGAAAAGCTACTGCGCGAGCTGAACTCAGTTCCGTTCGAGAGACGGACAGCAAGATTCCGGTGCGTCATTTCAATTATCGGAAAAGATATAGACGAAATCGCCGTCGGGGAGGTGCCCGGCAGGATATTGCTCGCAACGCGCGGCGGGAACGGATTTGGTTATGATCCGCTCTTCCTGCCGGACGGGTACGACGTTTCGTATGCCGAGATGGAATCCGCGCTGAAGAACAAGCTGAGCCACCGCGCACGGGCACTGGAGGAGGCCAGGCAAATCCTGAAGAGATTGATTCATTAACCCGGAATTACCATTGGAAAAGACGGCACACAGATGCTACAGATTTCGACAGATTCTCACCGATTCTTATCCCATTAAGATCTCTATCCGTGAGAATCGGTATGTTTCAGCGTCATCAGTGTTCTATTTCTTCTAATGACCGATCTGGGAATATGGATAGTTCCCCTGACTCTGACTGCCGGATGGTTCGACGGCGCCTCTCGTACCTCTGCCCTTCGGCGCGAACTCGAGATTCAAAGACGAGGACACGTCATGCGAAAAACTTCATTTCTTCTATGCCTAATTGCGGCCCTGATTATCCCCCTTCACGCAGAGGCCGGGATCATCTACGGCTCAAACCCTAAAGCCGGTCATTATGTCCATGTCAACGGAATCAGGCTTTACTATGAGATATATGGCAAAGGGCATCCGCTCCTCTTGATGCACGGCAACGGCGGCTCGATTTACTCAATGCGATACCAGATACCCGCACTCGCGAAACACTTCGAAGTGATAGCAGTCGACAGCCGGGCCCAGGGGAGGTCGACCGACACCGACGCCCCGCTTACGTTTACCCTCATGGCTTCGGACATGGCGGGCCTCCTTGATTCGCTCCACATAGACAGCTCTTTTGTTGTCGGCTGGAGTGACGGGGCGATTATCGGCCTTAAACTGGCGCTGAATTACCCGCAGAAGGTCGCAAAACTGGTATCCGACGGGGCGAACTTCGTCGCCGACTCCACCGCCCTGCCCGAAAGCATGCTCAAGGCGATGGCTACAACACCGTTTTCGAAACTCGATACTGCCACTCAGGAGGCGATAATAAAACATTTCTTCTTCCCGAAGCGCGCCGGTCTCATATTCGACCAGCTGAATGAACTCGACCTCAAGCATCCGCACTTTTCTCTGGCGCAGCTTCACTCCATACAGGTGCCCACACTGGTAATGGCCGGCGACCACGACCTGATAAAGCTCGGTCACACTGTGAAGCTCTTCCAGAATCTGCCGCACGCGGATCTGTGCATCGTACCCGGCGCGCACCACAACCTTTTGCAGACAAGGCCCTCCCTCGCAAACAAGATTATCATAGAATTTCTTGAAAGGCCTTTTGTAAATATGAAGTGACGGCCCGGCTCCTTATAGCGGAATCGGCTCCAGGACAGGACGGCTGCCGCCAATACAACAAACAGACAGGCTGACCATGCACAAATTTCGCTACCTCCTTTGCATCACTCTGCTATCCGCTGTCACGGCCGGCAGTTCAGTTGCCCAATCGCTGGATACGCTAACCGCCGTCGAAGTGGCTCCAGGCGTCGAGCACTTTTCACTTTCGGCAGCTGGTTTGCCTCTTACGATAAACGTCGTGAAGGCGAGACTTAAAGAGCCAGGCGTCTTCCTGCGCGTAGTAAAAGCTTCAAAAGAAGGGATGGAAACGCTCGACGCGAGAGAGAAGACAAGCAAGATGATGGAGGAAGCGAATACCGACAGCACGCTCGCGGTTGCCGCGGTCAACGGCGGATTCTTCGACGTCGTGAACGGACGCCCGATGGATCTGCAAATCGAGGACGGTATGATCGGCAAACTGCCCGAACTCTACCCGATCAGATCATCATTCCTCTATACCTCCGGACGGAAGGCTGTAATCGGACGGTTCGACCTGAATGCCGCACTCAGAACCCGGGACACCACCTTCCGCGTGGACGACGTCAACGAAGTCTGCCGCCATGATCAGATAATCCTGTTCGACAGATTCTACGGCAGCCGTACCGGCACGAATCTGTACGGCGTCGGGATTTTCCTCAGGCCGCTCGGTGATCCTGAAGTGGGTGGAATGACAAGCTGCGTGGTAGACACGATGATCAGACTCTCCGGCAACTACCGGATTCCGGAATCGGGATTCGTCATGGTTGCGCGCGGCCCTTCGGGCAGGCATATTGCCGGAAAGATCGCGACGGGTGACACCGTCGGGCTGGCTGCCGCCTTCACGCCGGGACTGAACGACATTACACAAGCTCTGGCGGGCTGGCCGGGAATTGTCCGGAACGGCAAGAACGTAGCCGCTTCGGAATCGAAGGCCGAAGAAACCATTCCCGGTTTTGCCGACAACAGGCATCCTCGAACAGCAGTGGGAATTTCAAGAGACGGATCCACGATCATACTGGTAGTCGTAGACGGAAGGACAAAGAAGAGTATCGGAGTCACACTTCCTGAGCTGGCAGACCTAATGTTGAAGTTCGGCGCCTACAATGCGATAAACCTAGACGGCGGCGGGTCATCAACAATGGCGATCATGGGAAAGGTGGTTAACTCACCCTCCGATGCCGCCGGAGAGAGGCCTGTATCGGATGCGCTCGTAGTCACCGTCAGGAGATGACCCCGCCGAAGGACCAGACTCCGCCTTCGGCGTAGGCCGGCCGTCAGGCCGACCTACGTCTCGAAAACGGCTCCCATGCCGGAAGGCGCTGTCATTCCAGCTTAGATATTCGAATCGATCAGAGCAACGATTTGGGTCGCCGCATTGAGCTGGGCCGCGTTTAATCCGTTGACTCCGTTCAACGCAGTACCTACCGAATTAAAGAAAGTGACATAAGCCTGCACGATTGCCGACGTGCTCGAAGCGGTGGTCACCGCGGCCTGCAGGACGGTTTTTGCTCCACCAGTCCCGTTTATTGCAGAGTCGACACTTCCGACTGAGGCGCCGCTGTTCCCGACCATAGCCTTCAGCTGGGTAAGTATTGCATCATGATAGGCGGCAAATGCGGCGGCCATTTCGTCAGGGGCTGTCGAGACTTCCATCTCGGCAAGGAGCGTATTGTTTGCCGCCGTCACCAGCGCGATCTGACCCTGTGTTGCGCCTCCGACCGAGAACTCCGTGGAAATCGTCTGTCCGATCAGGACGGCCCGGATCAACGATGCCGACTGTTCGAGTGCGAACTGTGCGCTCGCGGAAATCCCGGAAGCGGCGTTGACGAGCGCAGCGCAGGATATCTGCTCGGCCTTCGCGCATGCGTCGAGAGGGATCCCGGTGGCAACAAAAGCCGCCACGCTGCCCGTATAATACGTCTGCAGAGCGAGATAGTCACCGAGGGAGTCTCCGGCGGCAGAATAGAGGGAGGACTCCAGCGCGATCTGCACCTGCGTTCTGGAGGCCGCCGCTGTCTGAAGCTGCGCCTGAGAAGCACCAAACTGCGAAAATGCACTCACCTGAGCTGTCGCTTCGGCTTCCAGCGCTGCAGCCAGCTTTGTGATCGCGTTTGCATCGCTCAGCACCGCCGCAGCAACAGACTGGCTCACGTAGAGTTCTATATCAGCGGTAGTGACTTCTCCGCTTTTTCCGTCCGCAAGAACCTTAGCGAATACTTCCGCCTGAACCGTAGTCTGATCGGTGAGAGGCTGACAATGGACCGTCGTTCCGTGCTCGACCTGCGCGCTGACAAGAGCTTCCCAGCTGACAGCACCGTTTGTCGCAACGACAACAAGATCACTGACCCCTGTCAGATCAGTGACGACAGAGAAGCTTCCACTCGCGTCCGTCCTGGCAGATGACACGGAAACCGTCTTCAATGATCCGTCTGCCTGCACCTGTGCAAGCGTGACTGTCGCTCCCTGAACTCCCGAGTTCGAGGATGAAACCGCACTGCGCTTGGCAAGTCCCTGCTGCCCGAAAACCTGTCCACTCACCGTGGACACCTGCTGCGGGCTGATCGGATTCCCGCTATTACTCTTGCTGCAGCCTGAAAGAGCGGCTGCGATGATGAGAGCCAACATTGTAACTGCTAAATGTTTATTCATTCTTTGACCCCAACCGGTCGACATAGGTTCTCCTTCTTCTAAATTGTTTCGACAAATATATAAAGTGATGACGCTATCTGCACCAGCCCGTTATGAAAGGGGACATTCTATGAACAGCATTCGGGCGGCTAAGAGTTCACCGCGTTCAATAAAATTCGCGACAAGATTCGGGATGATAGTCCTCCTTTCCCCTCAAAAGATCAAGACTACAATACGGGATCGTTAGCCAGGCGGAATCACGTTCACATTACGTTGCAATTTCACTTACCCAAAACTAAATTGATGAAAACGTGAGATGGGAATGACGAGTCATATTGAAAACAGAAACAAGAAAGTATTCGTATCAATAGCCGGAAACATCGGCAGTGGAAAGTCGTCTCTCACAAAACTACTGAGCGATCATTTCGGCTGGATCCCCTTCTATGAATCCGTAGATAACAATCCGTATCTCAGCGACTTCTACGGCGACATGAAGCGCTGGTCATTCCACCTACAGGTCTATTTCCTTTCCAATAGGTTCAAAAACCACAAGAAAATCGTCGAAATGCCCGAGCCGGTCGTCCAGGACAGGTCGATCTACGAAGACGTGGAAATATTCGCGCGCAACCTGCATGAGATGGGAAACATGGACGCCCGCGACTACGAGAACTACCGCGAGCTCTTCGGCATCATGATCGACTACCTCAAGACGCCCGACTTGCTGATATACCTTCGCGCCGGCGTCGATACCCTTCTGAGACAGATTAAGCTGCGCGGCAGGAGCTACGAACAGAGCATCAGCAGGGAATACCTGGAGCGCCTCAATATCAGTTACGAAGACTGGATACGGAGGTACTCCAACGGGCTTCAGAATTCAGGCCCGGCCGCCGGCAGGCTCCTTGTAATAGAGTCGGATGAAATCGACTTCGTCAAGAACGGCGACCATCTTAACGACATCATACAAAAAGTCGAGAAGGCCCTGTATACGTCGCCACAAAGATCTTCGGACACATCGAAAACCCTGAGAGCTTCACGACTTACCGAGTGAACTCCTCATCATGCCGAGGTGCCGTTGACATTTGATATCCTGTTCGAAAACGGAAACTTCTGGACAGGTGATCCCCGAAAGCCTTCTGCCGATTTTCTAGCATGCAAAGGCGGTACTATTGCGGCTATAGGAAGCGGGCAAAGTCCGGCTCATGCATCCGGAACGGGGGCGACGATTGATCTTCGCGGCAGATTTGCCATGCCGGGTTTCATAGATTCACACACGCATTTCAGAATCGGCGGGGCATCGCTTCGCGAAATCGACCTGCGGCACACGAGAAGCGAATCGGAGTTCTCCGACGCGGTCCGCAAATACGCAAAGTCTCATCCGGCGGGCGAGTGGATCGTCGGCGGCAACTGGGACCATGAAGTCTGGGACAGCAAACGGCTGCCGACAAAAGCGCTTATAGACAGTCTCACTCCTTCGACCCCGGTGTTTCTCAACCGGCACGATACCCACATGGCGCTCGTGAACAGCTATGTCCTGAAGCTTACGGGATTCGACCGCGACACTCCCGATCCGCCGGGCGGAATTATCGACCGCGACGAGAGCGGCGAACCGACCGGAATATTGAAAGACGCAGCAAGGGAGATCGCACTTAAGCTGATACCGGAACCGCCGCTCCACAGCCTGATGGACGACGCGAAAAGGGCCATGAAACATGCAAACAGCCTCGGCGTGACCTCGGTCAACGAGATCGGCCCTGAGCGCGATTTGAATGCTTATAAAAGACTTAAAGAACTCCGCGAGCTGACTGTAAGGATCTACCAAGTTCTGCCGATAAACGATTACTCAAAGCTTATGGAGTCCAATCTCAGAGTCCCCTCAGGCGACGATTGGATCCGGGTCGGAGCCTTGAAAGGGTTTGCAGACGGCTCACTTGGGGCGGGGACCGCGTGGTTCTTTGATGCGTATGACGATGACAGAAGCAATTACGGCATCGCCTCCGACACGTTGTCCAGCGGCAGACTCGAGGAATGGGCGACAGAGGCGGACAAAAGGCATCTTCAGCTTGCAATTCATGCGATAGGCGACAGGGCCGTGAGCACGGTACTCGATATCTTCGAACGGATCACGAAGACAAACCGGCCGTGGGACAGGAGATTCAGAATAGAGCATGCCCAGCATGTGGCGCCACAAGATTTCTTACGTATGAAGAGATTGAATGTGATTGCATCGGTCCAGCCTTATCACTGTGTCGACGACGGGCGATGGGCCCTCGGTAAGGTGGGAGCGAACCGGGCAAAGACCACTTATGCCTTCAATACGATCTTAGGTGAAGGCATTCCGCTCGCTTTCGGCACCGACTGGCCGGTATCAACGCTCAACCCGATGGAAGGGATAGCCGCAGCTGTGACGCGAGAGACAACGGACGGTCGATATCCCGGAGGATGGTTCCCGGAACAGAAGATCCCTGTCGAGCAAGCGCTCAGGTCATATACTCAGGGAAGCGCCTTCGCTTCATTCTCTGAAAGCCGGAAAGGAATCCTGGAAACCGGAAAACTGGCCGACATGGTCGTCCTTTCCGAGAGTCCGTTTCTCGTTCCCCCGGAACAAATCAAGGATATCAAAGTCCTCATGACAGTAGTCGGCGGAAGTATCGTTTACGCCGCGGACGAATTCTCCGAATTCTATGCCCAGAACACCGCTTGATGTTAGGCGCAGCATAGCCGATGTAGACGTCCAGTACGTCAAAGGCGTCGGGCCCAGGAGGGCGGAGGCCCTCGGGGAAGTCGGCGTAAAGTCGGCCCTCGATCTTCTCTACTATTTTCCCAGGAAATATCTGGACAGGAGCAGGGTCCTGCAAATCAAGGACGCTCACTCGGCACTGCTGATGCCGGAGGAGGTGACTTTTGTGGGAAGGATAAAGTCGATTTACCCATCAAGGCGAGGAGGGCGAAGATTCCTGTTCGTCACGCTCTCGGACGGAACAGGAAATCTGCGATGCGTCTGGTTCAACGGCGTACAGTATTTTGTCAGGGCGTTCAAGGAAGGCGAACTGGTTGCATTCTCCGGAAAGGTAACCTCGTACCAGGACAGGCCATGCCTGGTCCATCCGGAATATGACCATCTGGAAGAGGAAGCTGACGAAGAGTTCCTCCATACGGGAGGCATTATACCGGTCTATCCTTTAACTGAAAATCTCAAGCATGTCGGACTCGATTCGCGCGGCTTCCGGAAGATCACCCGGAAAGCTATCGACTCGCTCAAAGACCACGACTTCCCTGACGACGCGATGTCAAAGGAGATATTGTCCGCAAATTCCCTGATGAATCTGAAGGACGCGTTGAAGGCTATACACTTCCCGGTGAGTGAGCAGGAATTGAAGCTTGCGCTTAGACGGTTCAAGTTCGAGGAGCTTTTCTACCTGCAGTTCCTCCTCGCCATAAGAAGAAATGTTATCAGGCATGCGAACGGAATAGCGATGAAGGACTCAGGGGAGCTTGTCCGCAGGCTTGTCACCGAGCTCCTGCCGTTCAAACTTACTGATTCCCAGAAGAAGGTGCTTCACGAAATCGTGAAGGACATCCGCCCCGCCCATCCGATGAACAGGCTTCTTCAGGGGGACGTCGGCAGCGGGAAGACCGTTGTCGCCCTGATCGCGATACTCATCGCGGTTGAGAACGGCTACCAGGCCGCTTTCATGGCACCGACGGAAATCCTTGCAGCACAGCATTTTGCGAATATCCAGCAATATCTCGACCTCCTCGGAGTGGGAACCGCCATCCTCATCGGCGGCCAGAGAAGAGGCGAACGCGCCCAAATCTATGAAGATATAGAGACCGGGAAAGCGTCCGTCGTAGTGGGCACGCACGCGATTATTCAGGAGAATGTGAAGTTCAACAAGCTCGGACTCATAGTCGTCGACGAGCAGCACCGTTTCGGAGTCGTTCAGCGAATGGCGCTCCAGGAAAAGGGTGAAAACCCGCATCTGCTCGTCATGACGGCTACCCCCATCCCGCGCACGCTTTCCTTGACTATATACGGCGACCTGGACGTGTCTGTCATAGATGAAATGCCGTTGGGGCGCAAGATGGTCAGGACCGCACTTCGCGGCGAATCAAACAGGGACAAGGTCTACAAATTCGTCAGGGATCAGGTGCTCGCCGGAAGGCAGGTCTTCATTGTATATCCTCTCGTCAACGAGACCGAAAAATCGGATTTGAAGGCAGCGACGCAGAGTTTCGTCAGGCTGAGGGACGAGACGTTCAGGGGATTCAAGGTCGGCCTTATACACGGACAGATGACGGAGACGGAGAAAAATGATGTCATGACGGCTTTCAAGAAGAACGCTATCAACATACTCGTCGCTACCACCGTGATCGAAGTGGGCATCGATATTCCGAACGCATCGGTGATGATTATCGAACACGCAGATCGTTTTGGACTCAGCCAGCTCCACCAGCTGAGAGGCAGGATAGGCCGCGGCATACACCAGTCATACTGCATACTGATGACCGACGACAAACATCTCGACGAGAGAAAGATTCAGACGAGGGAGGATGCGGCGGCGTATCGGCGGCTGAAACTCTTCACGTCGACGACGGACGGGTTCAAGATCGCCGAATACGACCTGATGCTGAGAGGCCCGGGTGAATTCTTCGGTACGAAACAAAGCGGCCTGCCGCCTCTCAGATTAGCCGACATCATCAAGGATAGGGACATAATAGTTCAGGCCAGAAAATCGGCATTTCGTCTTGCCGAGGAGGACCCCCACCTTCGGGAAGAGAGGCATGCCCGGATACGTGACGTACTCAAGAAGAATTACAAAGAGAGTTTCGATTTTCTGAAGGCCAGCTGATTCATGGGCGGTTTGTGAGACGCCGCGGGGAATCTTGCATCTTATGTAAAGAAAAGTTTCGCTATTCCTTCCTGCCCCGATCTAATCCGGAGGCTGTGACGCGGTGTGGTCACAGCCAGCTGCACCCACAATTTACACGCGGTGCCTGCTAAAAAGGCACGACCTGGAAATACACATTGCCTATGCCAGCATAAGCGTTGATTGCCGGTCCTCCGCCGTGCATTTTGCCTTTCAGACGATCAGCCCTGTTTATGTCGCACTTGAAGCGCGGCCCACAAACCAGATCAGCCGGCGAGAACACGACATTTCCCATCCCGCGGGTGACCGCATCGATGTCCGCCCGGTAATCCCGCGGAATCTTCACGGAAACGCTTCCCATCTCAGTTGACAAGTCCGCGCTTTTCGTGTTTGCGGAAATATCGGCATCGATGTTACCCAACCCCGTGGCGGTCTGGAAAGCATAAGACGAATCCCGCGGAACCAGGATCAGAAAGCTGACTCTGCTCGATGCGTGGCTCAACCGTCCCTCTCCCTTGTCATACCATGCCTTCAGCGTCACCTGATTCACAAAATAGTCGTGCGTGAATCGAAAATTGGATACGTCTGCTCCGGTTCCTTCTATTTTCAATTCAACCTTGACGTCGCGGCCGTCATAGCTCTTGATTGCAACGTCTCCGTATTCCGTATCAAGTAAGATCAAGGTGCCGGAGCTTATCCTCAAGGTCTTTTGAACCATCTCAGTGCTCGTGATGCTTCCCGAATTCGGCGAACTCGACGGGCGGTCGGATCCGAACGAACCGAAACCAGGGAGCATCCCAAGCAAGAGCGTCACCTGTGTCAAGAGAATCATTGTCAGCGTATTCATGACTTCCTCCCTTTCGTTTCCCTTTGCTGTTGAAGCTGTCGACTCGTAGATGGCCTACGAGCCGGCAAGGAATAAGTTTCATCGGCCGTGAGCCGGGATGCGGGTTCTGAATCTTGAACGAGACTGTATTCGAAGGTAAGTTGTAATCGGCTTCCGCAGAGCGCAAATTTATCCACCTTTGGAAAGGGGTTATATGGACAGAATGTCTTACCGAATCACTAAAGTTGGATCTCTCAACAACCTCAAACTCGTGAAGGAAGCGATCGGTCGGCCCGGAGACAACGAAATCTGCGTCCAAGTCAAGGCGATCGGCCTGAACTTTGCCGACGTCTTTACCATCTTCGGGCTATACAAGGCCGCCCCGAAGAGGGACTTCATTCCGGGACTGGAGTTCAGCGGAGACATTATCGACAGGGGAAGGAATGTATCCGATCTTGCGGAAGGCGACCGGGTAATGGGTTCGGTGCGCTTCGGCTCCTACACAACTCACCTCAACATAGACAGGAGATATATCACCCCGATACCTGAAGGATGGTCGTACGAAGAAGGTGCATCTTTCATTGTGCAGGCTCTAACCGCATACTATGCCCTTGTCCCCCTGGGCAATCTGAAGGCGGGGCAGACGGTGCTTATCCACAGCGCCGCCGGCGGGGTCGGAATATATGCTAACCGTATCGCGAAGAAATTCTCAGCTTATACCATCGGTACCGTCGGCAGTGAATCGAAGATAGAGCTCCTAAGGTCTGAAGGATACAACGATACCATAGTCAGGGACGGGAATTTCAGAACCAAACTTGCCAACAAGCTCGATGGGAAGAGGCTCGACCTCGTGCTGGATGCAATAGGGGGGAAAACTCAAAAAGACAGTTTCGACTTTCTGACCACCACGGGGCGGATGGTAGCCTACGGCCTTTCGCAGTTCGCCTCGCCGGGAGCGAGGCCCAACTATCTCAAGCTGGCACTCCGGTTCATCACCATGCCGCGGTACCAGACGTTGAAACTGATCGAGTCGAACAAGTCCGTTCTCGGCTTCAATCTCATCTGGTTATACGATCGGGTAGACATGCTGAAGCAACTGCTCGATGAAATCCAGGAATTGCATCTTGCGAAGCCGTACGTCGGCGCGGTCCACAGTTTCGACAAGCTGAAGGAAGCGGTGAGGATATTCCAATCCGGAGAAACAACCGGAAAAGTTGTAGTGCGGGTCTGACTTCCGCACCGGCCGAACAGGCTTGCATCTTTTTGTTTCTTTTTCAACGGATTCCAGGGGCACGCGATTTTTGAACGCAGCTGATATCCAGACCTTGACAATACTTTGCCGGTCGGGTATCCTGGGCTGTCTTTTGCCTGCAAGGAACGTTGAAGCACCAACTAACGTTGAACACTGAGATCATGAAGCACGATTATGCCCGACTGACGCCTTCTCACTGGGCCTGACTAGATGAAGACAAAACAATTTCTAGCCAGGTTTTCCCGAATAACGACCTCCGGAAAGTTTATTTCCGAAATCGACGGCCTGCGGTTCGTAGCCATAGGGACCGTTCTCCTTTTTCATATCGGCGCATCTGCCGTTTTCCTTGCATCGCAGGGTACGTTGAAAGCGGGACGATGGCTGACAGCAATCACAGGTCAGGGATTTCATGGTGTCGAGCTCTTCTTCATCATCAGCGGATTTATCCTCGGCCTCCCTTTTGCCTCCCACACGCTGAAGAACAGGCCTAGCGTTCATCTGGGTAAATACTTCCTCAGACGGCTGACACGTCTCGAGCCGCCTTACATGCTTTCGATGTTCCTCATCTTCCTCATGCTGGTTTTCCTGAAGGGAGAAAACGGCGTGGCTCTTCTCCCCCACCTGCTCGTCAGCCTTGTTTACCTCCACAATATCATCTTCAGTGCGCCAAGCACGATCAACAACGTCGCATGGTCGCTGGAGATCGAGGTACAATTCTATGTCCTCGTCCCGCTCCTGTCCGCCATTTTCCTGGTAAGGAACAAGGCCATCAGGAGGTCGATCATCGTCGCCGCCTGCCTGGTGAGCATCACTGACGAGTATCTTTTCATCTCTCCCGGCGGCGAGTTCTACTATACTATCGTCCGGTTCCTCTACTTCTTCCTCATCGGGTTCCTGCTGGCAGACATTTACCTGATCGACTGGAACGAGCATCCGCAAAAGAGGCGGGCCTGGGATCTCGTGTCGCTGATTGGATGGCCGCTTCTCTTTGTCATATGGAATATCCAGCAGCCGGTGGGCGCGGTCGCCTCGCACACTCTGGGCGCCGCGATAGGGGCATATGTCTATCCCCTCCTTGCATTTTTGCTGTACTATGCTGCATTCAAGGGCCCAATCTCTAACATCTTCTTTACGAACCCATGGATTACGACGATCGGCGGAATGTGCTATACCATTTATCTTCTCCACGACCACGTGATCGGCCTGATCGAGCGGGCTTCGAGATACCTGGTCTTCACTCACAGCTACTTACTAAACTACATCTTCCAGAGTGTTATAATAATCCCCATTGTACTTGCCGTCAGCGGGATCTATTTCATATTGATCGAGAAGCCGTGCATGAGAAAAGACTGGCCGCAGCGCGCTTATGCCAGAGTGCGGCAGTGGGTCTTCACCACCGAACCGGTTGAACGCATCCCCCATTAACGAACACACGGTACCGGCTCAATTTAAAAATATTCAACATACGAGGGCGCAAAGAAGTCGCAAAGCACGCTGAACAACTATATTCTTTCGCGGTCTCTGCGATTATTTGTCTTTGCGAACTCGTAAAATCAAACTGAGCCAGCACCATCGAATCTGTTGCGTGCACAAGCCTTGAAGGTTATTTTTACGTATCAATTTCCCGGAGAGTTTACGCTTTGACTAGCACGGTCTTCACAGGTGACACGTACGACACGGACGAGAACAAACGCCGTGTTCTCCTCGATAAGCTGGCCCTGAACACGCGCCTTTACTTCGTGGGCAAATATGCATCCATTGTGCTGAAATGCAGAAAGGAATCGTTGGTCGGAAGGTACGACAGAGAGGCCTGGGTGAAATCCTCAATCGATATCTTCAGGCTTATCGAAAGCTGCGGCGGGAGGTTCCACATCACGGGACTGAACAACATTCGCAGCACTCCAGGGCCGATCGTATTCGTAAGCAATCACATGAGCACGCTTGAGACTATGGTTTTTCCCGGTATCATTGCGTCCGAAAAGGAAGCCACGTTTGTCGTGAAGGATAGTCTAGTCAGGCATCCGTTTTTCGGGGCGATCATGCGTTCGAGAAATCCGATCGTTCTGGGGAGGGAGAACTCACGTGAAGATCTGATGGCGGTATTGAGCAAGGGACAGGAGCTTTTGTCGGCCGGAACGTCCGTTGTCATATTTCCGCAGAGCACGAGGATGGTGAAGTTCATTCCGGAGAAGTTCAATTCGCTGGGAGTAAAACTTGCTGTTGCGGCCAAAGTCAAGGTGCTGCCGGTTGCCATAAAAACGGATTTCTGGGAAATGGGTAAGTACGTGAAGGATCTTGGGCCCATCCGGAGAGACAAACCGATCCACATGGCGTTCGGTGAACCGATGACAGTCTCCGGAACCGGCAAACAGGAGAACGCCCGTATTATCGAGTTCGTAATTTCTCACTTACGCGAATGGGGTGGAGAAACAGCGTGACCGGACAGCTTTTCAGCAGAGGTGTTCTTTCGGCAGGTAAATTTGCAGGACCTCCCCGGCAAAAGATCTGTTCTGACGATTCCGATGATAAGGGCTAAAAAGGGAAAACAGCTCGGTTCGGCTTACTTTGACCTGTACAAGTTGGTGACTGCAGGGATAAGGTACTCCTCGAACGCTCTCTCGAAGTCGTAAGCAGGTTTCCATCCCCAGTCTTCCCTTGCCTGCGAATCGTCCACATCTTCCGGCCAGGTATCTAGAATTGTCTGCCTTTTCAAGTCCGGTTTGAAATTTACAGTGGCCGAGGGGAATGCCTTCTTTACGCGATCCTTCAGCTCGACGGCGGACGGACTGAACGACCCGACATTGTATATCTGAGAACTGAGTTTCTGTTTGGCTGCCGCTTCCAGCATCAAGAGGGCGCTGACACCGTCCGGCATAGCCATGAACGGGATCCTCGTATCTTCTCTGACGAAACAGTTGTACGGCTCCCCGCTCGCCGCATGGTGTACCATCTCCGGAGCGAAGTCGCTCGTTCCCCCCGTCGGGAGTGTAACCGCACTGATAAGTCCCGGGAATCTCACACAGCGGAAATCCACATTTCCCCCCATCGGCTGCGCGTCGAGCTGTCGATAAAAATTCATGTAGTACTTGCCGAGCCTTTCGCAATTAAGTTTATTGATCCCGTACATCGTCCGCGGTTCGGTCCACTCGTCTTCCTTCACCTTGCATGCACGGTGCTTTTCATCCAGGGTAGGAAGACCGTAGACCGCGATCGAGCTCGGGTAGATGAACTTCACCTCTTTGCCCTGCAGACGCGATTGAGTTATCGCCATCTCCAGCAGGTTCAGGGTACCATCGACGTTCACCTTATGGGCTATAGTCGGCTGACGTTCGGCTCGCGTCGAAAGCAGCGCAGCAAGATGATATATGGTGTCGAAATCGTGTCCCGTCGAAAGGGATTCAATGAAGCGACTGTCAAGGATGTCACCGGTGTACATTCTGTAACATTTCGACCTGGTAGTCTCGTCGAGCGGATTTAGATCAAGCGCAACCACTCTGACGCCGTCGGATTCTGCGAGATGAGAAATCAATCCGTGCCCTATTTCCCCGTTGGCCCCCGTGATCAAGATCGTCTTCGATCCCATTATTGCTCCTTTACAAATTGTCGGTTCTTCTGTTTAAAGTCCTTCTTCTAATATTCTCGAACGGGAGAGAAACCCACGTTCAGCTTTCGGTGGATCGATAAAGTTATATCAGCCTTGTTGAGATAACAACACACCAATCCACCATCATCTCCGTCGCCGCGCATTTCATACATCTGCGTGGTTTACAAGATTTGCCGCAGTTTTCGCAGTTCCGATTGTTCCAGCACGTTTTCATCGACCTGCCAAACCATCACGAACGCCGGCAGCATATTTGGGCACCTTATGCCGAGCCAAATTGTTGAGTGTGCTAGTTCAAAGATGTCCTTTGCACTAATATGGCGCTATCTCAGAATGCATACGCACTAGGAACTATTTCTTCAGGCACGGAAAGTGAGCTCATCGAGCGCTTAAGGTCGGGTGACCAAGCCGCAATTGAAGAGATTTTCCATGCTTACTATGGCGGGCTCTGTCGTTTCACTCTTGGAATGACTCGCTCCCGCGACGACGTGGAGGACCTTGTCCAGGATATTTTTGTGAGACTCTGGACAAACAGGGAGGTGTGGAGTCCAAAGGGGACAATAAAGACTTACCTATTCAAGGCCGCACGCAATCAATCGATTAATTTCATCAAGAGCAGGAGCCACCGCCGGACATCCGGGGCAGAAGAACAGGAAGCAATTCCATCGCCGCCCGAAGCCGATCCGGTGAGCAGCTTGTACAACAAAGACGCGAGCGACGTGGTGAATGCAGCTATCGAAAGACTTCCCGAAAGATGCAGGCTGGTATTCACCCTCAACAGGCATGAGGACATGACTTACGCGGAGATAGCGGATGTCCTGGGAATATCTGAAAAAACCGTCGAAAACCAGATGTCACACGCTTTGAAGACCCTGAGGAAGAGTCTTCGGCATCTGACGCTATGAAACTCGTCGACTAGGGGTAGACAGCTCCTCAGTTGTATTAGTAGAGGAGCCGGGATTTTCGGATTCTTGACCAACAAAATGAGGTGTGGTGACAAGTCGGAAATTGAGACTGCTGGCACGCTATTTATCCGGAGAATGTAACGAGCCTGAAAGACGGAAAGCCGAAGAGTGGATACACTCCAGCGCCGGGAATGAGAAATCCTTCCAGAGCTTGAAAGCCATCTGGGACATTGCCGCCTGGAAGAAGGAGCGGTGGAAGTCGCGCCGGGCTATCACTTCTCTCCGACTGAAATTGAAGGACGCCGAACCTTCCTCAGGGGGGAGCCGACGGAGCGAGTTCAGGGTCGTAGAAATTAGATTAATGAAGTCACATCGTCACAGCTTTCCCTGGAGATCCGCCGCGGGCATGGCGGGGGTATTTTTGCTGATAATAGGGAGTATTTACGCCGCGGCTTTCTTCAAGGGGAAGACGCTCGATCACATGAGCACTCCGATCGCCAGGACGACAAACGTGTACGAACAGGTCTCAACCAAACCCGGCGAACAGGCGACACTCACACTTCCCGACGGAATACAAATCGTCCTGAACTCCGCAAGCCAATTGCGATACACTTATGGGCCGAAGGGAAAACGCGAATTTCATCTCGTCGGAGAGGCCTATTTCACGATTCCGCCGCATCACGGAGACCAGATTGTCGTGACAACCAGAGCAGCGGTCGTAAGAGACATCGGTACGAGATTCGACGTGAGAGACTGGCCCGATGATCAACACACGCAGATAGCCGTCACCCAGGGAAGAGTAATCGTGCGACCGAGACACCTGTTGCACGGCGACAACGCCCTGGTTGAGTCGGGACAGTTTACTTCTATCGGCTCAAGAGGAATTGTCGTTTCCCCGAGGTATGTCGATGTTCGCAGATTTATCTCATGGACTGAGGGGAAGCTGATATTTCTCAATGACCCTTTGCGAGACGTCATCAAGCAGCTCAGGAGAAAGTACGGGATCAAATGCTTCATTGCAGATACGTCGATGGCGGGCAAAACTCTGACCGCAACCTTCGACGACAGTGAATCCGTGAAAGAGGTCCTTGACATAATAGCTCTCTCGCTGAGGTTGAGGTACAGGACTTCGATGGATTCTGTCGTATTTGTTCCATCAAAGACAAATTCGTTCTGAAAAAACAAACCAAGAGGAGGATAATCATGAGAAATGCTCTGAACTTCCTGATGCTCACATCGGCTCTCGTTTTACTAGCGGGACTACCGAGGGCAGAGGCTCAGACACCGGTGCCGACCTCTCAACTTTCAACCTTCCAGGGATGGAAGGAGGTCCACTTCTCGCCTGCAGCCACCAGTGAAACAAAGTATCTTAATAGCTCTCTGTCGATGAACCTGACGGATGTCCCACTATCTAGAGCTCTCGATGAGATCTCTTCAAAGACGGGAGTCCGTTTTTCCTACAGCAGAGAAGTCGTTCCCATCAACAGGCAGGTTAGCGTCAACGTTCAGGATGCTACAGTGACACAAGCGCTCGACCAGACCCTGGCAGGTACCGACCTAAGCTGGATACCGATGGAAAATAACCAGGTCGTAATCACTGAGCTTCCCCAGACTCAGGGAGGGAGCGGAACCATCAAAGGGAAGGTCACCGATCAGTCAGGAAATCCTGTCGCATTTGCCAATATCATAATCGTCGGCACCACCCAAGGAGCTGCCGCTGACGTGAACGGGAACTTCACCATTCAAAACGCGCCGGCCGGGGCCCACCTCCTAAGAGCTAGCGCGGTCGGCTACACGACGAACGAAAGCAGGATTACGGTCACGAGCGGCGAAACAACCACACAGGACTTCACTCTCGCTCAAGACCTGTTGGGCATGCATGAGGTGGTCGTTACCGGTACTGCAATTCCTGTGCAGAAGTTGAACGCCACAAACTCGATCAGTACAGTCAGCCCGAAAGAACTGACTCTGGCAATGCCGCAGAGCACGACCGAATTCCTGAAGTACATCCCCGGTTTCACGAGGGTTGAGAGCTCTGGCGGTTACGTCAACGAAAACTACACTATGCGCGGGATCTACTCGACAATCTTCATCAATTTCATGGAGAATGGACTGCCAGACTTCCCGACGCAGAATATTTTCTTCATGAACACCGACAACCTTTTCAGGATTTCCGACAATGTCCAACGGGTTGAGGTAGTGCGTGGAGGCAGTGCCGGTACGTTTGGTTCAAACACGCCTGCGGCTGTCATCAACCTGATCTCCAAAACAGGTGGCCCCGCCCTCACCGGTGAAACGCAAGTTAAGGTCGGAACACAGGGCCTTGCCAAAGTGGATTTCGATGTCAACGGACCAATGGGACCACAATGGCGGTTCGACCTCGGCGGCTTCTATCTGTATGATCACGGCGTGAGAAACCCCGGATTTGACGGCAACAAGGGCGGTATTCTCCAGGGCAATATCACCCGCCTTCTGCCCAACGGGTACATCAGGGTCTACGGAAAATACATCAATAGTCAGAGCCAGTTCATCCTGGATCTGCCGCACGGGAACCCGTCGGACCCGACTCAATTTGTGCCGGGTTTCGGAACCTACGGTTCTTTCAATTCTCCTGAAGGCCTTGGTATATCGGTGCCGACGCCAAACGGGGCCCTGACTCTACCGCTTGCAAACGGACTTTCCACTAACGCAGGCTGGCTGACTGGGGAGATAAATCTCAACTTCCCAGACGGCTGGAACGTAAAGAACCAAATGCAGGTGATGAGCAACCAGCAGCAGTGGAACGCGATAATACCCGGCAATGCAGAGCCGATCGCCGCGTGGCAGGCCGACGAGCTGAGCACATTGCAGGGAATGGGCCTTATTCCCAAGAACGCAACAGGCGTCAACTGGAATCTCACTTACACCAACTTGCTCAATCCCAATGGTACTCACGTCACGTTTCCGAATAATGCGTACACCCCTCCCAATGGATTGATATCTCCAGGCAACGAGTGGCATGTTGCCAAACCGATGTCCGCGTTCCAGGAGCAATTCCAGATCAATAAATCGCTCGACCTTGGAGGAAGCTTCCTGTACCATCATGACCTCAGCTTAATACTTTACTGGTCGAACTATTCGATGGGGAACAACTGGTACTTTCCGACAATCCTCACCGATGTTCAGAACATCACTCATTTCGTCGATGCAGCTGTGACTTACACTGATCCCGCGACAGGTGCCACGAAAACGCTTAACGTAACGCAAAACGGATTCACCAACTATATGTCAAACTACGTGAATGGCACCGGACAGGCGAGCATATTAGACGGTGTCTTGAGCGATCAGATGATGGTTACCGACAGGCTGCGCCTCAACCTTGCAGTACGGTGGGAGGGTGATGGTTTTGTCCAGAGCACTGAGATCAACTCTAGTCAACTGCCAAATGGAACTCCCGTAGATTCTGCGTACATTGTGAATAACAACATACCGCCGTATATGGTAGAAAGCTGGGGCAACGGCAGCTACCGACACATGAGTTCCTACCTTCATGACTGGGCATTTACTGCCGGTCTCAATTACGATATCATACCCGAAGTATTCGCTTTCTATGCGAACTTGAGCCGGGGCTACGAAATGCCATCGCTGGATAACCTGTTGAATGATGTGCCTGCGCAAATTGCTCTGTTCCAGGATGAGCACACACTCCAATATGAAGGAGGATTCAAATATTACAGCGATGTATTTGCCTTCAATGCCGATGCTTTCTTTGCTAACCTGACAAATATCACGAGCCAGGGCGCAGTGAACGGACCCGGCGGAGCAGTCGAGTGGGTAACAAACTATGGTCTCAACCAAAACGCTTATGGAATTGAGGCCGATCTGACTTATACGCCGGTAACAGGATTGTACCTGCGCGGCAATTGGACTCTCTTGAAAGCAACTTATGCAAGCAACGGCAGTTTCGCACTAAACGGAATCCCGAATTCAATCGGCGACCTCCTGGGTACGTACACTCTCGGAGATTGGACCCTCGAGGCAGATTGGCATTATGTCGGCAACCGCATAGGCGGACTGAGTTTCGGCGGCTACACGAACGCCGGCCAGGCTGTCTTCGTCGTGGGCACAGCACTTCCGGCATACAACTATATGGACGTCGGACTGTCGTTATACATACCTTCTCAAGCCATTACACTTGCACTCGGCGTGACGAATGTGTATCAGAGCCTCGGCCTTGAGGAAGGAAATCCGCGGGCGAGCGCGATCGGCAACTACTTCCTCGCACGGCCGATATTGCCGAGAAGGCTGACGTTCTCGGTAGGATATCAGTTCTAGTAGCGTAGGTCCAAAGGCCAAAAGGCACTTTACCTCGAGGCTTGTCCGGCAAATTATGTAGGCGGGGTGGTTACATCCCGCCTGCACATTTTTAAACCGCAACGAAGGTGGTTATATGGTCCGCAGGATCCACTTGCGAAGGAAATGGCTGCTGCTCGCTTTCATGCCCCTCTTTCTTTCCGCATGTTCCACAAATGAAAGTACCACGACGGTCGTCTCCGGAAATGTGCGTTTCCAGTTTCTCACACCGTCGCTGGTCAGAATGGAATACTCGCCGACCGGACAATTCGTCGATGCACATACCGCAGTGATCAAGAAACGACAGTGGTCCGCCGTGAAAGTGAGATCGGAGACGGAAGGCGGCTGGCTGACCGCAAGCACATCGGCACTCAGGCTGCGCTATCATACGGGGACCGGGGCATTCAACAAACACAATCTCACCGTGACCTGGCACGACACCACGGGCTTTCATACGTGGCATCCCGGAGAAGTCGACAGTCTTAACCTGGGCGGGATGACATATTCGCTCGACAATATCAGCAGCGTTAATCTTCTCAAGACTGTGGACGGACGCCTGCTGAGTCCGGTGCACGATACAATCCCTGGTATTGCATTCATTCTTCCCAAAGCACAGCCGGGACTCTTAAGCCGTAGCGGGTACGCCCTCATAAACGACAGCCGTACGCCGGTGTGGAACGCTAAAAAAGATTGGATCGAACCGCGGAAGCAAACAGGAGATCAAGACTGGTATCTCTTCACTTACGGTCTCGATTACGAAAAAGTCCTGAACGAATACGCCGAACTCTCGGGACATATCCCGATGATTCCGAGATATGCTCTCGGTCCGTGGATTACCGATATGAATTTCGAGTATTTCCCGAACACATATCAGACCGAGCAGCCGATTTTCAAGAAATACAACGAGCAGCATCTCAAGAACGAGGTCATGAAATTCCGCGACAACAACATACCTCTTGACATTCTCGTTCTCGACTTCGGCTGGCACAACTACGGGTGGCAGGGCGGCTACGACTGGAGCCCGTTGATACCGCACCCGAAACAATTTCTAAGATGGCTTCACGAACAGGGGCTGAAAGTGTCGTTAAACGATCATCCCGGTTACATCAACACTAAGATGAGCATATTGTCATACAAAGACAGTCAGACTCCACAAGTATTGAAGGATCTCGGAAGGCCGATTCCACCTAAACCGACCTTCGAGATGGACGTCTCCAGAAGCTGGAAGTTCTCTGTAGACAGACGCGACGATGGGATTAATCAAGGCTGGGCTGAGGCTAATTTCAATGATGAAAGCTGGAAAACAATCGACGCGGGAATTTCCTGGCAATATCGGGGTTTCAAAGACTACCGCGGTGTCGCGTGGTACCGCAAGTCCGTTATGTTTCCTTCTTCCCTGCCGGATTCATTGTACTTCTATGTTGGCGATGTAAACGGGTCATATCGTGTATACATAAATGGAAATGAAGCGCACCATACCGTGGTACAATGGCCCCGCCGGCTGACCTACGCAGATATTTCACCTTACGTCAAAGCCGGGGAGAAGAACGAGATCGCGATTCGAGTCGATGACAAGCAACCCGGTGGTGGAATCACGGCGCTGCCCGTTTCAATAGTAAACGTCAAACCGCCGCCTATAATCTGGTTCAACCTTGCGGACAAGAAACAAGCGGATGTCTTCATGAATGACCTGCACAAGCCCCTGATGAAGGAAGGAGTGGATTTCTGGTGGGTCGACGGCGGAAGCGGATCGGTTGAAATGCCCGGCTTGAATGAGCAGCTCTGGACGAACCGGGTGTACTACGACTACACGAGAAATGAGACAAACAAACGTGGATTTATCTTTTCCCGGTACGGCGGCTGGGGAAGCCAGCGCTACCCGGCATTCTTCACCGGCGACACGTATTCCGAATGGCCGGTTCTTGCCTACGAGGTAACCTTCACCGCGACCGGCGGCAATGTGCTGATTCCATACATCACCAACGATATAGGCGGTTTTCACGGTGCGAAGATCCCGTTTGACCTTTATGCCCGCTGGATAGAATTCGGCGCTTTTAGCCCCATCCTCCGGCTTCACAGTGCGCATGAAAATCCATACGAAGGAAATGTCCGGATGCCCTGGAGCTACGGAGAAAAGGGGATGTCACTCGTGAAGAAATACTTCACCCTTCGGACGCGTCTAATTCCGTATATTTATACGTACACAAGGATTGCATATGAAAAATCGATCCCGATACTTCGTCCGCTGTATCTGGAGTACCCTTACCTGCACGCCGCTTACGAGCACCCACACGAATATTTCTTCGGCAAGGAAATGCTGGTGGCGCCCGTAACAGACTCAACCGGCAGCCGAAGTATCTATCTGCCGCCCGGAAAATGGATCGAGTTCTTCAGCGGTCGGCAATACCACGGTGATACCACTTTCACCGCGCACTACGCCGTCGACGAAATGCCTGTGTTTGTCCGCCAAGGTGCAATCATTCCCGAACAGCAGGATATGCCATATTCCAACGCAAGGCCGCTAGATACATTAACAATGAATATCTACGGCTCGGGGAAAGGCAGCTTTGATCTATATGAAGATGACGGTGTGTCGCTGAAATACGAGAACGGCCAGTACGCTTTCACACCGATGCTCTATTCGACCCTTAGCGACGGTTCTCATCACATCGTGATAGGACCGACAAACGGGTCGTTCGACGGCCAGATCCAGCGCCGTTTTTACAAAGTGCGCGTCCACAGCATCATGAAACCGGGCTCTGTTTCGGTAAATGGACACAAGATGGAAAACTGGACCTGGGACAACACGGGAAAGACCGTGACGATCGATTTGCACACCGAAAGTATTCGGAACAAAATAACTGTAGATTTGAAGTGAGTCGGTGTTTCACCAGAGCACTCGGATATTCCTCACCAGTCATAATGGAGGTTAAGGATGCTTAAGAAAAGTCATTCGCTATTGTATTGCTTGCTCATGCTATGTTGCGCAACATCCGTATTTGCTCAAGGGAAAAGCTTTATCCTCACGGCAAACGGGGTCAATCCGAAGTATGTGGCCACTTATGTCGGCAACGGAAATGTGGGAGTATCGTCCTCACAGTTAGGCACGCTGCCGACTCACTCGTATATGGCCTGGATCTATGAACACTATCCCGGCGACGTTGCACGCATAGCTTCCCTCCCCGCGTGGGACGCCGTCAATTTCTTCAACGGGAAAAGCTGGCTCAACAGCACCCACGCAACCGACAAAACGCTCTCTAAATATCACCAGACACTCGACATGTACGACGGCATCCTGAAGACCGCGTACGAATGGAATGACGCAGGCAGGCGGACCGAAATAATGACAAGCATCTTCGTGTCTCGGTCCAATCCCAACCTGGCCGTCACCGTGTTTACTGCAAAGCCACGCTACTCAGGAAAAGTGAGAGTGACCTTCCCGATCATCGAATGGAAGCCGCCTCACAGGATGGAGCTTGCCGAGGTAGCAGACATAAAGGTCAAAATGGTAAACGGTCTTCCCGATGTTTGGTACCCGGGACATATGAAGCTGGAACAGAGATCGGCATTGGGACATAAGCGAACGGCTCAGGAATCGGTCGTTGCCAGACCGGACGGCGACTCGTCCATAGTGGCGATTGCGGCGGATATCTCGTGGGCGAAGGAAGTAGCCGACCCCGAGGTAAGCGCTGACACCTCTGCCGGCGAGAGCTCTGTTTCTATCTCGTTTGACGCGAAGGCCGGCGTAAGTTACTCGTTTTACAGGTATGTCGGGATCGTCTCCTCCCGCGAATCCGGGCATCCGCTTTCAGCGGCTCGGATGGTAGCTTCGTCTGCAATGAAAGACGGGTATGCAAGAGCTTTGCGGGAACATGAAAGGGCATGGCACAGACTCTGGGAGACGAACGTAACGGTAAACGGCGATCCGCAGCTGCAGAAAGTAATTCACTCCTCCATGTTTTACCTTCTTTCGAGTGCGAGAGCGGGAAGCGATTTCGGTATTCCGCCGATGGGACTCTCGAGCGACGGATATTACGGCCACATCTTCTGGGATTCGGACACATGGATGTTTCCCCCACTCCTCGTGATGCACCCTGCGATAGCGAAGTCGCTCGTCATGTTCAGATACAAGGCTCTGCCTGCAGCCGAAGCAAACGCGAAACTCAACGGCTACCACGGCGCAATGTATCCATGGGAATCTGACGAAAACGGCAATGAGGCATGTCCCAAGTTTGCATACCAGAATGCCCTGTATGAAAATCACGTAACCGGCGACGTCGCGTTCGCCCAGTGGCAATACTTCCTCGCCACCGGCGACACTGCATGGCTCGCTCACTACGGGTATCCGGTCATAAGTCAAACGGCAGACTTCTGGGACAGCAGATCCAGGTTCGATCCGCAAAACGATACTTACAACATCGACAGCGTCGTATCGGTCGACGAAGGGTTGATAGGCGTCAACAACGATGCATACACAAATCTTGTTGCGAGAAGGAATCTTGAAATAGCGACGAAGGCCGCGAAACTCCTCGGCAAGAGTCCGAACCCGAAGTGGATGCAGGTGGCTGACAAACTGTATATTCCATATGACAGCACAAAACACTGCTACCTTACTTACCAGGACGCCCCTCCGCAGTCTCTCGGAGCGGTAGTTCCCCTTCTATACTACCCGCTCGAGCTGAAGGTGGCAGACAACGTGAAGCGAAACGATCTCGTGAACGCTCTGGGATTCATGAAGAAGAACGGGACCGGCGTTATGATGGGGGTAACGCTGTACCAGATTGTCGCCGCCGAGATTCAAGACAGGAGTTTGTTCAACGACTTCTTTAGATTGAGTTATCGATCATACATCAAAGGGTCGTTCAATGTCTTCTCCGAAACACCCGGGAATATGTCCACGAACTTTCTGACCGGTACCGGCGGCTTCCTGCAGCAGGTGCTGTTCGGGTATACGGGTCTTCGCATAACTGCGGGCGGACTCAAGGCCGAGTACAAGCCGATGCTCCCGAAAGGGGTGAAGTCGATGACGATTACGAACATTCAGTCCAGAGGGAGGCTTTACGATGTCGTGGTCGAAAACGGGATAACAAAACTCATAAAGAAGTAGAGCACTACGATGAAACGTCTTTCAAACATACTCGCAATTCTGGCGTTGGCATTGTCGTTCGCAAATACCGGCCGGTGCCAGTCGCGAACCGACGCAACTGTGACGGTGAAGGTCCTCGTTCGTCCCACACTTGATTCGTTGATTGCGAAGGAAGATACCGACCACGATAAGCGGATAACGATTGACGACCCGCACATCCCCGGAACCGACAAGGGTAACCGAAGATTCTGGATGGAGGCGGTAGACGGCAAGAAGTACGAAGTGGACGAGACATACTATCTTGCCAATCTCCTCGAAGATCTGAAGCTTGCAGAGGATGAGGGAAAGGACACCGTCTCACTCAACAGATCGGACATTTTCATCCCGCCGGTTCAGAGGATGGCAAGCTCGATCAAGAATCTGTACTGGGCGGGTCTCACCAGGAGGATCGATGAGGGCGGACTCGAGAAAATATTTACTGACGAGAAAGTAAAGACGATCGACGGATACAATTATGTTTATGTTCCCCACGGCGACACTACGGGATATGACTACTTTTTGTCGATTGCGCAGAAGAGACCCGACTTCAAGATGAAGGTCGTGATGCTACCCAGGAATGTCACGCCGAAATATGTGGAGAGTCTCAATGACCGACCCGGTATTCTAAGTCTGAAGCTCTACAAGGAACCGGACGGAAAGATGGAGGCCGCACCGTTCGTTGTCCCGGGCGGTAGGTTCAACGAGATGTACGGCTGGGACAGCTACTTCATCACCCTCGGGCTGCTTCAAGACGGAAAAATCGCCCTGGCAAAATCGATGGTGGACAATTTCATTTATGAGATCGATCATTACGGGAAAATCCTCAATGCAAACCGCACATATTATCTCACAAGATCCCAGCCGCCCTTCTTCACGTCGATGGCACTCGCGGTCTACAAGGAACTGCCGAAGGACCAGGAGACCAAAGCCTGGTTGAAAGAAGTTCTGGAAGCCGCCATCAGGCAATACACGAACTACTGGATGGGACCCGACCACCTTACGAAGACCGGGCTCAGCAGGTATTACGACAACGGCATCGGCCCGCCGCCGGAAGTTGAACCGCATTGGTACCACAACGTTTATGCAGAGTACGCGAAGAAATACAATATGAGTGAGGCGGAGTTCAAGAAAGAGTATATTGCCGGCAAGCTGAAGGTTCCGGCGCTCGACACGTTTTTCAAGGATGACCGCGCGATGCGGGAGTCGGGCAACGACGCGAGCTACAGGCTGCAGTACGACTGCATCGATCTTGTAACGGTGGATCTCAATTCCCTTCTGTATAAGGAAGAGACCAACATCGCGGAAATCATTGCCGACGACTTCGGAGGTGAAGTCAGATTGAACAACGGCAAGATTGAAAAGAGCGCAGCGTGGTATGAGAAGGCGAAGAAGAGAAAGAAGCTGATTACGAAATATATGTGGAATGCAAAGCCCGGTATGTTCTTCGACTATAACTTCGTGAAGGGAAAACAGACCGGTTACGTGGCCGCTACTACATTCTATCCGATGTGGGCGAAGCTTGCCACGAAAAAACAGGCCGAGGCGCTTGTCAAGAATGCGTTGCCTCTTCTCGAAGAGCCCGGAGGGATCGTTGGATCGACCGAGAAGTCTCGCGGCCCGATTACAAAAGACCATCCGCAGACCCAGTGGGATTATCCTTTCGGATGGTCACCTCAGCAAATGTTGACGTGGGTTGGCATGAAAAACTACGGCTACACGAAGATTGCCCGAAGGTTGGCATACAAGTGGCTTTACACGCTCACGGTCAACGCCTACAATTACAACGGAACGGTTGCGGAGAAATACGATGTCGTCGACCGATCATCACAGGTGTTTGCCGAATACGGAAACGTCGGGACTAAATTCTCTTACATAACGAGGGAGGGATTCGGCTGGACGAACGCGTCCTACGTTGTGGGAATGACATATCTTACGAAGAAGCAGATTGCCGATCTCGACCGGCTGATTCCGCCGGAGTGGGTGTTCGGAGAATAGACTCGCAGACTGCCACCCGTTAAGAAATCGCCTACAGCAGACATAGTTTGTTTTGGAACTCGACCATGAGCTAAATTTGGTCGGATCAGATGCTGTAACCCCCTGTCATCGATCTCCTGATACCTTCCCGTCCGCATGTCAAGGTGGCCAATCTGGCTGCAGAGATAAAAGAAGACGTTGTTGTCGATGACAAAGAATTTCGCGAACGGACAGGAACAGAAAATATTTTCACGTGTGTTTTGTGTGGTTCGCGGGTCGATGGTTCCTTTTTTCGACAACCTGTTATGATGCGACGTGCTCCTTGTGCAAATTTGCAGTGAGACTTTAAGATTTCATCGAGCACAACGACCTTTGAACCGTTTTTCGTTAGAGTGCGTTCTGGTTCTAAAGAGTATGAGGGGATGCAAGTCCCGCGAACAATCGGAGGTGAATAGAGGTGTCTAATCAAGAAATAGTCTTAGTTTCCGGTGCCACCGGCAAACAGGGAGGGTCAGCAGCCCGTGCACTTCTCGAAGCAGGCTACAAGGTACGTGCACTTACAAGGAATCCGTCATCCCAGGCCGCTAAGAAACTACAGGACTCCGGTGCGGAGATAGTAGTGGGCGACATGCTGCACGAAGAGTCACTCGCAAAGGCGCTAAAGGGAGTTAACGTTGTGTTTTCCATGACGACGTCTTTTCAGAGCACTCATGAAAACGAAGTCAAACAAGGTATCAACATGGTGGACGCAGCGAAGGCTGCGGGTGTCAGCCATTTCGTCTTCACCTCGGTAGCCAGCGCGGACAAGAGTACCGGGATCCCACATTTCGACACCAAATACGAGGTCGAACAGTACCTCGTGCAGTCCGGGATTCCATACACGATTATCGGCCCGACGGCGTTCATGGAGAATTTCATACAGCCTTTCGCCCTGCCGAATCTTCGGGAAGGAAAGATCTCGCGAGGACTCCCCGCCACGCGACCCGTGCAGCTTGTAGCCGTAGCAGATATCGGTACCTTCGCGGCATTCGTCATTCAACACCGAAAAGACTCTCCCGGTAAACGAATCGACATCGCAGGTGATGAACGAACGGGCGAGGAGACCGCCGCAATTCTGTCGAAAGCCATAGGAAAACAGATCAGGTATGAAAGCTTCCCTCCCGAAAGCCTTAGAGCACAAAACCCCGACATGGCGATCATGATGGAATGGCAGGCAAAGAACAACTATGCCGCAGACATAGAGGGGCTGCGCCGAGATTACCCGGAAGTCGGCTGGCACACCCTCGAAGAGTGGGCAGGCGGGATAGATTGGGATGCCGTCACGGCATCTTAGAATTCCAAGAAATGGGCTTCCGAACGTCCACTGAATTCAAAGTAAAGCAAAAGCGCCGGGTGACAGCTGCTGATGCTGAATAACGCCCATCACCTCCCCGATCTGTGCTTCTCAACCACTTACTCGGTCTCTGAAAGAAGCTTGTCATACATCTCGACAAAGTTGCCCTGAAAGCTATCGTCAAAATCCTTGAGCCATTTCTTGACGTAGCCAAAGTCATGCTGCTTGTTCTTCCTAAGAATAGATCGCACGTCCTCAATATCGCGCGGCCGTCCGGAGAATATTTTGTGAATCAAAATATCTTCCGCGGTGGCAAAGGCTACTTCCACATCACCGAACTTTATCTTTTTCGCATGCTCTATGGCCTGCCTTTCGTATGGGGTAAAGGAAAAGACGAAATCTACCCGAATCCCTGACTGGGGATCTTTCGCCGGAAGCACAGATGTTCTTCTAACAAAAACGTGCGGTTCTTCAGTTAGGATAATCAAGTCTAATCCGCTCACAATGGGCAGGACGGATGCTAAGCCGTTTGAATCAAGCGCAAGTGTCACGTCTATATCTTTGGTCAAACGCGGCTCCCCGTAAATCAGGACAGCTTGCCCGCCTATGATCATATACTGAATTGACGATCGATCCAGGGCGGAAGCTAACGCCTCAAGAAGCTTTGTGAACCGAGTTGAGAATTCTTGCGAGCCTGATGTCATCTTCAATACCTTCCAACGGATTCTTTAGCGGGAATATTCCCAGCATCCTGGCCTCCTCATACATCGCCTCATACAATCTGAAATTCTCCGCGATGTCCACCGGGGTGTTACGCTCCAATTCCCGCTCAAACTCTTCCCAGTATTCCAAGTCCCTAATCATGTTGTTATAAATTAAAACATATCATGGCGAGTTCTAAATCCTGTATCACCCGCTCCCCAAATCCTTGAATCTCCTATTCCCATGTCCCATAGTCCCCCTTTCACCCTTCGCCTTTCACCTTTCTCCTTTTACCCCTGCTTAGGCACCACCGTATCATACCACGCGCGCTTCTGCCGGGGCACACCGTCGTCGATATGGATGTGTTTCATCTCCAGATACTCCTCCACACCTATACGCCCGAATTCTCTTCCGATTCCACTCTGTTTGTATCCTCCAAACGGAGCCCGTTCGTTAAGCAAGTGCCATTCGTTTATCCACACCGTTCCGGCCTTCAACTTATCGCCAACCTTTTTCGCCCGGTCCGCGTCCTTGCTCCAAACGCCGGCAGCGAGTCCGTACATAACATCGTTGGCAAGAGTTATCGCTTCTTCCTCGGTCGAGAACTTGCTGACCACCAGGACCGGCCCGAAGATTTCTTCCTGTGCAATTTTGGCCCTGTTATCCACATCGATAAAAATCGTCGGTTCGACGAAGTTGCCTTTTGATAACTCGGCAGATTGCGGGACGCCGCCGCCCAGAACGATCTTGAATCCATCGCTCTTCCCGCTCTGGATGTATGCCATTACCCTCTCCACCTGCCTCTTCGAGATCAACGGGCCGATGTCGGTTGAAGCGTCCATAGGGTCTCCAATCTTCATCCGCTTCGCTTTTTGTACGAGTGAGGTGATGAAGCTGTCATATACTTTTTCGTGGACGAGCAGCCTCGTTGCGGCTTCACAGCACTGCCCGGAGTGGTAGAACATCCCGTAAATGCTTCCGTCGACCGCAACTTCCATATCGGCATCGTCCATGACGATGTTTGCCGATTTTCCGCCGCACTCGAGAGTGAGCCTCTTGAGATCGGCTGCGGCAACCTGCATTATCTTCCTTCCCACAGCAGTCGAACCGGTGAAACCTATCTTGTTGACATCACGATGCCTGACCAGGGCCTCGCCGGCATCGTGCCCGTAACCGGGAAGGATGTTAACGACGCCCGGCGGTACACCGGCTGCATCTATTATCTTTGCCAGCTCCATCGCAGTGACGGGAGTCAGCTCCGACGGTTTCAGCACGACCGTACAACCGGCTGCAAGCGCGGGCCCCAGTTTCCAGGCGGCCATCTTAAGCGGGAAATTCCACGGTATGATCGCCCCTACAACTCCGATCGGTTCATACCTCAAAATATTCCTGGAGAAACCAGGTTTTGAGATTTCGGTAAGCTCCGACTCGTTAGGTATCGCCGCCAGTTTTGAGAAGACCTTGAAGGCACGCGCACTGAGCGCAATGTCATCTTTGGCCTTCTTTATGGTGGCGCCGGAATCGAGAACCTCGAGGTTCACCAGCTCATTTCCCCTCTCGTTTATCTTCTCGCTGATTCTCTTCAGGCAGCCGGCACGTTCTTCCGGTGAAAGGTCACTCCACACTCCGGAATCAAATGCTCTTCTCGCGACGGATACCGCCGAGTCGATATCCTCAGCAGAAGCTACATGAAAAGTCGCGACTGCCGAACCGTCGAAAGGGTTGAGCGTCTCCTCGACGCGTCCGCTTTTCGATTCGACAAATTTCCCTTCTGTGTAAAGCCTGTATTCTCGCATAACATCCTCATAGTCTGGGGGTTAACGTCACGGTCCAATTCCGGTACTCCGGTCGAACCGCTACGACCTTAACGAGTCCCGTACAACGTCAGGAGCAGAATCGCGATAACAAAGACCCAGTTTAGAATGTAGAAAACCGTCTGCTTTCTGTTCAGGACGGCAGTCCGGTCATTTACATCCTCCGGTGGGTTCAGCTGGTTCATCTCATCGAGAAGAATTGCCCGTGCCCTAGCGGTCTTCGGGCTTACCACCATCCCCATTACAAGAAGGACGATGAAGACGAGTATCTTCAGTCCCAGCCAGGCAGCCCTGCCGAAAAGATCGGCGAAAGTGATGTTGAGGACGATCATGTTGGCGATTCCGCTCAGGATGAGCACAAGTGCGCCGAAGGGCGAAAGGAGTCCTACACTCCTCAGCAGTTTGGCCGCATGCTGTTTCATCCTCAGGTCGTTTTCCCATCTGAAGTTCGCCTCCAGTATAGGGCCGGCGAACAAAAGCGTGAAGATCATGCCGACCCCGATCAAATGAAAGAACAAAGATATAGCAACCCAATTCATATAATTTTTCTCCTCAATTAGATCAGTCTAACAACAGTTGAAATGCCTTGACCGACACCGATACACATTGTGGCAAGTCCGTATTCTGTTTTGCGTCTCTTCATTTCATGAACCAGCGTGGTTAAAATCCTTGCCCCGCTAGCACCGAGCGGGTGGCCTAACGCAATCGCTCCGCCATTCACGTTTGTAATACTCAGATCGAACCCGATCTCTTTGACGACCGCCAGTGACTGCGCCGCAAAAGCTTCATTAAGTTCTATCAGCCCGATCTTGTCCAGACTCAGTCCGGCTTTTTCAAGTGCCTTCCGCGCGGCAGGGACGGGCCCAATTCCCATACACCTCGGATCCACGCCGGCAACCCCTGATGAAACCACTTCGGCAATCGGAGCGATGTCGTTCTCCCTGGCAAATTGCTCCGAGCACATCATCACGGCGGCCGCACCGTCGTTCAAGCCGGATGAGTTCCCTGCTGTCACCGTGCCGTTGCTCCTGAAGGCAGCTTTAAGCTTGGACATTTTCTCCGGATTCGTATCGCGTCTCGGCCCTTCGTCCTCCGTCACAATGACGCTCCCGCCCCTTCCATCCGTAACATCTACCGGCACAATTTCGTCTGAGAACTTCCCGTCGTCCTGCGCTGCAACCGCACGCCTGTGGCTCTCGAATGCGAACCTGTCCTGGTCCGCTCTTTTGATCCGATATTTTTCGGCAAGATTTTCTGCGGTTTCCCCCATGCTCTCGAGCGGAAATCTTGTGGCCAGCTTCGGATTGGGAAATCGCCAGCCGAGCGCCGTATCGTACGCAGTCAGATTACCGAACAAAACCTGACCGTCTGTATTCTTTGGGATAACGTACGGGGCGCGCGACATGCTTTCGACCCCACCGGCTATTATGCACTCCGCGTCTCCGGTCCAGATCATCCGGGCGGCAGAGTTGACCGATTCCAGGCTCGATCCGCAAAGGCGGTTAATCGTGTATGCAGGGACCGAGTACGGAAAGTCCGCCAGCAGTGCGGCCATCCTCCCCACATTTCTGTTGTCTTCGCCCGCCTGGTTTGCACAGCCCCAGATCACGTCGTCGATCTTGCCGGTCTTAATTTTTGCGCCCCTGACTATGCCACGAAGGACGACGGCAGACAGATCGTCAGGCCTGACGTTCTTGAGTGCGCTCCCGTATCTCCCTACGGGAGTCCGGAGTGCATACGCTATGTACGCAGGAGAATGATTTGAGCTCATGAATACTTGAACAAGATCACGTGTAACCAGATTTCACTAACGAACAGACTCGTCTTGAAAACCGGAAGCCCGGCAGGGGAACAGAGAGTCATTTTTTCGGATGGACCAGCAAATCCAGCCCGGCAAGGTTTGTCTTTTCAAGAAGGCCGAACAACGCTTGCGTGTTTCCAATGCCGGTTCCGCTTATCTCAACAAGAAACCTATTAGCGACCGGCGCCTGAAGCTTGCCTTGATGAGAGACGCTGTCATAAACTTCGAGCACCCTGAAACCATCATAGAGAACGGTTCTCTCGTATCCCGTGTCGGTCTTCTTGTCGACATCAACCGCCATCGAAACGTATGAAGGAAGGTTAACCATGTCGGTTATCTTAACTGAGATAGCTTCGCCTGTCGAGTCTTCTGCAGAGACATATCCGACCTGAGCCCACGAAGTCGCGAAGCCCATCATTGACGAAGTCTCTCCGGTTGGCTTTCCACGGGTGAACGTCTCGTAGTCCCCTTGAGGGAGAAACTCTTCAAGATCCTTAAATTGCACGATTTGAAGCTGGGCAATCACAACCGCAGGAGAAATAAGGATCAGGGTTGCCAGTAGATACTTCGCACGCATTTCCTTCCTCTGCTTAGTAAGATAATAAGAGACTGGGCCTGTAAGCGTCTCCGTGAGCACGACGCAAGATCTGAAGGAACTCGGCAATCAGGTACCTTCCAACCAAGTCGGCAAGCTCCAGCGGCCCCTTGGGGAAATTTGTCCCGAGTTTCATCGCAAGGTCGATGTCTTCCGGGGAGGCGATGCCCTCTTCCAGCATGAAGTGCGCTTCGTTGACTATCATCGAGACCGTCTTCGCAAGTACGAGATGCTGTGTGTCGTTCAACTGGTACTTCGTATCAAGCCTGGATGCGATCTTGTATGCCATCTCGCGGAACGACTCGCTTATGAGAGAATCACGCCTTTCAATCTTCAGCGACGTACGGGGATTCCTGTCGACATAGTTGTAAAATCCAGCGCCGGTTTTCCTGCCGAGAAGTCCGGACTCGACCATCTTCTGCTGCAGGATGACCGGCCTGAACCTGGGTTCGTGGAAAAACTGTTCGTATATCGACTTGGACACCAGAAAGTTGACGTCGATTCCGACAAGGTCGAGAAGTTTGAACGGGCCCATGGGAAAGTTGGCGGCCTCGAATGCGAAGTCTATTTCTTCTATCCCGCCTGCCCTTTCCGACAGAAAACGCAGGGGTTCCAGGTAGAAATGTCTCGCGCAGCGGTTCACCACAAACCCCGGTGTATCCCGGGTAACGATCGGGGTCTTGCCGAGCTGTCTTACGATCTGCGAAAGTTCCAGGAGCACTGCTTCAGAAATGAAATCAGTCCTGACTACTTCCACCAGCTTCATCTTATGAGCAGGGTTGAAGAAATGAAGACCGGCTACACGGTCCTTGTGGGAACAGACGTTCGCGATCGCACCTATGGGCAAGCTCGACGTATTTGACGTAATCGGGACACCGGGGGCACAGATCTTGTCGAGTTTCCCGAAGAGTTCTTTCTTTGCAGCCAAATCTTCCGTGATCGCTTCGACCACCAGGTGGACTTCGGAAAAATCTGACAGCTCGGTCCGCGGATGGACCCTTGCAATAGAAGCCTGAGCATCTTCAGGCTTTATTCTTCGTCTTTCAACTTCGCGCTGAAGTTCCCTGCCGATGATCTCGAGTGAACGGGTGACATTGTCCTTTGAAACGTCGTAGATCAGCACTTCCCATCCGCTGCGTGCAAATGAGATGGCGATCCCGCCTCCCATAGTCCCGGTACCTGCAATGCCGACCGCTCTCATCAGCCCGATATAACCCCATCTTCTTCGATTTTTTCCCACTCCGGCTTCCAGTCGGGTAGACTAAGGCCCCATTCGCTGCATCGCAGCCGGACTTCATCGGAGAAGGCCTTCCGGACTTCGTCGTTGTCTCTCTGCTTCAGGCCGTAGCTTCTGTACGCTTCGTTACGGCGGGTCTTCGGTTTGCCGAAGATATTCATAGTTCTGGGATACCACTTGTTAAGGGCGGCCTGTATTTCACCCTTGGTAGATCGATCGAGAGCCAGTCTCTTCACCCAATAGTCGCCGTGGTTGACATGCATTTGCTCTTCCTTGAAGATGCGCTCGATCTCCCTCTTCCACGGCCCGTATGAGGATTTCCGGACATCTTCAAGCTGGTGCCCGGCGCCCCGGTCCATGCAGAACTGAAACATCACGAAGTCCGCCCATGTATCTATCGGGTAATAAAATATATTGACCCTTCTGTCGTCGGCCGCCCGCTTGTCCTTCAATTCGTCGGACTTTGTGTCGAGGCGAAAGTTGTAGTCGTGCTTCGATACATGCGAATCCGCATCGATGCCGAGGTCCTGGAGCAGCCTGTAAATAGCACGGGCATGCCGGACTTCGTCTTTCACTATGTTTGCCACCGCAAGTTTTTCCTCGGTTGTCGGGGCACGCATAATCCATGGCACATATCCGAAGGCTCCAGCGAGTTCCGAATCCGCCTGCTGCAACATCAGGTTTGTCAGGTTCTCAAAATAATCATCGCTCATCTCATCGGCGGTCTCGATCGACCCCCCGCCATGTATCTTTTCCCACATCCTTTTTTCACGATCACTGTTGGATAGTTTCGACGAGTTCTTCGCCGAAACATTACCGCCTGCTGTCATTATTCTCCTCCTTCCATCTGTGCGCGAAGAGAATCTTCAGCATTTCGCGCGATTACCTGATCGCTCCATATCCATGGAGTACAGAATCATCTCCCTTTGAAAACCGGGGGACGCCTGCCGATGAACGCCTTTATAGCTTCCTGCGCATCCTCCGTCCGCCCGGCAATTTCCTGCATAAGGGCTTCGTATTCAAGACTCTGATCGAGGGAAGAACCGAGGGAACGCTTCAGCATCCTCTTCGTGAGCGCGTACGCCTCCGTCGGCCCTTTCGCAAAGTCATCTAAAATCTTCTGAGCTTCTTGGTAGAACACCTCTTCCGGAAAAACACGATTGACAATCCCAAGGTTCAATGCTTCCTGTGGTGACACCTCACTGCCGAGTGCAGCGAGTTCAAAAGCCTTCCCGTACCCTACCAGGCGCGGCAGAAAGAATGACGAGCCGGAATCGGGGACGAGCCCTATCCTGATAAAGGCCTGGATGAACCTCGCGCTCGAGCTCATGATCCTGAAGTCGGACGCCAGAGCGATACCCATTCCGGCTCCTGCGGCGACGCCGTTAACCAGCGCCACCACGGGCTTCTGCATACCCGTAATCAGTTTAATGATCGGATTGTAGCGGCGCCTTACGAGCGCCGAGAATGAGCTGCCCGGCTGGACCTCCTTCAAATCCTGACCGGCAGAGAACGCGCGCCCGCTGCCGGTTATCGCCACACAACGGATTTCCTCGTCGCCCGACAGCTCTTTCAACGCGAGCTGGAACTCCGCCGCCATCTTTTCATTGAAAGCGTTGAAGGAGTCGGGGCGGTTCATCGCCAGCCGGCCGATTCCGCTTCCGGTCTCCAGTGTTACGGTCTCGAAGTCGGGCCTCTTGCTCATAGCTTTAACTTTCCGTCGCCGGCAAGTGGAACCCTTCACTAAACTCCGCTCGTCTCTGAGGCTTCAACTTCCGTAGGTGATTCAGGACCGAGCGCATGTCCTTTGGAAGTCCGCAGTTGAATGCCACACGTTCCCTGGTAGCGGGATGGCGGAAAGAGATAGACTCGGCGTGAAGCGCGGTCCGCGAGAGCAATGGCTTCTCTTCTCCGTCGGAGAAGTACCTCTTTTTTATGTGGGATAGAAAAAAGGGCTGCCCGTCGCCGTATACTCTATCGCACATGACAGGTAGTCCGACTGAAGCAAGATGGACGCGAATCTGATGCATCCGCCCGCTTTCCGGTTCCGCTTCCAGCAAAGCGTACCCATCGAAGGCTTCGACGACCCTGTAGCCGGTTACGGAGGGCTTCCCGTGCTTTTTGTTCACTTTCATGACGCCAGGATGAGTCATACTCTGAGCGAGAGGTGCATCAATCTTCCCCTCCGCCTCGGTAGGCGCTCCCGTTACGATTGCCAGGTATCTCTTGTCGACCTGCCTCTCTTCGAACTGCTCGTTAAGCGCCGCATGCGCCTCCGCGTTTTTCGCGAAGACTATGACACCGCTCGTCTCTTTGTCGATCCGGTGGACGATAAATATATCGCCGAATTCTTCCTTCAGCATATGGTACAGGTTCGCAAGACTTTGATCGTATCGGTCGGGAAGGACAAGAAGATGGGAAGGCTTGTCAATCACGATGATGCTCCCGTCTTCAAAGACTACCGAACCGTTCTTTGACTTAAGTATGAGATCGAGCTTTCTCTTCATTCTATATGCCTTCAACTAACCACTATGGGCTATTTCCCTTTCCAACGCGGCTTCCGTTTCTCGATGAACGCTTTCATCCCCTCCTTTTGGTCTTCACTTGAGAAGAGCATATAAAAGTTCTTGCGCTCGAATTCGAGACCTTCTTTCAGCGGAAGATCGTAGCATTTTAGAACCGATTCTTTGGCAAGCCTGACGGCAAGCGGAGACTTCAAAGCTATCGATTTTGCAAGATTTTTAGCTTCTTCGAGGTAGATTTCCTCCGGAACAATCCTGCTCACGAGTCCCCGCTGCAACGCCTCTTCGGCACCGATCATTTCCCCGGTGAGAATCATCTCCATCGCTTTGGATTTGCCCACCGCACGAGTAAGCCGCTGGGTCCCGCCTGCCCCCGGTATCACCCCGATGTTAATCTCGGGCTGCCCGAATTTCACGGTCTCAGACGCAATTATAATGTCACACATCATCGCGAGCTCGCATCCGCCCCCGAGAGCGAATCCGCTGACTGCAGCGATTGTCGGTTTCCTGGTTCGTTTGATTTTATCCCAGACACTGAACCTGTCGTTTTCGACCATCTCAACGGTACCTGAATCGGCCATCTCCTTGATGTCGGCGCCGGCAGCAAATGCTTTTTCATTGCCGGTAATGACAATGGCATTTACCGAATCATCAGCATCGAGCTCCTCGAGACACGAGGCGAGCTCAACCATCAGCCGATAATTCAAAGCATTCAGGACATTGGGACGGTTGATCTGTACTACCGCAATCGGAACTTCTTTGGTAAGAACAATATTTTCAAATTCCATTGTCGCTCCGGGGTTGATCTGCTGAAAATTTAGAGGTGAAGCTACAAAGAAACAAGTGAGCGACAGAACGGAAGAAGGTCAGAACAAACAATTTGTCGGAATAGTGGAACGACGGAATAACGGAAAGAAGAAATGATCAAACTTCAGATTACCATTTCCCGGCTGCATCCCTGAAGGATTCGGACAGTCCCTAAATTGTCGACCGGCTCCGCGTCCAGGGATGGGCGTCAGATACCCCAGCCGAGCGACAGATTCCAGACGGTTGGAAGCTGGTAGACCACATCTCCCGTGACGTTGTTTATGTAGAACACGTTCCTCTTGTTGTAGAGATTGATCACCGTTCCCGTAAGCGTGAAATGCATCTCGGAAAGGACCAGATCATAGGAAGCGCTCACGTCGAGGCTCTGGTAACCGGGCAAGCGAGCCGTGTTCAACTTCCCGAAAGCAACCTGACCGCTCAACTGCTGATCGATATAATTCGGGAGGTGATATGGATCAGGAGAGATTATTCCATAAAATCCCGTTACAGCGGTGTAAGGAAGTCCGCTCGTTATCTTCCATCTTGCCCGCAGCCACAGTCTGCCGAGCGGTTGATAGCCTGCCGACAGATTCACCTGATGTCTCAAATCGTAACGCGGATAATACGTTTCACCTTCGAAAGTCCTGGTTGTTTTTCCGAAAGAGTAATTGCCCTCCACGTAATATCTCTCCGTGTCGTACTTGAAACTCAGATCGAGTCCGAACGCCTCTCCCGTGCCTGTAAAGAAATCGGGTTCCCAGCCGTAAACCTTATCCCTGTTCACTGCTAAAAGCCTTGAGAAATCCTTGTAGTAAGCTTCGACCTTCACCGTCGTCAAAATATTTGGTGACAAGTCAACGCCGACTATATAATGCGCGGCGGCCTGATCCCCGAGCGTGTCGGGTATGGGAGCAAGAAGATCAAATGGGCTGAACACCATGTTTTCATTGTTCAGATCGATCAGCCTCTGGTGATATATCCCATAAGCGGCATAAATCGATACGGGTTGAGAGATGTTATAGGAGACTGAAACCCTCGGCTCAGCCAGGTATCCATAACCCGATCCCGCTATGTCGGTAAACATTCGCTGAAGATCCGTTCTGAAGCCGGCTTCTATCGACAGCTTCCGCCCGATATTGAAATTGTATGTCATCCAGAAATCCGGCTCTACCTGGGTTTCAGACTGGATCACCGTACTGCCGTAAGTGTTTGTAAATGTATAATCGTATGAGGGAAAATCGAAAAGGAAGCCGAAGGTGATTTCATTCCGAGCCTCCGTGTAGGAAGTGATGCTTCCGTACACACTGGGGTTCGATATCTGTGACAGCTGGTAGCCGAAAATATTCGACTGCTTCGGGAGCTGCTCGGCCTTGTAGGAAGACATCGATATCTCGAATTTCATATTGTACTGATCGCCGAACAGGTAATTCCCCGAGAGTGCTCCCGAATAGTTCCCCCATGTGAAGTCGGGCTCATCAGGGGTATTCGAGGCTATTTTGTCGGCGCTCGTGAGAAATTCGGCGCTGATATGTCCTGTTCCCGCGAAGTTGGTCGTCATCTTTCCGAACCCGTCGTAGAAGCTGAATGGCAGCCCGAGTGAATAGAACTTGTTCAGCACGTTCTGGTAGAGCGGGCGCCGGTAGAAAAGCACGAAGCTGCTGTTTCCCTTTGAAAAGAGCGGACCGGTCAGCTTGACGTCGGACGACAGAAGATCGAAGGTGCCTGCTGCCGAAAATTGCCGGTTGTCGCCGTCGATCGTCTGAATATCGAATACCGAAGAGAGTCTTCCGCCATACTGTGCCTGGAACCCTCCCGCGCTGAAATTCGCAACCTTCACGATAAGCGGGTCGACAAAGCTGAATAGGCCGAACGCGTGAGAAAGGTTGTAGACTTGCATCCCGTCGATCATGACAAGGTTTTGATCGGCACCTCCCCCTCTCACAAAATACTGGCTCGATACGCCGCTGACCGTGACCACACCGGGGAGTTGAGTGACGTACTGAACGACATCGTTCTTGAATACCCCTACGCTCTTTTGAAGCTCACCGGTGGTTATCACCTTACTGCTCACCAGACTCGCCGGACCGCCGGCCCGTTCGCCCATCACCGTCACGGTCGGCAGCGCCTTGGGTGCCTGCGGCAGTTCGAGCTGGAGAGTCGTCCCCCCACCTCTCAAATTGCCCAGATCGAACTCCTTCGTTTCAAACCCGATTGCGCTTACTTTAAGCTTCAGGTCCTTCGGGTTCACATTCCTCAGGATAAAGTACCCGTTGATGTCCGCCATAGTGCCGATTGTAGTCCCCGCTACCATAACTGTAGCATAGGGTATTCTTTCTCCGGTCGCACTATCCACGACGGATCCCTGGACGGTTACTCTAGCTTCCTGCGCCTTCGATTGCTGCGGAAGGATCAGGAAGAGGGACAAAGCGGCAATGGCACAAAGGCACAAAGAAAACTTGCGCTCTGCACGCGTATTCCCCAACAGAAACTCTCTGATGATCGATCGAGTGATTGCTTTCACTCTTTCACCTCCTTGCCCCCTTCACCTTTTAGCCCAATCTAAAACAGGAATATCCTTGTCGTGTCGACCGCCGCAGCTCCTACGATACCATCGCCATTTGTAACATTGCTGAATACGACCTTGTCCGTCCTCATGGCGAGCGGATTGGACCACCGGCCAGAAGTGATGTAGAATCTGTAGAGCGGGTCGTTGATTTGCGTGACGATAATGTCGACATACAAGTGACTCTGTTTCAGATAACCTGCGATCGCTTTTGCATTAGACAGCCTGGCTGCATAGTACGATCGGTTGACATCGTATGAAATGTAGTTTGATTTAATCTGGATGAACGGATCCGTGGGTGAGCTGCCCGTAGCATCGACAAAGCCCGCCCGGAAATTACCGGCATCATCAAATCCCCGGTATTCGATTGAGAGTTGGACGAAATAAGCTGATGAACCGCCCAACATGATACTGAAAACCGGATCGACATTAGAGCCGTCGGGCTTCCGAAGCGCTGCATAGCTGTCGGCGTCAGGAGTCGTCATATGACTATACGGCACGGTAACATAAGCCGACACCGGAGTGTAACCTTCCTTTTCCGCTGTGATTCCGTACGTCGTGCCGGAATAAGTGGGAACAGACGCGTAGTAGTAATAGTCCGTGTCCCCGGCGCTTAGCGCGAAAGATTCTTTCAGCGATATCGTATCGAAAGTAGCGCTGTAGGCCGAGTCGCCTGGATTGAGTCTGTATGACGACATCACCAGCCCGACATTCGCGGCGTGTACAGGTTGTGTAACATCGTCCTTGAGGGAATTGGAAGTCGAGGAAAGCCGCACATAAACTCCTGTTTGATCCGCAAACAGAATGGAATACATGACAAGCTCGGGCTTGTAGTTGACGACAGGCTGGAACGGTTGATTGCAGCTGAGAGAGAAGAAAGAAGCCAGAAGTAACAGGCAAGCGGTAAAAGCCGGGAAGCGGACTGAACGAGCACGTCGGCCTGTGTTCAGTCTTAGCTCAATTCCTCTGAAAAGTAACCGGATAATGCCAGGTGTCATTTGACCAGGACCATCTTCTTCGTTTCGATAGTGGAGCGCGTCCCACGTCCGATGTCTGATTGCGGCACCGCTTCGATCCTGTAGAAGTAAACTCCGCTTGCAAGCTTGCTCCCATCAAAAGTTACCGTGTGGGTTCCTGCGCTCTGTGTCTCATTCACAAGCGTTTCGACTTCCCTTCCCAGCACATCATAGACCTTCAAAGCGACATGGCTGAATGCCGAAAGCTTATAGCTGATCGCTGTCGTGGGATTGAAAGGATTCGGATAATTCTGACTCAGCGAGGAATTCTGAGGCACTACTTGCGGCCTCGAATCTGCTCCTGTCACCACTTGCATGGACTTGTAAACACCGCTGTCCGTGGCGGCATACAAGTATCCCTCCGGATCGATTGCAAGCGACGCAACGCTCGAATCGGAGAGCCCGTCGTTCATTGTCCTCCAGTTCATCCCACTATTAGCAGACACAAACACTCCTCCGTCCAGAGTGCCGGTAAACATTGGCTTTGTTACTGTTTGATAGCCGCTGGCCTCGACCCTCGGCAACAACAGGAAACAGGAAATATCAGACGCTGTAATGGAAGGGATATGCATCCAATTCTCTCCCGAGTCTGTCGTGTAAAATGCACCCGCTGTATCGGTCCCGGCATATATATTCCCACCAAAAACAATGCTTCGGTTGTCCATAACGATCCGCGTGGTCGCTTGTGCCAAAGCTTTTACAGAACAGAACATAAATGGAGAAGAAATACCGGTCTGCGACCAGAATGTCCCGCCGTCAGTGGTCACGAAGACACCGTTGTTTGCGGTGCCGGCAAAGATCTTCCCGTTCGACCAGAGAATATTATACACCGTCCCGATCGGGAAACCAACGTTCTGTGGAGTAGTCCAGTAATTGACCGACCCATGTGGTGCAATGAGAACACCGCCTGTGGTACCTATATATAGACTGCCCGACGGATCCTCCACGAGACCGTAAGTCCATCTCGAAGTCTGAATTGCCCATGAGTTTCCTGCGTCCCGCGAATAGAAAAGGCCGCTGGAGGTCGTGGCATAAATTCCCGTATAGTTGCTGAGGGTATCGAAGCCGTAAACTCTTCCGCCCAAGAAGCCGTCGCTGGCTCTGATCCACGTCCCGGCCTCATTGCCCGGCACATAGATCCCGTTGTCCGTGCCGACATAAAAATTACCCGCCTTGTCGAAGCCCACTGCCGTCGTGGCTGCAGTAATGATGCCGCACTGCACCCACCCCTCCCGGGAATTATTCATTCGGAAAATCCCATTGCTGCTGCTTCCTGCAAAGCTCGTTCCCAGCGAATCATACGACAAACATGCGATCGATGTGGACAAGAGACCGCTGCCGAGAACGACATCCCATGATGCCGTGTTCTCATTGAATGTGTAGAGACCTCCACCCACACCCGCAACAACTTCACCTGAAGACGAAGTGGTAAGCACGTTGATTTCCGAATGAGGAAGTCCGATCGCATTCTGAACCCAATTAGTATCCTTTGGGGGAGCCGAAAGAACCGTGTAGCCGCTGGAAAAGACCATCTCACCGGACCGGCTGACCTCGATTGCCATTATGGAGACGAGAGTCTGTCCGCAATACTGCCAAGTCCTTCCGCCATCAGACGAGACGTAGATCCCTCCACCATACGGCGGGATATTTCTAGGAAGTATCGCTTGAAGACCAGCATAGATATTGCCGGCTTTGTCTTCTGCGACAGAGATGACCTGGACGTTGCGATCTGCGACCCTTGAGGATAGCCAGGTTTGTCCTTGATCTGTGGAAATCGACACCGTGTCCAGACCTCCCACACAAAGCCTTCCGCCTGAAAGCATCCTTGCCACGACTGCACCCCCCGGAAGTCTTGTTCTCGACCAGGATTCTCCATGATCCGTTGTCTTGAACAGGCCCGAGAAAATACCGCCTCCATATACGATTCCCGAAGAGTCAGCGGTAAGTGCTGTCAGGTTCGCCCAGGTCAACCCATTATTCGCAGGCGTCCAGGTGTTCCCGCGATCAGTCGAGCGATAGACGCCGTTGAACTGAGTGGCGGCATAAATGTAACCCTGCCTGTCGACAACCAAAGCCGTTATGTTTCCCTGGTAAGGCCCGGCCAACTTGCTCCATGAGCCGGCCTGAGCAGAAGCCGTCTGCCGAAAGGCACCGCCGACCAACAGAATCGAGATCGAAAAGGTAAGACATGATTTCCGCAAACGTAAAGCCATTACAGCACAATACCCGTCTGGTTTCACCTGACAAAATTACTTGGTTCAATTTAGCAGAAATTAGCTCTATTTCAATAGGCCAGACTTTGACAGTCCGGCAGCCCCCGCCAACAGTTTAAGGCGCGAATAAGGACTACGGGATTTGCTCCTCTGTGCCCTGCCTCTTCCTTTCTCCGAAAATCGCAGTGCCCACTCGTATCATTGTTGCCCCTTCTTCGACTGCAATCTCAAAGTCCCCGGACATACCCATCGAAAGTTCAAGCATCTCGACATTCTCTATCCCCTCTTCCTTCACCCGGCAGAATATTTCCCTGAGTTGCACAAAGCACCGGCGAGTAACTTCCTTATCGTCGGTGAGTGCTCCGATAGTCATCAGCCCCTTGATTCTCAGAGTCGCGAACTTGGACAGCAGGTGTACAATCTCAACTGCCTTATCTGGTTCAATGCCGCTCTTGCTCGATTCGCCCGAAGTATTTACCTCGACAAGTACATCTCTCTGCTCGCCGCGCTTCTGCAGCTGCCTTTCGAGTTCGGTCCCGACTTCCAGGCGATCGACGGAGTGGATATACTTCGTCGGGACTTCGAGGAGCTTTTTGACCTTGTTCGTTTGCAGGTGCCCTATGAAGTGCCACTCGGCTCTCCTTCTCTTGAGCTGTTCGTACTTGGAGACGATCTCCTGCACACGGTTCTCTCCGAATCTGAAGAGCCCAGCATCCATAGCTTGCGCTATCCTGTCGGCAGTAAAAGTTTTGGAAACCGCGATGAGCTTTACATCCCGCGAAGGATCTTTCGAATGCGACAATGCACGTGAGACTCTCTGCTTTATGTCTGCAACATTATCGCCGATCGAACCGAACTCTTGTTTGCCCTCCAATGTCTCAGAGCCCTTTTTCTTATTCTCTCTTGCGTTCTATCTCTGTTGCCTTTTAACCCTTGACCTTTCGCCCTCCACCTTTACCCCTGGTCTTTTCGCCTTTTGCTTTCAGCCCTTAGCCTTTCACCTTTTCTTAATCCTTGCTGAACTTCTTGGAAAGATAAACTGATATTCCGATTATCTTTTCGCCCTCATCTCCCTGCCGGGTCTTCAGGTCGTAAGTCTTGCAGATGCTTTCGAGCTGCCGAAGGACGCGTCTCGTGGAGTAATGCGGTACGTCGAGTTCGTCCGAAAGCTTGGAAATAATAAGAGGGGAGAACTTATGAACAAGTTTCCACGCGTCGCGAAGGTTCCGCTTGCTGTGAAAGCCGTTTGGAAAGATCCTTCTCATGGCGTCGACATCCTCGATCAATTGTTCCGAAGAGCTGACGTCCTCGTAGTCCGCGCCGTAAAACTCACGTATGGTCATTCTGACTTTTTCGATCGGCATGTCTCGCTTCGTTCTCATATTAACCGCGGCGGCGCGCGCGATTTGCTTCATCTTCTTGTCCACATAAAGGAGTTTTTTCAACGCCGGTGTCTTCGCGTAAACTCGCCGCCAATTGCTTCCGGGAGTCAGCCACACCGCAAAAGTCTCTGCCCAGTCTTCGTCGGGATGCTTCTGCGCATAATAGTCCGGGAGGTGCTTCACATGCCGTTTGCTCCAGGGATTGAAACGATAGTGGTCGTCATACTTCCTGTCGAAATTCCCGAAAAGCTTTCTCCACTCCGGCTCGAGATACAATTTGTAAGCGTAATTGATCGCATGTCCGAATTCGTGTCGCAGCCCCATCTTGATTTCGGCCTCATCTTCGACGCCATCATACGCCATTTCATCTTCAATTCCCATAAGCGTCTCGTTTTGAAACCAGAAGGGAATCTCTATTGAGATGCTCCTGTCGACGCACCCCCAGCCGGTTCCGAGATAATACTCCGGCCTGAATTTGATATGCTTTCTCGATACTTCAGATTCGACCTGTTTGATCAGTCTCAGAAGAGTACCGTTTATCTTCGGCGGGAGTTCATAAATCGGAACGTCCAAATACCTTAGTTTCTCAAGTGTTTCCTGCAGTTCAACCTTAGTCATTTACTTAAAATCCTTTTAAACAATCTCTATTGGGCCCTTTTCGGGCTGATTCTCTCGTATTGTGCGGACTAAATAACACCACCTTAGGGGAAAATGCAAGCCATTTCTATCAGATGAGCCGGTTCCCTCTTTTAGCCTTCCGCCGCTTGGAACTTTAAAATGATCTATTACATTTAATTAACTGATCTTACCTGTTATATAGAGACAATTAAACTGTAGAGAATCAATATGAGCTTGGTCTTAGCCTGTTTATTTTTGTTTTCATCACCAGCAGGACCACAGGTTTACTACTACAATGGAAAATCGCTCACGAAACTTGGTGTGATTGAGGAGCCGAATATCGGTCGTGCGGCCGTCACTTTGTTCATCCATTCGCCTTACGAACTCATCAACGCGAGAATCGATTCCGACGAAGTGCAAATGTGCTTACCGGAGGTTCCGCTGAGAAATCATTTCAAGTTGTCAGGCAGATGGTATGTCGTCGTGTGGAAAACAAAACTGACAGTCGGGGGAACTGACCATGTTTTATGCATGACAAGTTATAAAGGTAAAGTGCACGAGAGACGATTTACAGTGGACGTAGAAGGGGCGAAGAGGCTGGAGAAGCCACCTGGAGTCGGTAAATGAAATCTATAACAGCTATAATAGCACTTTTGGTGGCGACTGCCGGTCTTGCGCTGGCTCACGACCGCGGAGCCGTCAGACTAAACAAGCCTTACTCATGGGAACTCAAGGCCGGTCAATCACATCAGCCGCTCGAGAAACTATTTACGACTCAATCGCTGTCATGGACCACTATGGGTCCCGCACCGGTCAACAGCAGCTACTCACCTTATTCAAATCATTACTCCAGCGTTTCCGGAAGGATTACTTCCATCGCGGTTGATCCGGCCAATTCGGACATAGTATACGCCGCTGCCGCCGGCGGCGGTCTGTGGAATTCGACCGACGGCGGGTCTTCGTGGAGTCCTCTGACGGACAATTTCCCGCGACTTTCATCAGGATCCGTTGCAATGGACCCGAGCAACCCTAGTACGATATACTACTGCACGGGCGAACTAAACTTCAATATCGACGGCTACCCAGGCACCGGCATTATTTATAAGTCAACGGACGGAGGAGCCTCGTGGATGCAGGAGCAACCGCCGGCGGGCGGCGGTTTGTACTATTCGTCGAAGATCGTTGTCGCACCGAGCAACACCAACGTGATATATGCCGCAGGTTATTATGATGCTTATAAATCAGCGGACGGCGGACAAACATGGACAGAGCTCAACCTGACCGACGGTGCGGTCGATGACATCGTAGTCGATCCGCAGAACGCGAACATCATTTATGCTTCATACGGTTCAGGCTTTTCAGGTGACAGCACGAACTACGGGATCTACGAGTCGACGGACGGCGGTTCCACCTGGACCTGGCTTACCAACGGTCTACCGCCCCCAAGCGAGATGTTTCGCATCTCTCTTGCAATAGCTCCCAGCAATTCCCAGGTCCTGTATGCCGCAATAAACGGCAACAAACCCGCGAGCTCTTCTGCCGACACAAACCGGGTTTACAAATCGGTAGATGGCGGCCAATCCTGGTCTGTGCTCCCTTCCGTATCCGACTCAGTGAATTTCGGAGGCAATCAGGGATGGTATAACAACGTCATTGCCGTGGATCCGACTAATCCGGATACGGTCTATGTAGGTGGGATAGATTTCTGGAAATCGACGGACGGAGGACAGACCTGGACAAATCTGACCAACGGCTATGGCCCCTCCACAGGAAAGAATGTGCATGTTGACCAGCATGCGATCGCCTTTGCCGGCGGAAGCGGCTCCACTTTCTATATAGGCAATGACGGCGGCGTCTGGAAGACCACCGACGGCGGGACGTCCTTTAAAAACTGCAACTCTGACTTACAGACGATTCAATTCTACGACATATCTGCCGACCAGAACAACTCGGAAATGGCTATCGGGGGTACTCAGGACAACGGCACAGAAATGAATACCCAGCCTTCCCTGATCTGGAACGAAGTCTACGGGGGTGACGGAGGCTATGTACTGATGGACCCGAAGAATCCGAATGTCGTCTATACGGAGTATGTGAACGGTGCACTGATGAAATCCACGAACGGAGGAGGGGACTGGACCCAGATTTTCACAAAAACCGGTTATTGGCTTACGCCCTACGTCATGGACCCGATGAACGACAACGTTCTCTACACAGCAACCAGCAAGATATACAAAACGACAAACGCAGGTGGAAACTGGACCGCTATAAGCAGTGACCTGGTGTCGTCAAGCGACCTTGTCACTACAATGTCGATTTCCCCCGTTGAAGACAGTGTGCTCTATGCAGGCATCAGCGGTTACCGCGGGGGCAACACTCCCACCAGCGATCACCTGTTTGTCTCGAGGGACGGGGGCACGACCTGGACGGACATCACTTCAAATTTGCCCGACAGCACCGATTTTTGTCAGGTTACCGCCGATCCGACTAGAAAAGGCGTTGCATACCTGGCTGTTCTCGTCGGCGCCGGCGTCACCAGCAGTCCACATGTGCTCAGGACAACCGACTACGGCGTTTCCTGGACGGGACTAGGCTCAACGACGAGCGGCTTCCCCCCCGTTCCAACGAAGGTTGTTCGCGTGGATTCGCTGACAGGCGACCTATACGCGGGGACATATGAGGGAGTGTACCGATCTACGGACAACGGTGCGACATGGGTGGAATTCGGCACCGGCTTGCCTAACGCGGTTGTAGATGGAATGGCTATTCGATACTCGACTCACACTCTATTGGTCGGTACACATGGGAGAGGGGCATGGCAGATCAACGAGCTGACCGGAGTTGCGCTGCCTGCCGAAGTGCCGGCGACTTTCGCGGTGAATCAAAACTATCCTAACCCGTTCAATCCGACGACGGTTATCAGCTATCGGGTACCGGCAGCCGGCCTAGTGACCTTGAGGGTCTATGATATCCTGGGCCGGGAAGTGGCAACTCTCGTAAACGCCCGGCAAAGTCCCGGGATGCATCTCGTTACTTTCAATGCTGGGGGACTGGCAAGCGGGGTGTACTTCTATCAGTTAAAGGCAGGCAATCTCGTTGAGACAAAGAAGATGGAGCTTTTGAAATAACGGCGGAGGCACACGCGGCCTGACGCGGATCTGCCGTCGCATGAGTTCATCGACTCATCTTTGATGCTAATTATTCTCCCTCTTCTTATCTTGTCTCGATGCAATTTTTCAAGAAATATCTCAGACCGGCATGGACTTTCAAGACTGAAAAGAAAGTCTGGCGTTTGCTGCCAGGCACGGGGGTCCTTGCAGTAGAACTCCGCGATACGGACAACAAGCTCACCGAATTCGCAGCTTTAAATATAGAGAACGGATCTCCTCTCTGGCAGAATCTACAGTTCGAGGAGAAATGGTGGATTACAGTAAACAAGATCCACCGCGACGTGCTTCTTCTTCAGCAGTTCGTCAAGCCCGACATGCCGACCCCCGGGAAGATCTTTGCCGTTGATATTTTGGCAGGAAAACTCCTCTGGCAAAGCAACGATTTGTCTTTCATGAACGTCATTGAGGACACGGTTTACGGTTTGCGGAGCACACTTGCATCGGAAGAGGTGGTCGGTGTGAATTACAGGTCCGGCCAACAGCTGATCACATTCCCTCTTGACGATACACGCGTGCAGGAGGTAAGCGAGCCCGCTGTCGAGAACGGCTACCTGCTTCCGGTCGTATATAAAGAGCCGGAGGGAGCGCCGGATCAGGTGACGTTCCCGAACCCCGGTCGCGCTTTTCCTGACGATGCAAAAGCACCGTCTTTCATCGAGTCACAACCGGGGAAATACGTGGTCGGCTATTATCTTGACGCGGGGACAGACGAAAAGGGTGCTCCGGTGTACGATTCACACGTGAAGGTAATCGATGTCGACGGTAAGGTTCTCTATGACGACGTTGCCGACAGGAAGGTCTATACTACATTTCAGGATTTCTATTTCCAGGTAAACGAAGAGTTGCTCTACGTGCGCAATTCTAACGAGATAGTAGCGGTACGTCTAGACTGATTCGGAAACTTCCAGCCTCTCTCCGGTCAGCGCTATCCTGCAAGCCTCGATGTAAGGGCAGTATGCACAGACCTTCTCGCGAGAGAAGGTAGTCAGATTGAATCTGCCCGACCTCGCTTCGTGGACCTTCCGGTTCACGAATGATTCCGTTTCCTTCAGGAGATCAGGCATGCTCTTCGGATAGCCTGCGGTACTCCTCGTCTTCTGCACGCTCCCAAAGCTCCTGTTGTAACGGAGCTCTCCGCCGTCGTCGCGCACTATGAAGTCAATCAGATCCTTTCCGTCAGCGGCACCCAGCAGCCTTTCCCTGTTCAGGGACAAGAAGGCCGCGCCCGCGACTATTCCTTTTTCTCCGGTGGAACTCATGATTTCATCGAGGGCCTTTAGATACATCAGGAGCTGCGGGCTGATCCTGTCGCCAATCACTTCCCTGTGAGCGGGGTTCACGTAGGAGGTCTTATAATCAAAAATCGTCAACCCATTTTGATTAGAATCGATCCGGTCAATTTTTCCGCGCAGTGAGACGTCTCCGATTCTCACCGGCCCCAGATCATCAACCTCTCCACCCTTCATGCCGAACCCGAACTCGAATCTCTCCGGCATGAAGCCGTATTCAGAGAGTTTCGACTGCACCTTTGACAGAAAAAGTTCCAGAGTCCCCCGCACCGACTTCGTCCCGAGGATGGCACTCCGTTCCACTTCGAAGAGGTCGTGATGGATGCCCAGCTGATCCAGAATCCGGCGTCCGACCGCAATCAAAAGGCTCAACTCTTCCTTGCTTTCGCCGAGTTTCCCCTGCTTCGAGAGCTCATCATAAAATTCGTGCAGGATACTGTGGAGCACGGCTCCGCGCTCCATTGCGCTCAGGGAGGTCTCGATATCCTGAACTTCTGCGACCTGCAAAATTCTCCTGACAAAGTACTGAAAGCCGCAGCGAGCCAGTGATTCAATTTGTGCCGCAGAGAAGACCCGCCCCGACAACTCCGCATCTATCTTGTCGATAAGCTCCCGCTCCGTCAATTTCCCCGCGAATTCGCTCTCCCGCACTCCCTCGTATCTTGGCGACTCGGCGGCCTTGCACCTCTCCAGATTAGCCGGCAAAAATCCGGCAGCATCGTTATCCCGTACAACTTCCTGGAAATCCCTGCAAACGCTCTCTGCTTCAATAAGCTGCTGAATGTTATAGACATCCACGGCACCGGGCTCGGACGAAGCCTCGTCAACGCGGGATACATCGGCAATATCAGTAAAGGCATCGATGAACGACGACCTGATCAGTCGGACTTCACCGCTCTGCACAGGATGAATCAGGTAGAGCGACTTGTTGAAAGAGCTTACGGCCTGGTAAAAAAGATGCCTCTGGAGATAGGGCTGCATCTGACGGTTTTCTTTCTGCACATTCAGCGGAAGGAATATTTCGGGGACGTATTTGGTCGGTAGTTCACCTTCGGTCAGGCCGACGATAAACAGGTGGTCGAACTCCAGACCGCGTATCTCTTCCAGCGCCGTCACGTAAACCCCGAAGCCGTATTTTTGCCTGATATTATATCGGGTCAGAGAAAGTGCCGCCCGTAAGCTCTCGATCCATATTTCAACAGGGAGCGGCTTGCTGCCTCTTACCTTCTCTATTTCCACTACTTCGTCGAGGACTTCACGGAACGACGACATCGCCCGTGCGTCTCTCTCCACTATTTCAGTAGGGACACCTTTCACATTCAGACGGACGATATTCTCGTAGATTCTCAGATCGGAGATGAGCAGACCGGCAGCATCGCGAAATTCGTCCGGCGCCAGGTCGCGGTTGAAATAAGCCAGCTTCGTTTCAATTGCGCCGATGAGCTTGCCTGCTTTTACGAGAGTCTCGATCTCATGGGTGATTCGTCCTGCATCCTCGTCTCCCTCCTCTTTGCTCAACCCTCTAAGAATACCGAGCCTGGCGTCGATCGACTCCCGGAAGTTCTTCAAACCTCTCTCGAACCGGCACGCTGCTGCTGCTGCGTAGAGGACGCTTCCTGCCTCGCTCGTATTCATACCGTCGCTGACAGAGAGCATCCGATTCGTAACCGCTCTCAAGAGGGTAACACGCTCATAATCGGTTGTCTTGATATCGATGAAAGAGAGCACCGCATTCACGGCGCTGTTGGATTCGAGCGTATACCTGTCGGTGATATTGCCGGGAATACCGTATTTCGCAAGGACCTCCCTGAATATCCCGGAGTAGTTTTGGGGAAGGTACGAGGCGATGCAAATCCTGTTCAGGCTCTGTTCAGGGTTTTCCTTCAGTATGTCCCTTATCTTCTCGGCAACAAATTCCGCCTCGCGAAGGCTGTCCCGGACGCTTACAACAGATACTTTGCCCTTCAGGTCAAGCTTGTTCTTTGGAGTCTCATCGGAGAAAAGGTTCAAAGCCAGGTAGTCTCTGAGCGACAATTCGTGACCGTCAGAAGGATAAGCTTCTCCCTCTTGTCGCTTGAATCCTCTTCCTACCAGCTCATCCGAGGTGACAAGCATAGTCCGGAAAATATTGTCGTTCCTATTGTCGCAGTCCAGTCTGACAAGAAACGAAAAGTCCTTCCTTGCCGACAGGTGCCGGAGAAACTCCAGTTCCGGCTTTTTGAAGCTGTAAAATCCTTCGACGAAGAAGGTACATCTATCAGGATGAATCTCATTCAGCACTTCCTTTGAGGAAGCGAGACGCGAATCGATGAGAGAGAGAAGCCCCGAGCTGTCCACGAGTTCATCGCCGAGGCCGTTCTCGTAACCGGAGTAGATCCTTACAAACTCTTCGAGCTTATGACGCTCAGACTCCTCTGAGGCGGAGACGAGGTACTTATAGTCTTCAGGCGTTATCCCGTTTTCCTTCAAGTAATCGATCTGGTCGACGACTTTCTTTATCGTCCCGATCGGAGCGACTCCTTTGCGGGCGCCGGGGCGGTAGGAAGCATATTTGAAAAAGCTGAACTCGCCGCCGGATATTACCTCGCTCACAAGCATTCCCTGCATCGACGGAGAGATCAGTCTCTTGCCGTCGTTCAAACGGGAGAATATCTCATGGGCGTACAGTTCAAGCGTGTAGACAGGCAGCTTCCCGAAAACGAGGTCGTCGACGAGTTCGCGCTGCAGTTCGCGGACGCGCCTGCGGGTCGGTACGATGTAGACGAAATCATACTTGCCGCTACGGGAGCTCCGGCTCACCTTCTCACGAATGGAAGCGGTGAAATCTCCCCCTTCATTTCCGACAAAGTTCTTCTTTAATATGACCGACATTACTCTATCTTCGGCTGCTCGTCATCGATT
>JBJKQU010000251.1:0-25859 GCA_046705025.1 Candidatus Kryptoniota bacterium | reverse complement strand
TAGGCGACGTTATCAAAGAACTCGTCGAACTCCTCAAGGAGATATTCCCGGAGAAGATTGCCTTCAGTGTAGATGTAGAGCAGGATATACCGATGATTCCTGCGGATTCGAACAGAATCCATCAGGCACTCCTTAACCTGTGTGTGAACGCGCGTGACGCCATGCCCGGTGCCGGGACAATTACCATCGCCGCGAAGAGCGTTGCCGGCGAGGCCGTGAGCAGACGCTTTAAGACTGCTGAGGCAGGGGGATACGTGCAGGTAGAAGTATCAGACTCCGGCTCGGGAATAGATAAAGACACGCTGGGACGAGTATTTGAACCGTTCTTCACGACGAAGAAGAACGGGCGCGGCACAGGTCTCGGACTGTCGGTCGTCAACTGGATCATGCAGGCACACAACGGCTTCATCGACGTCGATAGCAACATAGGTCAGGGTACAACGTTTTTCCTTTACTTCCCGGTTCTTTCTCAACCGTCCAAGACGATCCACAAGGAGCAAGAACTAACCGAACTGCCGAAGGGTCACGGCGAGGTGGTACTCGCGATTGAGGATGAGGAACCCCTGAGAGACTTTCTGTGGACAATTCTGGAAGAATCCGGTTATAAGGTGCTCCTGGCATCGGACGGGACCCAGGGTCTACAGGTCTACATGGAGCATCTTAACAAGATCAATCTGGTGCTTCTGGACATGGGGCTCCCGGGGATAAGCGGGGCAGAAGTATTGGCGCGGCTCGTTCTCCTTAACCCGCAGGTGAAGGTAATCTCTGCAAGCGGCTACGTTCAACCGGAGGTAAAGTCCGATGCCCTCGAGATTGGAGCGACAGATTTTCTGGCGAAACCGTATCTGGTCGAGGAGCTGTTGACTAAGGTCCACCTTGCCCTGCAGCCAAAGAAGGGTAAGTCGGGGGATGCCCTGTAAGGGGCGATTCGTGCCGCTTCTCCAAATGTAAAATCCTCTCTCCGGAAACGTTTCAAGGCTTACCGGGAGAGGCATTCACGATGTTCGTACTGAAGAGTCCGGCATGCGATTCTGTATGAGTCGCAGCACCGGCATCCACCTGGCCTGCAAGCGCTTGGCGACCGACCCTCCAGGTCTTGATCTGCACTTGACGGATAGTTTGCACTAGACAGCCCACCGTCGTAATTCTCCTCTCTTAATCGTTGCTTTTCCTCCCATTTCATGTCGTCGCGGTATTTCCCTGTCACGGTCGATTCAGCGCTGCCTCGTCCGACCCGTCGTGTGACGGGCGTACAAGGGAGTAGAAAGTTTCATGCCATAACTGCCGGATTCCGTCCTAAGATTGCCGCGTGTGAGTTTGCTCACTCGTGCATAGAACAATGGAACTGATGGTATTCATGCGAGGTTATGGCGATGGAACGTTAGGGAGACCGGAATGTCAGAGGAGAAGAGCAAGCGGACTATCGGTGCGGGAAAAGACAAGAGGCAGCAGTTTAATCCTCCGTCGGTTTCGTTGCCTAAGGGAGGCGGGGCAATCAGAGGAATTGACGAGAAGTTTGGAGTCAACCCGGTCAGTGGGACAGCCACCATAACGGTTCCCGTTTTTACGTCTCCGGGCCGGTCCGATTTTTACCCGAAGATTTCGTTGGCATACGACTCCGGCGCGGGAAACGGTCCATTCGGGTTCGGATGGGGTCTGTCCGTCCCCTCGATTACCCGCAAGACCTCCAAAGGGCTTCCACGGTATCAGGATGGAGAAGACCCGGATGTATTTATTCTTTCCGGGACCGAGGATCTTGTCCCATGTCTGACAAAGACCGGGAGCAGCTGGGTTGACGAGGTTTCCTCAGCAACGGTCGGGGGGCAATCGTTTACTGTCAGGCGCTACCAGCCAAGAATCGAAGGACTGTTTGCGCGCATCGAAAGGTGGCAAAACGATGCGTCAGGAGAAATTCACTGGAAGTCCGTGTCGAAGGACGATGTGACCAGCATCTATGGCATCGACTCGTCAAGCCGGATCGCCGACGCGTCTAACCCATCCCGGGTATTCAGTTGGCTTCTTTCCCGCACGTATGATAACCGCGGCAACGTGGCTCTCTACGAGCACAAAGCCGAGGATGCCGCCAATGTTCCTCTGGCGCTGCATGAACAACACCGGCAGGTAACAGCCAACCGATACCTGAAGCGTGTCAGGTACGGCAACGCCGCCCCGTTCGGAAGGCAAGAGGATTCACCTCTTCCCGATGAATGGTTCTTTGAGCTTGTCTTCGACTATGGCGAGCATGATCCGCTTGTTCCGACACCGGCGGAAGTGAATACCTGGCGCTGCCGTCCGGACCCCTTTTCGAGTTACCGTTCCGGCTTTGAAGTGCGAACTTTCCGTCTATGTTCAAGGGTCTTAATGTTTCATCATTTCCCCAATGAACTGGGGATTCCTGACTGCCTTGTGCGTTCGACCGACTTTGCTTACTCAAGCGACGGGCAGCCGGGCGACCCGGCGAACTCCATCTATACTTTTCTTGAATCAGTTAGGCAGGTCGGCTATGTCTGGAACGGCTCCGCTTACATATCGAAAGGAATGCCCCCAGTTGATTTTACTTATTCGAAAGTTGAGATAGACGAGACTATCCATTCGCCTGATGCATCCAGCATCGAGAATCTCCCTTACGGCGTCGATGTGAAGAGCTATAGATGGGTCGATCTGGACGGAGAGGGTTCTCCCGGTGTGTTGTCGGAGCAGGGGAACGTGTGGTTCTATAAACGTAATGTGAGCAACCTCCCAACCTCCGGTGGGGTCGCTTCGGCGCGGTTCGAGCCTGCCGAACTGGTCTCGCCGAAACCTTCACTCGGCAGACTCGGTGCCGCCGGTCAGCAGCTTATGGACCTTGCCGGGGATGGAAGAGTGAGCCTCGTTCAATTCGCCAGTCCGGTTCCCGGATACTATGAGCGTGAAGACAAACACGCATGGAGGTCTTTCAGCCCTTTTCTTTCAGTTCCGAACATAGACTGGCTCGACCCTAACCTAAGGACTGTCGATCTGAACGGTGACGGGTTTGCGGATGTGCTGATTACCGAGGACAACGTCTTTAGATGGTACCCATCCCTGGCTAGGGACGGGTACGGCGAGGCAGAAGAAATCCCCAGGCCGTGGGATGAAGAGAACGGACCCGCATTAGTATTTGCGGATCCCCTGCAGACCGTCTTTTTGGCCGATATGTCGGGCGATGGAATGCAAGACATTGTGCGAGTGAGAAACGGTGAAGTGTGTTATTGGCCCAATCTCGGCTACGGAAGATTTGGCAGCAAGATAACGATGGATGCCGGCCCCGTTTTCGATACCCCCGACCTTTTCGACAGCAAGAGAATCCGTCTGGCCGATATCGACGGTTCAGGAACAACAGACATCATATACCTCGGTCGCAATAAGATAACGGTATGGTTCAACCAGTCAGGAAACGGATGGAGCGATCCGCATGTTATTCGAGAATTTCCTCCGTCGGACGATCTGGAATCGGTCAACATTGTCGACCTCCTCGGCAATGGGACCGCCTGCCTTGTGTGGTCGTCGTCTCTTCCTGCGGACTCACGGCAGCCGCTCCGATACATCGATCTTATGGGAGGAGAGAAACCGCATCTGCTGATCGGAATCAGGAACAATCTGGGAGCTGAAACTAAGATTGGATATGTAGCGTCTACAAGGTTCTACCTGGCAGACCGTGAGGCGGGGCAACCGTGGGTGACCAGGCTTGCTTTCCCCGTGCATGTCGTGGATCGGGTGGAAACTTATGATTGGATCAGCCGCAACCGCTTCGTCAGTCGCTACGCCTATCATCACGGCTACTACGATGCACTCGAACGTGAATTCCGCGGCTTTGGGATGGTAGAGCAGTATGATACTGAGGAAATAGGTTCGCTCAGCCAGAGCGGATCCTTCCCCGACGCAACAAACATTGACGCCGCTTCTTACGTCCCTCCTGTCCTCACGAAGACCTGGTTCCACACCGGCGCGTATCCTAAAGGCCCACGGGTGTCCAGATTGTTTTCAGACGAGTACTACAGGGAGTCAGACCTTTCGGAAGGAGTCTCCGGCCTTACGATTGCTGAGTCTGATGCTATCCAGTTGCCTGATACCGTGTTGCCGGACGGACTGACGGCAGACGAAGTCCATGAGGCTATCCGAGCTCTGAAGGGCTCTTTGCTTCGGCAGGAAGTCTATGCCCTGGATAACACCGACAAGTCGGATCGTCCATACAGTGTGACCGAGAGAAATTATACGGTCAGGATGCTGCAGCCTCTCGGCGAAAACCGGCATGCAGTTTTCCTGAAGCGAGATCGCGAGACGATCGATTTTGACTACGAGCGGAACCTGTACGATGTCGGCGGAAAGAAGCTTGCGGATCCAAGGGTCACTCACTCGATGGTCCTCGCTTTCGACGATTATGGCAACGAGCTGCAGTCGGTCAAGATCGGCTACGGTCGCAGGCGACCGGATCCTGACGTCATAATGACACCCGACGACCATGCAAAGCAAAGCAAGATTTACATCAAATATGACGAAAGCAGCTATACTAACCCTATAAATACGGCGAACGATTACAGAACACCTTTGCCGTCTGAGGTCCGTTCGTACGAGATTCTCAAAGTTGTCCCGGACGGCAGCGTGCCGGATATCACCAATCTGTACGGATTCGATGAGATGCTTGAGAAGCTTGCCGACGCGAGCGACGGGTCGCACGACTTACCATACGAGGATTTCGAAGCCACTGGCGCTGTCACCGATCACCCTTACAGACGCTTGATCGCGGACACAATAACTCTCTACCGCAAAGATGATCTTTCTGGGTCACTTCCACCTGGGGTGTTGGAAGCTCACGCGTTTCCATTTCAGACTTACAGGCTGGCCCTGACTGCCGGGCTTCTCTCATCCGTTTACAAACGCACAGCCCCGCTTCAACCGGCGCAGGATCTGATCCCCACGCCTGCCGCAGTCCTGCCGGGAGAGGGCGGCTATGTCGACTTTGACGGAGACGGAAACTGGTGGATACCTTCGGACCGGGTCTTCTATTCGCCGAGCTCGTCCGATACTGCGGCTGCAGAACTGGCAAACGCATCTTCGCATTTCTTCCTGCCGCGCCGTTTTGAAGATCCCTTCGGCAATAATGTGTCTGCCTTTTACGATCCACATGACCTCCTTCTTCTGGAGACGGAGGATGCCTTGCAGAACCTGGTGACCGCAGGTGACCGTGACAGCAGCAATAATATCGTCAACCGGAACGACTACCGTGTCATGCAGCCTGCACTGATTACGGACCCGAACGGGAACAGGTCTGCAGTAGCATTCGATGCGCTCGGTTTTGTGACGGGGACCGCTGTTATGGGAAAAATAACAGAAAACCTGGGTGATACCCTCGCTGGTTTCGAAGCTGACCTGTCGCAGTCAGAAAGGGACCAGTTTTTCAGCGATCCAACTGGACCGATGGCGCGGGATTTACTGGCAGGTGCAACCGCACGAATAGTCTATGATCTCGATAGGTTCAAAGAGTCAGTTATTGCTAATCCCGATGATCCGACAAAGTGGCTCCCGTGTTATTCCGCAACTATTTCTCGTGAAACTCATGTTAGTGACCTGGCGCCGGGCCAGCAAGCAAGGCTGCAGGTGAAATTCGGCTACTCAGACGGTCTCGGACGCGTAGTACAGCAGAAGGTACAGGCGGAGCCCGGGCCGTTGACTGAGGGGGGACCGGACATGAGTCCGCGTTGGGTCGGGACGGGGTGGACGATTTTCAACAACAAGGGGAAACCGGTTCGGAAGTACGAACCGTTTTTTGACGACACACACGATTTCAAATTCGGTGTGTCTGTAGGAGTAAGCCCGGTTTTGTTCTACGATCCGGTAGGGAGAGTGGCCGCGATACTTCACCCTAACCGGAGCTGGGAAAAGACTGTCTTCGACGCGTGGCACGAGGAGACCTGGGACGTCAACGATACGTCGCTTATTGTCGATCCGGGAACGGACGTCGATGCGGGATCGTTCTTTGGCCGTATTCCGAGTACCGACTATACCCCTACCTGGTATTCCCGGCGGATTGGCGGCGGGCTGGGCCCGGAGGAGCAGGATGCCGCCCTGAAGACAGCTGCCCACGCGAACACGCCGACAGTTGTATTTCTTGATTCCCTGGGAAGGACATTCATGACGGTTGCGGACAACGCTTCGGAGGGGAGAACGGCAGCTCGAACAGATCTGGATATCCAGCAGAATCAACGAGCGTTCACCGATGCTCTCCATCGCAAGATCATGACTTACGACTACGACATGCTTCACACGCAAATTCATGCTGACAGTGCCGATGCGGGAGAGCGATGGAAGCTTAACAATGTAATTGGCAACACGATCCGCAGCTGGGATTCGCGCGGACATGCCCTGCGGACCGAATTTGATGCTTTGCACAGACCACTGAGACAGTTTGTGATCGGCACTGACCCTGCTAACTCGGACCCCGACACAGTTACGAAGGAAGTACTTTTCGAAGAGACTTCGTACGGTGAAGGGCAGACCAACGACCAGGAGCTCAACCTGCGAACACATGTTTTCAAGTACTGCGATCAGGCCGGGGTTGTGGTTAACAAGGCCGTCAATCCGGATACAAAAGCGGAGGAGGCCTACGACTTCAAAGGAAACCTCTTGCGCAGCAGCAGGCAGCTGACAAAAGCCTTTGAGGGCACGGTTAACTGGTCGGAATCCCCCGCGCTGGAACAGGAAGTGTTTGTGAACAGCACTAGTTACGACGCCTTGAACCGGCCGGTTGCACTTGTTACTCCCGACGGAAGCGTGATCAGCCCGGGTTATAACGAAGCCAATCTGCTGGAAACACTCAGCGCGGATATTCACGGCGCCGGGAGCCCATCTTCCCTCGTGGAGAACGTAAATTACAATGCCAGGGGACAACGCACTTTGATAGAATATGGCAACGGGGTCAACACAAGCTACAGCTATGATGCGGAAACTTTTCGTCTCGCCAGGCTGAAGACGGCTCGCTTGAAAGACGGAGCTGTGCTCCAGGATTTAAAGTATACACATGATCCGGTCGGCAACATCACTCAGAAGGAGGATAGTGCGCAGGAGACAATATACTTCGACAACTCCGTCGTTACACCAGTAGAGAACTATACCTACGATGCCATCTATCGGCTTGTATCATCAATCGGACGTGAGCACGTCGGGCAAGCGGCGGATCCCCGCCCTCAATATGACTGGAACGATTATCCGCGGGTCGGCCTGCAGCAGCCCGGCGACGGGAACGCAATGCGCAGCTACACCGAGGAATATGCTTACGACCCGGCGGGCAATATCCTTCAGTTGATCCATCAGGCTGCCGGGGGCAGCTGGACACGTCACTACTCCTACTCGTCAAGCAGTAACAGGCTCACCGGCACCAGTCTGCCAGGCGATGCGGCCGCAGGCCCATATTCTGTGGGATATAGCCACAACCTGAACGGCAGCATGACCCAGATGCCCCATCTTCAGGCGATGGAGTGGGACTTCAACGAACGGCTGAAGTTCACCCGGCAGCAGGCTGTCAACAACGGTTCGGGGGAAACGACCTACTACCTTTACGACTCTTCAGGCAGGCGCACCCGGAAGGTCACAGCCAGGGCCGGTGGCACGAAAAAGGAAGAGCGGATATACCTGGGTGATTTCGAGATCTACAGGGAGTATGACAACCAGGGTACCGTCACCCTGGAGCGGCAGACTCTCCATGTCATGGATGACAAGCGGCGCATTGCCATTGTGGAGACAGAGACGGTGGAATCCGCTGCGGGCAGTGCAAGTGCACCCAAGACGATATTACGCTGCCAGTTTGATGACCTTCAGCTTTCGGCATGTCTGGAGCTGGACGGGAACGGTGCTGTCATTTCATATGAAGAGTATTATCCCTTCGGGGGAACCTCATACCAGGCGGGACGAAACCTGGTGGAGGTGAGCCTGAAGCGATACCGCTATACCGGCAAGGAAAGGGACGGCGAGACCGGGTTTTACTATCATGGCTCACGTTACTACGCGCCCTGGCTCGGCAGATGGACCGCCGCGGACTCCCGGGGGACAAGCGATGGCCTGAATCTGTACAGCTACGTGACCAACAACCCTGTGATGTTTTACGACCCCCAGGGCACCGACGGTGAAGTGTGTGGAGTCTACGACGAGGAGCAGCTGGTATGTCGGGCTGAAGACTGCGCCCCTGTTTGTCAGTCGCCTGAGGTGCCCACTCCGGCCCCCACCTCTCCAAAGGCACGCCGGATACGGATTAGAGTGCAGCCGAGGAAGCACGCGTCGACCCCGGCGTCCAACGAGTCCATGTCGAGCACAACGTCGACAACCCTTACTCCGTCGCAGCGGTCAGGCGCGAGTCCGATTGCTGCAGGCGGGTACGGTGTCAGTTTCTCCAGCCCGTCGGGATATACCCTGGTGGTGCCGGATTCCTACGACGCCCAGAAATTCAGGGCTTACCAGGAGGGTGTGTTTCAAGGTGAGATCGGGAGGAACGCGGGGCCGGGAAACTCGACAAGGCTGCGGCGGAACTCGCCGGACCAGGTTCAGGCACGAGACGATTTTCGGGCCGACAATCCGATGCCTGCCGACACGGCCCCGGGAGGCAGAGGGTGGGCAGTAGATCACAGGATAGAACTGCAGCACGATCTGACCGGACAGAAGGGGACTTCACCAAGTGACTACCGATGGCAGGACAGCGCTCTAAACAGCAGTGAGGGGAGTCAAAGTTGGGCATTAAACAGGAGCAACACTCAGGGCGTTCCGGCGGGCGGCGTGTCAAGAGTGGGGGACTCCGGTGCATGGTACAATAGCGAAGGGTACCGTGGAGGGGTCGGAGCGCTGGGCGATGCAATGACGGCAGTAGCCGTGGCACAGTCTATCAACCACGTCGCGACCGCAGTCAATGCGGATATCAGGGATGGAACAGGCGGGGCGCAGACAGCGCGAGCCGTTGCCACAGAATCTGGAGGCTGGGCAGGTGCACTGATGGGTGGCGAGGTCGGAGCTGAAGCGGGGCTCGTCTGCGGCCCATACGCTCCGATATGCAGTCCGATTGGAGGATTGGTTTTGGGAGGGGTCGGCTACTGGGCCGGGTCCGGCACCGTTAATTCGATAATTGATACTTTGAGAGGAAACTAACGTTGAGGGTCTGCGAAGATGTAGGCGTTTCGGCAAACTAACAATCAAGTGCGCAGCAAGCAGTCTGGCACGTAATCCTGGGAGAGAAGAGATGAAGAGTCGGGGAGAGAGCACTCACGCCAGAATTTCAAAGGGCGGCGAATATAGAGTCTACGGAACGATACGCGACAGGTACCAGAGGCCGATGAAAGGAACGATCGTAAAGGCTTTTGATAAAGATATTCGGGGGGAGCAGCTGTTGGGAGAAACCAGGACAAACGCGGCGGGGAATTATGAAATAGGTTACTCTCGCAGGCAATTTGCCGCGACCGATAAGAAGTCTCCCGACGTCGTGGTCAGAATCTACGACAGGAGCCGCAAAGTCTTGAAGGAATCTGATCTCAATTATAACGCACCCGCTGAACTGCGAGTCGATATCACCCTTGCAAGTGAGCCGTATCCTGGTTTGTCCGAATTCGAGAAAGTGCTCGATAACTTGAAACCCTATGTCGGTAAGTTGCCGCTTTCGCAGCTTGCCGAGGACAGCGAGCATAAGGATATTACCTTTCTTTCAAACAAGGCAGGTCTCACCAGGGCCGTTGTGGAGGCAGTCGCTATCTCATTCCAGTTCGAGAAGAGTACCAGCATAGAAGCAGCAGTCTTTTACGGGCTCATTCGTCAGGGTCCTTCGGGCAATCCTTTAGTTCGACTGGCGTCTGATTCCTCAGTTACTACCCTGGCGGCCGTGGCAACACAGGTATTCGGCGTCCTGATGCGTGAGAACATTGACGCGCTCATGTCGGCAATAGGAGCGGCGGTCACGTCGAATCTGATTCCGTTTTCCGTCACCGCCGACCTGGAAACGCTAAAGAAACAGCTCCTTTCGCAGCAAACGAAGTACCTGAAGGGCCATGCCCAGGCTTCTGCCCAATCCAATCTCAACATGAAGCTGAACATTGCCGGTCTGCAGGGCGAACAGATCACCGCATTTACGAATCTGTTCTCTGCGAACTTAGGACCGAGAAAGGAGTTTTGGGCGGCGCTTGAGAAAAGTCCCGCATTCAAATTGCAGGAAGTTTCCCTTCTTCAGTCGGTTTTTTCTCTCTCGCAGCTTACAGGAGAGCAGGTACTGCTAACCGATCAGCTGGTCAAGTCACAAAATATCAAAACCACTGCCGATCTCCCGAAGCTCGCGGCACTTACGAGTCAGGGCTGGGCTACAATTCTAAAGGAAGGGAAGATGCAGCCGCCGGCGGGAACGCCTGGACAGACCAGCGCTGAACAGATGCAGAACTACGCAGCCGAGCTCGAACGGAGTTTCACTGCAGCTTTCCCGAGTGCTGCTTTCACCGCGAGATTGCAGAGTGACACCGGGAGCAAGATACCGAACGCCGGCGCGGCCCGGGAGTTTCTCGGCTCCAATCCCGACTTTGATCTTCTTACAACACGTATCGGCAAATACTTCCAATCGGGAGGCGGTACGTCTGGTGTGGCGGCGCCAAAAACTGGGGAAGGCCTGCTGCCGAGCCCGCAGGTTGCAGGCGCAACCGGCGGAGGTGTGAGCGGGAGTGCAGGTGCTGATACCTCACTGGTAAGCCAGCTTAAACGAATACAGCGTGTTTTCAAGTTGTCTCCAACATATTCCGCAACCAACGTGCTGCTGAGAGACAATGTGGATTCTGCTCAGAAGATTTATCGGATGGGAAAAGGCAACTTTGTCAACAAATATGGACCACAGCTTGGCAATATGGAAGCGGCCCAGCTTTACAGGAAGGCGACACAAGCCTACTCGCAGAGTCTTGTTCTCGCAGGCAATTTAAAGTCGATGTCTGACGCTTCGTTCCTGACGGTTTTTCCCGATTACAATGAAATAATTTTGCCAGCTATGTCGACAGAGGTCCCGGACCTGGATACCCTGTTTGGACACACCGACTTCTGTGAATGTGAAGAATGCAGGTCGGTCTACGGTGCAGCGGCATACCTTACGGATATTCTGCGGTATCTCGATGATCGAGTTACTTCAATCAGCTGTGGACCGGGTGAGAATGCATCTGTGAAAGACGCAATGTTGCGGAGACGTCCGGACATCGGAGACATCGACCTCAACTGCGATAATACAAACACCGAAATTCCATATATCGACATCGCCAACGAGGTGATGGAGGATTTCATCACGCCTCCTGAAGTCACTCTGAACAGTTCCTATTTGCCGAAGTTTGTGGCCGGGGTGATCGACTCCGGACTCCTTTCGGAGATTGTCAACAAACTCGAGGCTGCAAATCAGACTAATACCGCATCTCTCCTTACTGCGACCGCCACTGTCTCGGACAAATATCAGGCCAAGCGCCTCACCGGCTCCGACTCGTGTGTCACCGAAGATCACTGGATTATCCGGGACGAATTCATAGTGCTGAGAGCGACAGGCAAGGGAACGGGTATCAGCGTCAGGCTGCTGCCCCAGACTCTGCTTACCTCGGACGAGGTCACCGCCAATCCTGAATATGTAAACATCCAGGCATACAACGTTCTGAAGACGGCCAAACGGCCATTCACCTTGCCGTTCGACCTGTTCGAAACTGAAGGGGAGACCTATCTCAACAAGCTCGGCACTAAAAAGGAGGACCTGATAGATGCATTCCGGCCGGAACATAAGGCGGCCGTTCCACCCGGACCGGCTACACAGTCCGATCTTGACATGGCCTATGTCTATCTCGGGGTAAACGAAGCCGAGAGGGCTCTCATTTTCCAACAGGATCTGAATCAGACGACTTACTGGGGAGGTCTTGCCTCCGGGACGACCGCCGAACTGGACCTGTTTATGGACGCGACGGGACTTGAGTACGACCAGGTTCTCCAATTGTTGAAGCTGAAGACCATCAACCCGGCGGGGGACAGCATCATCTTAAACCAGGACCTCTCGTGCGACACGGACAAGAAACAAATCACTAGTCTCAATCCCGCAAAATTCGATGCGATACATCGCTTCCTTCGCCTCTGGCGGAAGACCTCTCTTTCGATGGAGGAGCTCGACGCGCTCGTCCAGGCGCCCGCTCTCGGGAACGGGAACATATCGCCGACGCTGGCGTACGAGCTCCATCATTTCTTGTTTCTCCAACAACTCTGGGGCCTAAGCGCGTTCCAGTACCTCGCCTTCTTCCAGACAATCGACACGACCGCGACTGATGACCTCTACGACCAACTCTTTCAGAACAGGATCGCGACTAATCCATTGAATCCCGATTTCGCCGTAGAGAAGGTCACCTCCAGCCCCGTCGCGATTACCGATATACATAGAGGCATCATCATGGGCGCGCTCGGCATCACACCCGGCGATCTTGACGCGCTCATAGCGAAGACCGACGGATTACTCTCATTAGGGAACCTGTCATATTTCTACAGAATGACTCAGCTGGAGTCAGCTTTGTCGGTAAGCATAAACGACCTGTTTGTCTTCTTTGACCTGATCAACATTCGGGCATGCGCTGACCCTGTCATATCCACGCCACCTTCGGCTGACCCGGCGACTACCTATAGTTTCTATACAAGCTGGCAGACCGTGGTCTCTTCCCAATTCTCGGCGGGCGAGCTCAACTATATCCTGCGCTACCAGAACGACAGCTCGGGATCTCTGATTGCTTCAGACGACTCGGTGGCCACATCATTAAGCGATTTGCAGACTAAACTGCTTCAAGTACAGGCGGCGACCTCTGTCCAGGCCGATCCCCGCGGAGAACTTCTGAAAAAATGGCTTACGGACCCCGTGTTGAACTGGAATAGCCAGCTTATCGAAAAGCTGACCGATATCCTGGGTACACAGGATGACGGAGAATATCAGCAGAAAATCGACAACAACATGGACTTTCTCCTGAACCTGAGAGTTCGATACATCGATCAAATCTTGACCGCCGACCTGTCTGCACTACCCACGATGCCTGCCGGCTCCAGCTTTTCAGATTTGATCTCTGCCGCGAGCATCAGCTCTTTCGCTTCCCAGATATCATATGACTCGGACAACAGGCAACTCGTGCTTGTCGGTTATATGAGTGCCACGGACCAGGCGGCATTGAAGAGTCTGACCGGACTTTCCGGTAGTCTAACCGCGTACCAGAATGCAATCGACCAGCTCTACAATGAGCAGCTAACCAGCAACTCTGCAGATAACATACTCTTCGCGACTTCGGCAGACATTACGACTGAACTCAGGTCTTTGCTGTCCGACCACGTTGCGGACCGCTACGGCCTGTTCTTGACCAAAATATCTCCGGTTTACGCGGGGCTGCAGCAGCAGGATACGGTTCAAAACGAAATCTGTGCCTGGTTCAAGATCAACAAGGACATCGCGTCAGCCATTGAAAGTTCTCAGCCAAATATCTATACGGATTTCACCGCTGCGTCGTTTGTCAACAAGGAGAACCCGCTTGCCTCTTCAAATTATCCTTCTCAGTTCGATTGGTACGAGCAAATAGCAAGAGTGTGCCTTATAGTCTCGAAACTCAAACTCACTGCCGACTATCTTACATGGCTCTTTGCGCACGCGGGGGACGTAAGCAGCCTCGATTTGTGGAACCTGCCGACTCTGCCGGTCAGCGGACCTGTATCCACCTTTCCTTCGTTTCAGGTGTTGATAGACATATTAAAGTTTGAGCAGCGGTTCCCGGCGGTGCAGAAGGTGACTGCAGCCGAAACCACTACGGTTTCCGTCTATTCCGTCATCGAAGAGGTTGTTGGAGGCACGGCAACAGTCAGCGAGATTGAAGCGGATCTGTGTACCCTGACGGGTTGGGACCAGACACAGCTCGATCAACTTATCAACGCGCCGACAAATTATCTTAATCTCATACTGGCGCCTGCTTCGAGCTCCGATCTAAAGGATATCCGCATCCTCCTCAGGCTGGAACAGTGCTTCGATATAATGAGCAGCCTGGGGGCTGCCGCGACAAACTGCGTGTCCTGGACTCAGCCCTCGTTTTCTTACGATGACGCGCTGAAGATAATGCAATCTCTAAAGGCTAAGAACGAAGGCGACCAGTGGCTTTCAGTGACGCAGCCGCTTCAAGATACGTTGCGTCAGTCCAAGCGTGACGCGCTCGTAGCGTATCTTATCGCAAACCCGCCTTCGGGAATCCAGTGGCTGAACAGCAACGACCTTTACAATTATTTCCTTATCGACGTCGAAATGTGCTCGTGCCAGCCGACCTCCAGAATTGTGCAGGCGACAAATTCGGTCCAACAGTTTGTCCAGCGGTGCTTCCTCAATCTGGAGCCTGAAGTCACGGTCGACCTCACTGTTGATCCCGATTGGTCACAGTGGGAATGGATGAAGTACTTCCGCCTCTGGCAGGCAAACAGAGAAGTATTCGTATACCCGGAAAACTGGATAGAGCCTGATCTTCTGCCGTCGGATATGAAGTCTTCTTTCTTCAGTGACCTTCAGAATGATCTCCTGAAAAACGATGTAACTGAAGATAACGCCGAGGCAGCTTTCATGAACTACCTGGAGAAACTCGACGAAGTGTCCCGGCTCGAAATTAAGGCTATGTGGTATGAGGACGAAAAACAGACCCTGCAAGTCGTCGGTAGGACATACGGTGGCGACCCGAGAGTCTACTACTATCGTCAATTGGTCGAAAACCGCCGCTGGACCCCGTGGATCAAGATAGACCAGGACATTCCGAGCGATCATGTCGTCCTGACCGTTTTCAACAATCGCATATACCTCTTCTGGGCGATTTTCTCCGAGAAGTCGTATGACGTCACATCCGTCTCCGTGCCGACGGGCGGAGGTGGAACGTTCGACCTCGACAAGCAGCAGAAGTACTGGCAAATCCAGATGGCCTTCACTGAATACCGGAATGGGAAGTGGCTTCCCAAGAAGGTCTCGAAGGATGACGACACCGGCTCAATAACCGTCGATCAGAGCTGGGACAGCACTTCCGGGGCTTACACACCGGACGAGAAAGATTTCATCTTCACTCCTCTCGACCTGCCGAATTTCAACCTCACAGATTATTTCGATTCGAGCGGTAGCCCGAAAGATCCCAACAATTTCCTATCCGGAATTTTAAACGGCATCGAAACCGCACTCGAAAGCAACGGCGATTTGCAGATCGGGTGTTATGTACAGGATGTCGGCCAGAACGCAACCTACTATTACTACTGCGGAACGTTCGACCTCGACCCCTGCAAAGGTTATCCTGTAGTTACCGTGAACAATGAGAGCTTGCGGGTCACGCTGTTCGACAGAAGCCAGTTCGTTAACATGCTCGACGAAGAGAGGACAGGGGGTTCTCTGAATTCGCTGGCAATCAACGGGGGTGCCATAGTGAACCAGACCCCCGGGCAGTTCAGGAACCTTTTGCCCCTTCAAATGAGCCTCATCGACAGACTGTTGAGCATAATCTACCAGGTGATATTGGAACTTGGACAGGAGAACCAGGCGATGCTCGCAAGATCCTTCCGCGAGGTGCCGGTTAGTGTCGGCACGTTCCTGCCGTTCTTTTACCAGGACAAGGCGTATACTTACTTCGTCCAACCTGAGCTCAGCGATAATGCCGACTTCGAGTTTACCTATCAGGATCTTGAAAGTCTGTTCATGGCAATACTCCAAGGAAACACGGACCAAGTCACGCAAATCCTCGGTGGTTTTCCCCGCGATAAGCAGTTATATCTGTTGAACCATTTCTACAATTTCTACCACCCTCTTGTGTGCTACTTCATGCGAACTTTGTTCGACAAGGGGATCGACGCAATGATGTCTCGCGATACCCAGCTCAAGAACGACGTGTTCTTCGACAGCAATCCGGACAAGTTCGACTTCAATACGACTTTTCAGCCTACCAATGTCGTTTATACCGGCAGCCCGATCACCCACACCGTGGCCGGTGTAAGTATCACCGATCAGCATCCCGGTTATCCGAAGGGTGACGTTGACTTCTCCCCAAAGGGGGGATATAGCGAGTACAACTGGGAGATGTTCTTCCATGCACCGCTATTGATTGCCAAATCCCTGAGCCAAAATCAGCAGTTCGAAGACGCTGACCATTGGTTCAAGTATATCTTCAACCCCACGGACGGGTCGTCATATCCCTCGCCGGACAAATACTGGGTGACGAAACCGTTCTTCGAGAACGTGAACGACAAATACACTCAGGAGAACATCGACAACATCATGCTGGGGATCAACAGCGGCGACTCGACCCTGATAGCCGACGTCACCGACTGGCGGAACAATCCGTTCCAACCGCACTACATCGCTCAGTACAGAACAGTCGCCTATCAAAAAACCACCGTGATGAACTATCTCGATCATCTCATCGCCTGGGGCGACAGCCTGTACATGCAGGACACAATGGAATCCGTTAGTGAAGCGGAGCAGTTATATGTGCTTGCCTCGGAAATTCTCGGTCCGAAGCCGGAGATTATTCCGCCGGCATATGAACTTCCGGTCGATAATTACTATCAACTCGAAGGAAAGCTCGATTCGTTTTCGAATGCACTAGTCGACATTGAGAATCTTCTTCCCATGCAGCAGGTGAGCGGCTACGACAGCCCGGGTTCGGGGCAGGGCTTGCCGAACCTGGAGACTCTCTACTTCTGCATACCGCCTAATGACAAGCTAATGGGGTATTATGATACCGTAGCCGGTCGGCTGTTCAACATTCGTCACTGTCTGAACCTGGAGGGGCAGTATGCTCCGCTCGCGCTTTTTGCGCCTCCGATTAATCCAGGCTTACTCGTCCGTGCTGCAGCTGCCGGTCTCGACATCGGCAGTGTCTTGAGCGACATGAACAGCCCTCTGCCTCATTACAGGTTCGCAGTTATGATTCAAAAGGCATCTGAGTTGTGCAGTGAAGTGCAGGCCTTGGGTAGCGCTCTTCTCCAGGCTATGGAAAAGAAGGACGCGGAGGACCTTGCCCTTTTGCGTTCAAGCAACGGAATAAGTGTTCTTAAGGCTGTATTGGAGGTTAAAAAACAGCAAGTGGAAGAGGCCACGCACAATCTGGAAGCTCTCCAGAAGCAGCAGGCGATGATCCAGGTTCGCATAGATTACTATCAGGGTCTGATCAGCGCGGGGCTGAACGGCGGCGAAATTGCAGCGCTCGCCCTTTCCACGGCCTCGACGGTAATAGATGCTTCGATAGTGGTCGGCTACATCCTTTCCGGCGGTCTGAAGTTAGTCCCTGATTTCATGATCGGAGCGGCGGGATTCGGAGGCTCGCCCACCGCGACCGCCCAGACGGGGGGCCATAGCTTCGGCGATTCTGCGGAGGATGCCGTCAGAACATTGGAGGCGACTGCCACCGCCCTCGAGAAGGGGGCCTCCCTTGCTGACAAGCTCGCGGGGTACGACAGGAGAAAGGAAGAATGGCAGAACCAGCTGAATCTCGCCAATGCTGAAATACAACAAGTTGAAAAGCAAATACTCGCGGCGACAGTCAGACAGTCGATCGCGAACCAGGAAGTGGAGAACCAGCAGCTTGAGATCGACAACGCGCAGGCCGAAGACGATTTCATGCACAGCAAATTCACGAATTCCGACCTGTACTCATGGATGATCGGACGTCTTTCTACAATCTATTTCCAGAGCTATCAACTTGCGTACGCTCTCGCGAAACAGACCGAGCAGACCTATCGCTATGAGCTTGCGCTTGCCGATTCCAGCTACATCAACTTCGGTTACTGGGACAGCCTGAAGAAGGGACTTCTGGCAGGCGAAAGGCTGATGTATGATATCAAAAGAATGGACAAGGCCTACCACGATCAAAATGCCCGTGAGTACGAGCTGACGAAGCACATATCGTTGTCGCAGCTGGATCCGTCCGCTTTGCAGGTTCTCAAGTCCAGTGAAACGCACGATTGCTGGATTAACCTTCCTGAGGAATTGTTCGACATGGATTATCCTGGACACTACATGCGAAGGGTGAAGTCGGTAAGTCTGACGATCCCGTGCGTGGCAGGTCCGTACACGACTATCAGCTGCAAGCTGACGATGACAAAGAACTCGATGCGCGTCGACAATACTTCCAGGGGAGCCTCCAAATATACAAGGAAGCGGGTCAACGGTGTGCCCGCCGATGATCCACGGTTCAGAGACACCGTCGGAGCAGTTCAATCGATTGCCACAAGCGGAGGCCAAAACGACAGCGGACTTTTCGAGATGAATTTCAACGACGAACGATATCTCCCCTTCGAAGGCGCAGGTGCCATAAGCCAGTGGCACCTCAAGCTGCCGGCCCCGTTCCCGCAGTTCGATTATGATACGATCTCAGATGTGATCTTGCACTTGAAATACACTGCGCGCGATGGAGGTGAAGCCCTTGCCGGAGATGCTGCACTAAGTCTGAAAACGCAGATCGACTCGATGCTGGTTAGTCTCAAGGACAACGGCCTTATGAGGGCATTCAGCGCAAAACATGATTTCCCGACGGAATGGTACGCCTTTCTCAATCCATCTTCTGCAAGTGCCGATCAACAACTGGTTCTCGACATAACAGGTGATCGGTTTCCCTATTTTGCCTCGCTGGCGCAGATAAAGATTACAAAAATAGAAATGGTTGCCGATACGAGTCTGACGACTATCGACAACCTTCAGGTCGTCCCGGCGCCGTCCAACACGCCGCTTAATCTTACGCAGGACAACTACTACGGAAGTTTACTCAGGCTAGTTCTAAACTATACCTCGTCTAAGAAGGACCCTGGGACCTGGACCCTGAAGAATGTTGTAGCGAATCCGCGGCTTATGTCCGACCAGCTCCGCGACCTGATCCTGATCGTGCACTATGAAGTTTCGTGATCCCAAAAAGACAGAGGCCTTGACTCGGGACGTCATTTGAGTTACAGCATTCTCCTGACACCGACAAAGTTGTCTGTCCGGAGCTGGTAGGAACACGCGCAGGGTAGCGTTGTAGGAGGGCGCGGATATGCTTGACTATTAACAGCGTGCATCCTAAACTAACGCTGTCAGAGCTTCAGGAGGTCACCCAGGCTAGATCCTGGAGTAAAAGCAGGATGTGTTAGCGGGTTTCAAACGATTCCATTCCAGGCACAAAAGTACTTCTCGCATGAATCGAAGCAGTTTTGATTCGAACCCCGGGAAAGTTGCCGACAGGCCAGGAATCACCCATAATTCGAGTGGCGAGTTAATTACCAGCGAAGGCTTGAGGCAACTTCGATTCTATTGGGTCGGGGCGGGTTTCTCCGTCGAGCACTTCGAGGGTGGAAAGGTACAACTCGTCTTTCGCTTTAGCTTTTGTTGCAATGAAAGAAAACGCTCTCGACGTGGCTGATACGGTCAAGTTGGGAATAGCCCTCGGTGCCGACGCTGTCATGTACAATAGGGTGAATATCAACGGCATCATGAGACCTTACGTCCATGAATTAGTACCTACGGCAGATCTGATAAAGCGTAGCCTGTTCCAGCTTCAGTCAACAATTCGCAAGTACAGGATACCGGCGGTGTGCTCCGTTCCCATACCGGCTTGTGTCGTCGATGTTAATGACTATCCGGACATAAGATTCGGATGGTGTCCTCGCGGAGGTGAAAATGCCTACTACACAATTGGATGTGATGGGCTGCTGCGACCGTGCAATCATTCTTCAGTGGTTCTGGGCGACCTGTGAAAAGAGGGTTTCGCTGAAATAGTGTCGAGCGAAGCGTGTGCGGCGTTCTGGAAAAGTGTCCCATCGTTTTGCGAGAGTTGTACGAATCCATTGAGGGATAGCTGCATGGGCGGGTGTATGGCGGCTGTTGATGAGTTCTATGCCGGTCTCGATCACCCCGGTCCATACTGCGAGTTTTGCTGATGAGGTAGCATACACAGCTGGCTTAGCTAACTCGGGTCCCTTTAAGGAAAATTATGGAGGAATCTTATGACAACTGAGTCATTTATTTCGAGAGTCTGGGATCGTTTGAGCCATTCAGTTTCGGTAATGTATCCGTTGTTCCAGGTTCGAGCGGACCATGTCATCGGTCCACAAACTTCTGAGGTCGTGTTTAAAGCTTCCGAAGCCTATTTCGAGCTGCGGATTTGCGAACAGTTCCTGCGGGATAAACGGGAATACTGGAACGAATTCAATCCGCTAACGCTGGTGTTCAACGAGTTCATCTACGACGGCAAGCTGCGGTCTTTCCCCTTTGTAGTGGGTCCCGCTCTTTTGAAGGGACTTGAGCAGCTTGAAGGTGGCGAGCAGGTTAGATATCGAAACACTCGTGTTGTAGGTCCGACGCCGTACCAGGGAGATGACATAGGCATCTTTGTCGGGCTTTTCCGAGTGCAGACTCGCGACTGGGCAAGACAGGCTCTATCGTTCCTGGAATCGGTTGCGAAGGCGTTCGATAGTTCGAAGTTGAGCAGCTATCTGAACATCACGGGGCCATTAATGGACGGAATTGAGAGTTTCCTCGGCATGGGCAACCAAATGCAATTTCGATTGGGTCAGAGAAATGTTCTCAGCGACCCTGAAACGACCGCGGGCGGTTATCCTTTTTCGCCCGGCTATTTTGTGATTGTGCGCGGTGATTCTCAAGCAATCGACAAGGGTAGATTCTGGGTAAAAGACAGCGAGCTCTATGTCGGAGAGTCCGAATCGAATCTTCAGCCTTACAGGGAGCTGGATTACGTGCTCTACCAGGTTACGCGGCTCGACAAACGAAATGATTACACGACTTTCGATTTTCACAGACAGTGGGAGGAGGTGCAGAAGCAGATTTGGAGCGGCAACAAAGCGAAAGCGATTGAGGGATATCAGCATCTCATTGCACTCATCAGGCGCAGTCCGGATCTCATACCCAGCCACATGAACCTGCTGACGATAATCTACCAGGCCAGGTTTCAGGAAGAATCAGCCGCATATGACCAGAGCCTCAACCCAGGGGCTTCCATCAGGAGCATAGGATCGAAGACCTACGAGGGTTCGCTCCAGCGTGGAACACGCCTCAAGCTTGGTAATGAAACTATCGAGGCGATCTCAAAGAGTCGGGACCTATTTTTGGAAAGATCTAATATCAGGTCTCAGATCAGCGGTCCAGTCCCATTAGACGAGGAGGACATACGCGCAGCTCTTGATTCGCAGATATTGGATGATTCGTCCATCATGACGGTTGACCCGAGCAAGCTTACGGTTGGCCTGAGCCTCGAGATACCTCAAACGTATATCTGTCAGAAGCTGCATCTCGATGATTCACTTCGAATAAAGGCGGGCCGCTATTCATCGGGTCGTGCAGGAAAAAGGCCGAAGAGATGAAATTATGTCCGAAAATTAATCTGGAAGGCACAAGGCTTACTCAAAAGACCGATATTGCGTTTCTTCTCAATGAGCATCCGCCTATCGTGGGCCCAAGAAAGTATAGATATCATTCTCCGATTATTTCCGAGCGATGTGCCTTTACAAACTATCCATGGGGGCGCGGCCTTATCAACTTCGAACCTCCGGAAGAAACAGCCGCGATGGAAACCTGCCGCACATGGTTGAGACTCTTCGAATTGCATCCTGCCTCATTATGAAGTCGACGCCTCTAACGACAGCCTGGATGAAGTGTGCGATAAGATCGCAGAGTGGCTTGAGGCGAACGATCTCCTGGCGGCAAAAGGATAGAGCAAGGTCCCCGGCGGGGATGAATCACGCCCAGGTTGCAGGGAGGGGGAATGATTTCGGCTCGGGGAACATTTCGTCGGTAGCTTCGTCCGACGAAGGTCGGAAGACCGGCGACAGAGCCGGGCAAGTGTTGAGCCGGAACGCCACCCGCTGCCGTTTTGTTAATTTACATTAAATCATATTCTGCGGAACGGCGATCAGGCCCGGGGACGCTGCTTCAATGCCCTGACTGAAATCGCGTCAAGTACGGCAATCTTCGAGCATCATAGATACAGAAAGGAGAGAGGAGTTGGTAGTCAAATATTTCAAATCCACCTGGGGAATGGCAGAAGGTTCTATCTCGGAACAACTGAAAAGGATAAGTGAAGCAGGATACGACGGCGTCGAGGCGAACGCACCGGAGGACCCCGGAGAGAGAAATAAGTTTGGTGAAGCCCTCCGGAAGTACAGTCTCCTGTTTGTTGGACAGCAGTGGACCGCGGGGAAAACCATCGACGAGCATAAACGTTCCTTCGAAAGGCAGATCAGGAACAACGCTGAGCTGAATCCTATTTCAGTCAATTCTCACACCGGGAAGGATTACTACAAAAGAGCCGACAATCTCGACTTGATTAAGTTCTGTAATTCGCTGGCCGGCGAACTCGGAGTGAAGCTCACACACGAGACTCACAGGGGAAGGTTCTCTTTTTGCGCCGCCGGTACAGCAGAGTATTTGACCGAACTTCCAGAGTTGAGGCTGACTGCAGACTTCTCGCACTGGTGTTGTGTGTCGGAATCTCTTCTAGATGACCAGAGCGATATTCTGGACACCGTAATCGGCCATTGCGATCATATACACGCGCGGATAGGACATGAGGAGGGGCCTCAGGTCACCGACCCCAAGGCTCCCGAGTGGGAGCCAGCCGTGTCCAAACACCTGGAGTGGTGGAACAAGATTGCGCAGCGCCGGCATCAGGATCGTGCCGAATTGCTCCCGATTACAGTCGAATTCGGCCCGCCTAACTACATGGTAACACTTCCTTTCACGCGGAAGCCGGTTGCCGACCTCTGGGAAACAAACCTGTACATGCGGGAGCTTCTGGAAAAAAGTCTGAAGGTAAACGGGTGAAGCCCCACATACTGGCCGAACCACCGTTTTACGGCCGGACTATGAAACCCAATCTTCAAACCCGAAATGTGTCGTGACCTTGACCCGGATTTGCAGAACTATTGCGGCTTTGCCGGTCGGCGGTCGGTGCCTTTTCCTTCATCAGGAGGAACGCCGTTCTGTATTTAGACTCTCTGGAGCGCCATGAGCGTCATATCATCAGATCTTGGCTTCTGGGGAGCGAACGAGCTGAGGTCGTCAAGGTATGCTGAAATCAATTCAGTCGGGGGAAGTGACCTCTTGGATTTAAGAAGGTTGAGTATGCGTTCTTCGCCGTACAGTTTTCCCGACCGGTCGGTGGATTCGGATAATCCGTCCGTGTAGACGACCAGCCCGTCGCCGTGACCTAACTGGATCGTTTCTGTAGTGTACTTCGTGTCACAAGCAATTCCCAGCGGCAGCCCGGATGGCGGGAGAGTATCTACTCTGTTTCCCCGGAAGGCGAGAGGGAGGCAGTGTCCGGCGTTGCATATCTCGATGTCCCCTTCGCGGTTTGCGAGGCCGCAGACGAGTGTGGCGAAGTGCGTTATCAGGCTTGCCTCGCAAAAGATGTGATTCGCGCGCTCCATCAGCTCGTTCAACGGAAGGCCGGTTACCGCAAGGGCGCGGAACGTAGCATGGAGTTGAGACATCAGTATCGACGCTGCGATCCCCTTGCCGGTGACATCGCCGACCACAAAGTAAAAGGAGTCGTCGTCCGCCTTCGGGACGATGATATCCAGGTAATCTCCGCTTACCGGGCCGGAGGGTTCGTAGTGGTATGCATTCAGCCATCCGGGTAATACCGTCCCCTTCTTCGGGAGCAGTCCGGCCTGGATCTGACGGGCCAATTCAAGATCATGTTCGAGAGCCTTCTGTTCCGATGAGGTCAGGTGGTCCAGGCAGTATCGGATCAGCGGGTCTGCCGTCAGACGCTCGGGTTCAATCGACTCTTTGCAGATTTCACAGAGTCCGAACGTCCCGTCGGTAATCTTTTCAAGGGCTCGGTCGACGTCCCTGAGCAGCCGGTTCAACTCGTCCGACTGTCTCCGTCCGGTGGCCGCTTCTTCCAGCTTCTTCCTCCGCTCGTGCAGCTGAGTCGCGAAAATGTTTTCTATCTGGGTAGTCATGGCGCCTCCTTTTCAAGTTATCCGAACTTATTCATTGTCGGAGAGAGCGAATTTCCGTCTCCCGTTAATACGAACGAACTAACGGAAAGGTACGTCGCCTGGCCAATCTTGTAGTGGTGCACATCCTTGTTCACAGCCAACCTGACATGAATGGAGCAATTTGAATCGCTTTTGCTACAGGCTTGGGGAGCTGAAACGGCCTATCTTAACCGGTTTGCGGCCGGTCTTTTTGTTCATCCAGAAGCTTCCGGAGCTCTGCGGCAAAGCCTTCCCTCGGTATCTCCCTCTGGATCTCCCTGCTTTTCTTCAGCCACTCCTCTCGTTGTGCCGCGTCCTTGCTGACTTTCTCGCCTGCCTTCAGGTCCTTGATAGTGACGACACCCTTTTCGAGCTCATTGGAGCCGACGATGACGGCGACCCTGGCATTCACCCTGTCCGCATACTGCAGCTGCTTACGCAAGCCCTTTTCCTGCCCGAGATAAAGGTCCGTCCTCAAGCCGACTGCCCTCAACTCGCTGGCGATCTTGAGGTATTCACTGAGTCTGTCGCGCTCCATGATAGTGACGACGACGTCGGTAAAATTGATGTCCTCTTCATTCTCTCCGATGGCGGCCAGAAGTCTGTCGACTCCGATAGAGAATCCGACTGCCGGCAGGTCCGCATCCGTGAATCTCTTGACAAGGTTGTCGTAACGTCCCCCGCCGGCGATGCTCCCGAACTGCGGCTTGTCTTTCAGGTTGACTTCGAACACGGGACCGGTGTAATAATCGAGGCCTCGGGCGATGGCCGGATCATACGTGACGATATCGTTCCCCAGGCCGACGGCATTCAGAAAGCCGTCCAAGTCTTTCAGGTCCGAGCAGCTCTCCTCACCGAGAAGAGACCCGATTTCGACAAGCACCTTTTTCCTGTCGCCCTTCGGAAGCGCGAGGTAGTCCTTTATCTTCGCGACATTGCCATCGGTCAAGCCGAGTCCGGGGATGAAGTCTCCCGACACGTCGTATCTCCCTTTCGTCAACTCGAGCTCGATGTTCTGGATGCCAATTTTGTTCATCTTGTCAAGCACACGAAACACGTCTTTCGCCCTCTCGGCCGGTACGCCGCTGTGTGCCACGACCGCATTCAGGACCTTCCGGCTGTTGACATTGACCACGAACTCACCGACGCCGATTTCCTGCAAGGCCTTGACCACGGCGGAGATGACCTCGGTTTCAGCAAGCTGGGTGGAAGTACCGACCACGTCTACATCGAATTGTGTGAATTCGCGAAAGCGTCCGGGGTCGGGCTTGTCCGCGCGCCACACCGAGCCGAACTGGTACCGCTTGAACGGTTTCGGCAGGTCGTTATACTGCGCGACGGTGCGGGCCAGCGGGACTGTGAGGTCGAACCTTAAAGCGATGTCCTGATCTTCCGGACTCTTGAGCCGGAATATCTGTTTTGTGTTCTCCTCGCCGTATTCGCCCAGGAGTATTTCCAGGTACTCCAGTGCCGGCGTCTCGACGGGGAGGAACCCATAGCTCTCGTAAATCTTCCTTACGGTGGAGATAATCGCGTTCTTTTTGTATGCAAATCGCGGCAGCAGGTCGCGAAACCCTTTGACGTTCTGCGGTTCTATTATTTCCATATTCGAATAATGTGCAATCTACTTATTTATAATGAGAGATTTTGATGTTCTTTCCTGAGCCGAGAGAAGTTCATTTAGGTCAATCGTGAATCTAATTTAAACAGAAATCTGAAAAATGTGAACCACTTTCTCTGTTTGGTACTGGCTCAGTTTGATTTAACGCAAAGTTCGCAAAGACAAATAATCGCAGAGACCGCGAAAGAATATAGTTGTTCTGCGTGCTTTGCGCCTCCTTTGCGTCCTCTGCGTTGAATGTTTT
>JBJKQU010000250.1:0-5071 GCA_046705025.1 Candidatus Kryptoniota bacterium | reverse complement strand
AAAGAATACCGCTTCATAGAGGCTGATGTTGACAGATGGATTGAGGCGCATAAACACGAAAGCGAGTTCGACGCCAGAAGACTTGCTGACGAGAAGCTTCGTCGCCGTAGTAAGTAAGTTGCACGCCAACTAATGACGACCCTCGAAAGCAGAGAATTATCTCGCCATCTTCGTGATAGAAGCAATTAATGTCCAATTTCATCAACACAAAATCACTTCGACAAATTGATAAGGAAAAGCAAATGGATACTCTAGGAACACGAGTGAAAAAGCTACAAGAGAATCTGGGGCTCTCGCAAGCGGAGCTGGCCAAAGCTGCTCACATGACCCAAGCAACCATTTCGAGGCTTCAGGCGAACAAGATGCAGCAGCTCAAATCGGATCGCTTGAAAGCCTTAGCTGACGCCTTGCACGTCACCGCGGATTTCTTGCTCGGTGAAAACGATTCCCAACGAGTCGAGGACGTGGTCGCGCGGGACCCGGATGCCCGCGCCCTCGTATCCACCTACTCTCAAATGAGTTCGGAACAGCGAGAACAGCTGCGTAATTTTGCCGGCTTCTTATCTCGGAAATAATACAGGAGTGGGGCGGCAAGACTGAACCGCCCCCTTTCCATTCCATGGCTCGCGACATTGTGGCTCAATTTCTGATGTGCGAGTGATTCAAACATAGACGGAGATCAGCCCGCTCGACTGCCGGATGCCTTTTTGGCTATTGCTATTCGAGGAAGTCCCAGTCAAAGAGTCCGGTCGTCGGTGCGGTCAGAGTCGACATGACACCCGTCGACTTGTGAAGATGCTCGGGTGAGACATGGGCATATTTCTCCGTCACGGTAATCCGCGAATGTCCCATCAGCTCCTGAATGTCGCGCAGCGGAACGTTATTCTGACTGAGAAGAGATCCGAAGCTATGTCTCAGTGAGTGGAAATGGTATTTCTTGTTAAGTCCCGTCTCCCTGATGTATTTCCTGAATTTTTTCGTTAGCAGGCCGGGTCTAATCTGCTTCCCGTGTTCGTCAGCAAAAAGAAACTCGGTGCCTTCAACTCTCAAACGCTCCATGATGATCTGTAGCGCCACGTCGTTCACGGTAACATTCCTCACTTTCCCAAACTTAACCCGATAGTTCGCAGTAGAATGAATATGTAAAATCAGGTTTACCAGGTCAACATCAGCTTTAAGTAGGTTCGTTATTTCACCGCGCCGCAAACCAGTCTGCATCGCAAAAGGACTATTTTACCAAACCATGGCTCCCTCTGTGTTGCATGCAGAAAACCTTGTGCGTCCTCCTCTGTCAGATATAGCGGCGGTTGTTCCACCTCGTGAATTCCCTTTATTCTCTCGGAAGGATTCCTCTCAATCAATTCGAGGTCAAATGCTTTCCTAAAGCAGCTTTTTATTGCCCTCAAGTTGATATTGACGGTCGAATCCGTCACCTCCTTCTTTCTCTTTGTCTTGAATGTCTCTAAGTCAATTGGTTTCAACTTCTCGACGTCTCTGTCGCCTATGTGCTTTATCAAAGCGTCAAATGAGTTCTTGTACCACTCTGCTGTTTTGCGTGAGAAGTTGGTTTCTCCATATTCGATCGCCCACCCACGGAATTCTGATAGTTTCATAATTTTACCCTTATCAATTTGTGATTCGAAATTGGGTTGCATACCCCAAAGAGGTTTCCACCCGTTAATTAATCCCCGTTGCGATTTACCCCGGGGCAACTGCCTAGCAGCTCTACTAGTAATAAGCCAATTTTCCCGGACTTCACCAAACTGTATTGCCTGATACCTTGGGTCCACCAGTAAGCAAAAGACCCTACTGTGCGGAGGCACGGCGAGTCACTCGTATAAACTCGGCATGAAAGTCCATTGGAGAATTCGCAGATGACTCGAACGGGGCCGTCGGAGGGACCTTGTCTAGCGCCCCCTCAATTACCGATGGTTTGTTCCGTTTCCTTTTGTATATAAACAGGAAAAACCGGTCAAATACCTTAAGAAGGGAGGGAGAATGGAGCCTGAGGGACGGAAAGCTACTGCAATAATACCGCGATATTCCACTGTGCTTGCTATGAACCGCACCTCACTCCCTGAGGTTCCCATGCCCAACCTTAGTCTCTCAGTATGCAATCCGATTGTTTCGCTTGTGGAAGTGGATAAGTGTGACGGTCTTGTCAAAGCACGCTGGACTGTATAAGGCCTTTCAGCAATTCGTAATCAAACATGCTTAGCTCTTTTTTATCTGCGAGAAATGGCTCAACGTCCTTTTTTGCGGCGCTGAAGTCAACATGTTTCATTCGTTCTACAAGAAACTGTCTAATGTTATCATGTCCAATGTTCATGTCTTTCCCCTCGGTTTGCCTGATGGCGTTGTTCAATAGCGTATAGTTCGGTTCGACCTTCTTCCCGAGGTACCAGATCAGATCGTAGAAGTCTCTCCCTTTTGAGTACTTTCTGAAGAGACAGGCGTGAAGCTTGGTGGCAAATAGTGAGGAAAGATCGAAGCTGGTTACCGTGAAAAGGTACGTTTTGTTGATCAGACTTGACTGAATGCTCCCACCAGAAGGCGGGTTAGTGTCAACCTCCACTTTGATGGCAAGCTTCTGTTCCCTGAAAGCAGTGACGCCCGCTTCATTTAGAACCCCCGGAAATTTCACGAGTGCGGATTGAACCACCTTCTCTACTTTCGGCTTCACCTCGACATTCAATCCAAAAAGTTTGATCTCTTTCTCAAGGTCAATAACCACATTTTCAAAATTGAATCCCTTCTTATTCACCAATGAGAAATCCAGGCCATTAGAAAAGCGTCTTAGGTCATGGATAATCCGCAAAGCTGTCCCACCAAGAAAGGCAATGTTCTTGAAGTACCCCTTATCCGATAAGATCTTCAAAGCAAGAATCTGAAGGAACTCCCGAACGTGATTTGTCTTCTCCTCAGCGGACATATTTGCATTATACTGCTGCTTCAATACGTCGATCATGTTTTAATGCGCTCCCTCTACGAAGTCGTAGACCTGCGGAATTGGCAGAACAACTTTGCCATTGTGGTCAATTTAGGATTACCAAATAAGTATGCAAGTTCGAGAAGCCGGTTCTCCTTCAATGTGCCGACATCCTCAAAACGATATGATTCGTTGAAGATATCTGGAGACCTTTCTCCAGCCTTAGGATCTCTCCCGAACGTAAAGTACAGGAAATCAACGACCGCTTTCTCCGGTTCCGCGATAAAAATGTCCATATCGTTCTGGTCCTTGATAATCTTGAAACCCCTGAAGGCTGATGGCATGACGTGGCGGTAGCTGAAGCTGCCAACTGAATTAGAAAAACGAAGAGTTTTCTTTGTCGTCACTGAGGTAACCGAATGTGCGCGTTCAGGGATAAGCCCATAAAAACTGAGTGCATACTCGAGGCTTACGTATGACGGTACATAGAGTTGGTTTGCAAGGTACATGCTAGATGGTTCGACTTGTCGATCCCTCTTGTTGAGGAGGTAGACACCTTTCCTCAACTTTAGGATCAGACCTCGACGCTGCCAGCGATTGAGCTGGTTCCGGAATGTCTGGCGGCCGAGCGGATTTCTCTCTTTTGCTTCCAGCTTCTGGATAACATCGTCGCTGAGAATGAAAGGAGCATCCGAAAAGCGTTCTTTGAATGTTCTAAAGTCCATTTCTATAAATAATCTTAGTTGATTATTAACGGAAATGCAAGCCATCGAACAAAGAGTAGGTGGAGACTAAGGCACACCCGTGAGACTGACAACTACTAAGCCACTCATTTCTCGATGTGAAGAGAGGTGCCCCATTGAAACTTGGAAACGTTGTTTTGTAACAACGTGTTAGTTCGCGGCTTAACGCCTAAGCAGCGACCAGCAGGTCCATCGCGCCAATAGGGACTCCTTTCTTCTCCAGGTCAGCTCTGATCTTGACGTAAGCCACACCATCTTCTTCGCTGAATTCCAATGGGAACAATCACTGCAGAGACATCGGGCAGAGATTAGGTAATACTTAATGCAAACGATTCCACGATCGTCGCAGCACAAGAATGAATCAATGACAATCCTGCCCTGGCAGATTGGGGGAGGCGGGATGCCGTCTCGGACATGATGTGTTCACCACTTTTTAGGAAGGGAGAATCCTTGCAGCGAGGTATGGACTCCAGATGATGATGGCAGCCTTCTGTGCCTGGCTCAGTTGCTCCTCAAGTTCTTTAATCACTCAGGGTTGAATTCCCCGCCGCTTGCGGCGAAATTTAGGCATGAGTAAAAGCGAATATGTTCACAAATCACATAATGTATCGGTTTTGTTGTACCACTTTGTGTGTCGTGCAAAATATCGAAGAGTTCTATTTGAAGAGGGAGTAGATATGACGCTGAAGGAGACATGCATGGAGATATCAAAGCGGTACCAGATACATTTTCTTGAGATAGGGACTGACAAGGATCATGTGCATTTCTTGGTACAGTCAGTTCCGACATACAGTCCGACGAGGATTATCACGGTGATAAAGAGCATAACAGCACGAGAGGTGTTGAAGGAGCGACCAGAGGTGAAAAAACAACTTTGGGGTGGGGAGTTCTGGAGCGACGGGTATTTTGTGAACACAGTAAGCAAGTTTGGAGACGAGAATACTATCTCAAGATATGTGAGAGAGCAAGGAATTGAGCATGAGTATAAAGTGCTACACAAGACCGAACAGCTTGCTCTTTTCTGACAGATACCCCGCCGCTTGCGGCGGGGAGGTTCATTATCGAAGAAGTATTCGACGTCGCCGTCGTCAGGTTTGGAATCCAAAGTAGTCATAGTTAGTGACCTGATTTTACGAAACCGGCGGCCGAATAACAAAGGCATCGAGAATCTGACCTTTGCACGCAATTGGCAAAGCCACACGCCGACACTTTTACCTATCGAAATCAATAAGTATAGGTAATTCTGTCGTGCCAAAGCCGTCTTTCCAGCAATAATCTTAATTGATTACTAGCGGAAATCAGACGAGAGACCGTCGCGGTATGGTACTCCGCGCAAATTAGCACTGGAGGGAACTCGCATTTCAAAAGCGCCCAGCCTCAATTTGGTTCTTTTCCTCCG
>JBJKQU010000249.1:0-12147 GCA_046705025.1 Candidatus Kryptoniota bacterium | reverse complement strand
AAACACAAGCTGAGCCTCCCAGGTCTGTCCGGGTTGAATCGTCACTTCTCCAAGCGGCAGGTCGAGCGGCCTTCTGGCCTCATTGCTCGTTGAGTAGTCCCGTATCGACGTAGCGGTAAAAACCTGCCTCATCCCGCCGGAATCCTTCTTTGCAATGTACAACCGGATTCTGTCGATCCTCCCCGGCGCGTCTCCCTGGTTGGACGCCTGCACAAAGCAGCATGCATAAAGGTGGCCGAACTGGTGGCTGATCATTGGACGGGAGGGAAGGGAAATCGCTATCTGGGGTTTCGAGAAATAAGTCTCCAGCGGGGGAAGCTGTGACAGCATAAGCGCCAGCACGGACACGACTACGGCAACGATCGTCTCGATCTTATTCCACATTCCTTCTTCCCTCCTCCTTACTGCTTACTGCCTGCTGTTCTTTCCTTGTCGCTTCTTCCCGCTCTCCAGCCAGATTATCCGGTCGAACTGGTCCGATATTACCTCTTTGGAATTGCTCACGAATGTTTCGCCAAGCTTTCCTTCCGACTCCCAACTTTTCAGGAATCCGAAGAAGGACGCCTGCGCGGTGTCCATCATGATCTTATACTGCGCTGCGGTCTCCTCGTTGTTCGGAAGCCCGTTAGCGTACTCATACGCCTTGCTGAATTGCAGCTTAACCTGGTCTACCTGTTCCTTCGACCACTCGAACGGCGAGGTTGCCCTGTCCATAAGTGCAAGCGCGTCCACCTTCAGGGACACGCTCTGTTCGTAAGCCCGCTGGTTGAAGATCGCAGAAGAAAATGAACATCCCGCCACCATTAATGCAAGCAGGAACATCCGCATGAGATTACCGTACAGGTTCTTCATGATATTTTTCCATTGCTTTATACCACAGAGGCGGCAGGCCAGGGCCGTCCTTCCCGACAAACCGTTGACCCGGGACGGGGTGCTGATGCGCTGAATTCGCAGCTCCCCGGTCGATCATTTATAGTTAGTGTCAAATGATACTATTTCAGCAATAGAAGTTTCTTTGTGCTAGTGTACGTCCCCTCCGGCCCGGACAGCGATCTTGTAGACAACCGATAAAAATACACTCCGCTCGGCCAGCTCCCCGCATCGACAATCACGTGATAGCGTCCCGCGGGTTTGGCCTCATTAACTAACGTTGCTACCGTTCTACCGAGCAGGTCATAAACGGCGAGTGAAACGTGAGACTTCCGAGGCAGATCATAGAGAATCACGGTCGTAGGGTTGAAAGGATTAGGAAAGTTCTGCGACAGTGAATATTCAGTCGGAACCCCCGCGCGACCGTCTACAGCATCGACCCCGGTGCCCGTCCTGAACTCCTCGAGCTTTGAGTATGCGCTCTCCCCGTCAGCCTCCTTCGCGCTGACATGCCAGTAGTACGCCATACTTGCCTCAAGTGGCGTCCATAGCCTCATCGAGGTGTCCGAGAGTGTCGTATCGAATACAACATTATCCACCTGGAACCCTCCGCTGCTGTCGATTGTGCTGTCCGTGGCGACCTGGAGATGGTAGCCCGCTGCCTCCACACAATGATTCCATTTGAATGTTGCCCTCCTCGGCTCACCAGTGGTTCCGATGGGGTATACCGCCAGGGGAACTGGCGCCGTGGTCGTGAAACATTGCGTGGGAGAAAACGCACCTTCTCCACTTGAGTCGAAAGCGCTTACACGCCAGAAGTATTTGATTTTTGCCGAAAACAGTACAGTCCGAGCTGTGTCGCATGCCCCCGTCGTCGAATCGTCCACAACGACGGGCGAAAAAAGGGAATTGGACCATACCTGCCAGTGATACCCCACCGCGCCGGGGACCGAATTGACTTTCAGGGTAACTTGAACCGGCTGCCTCAGAGCATTGTCGCAAGGGGAGGCAAGCCTTGGTTCTGACAAAACAGTTTTGAACCTCCAAACACTCGAATATCCACTGGTGCCCCTTGCGTTGGCTGATCTCACCCGCCAATAGTATGTCGTGTTGTTGGCTAAAGAATCCATCTGCCGGGACGCCGCAGTTACGGTCGAATCGTCGACCACCACGTTATTGAACAGCGAATCCGTTGCCACCTGAACTTGATACGCGGCTGCGGTCTCTGCAGCGTTCCATGTCAGAGTAACACTCGCACTGCAGGCACCGAGGCCGTTTGCCGGGGCCGCAAGGACCGGCGGGACAGGAACCGCAGCTACCGTAGAAATTGCGTACCAGCTTTCATGACCCTCGACCTGGTCGTCAACCCCGTTTGCCTGCGAATCATACGCCGTCACGGCGATCGTGTCCTCCATGGATACCCCCGGTAAGACAGCAATCGTAACCCTGCCCACATCTACAACATTTGAGAAAGAATAGCCCGTAAAATTACCGTAGTGGACCTTGTATCCGGCGACGTCGGTTTCTTGATTTGCCCACCAGCTTAGTCGCATCAACCCCGAAGAAACCCATTTGCTCGCATTTTCCGGAGGGGAAATCGGAGCATCGGCGTCCGGTACGGTCAGGAATGGCTCCACATTTACCATCCCATAATTGAGATTATCATGGCCGTCGAGGATCCTACTTGCTACCTGCGCAGCGTCTTTGGTCCCCCAGTAGTTCTCTGTAGCGGTTATATCCTTGGAAGTCAGATTTTCAATGTTGTATCCGCTGCTGTTTACGAAACTCGTCTTATGGATCGTCACGGAGTCCACCTTCGACAATTTCAGGGCAGTTGAAGCACCGATGAAGATACTTTTCGAAATATCGATGCTCGACCTGTAGAACCGTGCTATATCATTTGCCTCAAGTGCGGCATTGCTCCGATTTCCAACGAAGGTACTGTTAGCGATCGTGCCATTTCCGAATATTGCCCCCTGAAGCGCACTGCCTCCCTCTGATGCTTGAGATGAGGAGGTGTCGAAGTACACCAGGATACACCGCGTAATTGCGAATTGGGCCGAGGGCAGATTTATCGGAGTGTCAAGAATTAGCGAGTTCGACAACCGAACGGGACCTCCTACCCCTTCTGAGTATGCCGGTGCCACCAGGGTTGAATTCACCACAGTACTGTTCGATATGGTGAAGTTCGCGCCGCAGCATCCCAACTTAAACTCGGAATTCTGCACAATCGATCTGTCAATCGTGATCCCATGATTGTATGAGTCCGACCAGATGACCGAGTTCACAATGCTGGAGTTCCTCACTGTAATGGGCTCGCTCTCCGGGTACACCCCTTTTATCGTACAATGGTCGAACTGAGAGTTGCTGATCGATACACTTGCAGTTGTCCAATATCCGTTGGCCTGAACCGATGAGTGATAGAAGGTACAACTGTCAATAAGGAGCACTCCGCTGTTTTTAGAGCTCTCATTAAGATCCTCGGATTTCTGCGCCAACTGAACAGCATTAATATTACCATTGAAGTTCACGTTACTGATCTTACTGTTGCTCAGGTTGGTTTTCTGAAAGAGAATCATTATACCCGAGCTTAAACTGCCCGCATCAAAGACAATTTTGTTGGTTTCTGTACCGATTGCCAATAGTTGCCCTTGCACTTGAATTGTGCAAGCGTCGTTGAACTGGACTTGTATCCCCGGTTCGACTGTCAATGTTATGCCGGAAGGAACCCCGACGTCACCGACAATCTGGTAAGGGCTTGAAGAAAGCGTCCAGACAGTATTGGCTGTAAGATTGCCGCTAACGGTTGTTTGCGCCTTTGACACCACTGAAGACATCAGCGTACCCGCCAGAGCAAGAAGGAATAATGAATTCTTCATACGAGCCTCCCTTATTTAACGCACGACCTGCCCATTCAACAGTACCTTGAAAGAAGTTGTGCCTACAGTGCTCCTCATGCGCCCTGTCGCGATTTTCCTTTCTCAGAGGCGGCGGCTGTTGCCCCGCCGCCCTTTGTCCATGCCGCAGCCAGCGGCTTCTTTCTTCTGCATCACCTCGGATTCATCTCTCATCGATCACTTGGCCTCAGCCGGCTGCTCTGCCTCTGCTTCGGCCTTGTGCCTGATCCCGATGTCCTTCACTACACGGGCTTCCATGTAAGCGTTGTAGAACTGGGGATCGGATTTTTTGAATGGTTCCATGAGGTTGTCGATAACGTTCTGAAGAACGTTCTTCGCTTGGTCGAGGTAGTCGTAGAAGCTGGATCTCGATCCTTTGCGGCGTGCAACACTGCTTTCCCTGTCTCCCAGAGCTTTCTCGAAGGCATCCACCTTCGCCGTTAGGGAAGCGAGGGTCTCAGCGGTAATCCCGAAATCAGCCAGCTGAGCCAGGTTTTCCTCCGCGAGCTCCTCCACCGTTCGTGCCTTCGCCACCAACTCGGTATCCCTCATGTGTCTGAGCCGCGATTCGGTCAATTCGGACTTCTCAATGATCTCCATGTCTTCCGCAATGTACCCGTAAGCGAGTAGGGCCTTGGAAACCACCATAAGTTCGCTCACGAGGTTATCCTCGGCGCTGGCCTTGGTAGCTGTCTTGCCCGCTGTGGCTATCATGGTCTCGCGAAGCTTTTCCTTTACTTTCAGAAGCTTCGCGTCCAGGTTAGTCACAGCGTTTCTCAATGCGGGAGACGTGAGCTTGTCGACGTTCGCGTCCAGGAGCGACGTCGTCGACTCGATCATTGTGAGCTGATTCTCTTCACTCTTAGTCATGAGAATGCTCCGTCTCACGTTTGACTATTCAGTTAAGGGCGATCGAACCGTTTCCCCACGAAGCCCTTCCGTGGCGGCAATCTATATGCAAGCGACATCCCGAAGGACGCCGCGGGATAGAAAATAGCCCCTGGGGTGCGGCCGGCGGTACACTGATCTTCTACCACAACGATTCACAATGCTCCTTGCAACCCAAGACCCGTCTTCCAACACGTTCTTCGCTTGTGAACTCAGGCACTCCCCAAGCGGGCTGCGACATTCAGGCCGGACATACACGTTCCGCGAACCTTCTCCGGGACCGTGCCAATGGTCTTCCATTTTCGTCCAAACAGCTCTCAGTTCGAAGAAGAGTACTTTCAATTCTCGGAATCGTCTTCTCAACCCGCGAAGGTATGCTCCCATTTTGTTTGAGAGCGCTCTGAGCCGCCGAAAGACCCCGCTTAACTTCCCCGACAGTCCTCTCAACTTCTTGAAGACCACTTCCAACTTGCTCAACCGATCTCTCAACCGGCGTAAAAGAGCATTCAGCTCCTTCAAAAGGGCTTTCAACTTGCCGAAGGGTTCTTTCAACTCAGCGAAGAGTGCTTCCAATTCGATGAACTTCACTTTCTGTCAACATAATTGTCAATTCCGGCACAGCAACGGCTCATTGCGCGGCTTCAAGACTGCATTCCACTCGACAAAGACTCCGTTCAACTTGCGGGGGCATCCATTCCACGGACCGAACCTTTCATTGCGGCAACCCAAGATGTCATTCATCCGGCTCAAGGTTCCATTCCAGCCAACAAAGTGTGCGTTGCCTCACATCAAGACTCCATTGCGAGAGATGAAGAGTTCATTGCGCGACTTCAAGTAAACATTGCGGCAAGCCAACATTGCAAAGCGCAAGACGAAGTGTGCGTTGTGTCACCTGAGCCTTGCAGAGCCCACGGTCGAATGTCGTCCTCATCATGATGAGACTCCATCTAAAGAACTTGACTGCTCAGGTTGCCGGGTGGGGAGCCGCCTGCTTCGCGCCTTCCCCAATCCCGAAAACACCAGTGTACTCTTACTGGAACAGTTCTAATGGTGCGGGGAAAATCGAGGACCGCTGCACTATATTCAGCGTCTCTTGAATGGTAGGATTGGTGAAGTTTTGTAGGAATGTCCATCTACTTCACTCGCTGGACAGTCCATAATCACTTCCGGCGGTTCAAGCTCGTGATCTCCGTAAGCTCTGGACCATCACTCAACTCCTTCGTGGCCCTGGTTCAACTCGTTACCCGGCCTCCGGTGTGCCACCTTGCTCGAACCGCCTCAAAGGTAGGCAACGGGGCTCGTCAAGTCAAGAAGAATTTTTACGGCACGCCGCGCGAAGACCTCACATCTCCACGAGATTCCCATCACCTATCGACTTCGATTGGTCCTTATCATACTCTTACCGGTACAATAGTCAGCGGAACAAGATAGCGGGCGACACCGACCCACGGTACAAGTTGAGGCATCAGTATTGTGAAATAGATGCTTCCGAAATGCCGTTGCCGGCGGGGTTCACAGGCAAGGACCGTGACGTCGAGACACAGTATGACTATCCCGCTGAAGGCCGCCTGCGGCCGGAAAGCGGGAGAGCGAGGTACTATCCCGACCGAACAATCTTCGGTCGGGATCCTGCGGACGATTCGAGGATAGGGAGGTGGCTGAGCGTGGATCCGATGACGGGTGATTTTCCCGGCAGAGAATTACCGTAACCTAGAGTGATAAAAGACTCTCCCCGCAGGGCTTTTCACCAATTAACCATATTCTGAAATTGCTTCAGCTTAGATTGTTCGAGGTTACCGACGAGAGGGATGTCTCCTGAATTCCCACCCAATCAAATAGGCCCCCTCTCTTTTCCGAAAGAGAGGGGGCCGGGGGGTGAGTCGGGCCTTCTACACGTGAGCACCCTGCTACCTACGCAAGGTATCGAAGGCAATGGTCACCAAGCCTAACGAAGGTCTCCCGGCCATGCGAGCGAAGATGGCTTAGACTCGGGAGCAGGAGCTCCCTTAGAACTTTAGATCCTTAACGGGGTTGTGTGCTTTGTCCTGGCCTTTTCCTATCAGCATGTCCGCTTCACGGATGGCATCGCTCTGCGGCAAGGTGCCTGGACTATCGGCTCATAAAAATACCGGATTCCCGGTATTGCGCGACTCCGGCTGTGCGTTTACAATTCCCACGATATCGGAGGGAAGGAATTCCCGGTAGGATCCTTTGGACAGGTACGCATATGCGAGGTGTCTGTGAAATGAGAAGATTCAAGAAACTAATGGACGCGCGGGCCGGCTTCTCGATGACCGAGCTCATGGTAGTCCTTGTCATCATCGGCGTGCTGACGCTCCTTGCACTGCCGAGGCTGATGCCGCTCGTGACAAAAGCGAAAACGACCGAGGCGAAGCTGATGCTCAAACAGGTCTATACCCTCGAGAAGAGCTATAAGTATGAACACGATGTCTACTCGAACTCTTTGATAGACATCGGCTTCGAACAGGAAGTACTCGTCACGGAGGGCGGACAGGCAAGATACAGGATCGAGATCCTCGCCGCCGACGAGAAAAGCTTCTCAGCCGAGGCTACCGCGGTCGTGGACTTCAACAACAACGGCACGCTCAACGTCTGGGTCACCGACCAGTCCGGAGCCATAGGCGAAAAAGTGCCGGATTGAAAGGAGCTTTCTGCGCTCAGGCATCAGCGGTCAGCCGTTAACGGGTCGCAGGATGCAGCGGTCACCGGTAGTTATTGACACCCGGTTGCTCGGGGCTGATCGCTGTCGAAGATCCCACTTGAGGGGAATGCCCGCCGCTGACTGCAGCTTTCGGGAGGAGATCCGTTGGAATTGGTCCTGTTGTTTGTGTTCGGTTTGTCGCTCGGCAGCTTCTGCAATGTCTGTATCTACCGCCTGCCGAGAGGGCTAAACGTAATTACAGGCCGGTCGTTCTGTCCTTATTGCAAATGTACCTTGAGGTGGTACGAGCTGATTCCTGTCGCAAGCTATGTCATGCTTCGGGGCAGGTGCCTCCGATGTGGTGACAGGATTTCGCTCCAGTATCCCGCGGTCGAGCTGATATCCGGGGTCATCATCGTGCTGGCATACCTCGAATACGGATTCTCGGCCTCCTCAGTCACTGCGGCTGTCTTCCTCCTCTCTATGCTTGTGGTTGCCTTTACTGACTGGCAAGCGCTGGTGATTCCGAACGAGGTACTCTTGGTCGCTCTTGTGGTCGGGGGAGTTTTTGAAATAGTCGCTTTGCCTGATCACGGTTCGGTACATGCTTCTTCATTTCCTTTCTCCTTGTTGCCCGTCTCCAGTTTCCTCTCTTGCGCTCTTTCATTCGCGACAATGTTCCTCCTCCTGCTCGGCGGCAACCTCATTTTCAAAAAGGAGACGATGGGATTCGGAGATGTGAAGCTCGCGGGCGTGATCGGCTTGTATGTGGGGTGGAAGGTCTTTCTCGCGGTCGTCTGGACGGCGGCCCTGGCAGGCGGACTGTACGGACTCTTCATATTATATGTCATGAAAAAGCCTAAGGACACGAAATTGCCTTTCGGTGCTTTCCTGGCCGCCGCAGCCGGTGCAGCACTGATCTTTCAATCCCAAGTGCAGGCGGTCGTAAATACCTGGTTGGCGGGAATGCCATGGGTAATGTAATGACAAATTACTTTCTCGCCGTTTTCCCTCGCGTAATTGAGAATACAATCTCCACTCAGTGTCTCCCCATTGGGGTCCGTTGGACCGCGTCTCTAATGATTTGGTTAGTCAACGCCTATGCTCACGGCCGCTGAATCGTATGAAGAGGCCGGCATCGGCAGCGATGTTTTGGCGTTGATTCCCAGGAATGCCGCGGTGGCCCTCCGTGTCTTTCCTCTCTCCCTAGAAGGCAACGTGCTCACAGTCGGATTTACGGGTCAGCCGGATCGATCAATACTTAGTGACGTCGCCTTCTTGACCGGCAGGAAGATTAGGACAGAGGTCCTCAGTGAAGAGGAGATGAGCGCGCTGTTCTCGAAGTACTACGATGTTGCTCCGGGTGAACTCTCGTCTTGGGAACGCGGGCTTGGAGCGGGAAGTAACCCGGGATTGGATGGCAAGGACTCCGGTCAGGCTGAAGCGAACGGATCTACTCATGTGGGCCCTTTCGGCGTGGACCCGGGCGCGAGCTCCACAGTGGCACTCGCCGACAAGATCATCGAAGAGGCAATCCGTATGAAGGCGAGTGATATACACATCGAGCCGTACGAGAAGAACACGCGTGTGAGATACCGTATCGACGGCACATTGCACGAAGTGATGCGCCCGTCACAGGAGCAGACGAAGCCGCTCATATCCCGCCTCAAGATCATGGCCGACCTCGACATAGCCGAAAAGCGCCGGCCGCAGGACGGGAGAATACGCGCGCAGAGCGGCGACAGAACGATCGATATCCGTGTGTCCTCGCTCCCGACGGATTTCGGCGAGAAGATAGTGCTCCGGATCCTCGACAAGTCCCAGCTCCAGCTCGACCTGAACAAGCTCGGCTTCGAGGATGAGCATCTCGCAATGTTCAGGAGGGAGATCCGGCTTCCGTACGGAATGATCCTCGTGACCGGTCCGACCGGAAGCGGAAAAACTACGACTCTCTATGCCGCACTGAATGAGATCAACAGCCCGGAGATAAACATAACCACCATCGAAGACCCGATCGAATACAATCTCCCGGGAATCAACCAGACCCACATGCGTTCTGAAATCGGAGTTACATTTGCGGCCGCGCTCCGTTCCATACTTCGGCAGGACCCTAACGTGATAATGGTCGGGGAGATCCGTGATACCGAGACAGCCGGCATAGCAATTCGAGCCGCACTGACGGGACACCTCGTTTTGTCGACCCTGCATACCAATGACGCGCCCTCTGCTGTTACCAGGCTGATTGACATGGGAGTGGAGCCGTTCCTGGTCGCTTCATCGGTGAAAATGATACTCGCGCAGCGGCTGTTCAGAAGGCTGTGCGGCAGCTGCAAGCGGTGCGTACAGCCGAATGAAGAATTGCTTGCCGACATCGGTCTGAAGAGCAGGGGAGAGCATCATTTCTACGGGCCTGACGGATGCGGGAAATGCGACAATTTCGGCTACAGGGGCAGGACGGCTGCTTTTGAAGTCCTCAAGATAAACAACGGTTTCGTAGATATGATTATGTGCGGTGCGACGGCGTCACAGCTGCGGGAGGCGGCGAGCCGGGAAGGGATGCTCACACTGCGTGACGCGGCCATGAAAAAGGTGTTCCGGGGTGAAACAAGTCTTGAGGAAGTTGTAAGAGAGACGATGGGATGAAAGCGCCGTGGAGGTACATGATCGAGTCAGTGTCCTTAATGACAGCCATCCTCTGTCCCTGCGGTGACCTGTTAGGGCAAACTGAACTCACCGGACCACAGGTGGAATCAAATATCTCAGGCTCGGCTTATCCCAAGACTATCTCAGCAAAGATCAAAGGAAGGGCGATTCTGCTTCCGGACACCGTTAGAACGCCGATTCCCAAAGTAAGTGATGTAAGCAAGAGACCCGGATCGAGTCCGACAGTTGAGAGCCGATTGAAAACGGCCGATTCAGTCCGCGTGGCAGATACGCTCAATATAATTTCTCAACGCGTCGACAGCAGTGCCGTGAAGCAGGCCGCGGGAAGGGTCCCGGCTCTTCCTCCTGCGGCCTATGATACCACATCGATGAGCTTCAAGGATACTGACATACGCGATATCTTTCGAGGGCTTGGACTCGAGCACGGTCTCAACATTTTTGTCGACAACAGCGTGAACAGGAAGGTCACAATCTCGCTTACGAGGGTTCCGGTTCATGAGGCGATCAAGTTTCTCTGCGAGCAGAACGATCTCAACATCCTGGTCGAAGGGGGAATTTACAGGATAACGCCCGTCCCGGTTCCACCCGTTATCAAGGAGATACCTATACCGCCCGACGTTGCCTATGAAAGCGGTAAAATCTCTATCGACATCACTCATCAGGATATCACTTTGGTAATAGGTGCAATCCAGGAGAAGACCAGAAAGAATATTCTGATTACCGGCGGGACAACAGGAAATGTGAGCGGCAGGCTGATCAACATTGACTTCGACGTCGGCTTCACTCAGCTGATGAACAACAACGGGTTCGCGGTCAGTAAAAAGAACGACGTCTACGTCGTTGGACAGATGGATGCCTATATCGGGCCTCCGGGTGCGAACGCCGCCCCTCAACGTGCAGGTCCATACTGGGTGAGCGTGAAGGATTCGGCCGTGACGGTAGACGTGACCAATGCGCCCCTCGACCGCCTGATATCGGATGCACTCAGACAGGTGGAAGCCGATATTGTCTTCTACGGCTCCGTGTCGGGAACAGTAACTGCACGCGCGACGAACGTCTCAATCAACAGGATGCTGGATATAGTCCTTCGAAATACGAATTACGCTTACAAGGAAGACGACGGCGTCTATTTTATCGGCGAGAAGACGAATAAGGCGCTTCTCACAAGCAGGCTGTTCAGACTGAGGTATCTTCGCGCGGATAAGTTGAACGAGATGCTTCCGAAATCCGTGATAGAGCAGGCGACCGTCAGGGTAGTCAAGGAACAGAACGGGCTGGTCGTCGTTGCGCCGAACGATGTCGAGAACCAGCTGGAGGAGTTCATCAGGCAGGTAGATAAGCCAGTTGCGCAGGTGTTGATAGAAGCAATTGTCGTCGATTACGATCTTTCCAGACAAAGGGATTTCGGCGTCAAGGCGGGGCTCAAGGCTCCTTCCGATACCACTGTGCAGGGAAGCGAGACGATTCTTCCGGGGATAAATCTATTCATGGGAGCCGCCGCCGCGAACAAAGGGCTGGACATCATCGGCAAGGAAATCGGGGTCGCTAATCTCGGAAGGCTTCCCGATAATTTCTATCTGAACCTTCAGGCGATGGAACAGAAAGGGTTGGCCAACGTTCGCTCTCGGCCTCTTCTCGCGACGCTCAACGGCACCCCCGCGAGCCTGAGCATCGGTACAACTCAATATTTCATCCTGAAGACGACCGTCCCGTATGTGAACCAGCTTCAGACGCTCTTCCAGGAGAGCGACCAGTTTCAGACGATACAGGCAGATACGAAGCTCGATATCGTGCCCTACGTCGGATCCGACGGGCTCATCACGGTCGACCTGAAGCCTGACTTCAAGACACCCGTCGGTCAGCTCTCTCCTGAAGTGCCGCCCACGATAAACCAGCGGTCGATGAGCTCCACGGTGATTATGCGAGAGGGAGAGACCATTGTTCTCGGCGGACTGATTCAAGAAACAGAAAAAGAAGATCGAACGCAGGTCCCTATTCTCGGCGACATACCGCTTATCGGCAATCTGTTCTCATCCACATCGAGGACAAAGCACAAAAGCGAGCTGATCATTTATGTAACTCCTCACATTTCCTACGGTGAAGCATTCCAGGACATGGATTTGCCTAATCCCGGCGGGAGGGAATGAGAATGTGGAATCCGGGCCG
>JBJKQU010000248.1:0-6807 GCA_046705025.1 Candidatus Kryptoniota bacterium | reverse complement strand
TAATCTTAATTGATTACTAGCGGAAATCAGACGAGAGACCGTCGCGGTATGGTACTCCGCGCAAATTAGCACTGGAGGGAACTCGCATTTCAAAAGCGCCCAGCCTCAATTTGGTTCTTTTCCTCCGCACCCTTATGTTATGTGCGGTAATTTAGAACCTGGCATTGACTGCGTCAGCAATCCTCCGGATAATCAGGGGGCGCCTGGAAGCCTTCTTGATTCTTATTTTGTCACCGACAATATTACCTATCGAAATCAATAAGTATAGGTAATTTTGTCATGGCATCAACCCGAGAAAAGATGACCCCGTCGAAGGAAAAGGCCGTTCTGGCCTTCAAAAAGAATGGCGGCATCCTTCGAACAGCTGAGGCCATTCGTGCCGGAATACACCCGGAAACACTCTATTCCCTTCTAAAAGATGGGAGGCTCGAAAGGCTCAGTAGGGGAGTGTTTAGGATTGCTGATGGCCATCCTCTTAGTAACCCGGATCTCGTTAAAGTGGCTACCAGGATACCCTCGGGAGTCATATGCCTTCTCTCCGCGCTCTCGTTTCATGATCTGACGACTCACATTCCGCACGAAGTCGAGATCGCTCTCCCGACCGGAGCCGAAGAACCACGCCTGGAACATCCTCCGTTTAAGACATACCGCTTCAAAGGCAAGGCGTTTACGGAGGGGATCGAAACCCACAGCATAGACGGGATACAAGTCCGCGTATATTCAGCCGAAAAAACCCTTGCAGATTGTTTCAAGTTCAGGAACAAAATCGGAACTGATACCGCTGTAGAAGCTCTTCGTCTTTACCGGCAGCGAAAGAATACTAAGCCGGACGAGCTGGTGAAGTTCGCATCGATATGTCGGGTAAAGGATGTGATGCGACCATATCTTGAAGCGATCTTCTAAATGGCAAAGGGTATAACAAACCTACCAGCATCGATTCATCAGAAGCTACTGAACAAGGCGACGGAGACCGCTCGTCCGTTCAACGAGCTCCTCCAGTACTTTGCGATGGAGCGGTTTCTCTACCGGCTGTCGAAGACACCTCATGCCAGCAAGTTCATTCTTAAGGGGGCATTGATGTTCTCCGTCTGGGGCGCGCCAGCATCACGACCGACGAAGGACATAGATCTGCTTGGTAAAACCAGCAATGATATCGATGAGATTGTCAAAGTCATGAAGGATGCTTGCAAGGTTGGAGTGGAACCGGACGGGATGTTATTCGATGACAATAGCGTGGTCGGGGAACCGATTGCGGAGGATGCGGACTATCAAGGAGTGAGGCTAACGCTTCGTGGTACCCTCGGAAACGCTCGAGTGAGTTTGCAGATCGACATCGGATTTGGAGACATAGTCAGTCCGCGTCCGGCGAAGATCTCGTACCCGACGATCCTGGATGTTCCGGCCACTAAGTTTTCGGGTTACACAAAAGAATCAGCTATTGCGGAAAAATTTCAGGCGATGGTCAAGCTTGGAATGCTTAACAGCAGGATGAAGGATTTCTATGACATTTGGCTAGTGTCAGAGATGTTTGATTTCAAAGGCGAAGATTTGGCTCAGGCAATCGAAAAGACTTTTGAGAACAGAAACACCGCACTGACATCCGATCTTAAAGTTTTTGACAGAGAATTCTGCACGGATAAGAACAAGCAAACGCAGTGGAAGGCGTTCCTCAAGAGGACCAAACTGACAAACGTTTCTGAGGATCTTTGTGAGGTTATCGGCGACATCAAGAGGTTTCTTGTGCCTATTCTCGACGCGATTCTGGAGAGAGAAGCACCCAAATCAAATTGGAAAGCCTCCGGCAACTGGGTCTAAAGAGATATTCTGGAAGGTCTCATCAGAGAACACGATTGACAATGTGTCCGCGCTTACAGTAGGGGATTTCCGACTCGTTCTTTGTCACACCCATAGTATAGCTTGCGCGACGATTCTCAAGCTCATGAACTTCAGCGTGACAGGGAGAATTATGGCGCTAATGATAATCAAAAGTGGCAATTCTGCTACAGTTTGAAAGGTTTTCTGTGACTGAGAAGTATGGGAGAGTCCAGATTTGGTTTCGATTATCGCCATGGAAAATCACCCAAGAAAGTTCTGGATCATGATACAGTCGTGGGGGGAGTCTCGTCGGAGAGTGGCAGACTAGGCTTCTACCAGCTCCTTTTTGATCTCAGGGTGTTTCTTGAGGACCTTGACAAGAAGTATTACAGGCTCGGGCACAAGGCTTCGTCCGATCTCCCAGCCCTGGAGAGTCCTGACGCTCACATGTATCGCTTGAGCGAGCTCAGCTTGGGACATCTTGAGTTCCTTAGATCGCAATACGCGGAGTGTCTCCGCTCTCTTCTTCCGCAAGTCCTCAATCCCTGTATAAGAAAGGGTCCTTTCACCAGTCTTCTTGTTGACAGTCCAGGTGCGGAGCTTTACCCGACCGGCTTTGAAATCTTCCCACCCTTTTAAGATGTCGTTCCCTTTATTGTTATTCTTCATAGGTTGATCCCTTTATCTCTTCAATAACAGCAGCGATCTGCTTCTTTTCTTTTGCTGTTAATTCTGTCGCAACGTTCTTTGCATACGCTTTGATAAGCCAGATTACGCCTTCATCGTCCTGCCAATAGTAAATGACCCGTGCACCTCCACTTTTCCCTTTTCCCGGCCTACGCATTCTGACTTTCCGCGCGCCTCCTGCCCCTTTGACAAGATCACCTTTCTCAGGGTTTTTGCAAAGCTCCAGCTGCAATTCAAGTAGCTCCTCGTCAGTAGCTATATCAGAGAACGTATTTGTGAAAGAGGGAAGTTCGCAGAATTCTATCAGGTCCACGAATGAATATACGTAGATTGCGTATAGAGCGCAAGTGCAATTGGTTCTCCGTGTTCTTTCTCGAATGCCATCCCGCCTTGAATTGAATTATCGAAGGTGAGACGGCGATCTTCCGGCTGGAGGGACCCCCGACTATGCGGGGACGATTCTCACAACGAGATACGGAGCCTGATAGATGATTACCCCGGCTTTCTTTGCCTGACTCAGCTGCTCCTCTGCGTCGAGAAGCGTTCTCTGATGTTTGATTTCAAGTTTCGTTACATGGCAGGCAGATGGAATTCTTTTTTGGACAGAGTTTCGCTCTCTTTTCCTCCGGGCACCTGCCTTACGCCTGCGCTAGTGATAAGCCTATTATCTTTAATTCCACGAGAGTGTGTTAACGTGCCCCAATGCCACCCCCCGCCAAGACAGGACTATGAAGTCGTAATCTTCGGAACGAAACGATAAAAAGCACGGACGAATGCGGATTCAATGGTTGCACTATGTGTTGTCCAAGTGGTCGTGGAGTTCTCAGGCGATTGGATCTGACTTTGAGTTACTTCAACTTAACGTGCGGATGAGGGCATCGAGTATTGCGGAGTCGATTCGATGTTGGTAGATTGGATGCAATGACTTGGGAGTCCATCTATAAATGAAATCAAGCATTGACAATCGCCGGCAGCAACCGTGGTCTGGACTAACTGCAGATTTGGAAGGTAAGATTGTGAAACGGGCAGCCGTCGGAGATCGGAAATTTTTACTGTACACTCGACTGTACACTTTGTACAGTTCATTTCAAGTCGGAGAGTCGAAAAGTCGGGAAGGGGATTCGAAAATGGGGGAAATAAGCGGGGTTGACGAGGCTCGAACTCGCGACCTCCTGCGTGACAGGCAGGCGCTCTAACCAAACTGAGCTACGACCCCTCGCTAAAACATCGATTTCATATTGGTTTCGCAGTTCTCGTGATACTCGCAGATACGCTCTTATACCGAAACGTGTCCAACATGTGGCATATTTGTGGCATCATAAACTCCGTCAAACTTGCTTTTGAGAACAGCCGAAATTCATATGAATATACTATCTGGCTCCACAAAAGTCCATCCCAAGCCGCATCGAATTCACGGATCCAGGCAGCGAGTGGCATGGCCGGCGTATGTTAACCCTGAAGATCAAACTGACGGCCACTGGCGAGAAACTATCGAAGGTTGGAATGAGTTTTTTCTGTCTTGAAATACTTGTAAATTCATTCGTTGCTTTGAAACGGATCACAATTACTTAGGAGATGATCATGGCCGATGATGACCAAACCAGCGCTTCTCAGGAGGAACAGGTTTCTCCTCAGGGGCAACTACCAGCCGATTCATCATCCGAAAATCCACCCCCTCCTCCGGCCGAGACATCCACGAATCCTATGTGGCTGACGAAATCGCTTGACTTCAGCGACCATATTAATGCTGATGAAGTGAAGATAATACCCACCACACCAGAACCACCATCTCAAGAAGAAAGCTGAACGAAGCATACCCTGCGAGTTTCGCTTTCTTCTTGACGAGAGTCATGTTGGACACAAAATGCTGGCTTCCCCAGTCGATAATCCCTTTCTGGAATTGCCAATGCGATTTATGAAGCCACTCGGACCACAGTGTCCTTGGATTTATGACCTTTAACCAACCTGCCAGCTTCACCGTAAAAACCAGCACAATCATGGTGACATAAAGCACGCTTGCAATTACCAATCGCCAGTCGTTCAGATTTGTTACTCCTAGCCTCGTAAATGCGATTGTCAAGACCCCAACGTTAATGCCGCTTGACCATGTGAAAAGTTTGTCGACACTGTCATCTATGAAGTCGGAACGTCTCAACGCCATATCGTATGAACGTAGCGTAACTTCATAAGCTAAATCCACAGACGGATACTTTTCTTCTAAGCTGTTGTTTTTGTTTTCCAATGTGGCCCTCTGTTACTTGACGGTTGAACGCGGTGCTCGAATAAAGGAGCGTCTTTTGCCGCGTTAGGCGAAGTGGCGGCACACCTCAATTGACCTCGTAAGGTTTGTTAATTAGTTCTGCCATCTCTGGCCCTTTGTAGTACGGTTTAATCCAAATAAGTCGACGCTCTTTCCTACCTTCGCCAACGGGTTGATTTCTCCAATGTCCTCTTACGATAAAGCGAATGCCAAGTTTTCGGTTAGAAGGAACATCTGTCAGAGTACCCTTATCCAACTGAGGTTTACTGATAATAATTGAGCCGACTTTACTTCCAACAAGTGAATAGTTGAGCGATGAAAGTGTCTGCATCTGCTTGTTCAATTTCTGATGTTGACGGCGGAATCTTTGGTTGTTTAGCTTGCGAATAATGTCGGCGCGGGGGGAAAGGCAGTTAATGGTATCAGCGTCGTTCGAGCCCAGATAAAGCAAACTGTTTACGAGAATGCGAAAAAATAGCATGCCTTCATTATAAAATTTGGTTTCATCCACAAATTCGGTTTCGTCACCTTCGTCTTTATATATGTCTGCCCAATCGGTCTTTAGCATTTGCTCAATGGTCCAGTCGTCCCGCACGAGAAGTTCTCGTTTGACAAAGGCGTTGGTATGTTCTCGGTTTCCATGAAGGCAGGCAAAAACCAGCTTACGCCGACCTTCTTCGGCAGGACGTTGAACAACGAAGACATTTATCGGTGCATTATAGGCAGGTGGCGATGCCTTACTGATGCGGTAAAAAGCCTCAATTGCGAGACGGCTGTGATACACAAACAAACAACAAGCAAATGGTGGGCGCACAAAATCCGAGGGGGCATTTAGTTCCGTCATCGAAAGATGTTCCACTAAATTGTCAGCGAAGAAAAAAGTCTTTCGACCAAATAATTCAAAGTTGGTAACCGTGAGATAGTCGATTTCTTTCATGGACAGCAGTTGAATGAACTCCTGCATGTGGGTGAAATCCGGTGGCACAAAGCCAAGTCGCCTCCTGACATCTTCTCTAACCAGTGTTGTGAATTCCGATAAATATTTCTCGAAGTGGGCTTGGAATTGTTCGACATCACCGAACGGGCCGCCCAAACCTTTCTCTCTTATGTTGGCAAGCTCAAGACTGACATATTTGAATAGGCGTGGGTCTCGCTCCTTCAGCATGTCATAGTACGTGGATTCAAGCTTCATATTTACTTCTGTTTACTGACAGGATATTAGCAATGGTGGAATCTGAGTGCCGCCATTTCGCCTAGCTACCAGAAAAACACGAATTGATGAATCTGTTTCGGCCCTATAGTCGGATATCACCATCGTCCCATAGGTCTTTGATTCCTTTCGGAGAATTATCCAAAGCCTGTATGTGGATTTCCGAATGATCGGACGGATCCATTTCAATCCTGCTTAGATTTTTGGAATGGATGGTCCGAACCAGCGCGAAGTTCTTTTTCATCTTTTTCCGCTCTGCCCAATTTTGATTAAGATTAGACAAGATTGAAGAGAATAGCAACAAAATAGGTAAAGGGAGTCGGTGGTCCCGCTTCCGTGATGCGACTGAGGCGGGATCCCACTTTGCGGTTCGGGGGCCTTTTTTATGAAGGGACGATTCTCACAACTAGGTACGGCGTCTGGTGGATGATGACGCCGACTTTCTTCGCCTGGCTCAACTGCTCCTCGAGATGCTTGATCTTCTGGAGCTCTTCGGCGTCGTACTCGCGTTGCGGGCGGTAGGAGACATAGACGTCAGCGGTGACATCGTTGGCAACAAAGCGGCCGGAGGTCGTGTGCGCGACACCGGTAAGGTAATCGAAAGCATCGTCCTTGATCAGTTGCTCTTCGGTGTCGAGAAGCGTTTTCTGATGCTTGATTTCGATCAACCTCTCAAAAGCCCTCTGAAGTCTTGTCTCGGTATCCGGTTCCTGTGTGATTGTTGCGACTTCCATAATGATTACTCCTTTTGATTTCAGGGTGCGCCGGTGGAAGCCGACGCACCCTGGGGTTTCAGTTGCGTTCGTCACTACGCTGTCCGGTGGATGAAGAGAGT
>JBJKQU010000247.1:0-7882 GCA_046705025.1 Candidatus Kryptoniota bacterium | reverse complement strand
TCAAGAGAAAAGACGATCGCATCAGGAAAAATATTTCCTTTGTTTCCTTGCATTCGGTCTCACGATCTCCATGGTGGCAGTGCAGTCGCTTTGAGGTGTCCTTATCGGAACACCTGAACACCTCTGCCGTATCTTTGCCTGTCCGCGATCTTTTCTTTACTCGATTATTTGTTAGTAAGCATTTTGCTTATGCGCGAGATGACAAACGGCACGGGCAGGCCTTGAAGGATCAATCAGCTGGCAGTGGTTGATGGATAGCGAGGCTAAAGGCAAGATTCAACCGTTTGCGCGGTTGGTCCTGGAGGGCGGATAGGCGTGATGTGCCCGAACGCGGGAGGAGTCCGGATAGATTCCGGGTGCGAGAGTGAGGATCTTACCGAGCACTCCGCGGGCACTCGGACACGGGCGACTCCTCGGTTAGTCAATGAGGCGACCCGTCTGGCCAGGCAATCCAGCCCGCAGTCGGAAAGGAGAGAATTCGCGGTCACCTTTTGAAACAAGTATTTACGAAAAGAAGGAGGGGGATATGAGAACAAGGGTTATCTGGTGGAATATTGCCATGATTATCGTGTTTGGTGCCATAGCACTGACGGTTTTTGTGGAGAATGTAAGAACTGTTCAGGTGATCGGATTGATGGTCTGCGGAGCAGGCATAGGAGTCTCAGTGATGCGTGTACTCTTGTTGCTCAAACAGGCACGTACAAAAGCTTAGGATTAAAACCAAGCGACACCTGTCGGCCGTATGTCCGGTAATAACTCGGCGTCGCATCCAAGAGATAAAAATCAGGAGGCTGTGTGAAAGTGTTGTTCAGCTTTTTCGCGTTCTGTCTCCTCTCAAGTGGCATGCTGCCCGCACAGACAGTCGTCACGGGCACGCTTCTCGACCAGGACGGGAAACCGATGGCGAAGGCGAGTCTGATATGATTGGTCAGAGGAACTCAGCTCAGTAACCGCCAGGCTTGAAACAGAACAAGATCCTATTCTTCGGCACGAGCTGTACATCAATTATCTGGGAAAATAGAGACAGTTTTGTTTGAATTAGGGTTCACAAACTCTTACTTTACCGTTGGAAACGTTCTAAGGAGGGCTGAAGATGTTTGTCGTGTATGCACTCATCATATTAGCGATACTCGCCGTTTTATGGGTTATCGCGAAATACAACGGCTTGATCAGGCTTCGCAATCAGGTCGCCAACGGCTGGAAGCAGATCGATGTCCAGCTCAAGCGAAGGCACGATCTGATTCCCAACCTGGTGGAAGCGGTCAAGGGCATAATGGAGTTCGAACAGGAGACACTCCAGAAGGTGATACAAGCCAGAAACAGCGCCATTTCCGCTAAAGGGGTTGCCGATGCAGCAGGGAAGGAAGATGTGCTGACCGGAGCTCTTAACAAGCTGTTCGCGCTCGTCGAGAATTACCCGACGCTTAAATCGAGTGAGAACGTGAAGCAGCTCCAGGAGGAGCTGACGAGCACGGAGAACAAGATTTCTTTCGCCAGGCAGTTCTACAACGACATCGCGACCAAGTTCAATATCGCGCAGCAGGTATTTCCCGCGAGCATCATCGCTTCCATGTTCAACTTCACCACGGCCGAGCTCTTCGAGATCAAGACGGAAGCCGAACGCGAAGTGCCGAAGGTTGACCTTTCGCTGAAGAAGTAGAACAAGCGCCGGGCACTCCCGCGAGTCGCGAGGGGAGAGGTCAGGACTTCTAGTGTCTAAACAGGACATCCGTCGTGCTTGAAGCCAGGAATATTTACGAGCAACAGGATCACAACAAGCGGGCGACGCTTGCTGTGATGGTTACATTTGTCGCGTTTCTGGGATTCATCGGTCTCGGTTTCGACGCGTTCTATCTTGGAACGGTGGGCAGGGATCTCTTTCTTCCGATAGGGACAGTTATCGCCGTCGGATTCGGCGGAGTCTCTGCAATGTGGAGCCTGAAGAGCGGCGCGAAGGCGGTGTTGAATTCCGCCGACGCTGTCCCCGCCGATCCGAACAATCCCGCACAGAAGCAGCTCATCAATGTAGTTGAGGAGATGAGCATTGCTTCCGGATTGCCGCAACCGAAGGTGTATGTTGTACCCGATCCAGATCCGAACGCATTTGCGACGGGTAAAGATCCGGACAACAGTTCGATTGCTGTTACACAGGGACTTCTCGATTCGCTGAATCGCGACGAGCTGCAGGGGGTAGTCGCTCATGAGATGAGCCACATAAGGAACTACGACATACGGCTGATGACAGTGATCGCGGCGATGGTGGGCGCGCTGCTGTTGTTGTCCGATTGGGCGAGGCGCGGGATGCTTTGGGGAGGAGGGCGACGCCGATCCCGCAGGTCTGGAGGCGGTGGAGGAGGAGCGGCAGCTCTGATTTTCCTTGTACTTTGGATTATAGGCGTTATCCTTGCGCCGTTGATCGGGCAGATTATGGCGATGGCCGTTTCGCGCAAACGAGAGTACCTTGCGGATGCTTCCGGCGCCGAACTGACGCGGAACCCGCTGGCACTTGCAAGTGCCCTGCAGAAGCTTGAAGATGCCTCCGCACCGACTGCTTCGATCAAGCGCGGGTCAGCCCATCTATGCATCGTCGATCCGCTCGGGAAGAAGATGAACGCTAAGGAAGGGGCGGTCGCCGATTTGTTCGCCACGCATCCGCCGATATCGAAAAGGATTTCGTCCCTGAAGGGTATGGCTTATTTAACGGAGTCTGTTGGCCAGGAAAGAAGGTAGCTACTGATGCTGAAAGATTGTTGGCTTCCAAGACTGTCAATGTGGGCCGCATTGACCCTGGCTACAGGATACGCGTCTGCTGCTCGCGCTCAAGATGCAAACAAGCCGAAAATTGTCTCCGGATTCACGGTCTACAAGGACACAATTAAATTCCCGCCCGGTTATTTCTGGGACAGCGTCCGGGTAAAACAAAATTGGCCTAAGTTGAAGATCGGCCTTTCGGGGGAAAATGTCGTCAGGCTGTTGGGTCATCCGAATGGATGCGGTATCAGCGTTGGAGGTGAGCTGGTTATATGGGCTTATGGGCGGCGGGAGGTCGTCTTTAATAGTGTAACGATGAAAGTCACCGGCTGGGATGAACGGACACTAAAATATGGGGCCGGAAACGCCTGGCGAAGATGATGTTTTGCGAACTTATGATCTGAGTAAGGAGGTGTGAATTATGAAATCGGCTAAGTTCGTTGTGCTGTACGGAGTTTTTATTTGGCTGATCACTTTCGCCGTTTCGGTCATCATATTTCCGATCCGACAGACAGATCGGCCGCTGTTCGAATCTATCATGCCTGTTGTGTTGACTCTCAGCGTCATGCTTTTTGCATTCTTGCACTTCAAGAGAGTAGAGTCTCAATTCGCGAGGGAAGGCCTTCTAATCGGCATCACATGGTTTCTGGTGAGCTTTGCGATAGACCAGATGATGTTCAATTTCGGACCCATGAAGATGGCATTCATCGATTACATCAAGGATATCGGTCTGACATACCTGATCATTCCAATCATAACGGCCGGTTCCGGGTTTGTGGTGCAAAGTAAGACGGGTGACCCGGTCATGTGAGGTGCCCGGGGCTTAGAGAGCACGGGACTTTGCGTCAGGAGAGGTGAGCGCTGGAATTTATGATGGGGCTTACGGTGAAGACAACGGGCGGGTATGGCGGTTTATTCCTCAGTTTACTCATCGTCTTCTATTGGTGCGTCTCAGAGATTTTATGAGGAATTATTCCTGCAAAAATATTGACATTCGCTATGCTATGAAGGAATCTGAAGTCTGACTTATTAAAGGAATTTCCGAGACACAACTCTATCGGGCTGTTGAAAGATGGCAAACATCAGCCCACGAAACACACAAAACACGCGAAAGTACTTTGTCTTCGTGTTCATTTGCGTTTTTCGCGGGCATGTTAAAAGGTCCTCCAACCCTCTGCTAGGCGTTTGATTGTAGTCTGAAGCTGCAGCTTTTTCCCCATTCTTTTCGAAAAGCCAGAACATCAGGAAACTCAGACCCTCCAAAAGAATGTTGAATTTAGAGAGACAGGTGAAGACTGTCGCTGTTGATCATGAGTGTGAAGCGGTTATTTGCCGCGACTGTAACTGGTTTGATTATGAATCGACAGCAAGACGAGCGTGTAAATGGGGCAGTATAATTGGGTGGCCCTTCCCAAGTATTGAAGGAAAAGGCGAAGCGAAAGTGAGCAGATGACCAGGTGAACAATAATAATAACCACAATCCACTAAACGGTCACGGCGACAGATCGAACGGAAACGGCAGAGCGGCGCGTGGACAGAGCGCGTTTGGGAACCCAGACAACTCAGCCTACAAGTGGTGGGTGCTCGCCAATGTGATGATCGGGACGTCGATGGTCATTCTCGATGCTAGTGTAGTCAACGTGGCGCTTCCGAAAATAATGGCGACTTTTGGGATCCCAATTGACACGGCCGAATGGGTCCTGAACGGCTACCTCATAGCATTTTCGGTAATGCTTCCTGCGTCCGCCTGGTTCGCGGATCATTTCGGATATAAGAGGATCTACATCCTGGCCCTCGTCATCTTCACCGTCGGATCGTTTCTCTGCGGGATAGCGTGGGATGAGAACATGCTGATCTTTTTCCGCGTGCTACAGGGACTCGGAGGGGGACTGCTTATGCCGGTTGGTATGGCCATTGTGTTGCGTGAGTTTCCGGCCAACCAGCGCGGAACGGCGCTGGGGTTCTGGTCGGTGGCGGCTGCCGGCTCAGTCTCACTGGGACCGCTTGTTGGAGGATACCTGGTCGATAGGTTCGACTGGAGCTCGATATTCTTTGTGAATGTCCCGATCGGCATCATGGGGATAATAGCTACCTGGATAATCCTGAGATCGTACAAACTGGAAAAATCGCGTTCGTTTGACCTGATAGGGTTCATATCCATGACTGCCTTCATGGTCTGCTTGCTGCTGGCGCTCGCGGATGGGAATGCAGCCTGGAACACAGCAGGCTGGACGTCGACGTTCATTATGACGAACTTTGCGATTTCATTTGTAGGTCTGGTCGTTTTCATGGTGAGGGAATTCACCGCGAGGCACCCGCTGATAGAAATCAGGCTCTTCAAGAGTTTCAATTATTCGATGTCGAATATAGTACGCTTCATATTCGGGTTGTCCGTTTTCGGGAGTATCTTTCTCCTCCCGCTTTATCTTCAGACCTCGCTGGGATACACGCCTTACGAGGCGGGCGCGGTTTACCTTCCGATGGGAATCATTCAAGGCATCGCAGGACCGATTTCCGGTGTGCTGACCGACAAAATCAATCCGAAGCTTGTGGCATTGGCCGGGGTTATCCTGCTCGGCTGGAGCTGGTACTTGAACGGTTTTCTTTCTCTCTTTTCGATGCGGTCGCAGGTGATGTTTCCGATATATCTTCGTGGTATCGGTATGGGATTCATGTTCACTCCGCTTACCACCATGGGGCTGAAGGACATCAAGATGAAAGACATGGGGCAGGCGTCGGGTTTGTTCAACGTGATACGGCAGGTCGGCGGGAGTTTCGGGGTCGCGCTGATCGGTACGATTCTCACCGAAAGGACGCATTTCCACACCGCCATTAACGGACAGGCGGTTTCGCAGTATTCAACGGCTTACAGGAATGTTTTTAACAACCTCAGGAACTTCGCAACCTACAGGGTAGCAGGGCCGCTTTCACTGGAGGCGGCAAGAGCGAAAGCCTTGATAATCTCCGACGTAACCAAGCAGGCGATCGTACAAGCAACCGACGATACGTTCTTCTTTGCCTTTGCCATAATGATGTTGTGCATTATACCTATTCTCTTTCTCAGAATAGAAAAGAAAAAGGCAAAGGGGAAGAAGGCGGTTCACAGACAAAGTGCCGGGGCTGCTGTCGATTCAAGGTCCGGGGACAAAGAGGAAGTGGCAAGCTCCCGCGTGTCTGAGTAAGGTCCGTCGTTGGCCCGGTGGGCGAACAGGAGTGCGCGGGAGTTCGCCGTCGAATACCACCCGGATCATTTTCCTGTGCTTCGAGACTGGCCGGACAAATCCAGTAACTTCAGTTCCAGGTGGTCCAAACCGTGAGAAATTATCATTCTTGAGATTTTTGAAGACCACTTTTTGACCGACCGGCTCAACACCCTCTGGCCGGGAGGTTACCTGGATTATGAGGCAACGACTTCCCGGCAGCTCCCCGGAAGTTATCTGCTTAAAGGTTAATGCATCTTGATGCCCTACGGCGAAATACGATTGATTTACTGCCTTCCGTGCGTTATCTTTACACCGCAACACCAATCATGATCAAGGATTGAATCACGTGGCGGATATTTCTTTTTTTCCGTCATAAGTTGGTCGTGATTTTTTGAAAATCGTTGAGATTGATTTGCCCGGGTGGCGGAATTGGCAGACGCGCTAGATTCAGGGTCTAGTGTTCGCAAGGACGTGCAGGTTCAAATCCTGTCCCGGGCACGGCAAAACAGCCGAAATTCAAAGATTTTCTATTCCTGGTCTGCATCGATTATCTTCTTCCCACCTTCTATGTACCATTTCCTAACCGGTAGTTGTCTCTTCTCTAACAGCATCACGGCATTTCTCATGGCTTCAGTCACATCAAGAACCATTTGAATCGTGCCAGGTTGCTGTGTGCTGTTGATGGATAAATGCGTCATTACCTGATTGGTGAGATCCTCCGAACTTTCCTCTCTCAGACCGTTCTTATGCGATTTGTCAACATGCGGCTTATCGGGGAGAGATTTAATTCTCGTCGTGTTCATTGCGCCCCCCACGTGCTAAGTGCCGGTTCTCTTAATAGAGAATTGCAGCTTCGGCTGGGAATGACCCGGTTTGTCTCTCGTTCAGAATGTAGAAGAAAATATTTTACAGCGAGGAGAGGGTTCGTCGAAGCCTTCTGGTATGCAGGCAAGGCATCAAAATGTAGTTTAGGGTTAGCTGAACCCCTGCATGATCTTGAATAAAGCATCAAACAAAACATATGGAAACTCCACATCTTCGTTAAGAATCAGTTAACTATGCCCCGGTTTCTCTCGGGGGTGAAGTTTCTTTTAGTTTTGTTATTACCCTGCGCCTCCAACTCGGCGCTCTGACAGCATCTCTGCTATCCTATCACACATTAAAGGTACGAAAGGTTATTCAGGAAACAATTCTACGTTGCCCGACTCCGCGACGATAGAACCCCTTTTCTCAAGGCTATGTTTGCGGTGCCGGAGGATAGATGCTGGAGTTGACACATGCGAAATGCAAGAGTCACGCCCAGCAGATGGATGAAACCGATTGGCGGGTTCGTTAACCCCGTCCCAGATATATATTACTTCTTGGCCAGAAACTCAGCGAAGTCCCTGAGTTGTTTACGTTGTTCTGCATTCATTTGAGAGTAACCGGTGATAAGATCGCGCGCTTCGGCGTCCCGCGAAATTATATCCTCGGGTCGCTGAGACTCGTTTTCGCCAAGCAAGAAATCGACGCTTACCCGCAGAGCTGCCGCGAGCGTTTTTAGTTTATCCGATTTGAGTTGATAAATTTTGTTTGCTTCTAGACGGGACTGGGTAGCTTGCGTCAAATTTGATGCTCGGGCCAACTCGGCCTGCGAAAGTCCAAGATTCTCCCGCAACTTTTTTACTCGAGTTCCTAAAGCATCCATTGTCTTTCCTTTTCATTTTTGAAAGTGAATGTCTGTTTTGTGAGATCGAACATGAATTATTTCCATCGCGAATCTGGTTGGAGCGTTTTCTGCTTCCGAAGTTCTTCGCTAGTCGGCGTGCAACTTACTTACTACGGCGACGAAGCTTCTCGTCAGCAAGTCTTCTGGCGTCGAACTCGCTTTCGTGTTTATGCGCCTCAATCCATCTGTCAACATCAGCCTCTATGAAGCGGTATTCTTT
>JBJKQU010000246.1:0-46389 GCA_046705025.1 Candidatus Kryptoniota bacterium | reverse complement strand
GTCGGGGCGGGGACAAAAATCCTCGCGAGCAAAAGCGTGATAGTGAGGGTGGAATTGAACTACCAATCACAGAGCTGGACGGAGAACGACTACGGTATCGTAAGAGACGAGGAGACGTCGAATCTGGGGCTCTTCACGGGTATTTCGTTTCTGTTCTGACGTGCTGCGAAAGTACCTAATGACTTCGGTGCCGCCCTGAAAGATGGGGCGGCACCGGCAGCTGGACCCCACGATCGCTGACGTAAGTCCGACGGTTGGCTATGCCTTCTTGAATGTTTGTCATCTGAGAGTGACGGGACTTATATTATGCTAAACGATCACCAGATGCCAAGAAAACCGAGAACTGTCCGCGAGCAACAGTCTGAGCTCTTCCAGGATTTGTTAACTCATGCTCAACCGGAGCCCCGGACCACCAAACAGCGAAGATACAACACGCAGGGCAACAGGATTGACCAGAAAGACCGGCCGTTCCATGAGTGGTACAGATTCGTGCTTTCTTTTCCGCCTCACCTTGTAAGGAACTACATCGAGAAGTTTTCGATGGACGGAGATGCGGTACTCCTGGATCCGTTCTGCGGGTGCGGAACAACACTGGTGGAGGGCAAGCTGGCAAGACTGAAGGCCGTAGGTGTCGAAGCTAATCCGTTCGCGCACTTTGCAAGCGCGGTCAAAACGGATTGGGAAATCAATCCCGCAGAACTCAGGGAGGATGCTGAAGCGATTGCAGAGCGGACGTTATCGCAATTAGAGAAGGAGGGCCTGAACGATGCCGGGTTTATCTCTGATTTGCCCAAGAACACGGTGCTGCAGACGCTCCCGGAAAATGAAGGGAAGCTCCTTCTGGCTAATTCCATCAGCCCCCTGCCGCTGCACAAGTCATTGATTCTGCTTGAAAACATAAAGAAACTCGGACATGAACGATTTCGGGGACATGAGTTTTTGGCTTTTTCAAAAGCGGTCGTATTTGCCATAAGCAACCTGCACTTCGGCCCGGAGGTGGGCATCGGCCCAAACAAAGCGGATGTGCCGGTGGTCTCTACCTGGATGCAAGAGATTAATGAGATGGCGAAAGACCTTGCAGGCGTTTCACACAAGAAGTACCCACCGTCCAGGATTGTACTGGCCGATGCAAGGAATATTTCGGAATACCTTCCCGCTCATTCCGTGGACATGGTCATCACATCCCCTCCCTACCCTAACGAAAAGGATTACACAAGGACCACTCGCCTGGAATCGGTTCTTCTCGGCTTTATTCACGACAAGGCGGAATTGCGGGCCCTCAAGTCTAATCTCATACGGTCCAATACGCGGAACGTGTACAAGAACGACGATGATGATAAGTGGGTTGCCAGCTATAAAGAGATACAACGGATATCACAAGCAATCGAGAAAAGACGAATCGAACTAAACAAGGACTCGGGGTTTGAAAAGCTGTATGGACGAGTCACGAAACTCTACTTCGGAGGAATGGCGCGTCACTTGTCTTCCCTTAGCAAGGTCCTGAGGCCAGGGGCCAAACTCGCTTACGTCGTCGGTGACCAGGCGTCATACTTGAGAGTCATGATCAGGACGGGCCAACTGCTCTCGGAGATAAGCGAGCTTCTCGGCTACAAGGTGCTTGGACTGGATTTGTTCAGGACAAGATTCGCAAGCGCTACGAAGGAACAGATGAGGGAAGAGGTGCTTCTGCTTGAATGGCCAAATCGAAAGGTGCGAAGAAATGGCAAATGATCGCAGCTCGTACGAGCGAATTATAGAGCTAATTTTCAAGGAGCACTACAGGCCGAACGTAACGAGCTTTGCCTTTGAAAGAGAGGAGATAGCAACGGCTGCTGCAAAACTGAAAGTGAAGGCGCCGAAAAACGTCGGCGATGTGCTGTACAGCTTCAGGTACCGACGTCTCCTGCCGGACTCGATTAGAACCAAAGCAAGAGAGGGATACGAATGGATCATCCTTGGTACGAGGAAGGGTGAATACAAATTCTTCCTTGCAAGGAAGTTCAACGCTTTTCCCAATCCCGATCTAGCAGAAACCAAAATCCCGGATGCTACTCCTGAGATAATATCGCGTTACGCACTCTCGGATGAACAGGCTCTGCTGGCAAAAATCAGATACAATCGACTGATAGATGTGTTCACTGGTCTCACTTGCTATTCGATGCAAAACCATCTGAGAACCAAAATCCTCGAAAATGTTCAGATAGAGACGGACGAACTATATGTTGGGCTCGATAAGAGAGGCGCGCATTACGTAATGCCGGTACAGGCTAAGGGGGCCGGAGAACATATAGGGAGTGTTCAGATAAGACAGGACTTCGACCTTTGTGCGGACAAATTTCCGAATGCTACATGCAGGTCAATTGGCGCTCAGTTCATGGAAGAAGGGGTGATTGCCTTATTTGAATTCGAGCAAGGCGGGGCCGACATAAAGATTGTTGCAGAAAAGCACTACAGACTCGTTTCGAACGAGGACCTGTCAAAAGAAGAGCTCGCGCAGTACTTGAAGCGACCGGACTAAACAGCCTCCCGCATCCCAAAAAGCAGGGCGCCTGGTGCGTCCACAGGCTCTTTTTCCCACTTAATTTGCGGGTTTCCCGTCTTCCACTGGGGATCTGTTCGTTTCCCGTGGACATTTCGAACCTTTCGGTGAACACTTCTGAGCTTCCGGCAGATAGTCCTGCGCTTCCGGCGAACACTTTTCTCCAACCGGCAGGCTCTTCTCACCAGCCGTCAAGGCCTTCTCCACAACCGGTGAGCACTTTTCTCCAACCGGCAAGCTTTCCAAACCTTCCTCCGGGCATCTCAAACTTTCCAGCGAAGAGCCGCAATCCTCGCACGTAAGTTAGATCCCTCGAGCGGCAACTCTTTAATCCACACATCCCTGACAAAGGCTCTGCCGGCCTTCATTCAAATTGAAACAACGACAGCCCCTGCCTATATTTGATTCGTTCCGAAGTCAAGAGATTGTTCAAATCTTCATCAAAGAATTAAATCACGGGGCCTACTTATGAATTCTATCGTCCGCATCTTCATCATCATGCTGTTGGTCTCAACCACGGGAGTCGTGTCGGCACAAACGAAAGAACATGCTTTCCAGCTTACCGATCTGAGAAAGCTCGTGAATGTATCCGACCCACAGGTCTCTTCCGACGGGAGCCGGATCGCTTTCATAATGTCGAGAGCAGACTGGGAGAAGGATAAACGAATGCCGGAAATCGAGCTCGTCAATATCGCTGACGGCTCTATCCGCAGCCTGACTTATAAGCGCGAAGGCATCTCGAACCTGCACTGGTCGCCGGACGGCAGCAAACTGGGGTTCATTGCAGAGGATCCCGATTCGAAGAAGGCGCAGATCTTCATCATGCCGATGAACGGCGGCGACCCGGTCCGCATCACCGATTCCAAGACCGGCGTCGAAGAGTTCACCTGGAGTCCGGACGGAATGAAGATAGCATTTGTGGCACAGGACACTGTTCCTAATCCGGAAGCCATCAAGCACCATGAAGACGCCTTCCGGGTTACCGACAATAATTACACCGTCCGCGCCGAGCTTCAGCCCTGGCATGTCTGGCTTGTATCATCCGAGGGCGGCAAGGCCAAACGCCTCACCGAGGGAACGTGGAGCCTGCGCTCGGACCAGGAAACAATGTCCCCGCTTGCCTGGACGCCGGACGGCAAAGCCATCGTTTTTCAGCGCCTGCCGGAGGTATGGGAAGGGAGCGCGTGGCACTGCACGATAGCAGAAGTGGATACGGCAGGCGGAAAGATCGCAACGGTTATCAATGAACAGGGATCGGGTACTCCTGACTACGGCCCCGGCAGCGGCATACTCGCTTTCATGCGCCCGCGCAACGGCGACCAGAACAACGGCAACGCTGTGTACGTGGACATCAACGGCACGATAACCGATGCCACCGGCGGACTCGACCGCAACATCAACAGCTACACCTGGCTGCCCGGCGGCAAATCGATGCTGCTCACCGGCGAATTGGGAACGCGCGCCGCCATATGGGACCAGCCTGTGAACGGGGCTGCCCGGCAATTGAACCTCGGCAATGTGGAAGCAGGCGGCAGGGTAAGCGTATCGAACAACGGAGTTATCGCCTTCATCGGAAGCACCCCGACTCACCCGGCGGAAGTCTACCTCTTGAAATCGTTGTCATCATCGCCCGAACGTCTCACAGACTTCAATGCGTTTGTCGACACACTTGCCATAGGAAAAACTGAAGGCGTCGACTGGAAAGGGCCGAACGAATTCGACGAGGACGGCGTCCTCACCTATCCCGTCGACTACAAAGCGGGAGCGAAGTACCCGATGGTTCTGGTGATACACGGCGGGCCCGAAGGCGCCTCGACCGTGAGGTTCTCGCCGCTCGTGCAGCTGCTCGCCGCTCAGAACTTCTTCGTTTTCCAGCCGAATTACCGCGGCAGCACTAACCTCGGCGATGCTTACCAGCACGCGATCTTCAGGGACACCGGCGAGGGGCCGGGAAAAGATGTAATGGCGGGAGTCGCCGAAGTTGAACAGACAGGCATGATCGACGAAAGCCGCGTCGGGATCACCGGCTGGTCATACGGCGGTTACATGACTTCCTGGCTGAACGGCTACTATCCCGACAAGTGGAAGGCGGCGGTCGAAGGTGCCGCGCTGAACGACTGGGTGATGGACTACACGATCGCCTACTACCAGACAGGCGACCTGTACTTCTTCGGCGGCTCGCCGTGGGTCAAGAAGTACTGGGATATCTGGCGGGATCAATCGCCGATCATCTTTGCCGACAAAGTAAAGGCGCCGACTCTCATAATGGGCGATGCTGGCGACGGCAACGTGCCCATCGTGAACAGCTACGAGATGTATCACGCCCTGCTGGACAACGGGGTCCAGACGGAATTCTTCGTATACCCGGCGGACACGCACTTCCCCGGCGACATCGTTAGGACGACCGACGTCTACCGCCGCTGGGTAGACTGGATGGTGAAATACCTTAAGTGAGGATTTCCCTCCCGGCCAATCGTCCCGTTGCGAAGAAAGAGCAGAAAGAAGCCGCAATCGTGCCCGGTCCGGCGCAGACCGGGCCGGACGCGGCCCATGCTGATGGGACACTAAGAACCGTCTCCACTGAAGTCTGACCGCCTGAAAGAGGATCGCCTATCCAATCCCACCCCGGGACCTCTGTACGGTAACATCCCGGAACACTTCATTTCCGTATTATGTTAGATTCAATGAAGATTGCCCTTTCCGGTCAAAGGACTAACAGTAATCATGCTCCACATTAAACGATAGGCGGCTTTTCGCATCATGGAACTCAGTGAAGATCTCCCGTTCAGCGTTCTGCGCAGGACGTGGCAGCCGGTTGCTCTCTCGAGAGACATAGCGCCGGGCCAGGTGCTCACTTACAGACTTTTCGACACGGACATTGTAATCGTCCGCTTCTCCGACGGCAAACTCCTTGCCTCCGAAAACTCCTGCCCGCACAAGGGAATGAAGCTGAGCCTCGGCAAAGTGGATTCGGACGAGCTTCAGTGTGCCTACCACGGCTGGCGGTTCAACTGCGCGGGTTCATGCACGAACATACCGTCGCTCATAGACCCTCCCGCGAACAAGCTCGAAGCGTCGACTCTTGTTCGCTATGAAATCCAGGACCGATACGGAATGATATGGGTTCAGATGGATAAGGATGAAACCGGAGTACTGCCGGATGTGCCGGAATTCGAAGATCCGAGCTGGACGTACACGCTCGGCCCGCCTACGGCGTTCAAGTCCGGTTTCAGACGTGAGATAGAAAATTACCTCGACATGACGCACTTCGCTTTCGCGCACAGTTCGACGCTCGGCAAGGCCGCCGATTCCGTCGTCCCAAAGATGAGCATCAGCGAATTCGACGACGGCTTTTTGATGGACGCTCCCTTCCCCGCTCTCAAGACGCCGCACGAACAGCCGGGCAAACTCCAGAGCGCGCACCGCCGAAGGCAAAGATGCTACCTGCCGAACTTCACGACCATTCGACAGACGTTCGAAGACGGCGACGAGCGCATACTTATCCATGTGCCGAGTCCGAACTCAAAGTTCGAATGCACCGTCTTCTGGGCGCTCGCGATATCGAAGGATTTTCGCGGACCGGCACCCGAGGATCAGATAGATTTTGCCATCAAGGTACTCGACGAGGACAAGACGATGTGCGATAACCAGGTTCCGCGGGAGGTACCCGTCAATCCGGCGCGCGGAGGATGGGGAGTCCTTGTCACGCCGGGCGACACGCTCGCCAACACCTATCAGAAGGTTTTCAGAAAGTATCTTATCTCGCATCAGCCCGAGCCACGGGTATTGGACAGCGTCTGATAGACCTCCCGGCCTAAAGTCGGAAAGCCATGCATACAATGATCTTCTATCCGCTGCCTGAGTGCGGGCCGAACGCCGCGCCTTCTCGTTATTTCCGCCGGGCTTTGGCCGGCAGCAATTCCGAGCCGCGAGAATGAGGGCAAATGTTCCAGGCTTGTTTTCCAATCCGGCGTTCTTTAGATTTTTGACCTTGGGCTGGCACTCGATAATTTCTCAAAATTATTAAGGAGTGCTTATGAAAACTTCTGGTATGTTCTTGGCCTTGCTGGCAATCATGGCTGCCGGATGTTCACCTCTTGTCTTGAAACCGGCCGATTTCTCGTGGCCGATCGAGGACGAGTTGAAATCCGACTCCAGAGGATTTGTGCATGAGGAAAGGTACAGCCTCTCTTTCAGCATCAAACCCCTCATGTACACCGAGTTCAGAGACTCGGTCCACGTTGCAAACCAGCCGATCAGACTGATCCGTGGAATTCGCGGTTACTATTACATTACCGCTCCCAGATTCAAGAACGTGTACGTCTTTTCACAGGGGAACGGCGGACTTGCTCTGGTCAGGAAGTTCCTCGTTTCAAAGAAGGGGATGTCGGCTCCCGCGTTCAATCAGAGGGCGCCTTACATTGAGATCCTGGACGGCAGCCACAAGCCGATCTTCCTCAACATAAATGGAATTCAAGAGGAGGGCGGGAGATGAAACACAATATAGAAATACTGAACCTTACGGTCCGTGGCTGCATCGCCGTTCTCCTTTTCGGCTTTTTGGCAACGGCTGCCGGCCAACAACCTTCCGACTACCAAGTCGTGAAATCCTTTCAGTCGAAGTACAACGCGATACGAGAAGCCATTAGAGAAGCAAAGACGTCGAAAGACTGTGATCAGATCAGCACACGGCTCCTGAACCTGGAGGAAGAATTTGCGGCCGATACGACATTACTCAACAAGGCTCTGTACCCCAGGAATTATGACGCGGAAGTCGCGTCTGCTCGAAACGACCTCCGGCTCACAAGGGAGCGGCTCGGTCTTATCGAATCGCAGGGCTCGAAAATCGCCGGCATCGAACAGCAGGTTGCGGCACTCGCAGAGAAGGTAGACAGCATAGCGCGTGAGAACACCAGGCTAATGGCTTCTCTCGATGTCATGGCCGGGGCCCTGAAGAACAACAAACGGGTTGTCGATTCGCTCAACAAAATAATCTCCAGGCTCACGGTAGGTCTCAGGTCACGCGACGCAGCGATCTTTGCGCTCGTTGACAGCATGTTCGCTCAATACAGCAGCAACCTCGGTGGACTCCCTGAGGGACAGAAGCGGACGCTCGTCGCCCGGGTTGAGAGATGCAACGTGGTCGCCGCAATCCGCGAGGCAGCCGAGCAAAATCTCAGGTTCCTCCGGACCACCCCGCTCCCCCCAAAAGACCTCATCCAGATGCTGAAGGATCAACAGAAGTTCAGCTCATATTGGAAGGGCATCGGTCCCAGATTGGCGGCATTATATCTGAACAGGAGAGATAGAGAAAGAAGGATCGACGAGGTGAACACGCTCGTAGCGAAATGGGGGAATGTAGCAGACTCGTCGCTCTGGGCAAACTTGTACGGGGTGTTCACAGACAATAAGGTGGCAGTCCGGCCTTTCAGCAACGCCGATGAATTTGTTGCCAGCCTCAGTGAATTCTTCGACACGCAGGGAGGCGACTCCAGCGCGCCAAGTTCGGAGAAAACATCCAGGCTGCATCACTTCCTCAACGCGGTCTGGAATCCGAGTGTCGGAACGCAATGGCTGCCTCTAATGGCCGCAGAAGGAATCATCACAAGTGATCAACGAACGCAGCTACAGTCGAAGTTGGACGCGTGGGAGGCGTCTGCAAGGCCGACTCACGTAGTTATTTACGCGATTGTAATTGTCGTTCTGGCCCTGCTGGTCCTCTTTCTATTCTTCTGGCGAAAGCAGAGGAGGGCGGGAATACTTCAGGAGCCTTCTCAGAATTGACCGATCTATTCCAGGAACAAGAAGCGGCGGCAGGTCGCCGCTCCTTGATTGACTGAGCAAACGTATAACTACCTGTCGACCGCCTTCATCATCTGGTCGTTGTAACGTGCACCTGATGCAACCCCCGGCGGAGCAATCTGGTTCAGCCTGACGAGGTCCTCTTGCGCCAACTTCAAATCGAGCGCCGCTACGTTTTCCTCAAGATATTTCCGGCGTTTGGTTCCCGGGATCGGGACAATGTCTTTCCCTTGCGCCATCACCCAGGCGAGGGCGAGCTGAGCGGCTGTACATTTCTTCTCGGCCGCCATTGCCTCGACCTTCTTCACAAACTCAAGGTTCTTCGCGAAATTATCGCCCATAAACCGAGGGTTGTCCTTCCTGAAGTCTTTCTCGCCGAACGCGCTGCTGTCCTTTAGTTGACCGGATAGAAACCCGCGGCCCAGCGGACTGAAGGGGACAAACCCGATTCCAAGCTCGCGGCAAGTGGGAAGGATCTCCTTTTCGACATCCCGCGTCCACAATGAGTATTCGCTTTGCAGCGCAGTTATTTGGTGGACTTTGTTCGCGCGCCTTATTGTGGCGGGGGCGGCTTCAGACATGCCGAGAAACCTTATCTTCCCTTCCTCGACAAGTCTGGCCATCGCACCGATGGTCTCCTCAATTGGCGTGTCGGGATCGACTCTGTGCTGGTAGTAGAGGTCGATCGTATCGACGCCCAGCCGTTTCAGGCTCGCTTCACAGGCCTGTTTCACGTATTCGGGCTTTCCGTTTACCGTGCTTAACTTACCGTCCTTGGAGCGAACGTTGCCGAATTTCGTCGCGATGACAACCTTGTCGCGATGCGGCTTCAACGCCTTCCCGACAAGCTCTTCATTGATCCCTGCTCCATAGACATCCGCGGTATCGAAAAATGTAATGCCGAGATCTATCGCGCGGTGTATCGTAGAAATAGATTCCTCGTCGTTCCCCTGCCCGTACGACTGCGACATCCCCATGCAGCCGAGTCCCATCGCTGAGACTTTCAATCCAGATTTTCCTAGTTCACGGTATTCCATTTTCTTCTCCTGATAAATGTCCTGCAAACTGAAAGAAATTCAAAAGTTAAAGGTCAAAGGTCAAAAATGATGAAGACGGGCCAGGAGACCTTATTTGTCGGCCGACACCCTTCAACTTTTTAACTTTTGCCTTTTGAATTTTGACTTATATCAGATGTTCACTGCCTTCATGGCTGCCTCAGGGTAGCGCAGTCCGGCCGCCGCTCCGGCAGGAGCCACCTCATCAAGTCTCCTAAAATCGTCGGGACTCAACTTGACGTCGATAGCGCCTACGTTCTCTTCCAAATACTTGATGCGTTTCGTACCCGGAATTGGAACGATGTCGCTTCCCTGCCCTAACACCCACGCGAGCGCCAGCTGCGCGGGCGTGCACTTTTTCTCGGACGCTATCTTCTCAATCTCGGACACAAGCCGGAGGTTTTTCTGTAAGTTGCCGGCTTGAAAGCGAGGGTTCGTGCGCCTGAAGTCCGATTGATCCAGATCATCGGGTTTCTTTATCGCTCCGGTGAGAAAACCTCTTCCGAGCGGGCTGTACGAAACGAATCCGATTCCGAGATCGCGGCACGTCTTCAGGACATCCGTTTCGACATCCCGCGTCCAAATTGAATACTCGGTCTGAAGCGCCGTTATCTGGTGCACCTTGTTTGCCCTCCTTATAGTCGCAGCAGAGGCTTCCGACATCCCGAGGAACCTTACCTTCCCTTCGTCGACAAGCTTCGCCATCGCGCCGATCGTGTCTTCGATAGGCGTTGACGGGTCGACGCGGTGCTGGTAGTACAGATCTATCGTGTCGACGCCCAGCCTCTTCAGGCTCGCTTCGCACGCCTTGCGGACGTAGTCGGGCTTACCGCTGACGCCCAGGCGCTCGCCTTTCGGCCCGCGCACGTTTCCGAACTTAGTCGCAATGACGACCTTGTCCCGGTATGGCTTCAATGCCTTCCCGACCAGTTCCTCGTTGACAAATGGCCCGTACATGTCGGCTGTATCGAAGAAAGTCACGCCGAGCTCTATCGCCCGGTGAATTGTCTTCGTCGACTCCTCATCGTTTCTGGGGCCGTAGAACTCGGACATTCCCATACAGCCCAAGCCGAGCGCCGATACTTTTAAGCCGTTCTTTCCTAATTCGCGGTATTCCATTTCATTGATCTCCCTGAATTCATCCTTTAAAAGACAATCTTAACGCACCTCTTGGAGAGGTATCGCTTTTATTTGGTTACCGGCTTTGATTGCTGTGCGTCTCCTTTCCATTCAACAGCAATCAGCCTCTGTCCGTTCACTCCTTCCGATTCGTCGGAAGCAAGATAAATTGCAGGCTGACCCATCACCACCGGGTCGATGAGCTTGTTCCGCATTGCCTCCGGCAACGAATCAGGTATCATCCCGGTGTCGGTTGCACCGCCGGGAAGAAGTACGTTCAGTGTTATTCCAGTGCCCTCGAGCTCCTGAGCCCAGATGATGCTCATCGATTCGAGAGCAGCCTTGGACGGACCGTAAGGAGTGAATCCCCTGCGCTTCATCGTCTCATGGTTCATCGAGATATTTATGATTCTCCCCGACTTCTGTTTGAGCATGTGAGGTATCACCGCCCGGGTCATTAGAAAAACGCCGTTGACGTTCGTGTCGATTACCATACGCCAGATGTCCGGATCCGCTTCCCAGAATGGCTTTGGCTCCGTCATGAACTTGTCGTTCACGAATTTCATTCCCCTGCCGGCATTGTTCACGAGAATGTCGATCCTGCCGAATCTTGAAATGACCTCGCCGATCAGCCGCTCCACATCATCCTTGCTGCTCACATCGGTTAGAATGCCCATGCCGCGGACCTTCAGCGCGACCGCTTCTATTTCCGTTTTCTGCCTCGCTGCGGTGACGATTACTTTCGCTCCTTTAGCCGCGAATGCTTCTGCAATCGCTTTCCCGATCCCGCGTCCGCCGCCGGTGACTATGGCAATTTTGTCCTTCAGCTTCATATACACTGCCTTTCAGAGATGGATCCTAAATGCTAAACAAGCATCAATGCCCAAAATCGACGGCGCAAAAGTTCGCGCCCAGAAATATCACGTTTTGATTTTTGCGCTTTGTTTAGAGTTCAGAAATTAGGATTTAGAGTTTCACTTTTATCTGTCCTGATACAGCCTGCTGAGCATCCAGTAGGGATATGCCCTCGGCGGTGTGCTCAACTCGTCGAGCCGCTTCACTTCCTCCGGAGTCATCTCCCAGTCGGAGGTCTTCAGATTGTCGGTAAGCTGCTCTTTCGTCTTCGCTCCTATAATCACCGAGGTCACGCCGGGCTTTCTCAGCAGATAATTCAGCGCCGCTTGAGTGATAGTCGCGTTATGATTCTTTGCGATCTTCTCGAGCTCGTCGACGATGTCGAAGCCTCTCTCCTCGTCGAACTGGAGGAATTGCTTGCTCGGGTCGCTCCTTCGCGCGCCTTCCGGCCGCGGCTTCCCGCGCCTGTATTTTCCCGTCAGGAAGCCGCCTCCCAGCGGACTCCAGGGGAGTATACCGAGCTTCTGATCAAGCGACAGAGGAACGAGCTCGTTTTCAAGATCGCGGGCGATGAGCGAATACAGGGCCTGCAAGGTAACGAATCTCTCGAGGTTCTGCTTCTCGGAAATCGCAAGCGCCTTCATTAGCTGCCAGCCCGTGAAGTTGGATACGCCGATGTACCTTACCTTCCCCTGCCTGACCAGATCATCGAGAGCCCTCAGCGTCTCTTCGAGCGGGGTGCGCGGGTCGAAGCTGTGAACCTGGTACAGGTCGATATAGTCCGTGCCGAGCCTCCTCAAACTGGCATCGCACGAGTCTACAATGTGTTTTCGGGATAGGCCCACGTCGTTCGCGCCGGGTCCGGACCTGCCTCTGACCTTCGTTGCGAGAATGATGTCTTTCCGTTTTGCGCCGAGCGCCTTCCCGAGGATTTCTTCGGATCTTCCCTCCGAGTAAACATCGGCAGTATCGAAGAAGTTGACGCCGCCGTCGATCGCAATGCTTACCATTTCGTCGGCTTCCTTCTGCTGGACCTCACCGATACTGGTCCAGTAACCCAGGCCGCCAAAAGTCATGGCTCCGAAGCAGAGTTCGGAAACTCTAACGCCTGTGTTTCCAAGAAATCGCGTGTTCATTTGTTGCATCTCCTTTTCAAATTCAAAATTTAAAAGTCAAGGGTCAAAAGAAACCGGTCTCGCTTGCATGAAAGGATGATCTGTTTTTTACTTTTGATTCTTACCTTTTGACTTTCACCTGGGCTTCGCCCTCAGGTATTGCTTAGGATACTCCGGTTCGTCGCCGAGGACCTTCGCCGCATGCAGAGGGAAATACGGGTCACGGAGGAATTCACGCGCCATCAGCACTACGTCCGCCTGGCCCGTGACAAGTATGTTCTCCGCCTGTGCGGCTTCGGTGATCATCCCGATAGCGCCGGTCATTATCCCGGCCTGCTTTCTTATTTCCTCGGCGAACCTCACCTGGTAGCCCGGAGCCACCGGTATCTTCGCGCCCGGCAGGAGTCCGCCCGAAGAGGAATCGATGAGATCGATCCCGGCGTTCTTCAGCTCTTTCGCAAGCTCGATCGACTGCGCGAGGTCCCAGCCCTGCTCGATCCAGTCTGTAGCCGATATTCGCACAAAAACGGGAAAGTTGGCTGGCCAGGCCTGTCTCACGGCTCGGGCTACCTCTAGCGGGAAGCGCATCCTGTTCTGCAGGCTGCCGCCGTATTCGTCGGTCCTTTTGTTCGAAAGGGGCGAAAGAAACTGGTGAAGAAGATAACCGTGCGCCATATGGATCTCAGCAACCTGGAAGCCGGCTTCGAGGCTTCTGCGAGCCGCCTCTCTCCACTGCTTGACAACATCCCGAATATCCGATGTGCTCATCTCTTTGGGCTGCGGATAGCTTTCGGAGAATTTCACTGCGCTCGGCCCTATTACTTCCCACCCGCCTTCAGATTCCGGCACCATACCTTCGCCTACCCAGGGGATTTTCGTCGACGCCTTTCTCCCGGCATGAGCGAGCTGAATACCCGCCACGGAGCCATGCTCTTTTATAAACGCCGTTATCCGCTTGAAGACATCAACCTGTTCGCTCGACCAGATTCCGAGGTCGGCCGGCGATATCCTCCCTTCCGGCGAGACCGCGGTTGCTTCCGTAAATACGAGTGCCGCACCGCCGATGGCACGGCTCCCGAGGTGAACCAGGTGCCAATCGTTCGGTACACCGTCCTTACCCGAGTACTGGCACATGGGTGAAACAAAAATTTTGTTCTTGAACTGTAATTCTCTGATTGTTATGGGTGATAGTAGTTTGCTCATGATATTCGACTTGATATCTTTCTGTTTTTGGTGATAATTCAAAAGTCAAAAAGGGCCTGCCGTTTCGTTAATCCGTCGGGAAGTTCTTTTTGAATTTTGCCTTTTGACCTTTGACTTTCATCTACTTTCACTGCTCCTTCATGGAGAAGTTGGCGAGTCTTTCGGCGACACCGTCTTCCGCCTTTTCCGCCAATGAGGTGGGAACCGTGAAATGGTTGACCATTATTGAGAAAACGAACATCTCGCCGTCCTTGTCGGTGACGTAACCCGACAGGCTCGAGACGTGCTCAATAGTTCCTGTCTTCGCATGAACATTGTTTTCTGCAGTTGTGCCTTTCATCCGATAACGAAGTGAACCGTCGACGCCCGCAATCGGGAGCGATTCGTAGAACGGCTGAAAATCCCTGCTGTGATACATCGCCGTCAGCACAGACACCGTCGTCGATGGCGATACCATGTCGTCGGGCGATAACCCGCAGCCGTCATGCATCTGTATGCGGTTTGTGTCGATTCCCCAGCTTGAATAAAGCGGATATGCGACATAACGCCCGGTTCTCATACTACCGTGTCCGAAGAAAACCATCCCCATCGTTCTGAAAAGCTGTTCAGCATATAAGTTCTGGCTTCGCTTGTTTATCGTTTTCACGATTACGGAAAGTCCAGGAGATGTGTAAGTTGCGAGCGTCGTCGCCTTCTCATAGTCCGGCTTCACGGCTGCTTCGTCAATGTCCTGCGCAGCGCCGTCGACTTTGATCCCTTCATGCCCGAAGACCTCTTTCAGTACCGTCACAGCATAAAGCGCCGGGTTATCCACAGAGATCGACTCGTGCCAGGCCGGTTTGTTAATCGGGAAGTCGCCGGACACGTGCACGACGTTGGATCGCCAGGCACGATGAAAAGTAATGTAGTAACCGGGGGGATTTGAATCGGGCGGAGTCGTGACCGTCTCGTTGATGACCGTGATGTACTTGGTATCAGGGTTCCATGAAATCTTTGCCGGGGCGCCGATCGAATCGCCGGCAGTAACCGTCATATCCACGCAATTGTCATTGAAGACTATCCCGCCGATCTGAGCGGCGTACCAATCCGTCTCGTAGTCGGCGGCCCAACCGGCGCCATAATCGCTGCCGTTGAAAGCGCTGTTGTCGCCGACAATATTTCCCTTTATTTCGTGAATTCCTTTCGCCTTCAGGCTGTCCGCCCACTGCTGAAAAGTCAGTATCACGTTTCCGCCGTTATAGCGGCCGCAAATTGTCGGATCGCCGCTTCCCTTTAAGTACAAGTTGCCGTCCAGTACGCCGTTCTCGGTAGTTCCGTCGGTCTCAAGTTTCGTTACATACCTGAACTCCGGAGTCAGCTTCGTGAGCGCAGCCGAAGTGGTGTACAGCTTCAAATTTGACGCTGGCATAAAACTCTTGTCCTGATTCTGCTGATATATAATCTCGCCGGTCTTCAGCGACTGAATCTTGACCCCCCAGAATGCATTGAAGAATTCCGGATCGTCAAAACGCGCTGCGAGTTCTTTGCGGAGCGTGACAACGGGAGAAGACCCGTTTTTCGTTGCTTTTACCAGAGTTGAAGAAGAGCAGCCTGATATGACAACAGCCGCCAGTAGTAGAACGGGAATAGGCTTCATATTATGGCGAACCTCCACTGTGAGAAAAACAATTAACACGAAACACCCCCGAGCGTCCTTTTCACTAGGCGGCCACTGCAGGGAACAAACGTTCGTTAAATTACAAATTCCCGAAGGAAAAGGCCACATGGAGGAACAGTGAGGCGGCCTGGGCTTTGGTTTTTATTATCCGGGCTTGCTCGGAGTCTCGACTCCAGTATTCAGCTTTTATGTAAGATGATACCTTAGGAACTCCAGTGTCATCGGCCATGCCTGTTTAGACGCTTTTTCGTTATAACTCGCTCGCTGGTCGCAGAAGAAGCCATGATCCGCGTATGAGAATACTACACTCCCGAAATCCTTTCCTGCCCCTCGTAGTGCATCTTCGACAGCCCGGGTATGTTCCGGCAGGATATGTTTGTCGAGTCCGCCCCAAAAATAAAGGCTCGGCCCGTGAAGGTCCTTCGCGCGGTCAAGCAACCCCTGCGCGATACCTCCGCCGTAAAATGAAACCGCCGCTGTCAACGGAGCAACCGAGTTGGCCTGGAATGAAACGCGTCCTCCCATGCAGAACCCGATAGAGAAGATCTTCTGTGGATCTGTCTGCGCATCGTTCTTAAGCCATTCGTATGCCGCCTTGATATCGGCGTCAAGGCCTTCGTTTGTCAGTTTTGACGTATGCACCTGGACCCCGGGAAAGTCAGTATAGCTCCCTTCGAATCCCGGTCCTGTGCGGTGAAAGAGTTCCGGTGCCATTGCGGTAAACCCTTCTCTGGCGAATCTGTCGGCTATATCACGAATATACGGATTCACTCCGAACGCTTCCTGGAACACCATTATTCCCGGATGCTTACCGGCAGCCTTCGGCCTGGCAACATATGCCGCCACGGTTGTGCCATCCGACACTTTTATCTCAACGAAATTTTTTCTATCTGACATTTTCTCCTCCTTTTGAAATGATTCCTTCTATCGAGTGTTTCTCCGCTCACCGGCCTCCCCAGGCAGTCTCGTCTTCGGATATTACCGCATTACAACAGACGTCTCAACTCCTACACACATCACTCAATTATCCAACAATCCATTATTTCTATATTCCACCATTCCGCTTTTATCTTGCTACCGTCGGATACAGCCTGGCGCCTATCACTACGAGCACTATCATTGATACAATCAACGCAACAAAGTCGAAAAGAATTCCGTAAACGCTCTTGCCGCCGGCAAGCATCAGTGCCCTGAGCGCATCGACTTCATATGTCAGCGGGTTTACATGCGCAATCACCTTCAGCCAATCGGGCATGATGGAGATGGGATAGATCGCATTACTGGCAAAAAAGAGCGGCATCGTCAGTATCTGACCGATTCCCATGAATCGCTCGCGGGTCTTAACGATGCAGGCGATTATCAGAGAAAATGTCGAGAAGAGCGCCGCCCCAATCACTACGACGACGATGATCCCCAGAAGGGATAAAGGTGACCATGACAACCGCACTCCCAATAGGAGAGACAGGATGTAGATTATCACCGCCTGCGAGACGGCACGGATGCCCGCCGAAAGCGCCTTGCCGAGAACCAACGAAGTACGCGGAGTGGGGCTTGCCAGAAATTTGTGAAGGATCCCCAGATCGCGTTCCCAGATTATCGCAATGCCGTAAAAGATCGCGATGAACAGAACGCTTTGTGCCAGTATACCCGGCGCCATGAAATCGATATACCTGAAATTGCCGGTCGGTATCGCGCGCACGCGGCTGAAGACTTCGCCAAAAACGATCATCCACAACGCCGGCTGCGCTGCGCGAGTGATGAGCTCCGTGTAATCGTGACGGAGCTTTCTTACTTCGAGCTCCGTTATCACAAATGTTTTGCCGAAAAAGTTGGCCGTTCTGCCGAACACAGTCGACCGGTAACCCGATCCGTCTTCACCCAAGCCGACGGACAGTACGCCTTGTCCTTGAGACATCTTTAAATTCCCTTCCTGATTCTTCCGACTCTAATGTGTTTCCTGCATAATATTCGAATACCTTATTGAGGTCGGGTGTTCCACCGTCTTGCGGTATCGATGCTTTGAGCTCCGCAGGCGAGCCCATCGCTGCAATTTTCCCGTGGTTCATGATCGCGATTATGTCACACATTGCATCGGCTTCTTCCATGTAGTGAGTCGTCATGACTATCGTTGTTCCGCTTTTCGCCAGGGCGCCGACATATTTCCACACAGCATCTCTCGCGACCGGGTCGAGCCCGACCGTCGGCTCATCCAGATAAAGAACGTGGGGCTTGTGAAGAACTGCCTGGGCAATCTCCAACCTCCTTATCATTCCTCCCGAATAACTTCTGACCAGCTTATCAGCAGAATCGGAGAGACCCATGAAATGAAGCGAGTCGTTTATGAGTGTTTTTCTTTCTTTCGCAGGTATGTCGTATAGCTTCGAGAAAATTAGAAGGTTCTCGTAACCGCTCAGACTTCCGTCGGCAGAAAGAAGCTGTGGAACGTATCCGATCACCCGCCGGACACGCGGTGCCTGGTGGACGATGTCGAAGCCCGCAACTGTCGCCATGCCTGACGACGGCGGCAAAAGTGTGGTCAACATTTTGACCGTCGTTGTTTTCCCGGCGCCGTTCGGTCCAACCAATCCGAACACTTCGCCCGATCCTACGGCGAACGAAATCGAGTTGACAGCCATGAAGTCGCCAAATACTTTAGTGAGATTTTTTACATCAAGAATAGTAATGCTCATTTATTCACTCTCCGCAGCACTTACTGCGCATAATATGTCTCGAGGTTTGTAATGAGAGATTGTACACTGAAGAGCTCTTCGACACGCTTTCGCCCCGCAGCTGCGTACCTCTTCCGCCTGTCGGGATCTGTCGCGAGATTCATAATTCCATCTGCAAGTGCGGCGTAATCTTTCGGGGGAAACAGAACGCCCGTCTCACGGTCCACCACGATGTCCAGTACGCCCGCGCTGGCACCTGCAACTACCGGAACCTTCATCGCCATTGCTTCCACGAGAGCAAGGCCGAAAGACTCTTCATGGGACGGGAAGGCCAGGACATCGATCGCCGACAAAAGACGAGGAATGTCTTTTCTGTATCCCGTGAACTGCACTACATTGGCGAGGCCAAGCTCGTCGACAAGCTCCTCTAACTGCATCTCAAACGATTCCTCGCCGTAGCTTGCACCTCCGATAACGAGGAAGAACAAGTTCAGCTCACTCCACTCGATCAGCTTCTTTGCGGCCCTCAGAAACTCCTCGTGTCCTTTTCCCGGAGTTATCCTGCCGGTCATCCCGATCACGGTCACGTCCTCCGGAATTCCGAGCTCATTCCTGACTTCCGCTCTATCGTAAAGAGATGGATCAAATATTTCGAGAGAGATGCCCGGCGGTACGACGTGGACGTCTTTTTCAGGAACGGGACAGGTGTTCAGCACGCTCCCTTTTATGTAGTTGGAAATCGCGAAGATACCCTGGAGCCTCCCGTAGAGGAATCGGTGAAGCGGGTCGGTTTTCCGTACCCCGCTTGCCATATGCTTCGTGAGGAACAGCTTTGCGTTGGAGGAAGAGAGCTTCAGCGCCGGAACCAGCCACCAGAGGTCATGTGAGAGGTGGGTGTGCACCACATCGAAGTTGTAACTTTTGAGGAACCTGCTGAGGTCTTTGATGGTACCGAACGCCTGCCTGTCGTCCCCCAGCAGCCCGACCGCCGGCACACCGGCGGCATTGGCTTCCTTGAGAATGGCAGACCTGGGGACGCAGAGCAGACTTACATCATGCCCGCGTTTCCTCAGCTCGCGCGAGATGAGGAGGGCCTGCATCTCGAGGCCGCCCCACGATCGCGAACCACAAGATTGAAGAATTTTCATGACAAAGAAAGCTCCAAGCTCCAAACGCCAAGTTTCTCCGAAAGGAGTGCTTCGGACGAACAAGTTCCAACCACCAAATTCATAATTTCCAAACCACGAAAGCAGATCTCCATTGGACTTTGAAAATTGTAATTTGTCCCGCCAAAATATTTATATGTCCCGGCCGCAATTACTTTATGTGTCGGGATGGCACCAAAGGCGCTCATCGGGATGCCGCGCCGAAGGCGTCCTACCGGACAAGGCGGCATTTGGAAATTGGACCTTGGCGTTTCGAACTTGTTCCTACCATGATCTTTCACCGATAGCCTGTTCGAGTTCGTATCTTCCCATGACAAAATTATAAAGCGCCTGCAATCGCATCAGCCTTGCCTGGGCAAGCGCAGTTTCCGCGTCGAGAAGATCCAAATTCGTGACGGTTCCCGCCTCGTAGCGAATCCTGGCCTGGTCCAAAGCAGTCTCTGCCTGTTGCACAGTGACTTCCGTTGTCTGCAATTTGTCCATACCTGAACGTAAGTCCGAGACCCCTTTCTGAACGTCGGCGGAAACCTGCTGGGCGACTTCATCCTTGTAAGATTCGGCCTGCTTTATGCTGGCCGATGCCTCCTGTTCCATGTTCTCCTTCCTATAGCCGCCGAAAAATGGCGCTACGCTGGATATCGGAATTTCCAATTGGGCTCCGACCATGTAATTTCCACGCCATGCGTTGATATCGGGTTCGTAGCCGTTCTTGAAGCCGTATGCGGCCGCGACATTCAGGGTCGGGTTGTAGATTGCGGATGCCACATTGTACGCGGCGCGTGCGGTCATGATCTGGTCGTTTGCTGCTTTCATCTCGACGCGATCCTTCAAAGCGATGTCGGTAAGTGAATCAACATTGGAAGGCACCGGCATCCTGGTGAACTGCCCCGCCACGTTGATCGGAGAACCGCCGGGAAGACCGAGTAGACGACGCAAAGCTATCTTTGTATTTGCAAGAGAATTCTCCAGGCTGATCTTCTGATCCTGCGCAGCGGCAACTCTTACCTGAGTCGTCAGTACATCGAAGTCCGTCGCAGTCCCCGCCTCGACTTTTTTCTTTGTAATGAGAATGTGCTGATCAAGAGTTCTTATTTCATCGTTCTGAACCTGAATAGCCTTTTCGAGGAACAGAATCGCATAGAAGGTCTGGATGGTTCTGTACGCGAGCTCCTGCCTGACAGATGCAAGCCTGTCTCTTGAACTCTGAACCTTTGTCTTGGCAAGCTCGATGTCCTTCTTGCGCTTTCCGAAATCGTAGAGTGTCGCGCTGGCGTCCACATGCTCATCGAAATTACTCGTCGGGTAAAGTTGAAATGTCCCGAATCCGGGAAAGCTGAAAGAGGATGCCGGTCCGAGAAGCGTATAGTTGAGAGACACACCTGCGTTGGGATAAAGCGAACTGCGGCTGACCTTGACCGCCGCCTGAGACGCATCAATCGCACGAATGGCCTGCTGGATTGCGGGATTTCGTTCGAGCACCATATTAACTGCCTCATTGACGGTCAGCGAGTCCCCGGAGTTAGGCTGTGAAAATGCCGTAACTGAAATCGAAAGAAGAAATGCTGCTATTATGAAGACTGAACTAGATTTCATTATTTCCACCATTATTTTGAAATGCTATCGGCTGTCTGCTGTCGGCTTTCAGCCATATGTTATAATTTCGGACATAATTCCCGAAAAACGATTCCATTATTCCCGCCGAACGGTTCTTCGAAGGTCATTCCCACGAAGTGGTCCTCCGGACACTATTGCATCGTTTCAAAATTTCACTGAAGCTGCTTGTCGAACGCCGTTCCATAGTTCCTGTTATTCCATCTTTCTATTCCATACTGACGATTTTTTGCCCTTTCGGCCTTCTCTTCGTTCGAAGAAAAAGGATCGGTATGACGCAGAGCGCCATTACGGCAAAAGCGAAAAGGAAGGTGTCGTCCGTCGCCTGGACAACCGCCTGCTTAAGGACGTCGCCGATAATCAGGGCCTTGGCTCTCTGCATCTCCAGGCCGGACGGTGCGCTCAGAACCATAGTCGAGAAACGCTCAAGCCCGTAAAGAACATGCTGGTACGCCGGGGAATACTGGCGTACGGACTGACCGTCCATCGCAGTGTGAAGGAGCGTTTTCTGTGTCAGGACCATGCCTATTATCGCGACTCCGAAACTTCCGCCGACCTGCCTTATCACGTTGAACAGACCCGAGGCCTGTGCCATGTCTCTCCTCCCGATATCGGTGAGGGCTATCGTGCTGAGCGGCGTGAAGATTAAGGCCATCCCGAAACCTCGAAGATAAATAGGCAGCATTATCTGCGCAGGCATAGAAAAGAGAGAAAGGAAGGCGTTCAAATACCAGCTCCATCCCAGAAGGACAATTCCGGCTATTGCAATGATCTTCGGATTTATCTTGTCCGTTAAGACACCGGAAATCGGCCCGATAATTCCCATGATTATTCCCATCGGCAGATAGATTATACCTGCCTGATAAGCGGTGTAGCCGAGCGAGTTCTGCAGATAGAGTGGCAAAAGGAAAATGCTGCCGAACACTGACAGCCCGAAAATAAAAAAGACCGTGTTTGACATGGTATAGTTGAAACTTCTGAAAAGCTTGAGATCTATCATAGGGTGCTTCGAAGTCAGCTCGGTAGCAAGAAAAACGACGAGCGACACGCCGGCGATCGCAAAGTTGGTCAATATGAAGGTCGATGTCCAGCCGCCGGTGTTCCAGTCAGCGTTGCCGTCCGCAAGCGCAAGGAGCAGTGTTACGACAAACGCGGTCATCGACACGAATCCGATCAGATCGAAGTTATGCGACTTTTCTGCTTTATATTCTCTGAGGACCGCCCAGGTCGCGAATACGCCGAGTAGTCCGATGGGCACATTGATGAAAAAAATCGAGTTCCAGGCAAACCTGTCGACGAGATACCCTCCGACAACAGGACCGAATGAGATCGACCCCGCGGCGGCCACTCCCCAGAAACCAAGAGCCGTACCGCGTTGCTCGTACGGGAACTCATGAAGAACAACGGCCATCCCGACAGGCATAAGCATCCCTCCGCCGAGACCCTGAAAGACGCGGAAGAAAATCAATACGCTCTCATTCCAGGAAATTGCGCAGAGAAACGAACCAAAAGTAAAAATGAAAAGAGAGAGTGCGAAAATCTTTTTGTACCCGAACCTGTCGGCGAACCACCCCGACGCGGGAAGCAAAACCGAAAAAGCGATAAGGTATCCGTTCAGTACCCACTCGGCTGTGTCTATGGGGATTCCAAACGTTGCCATTATCTTTGGGAGGGCCACATTCACTATATTTGAGTCGAGAATAACCATAAATGTCCCGACCATAACAACGGTAAGAACCCACCACTTGTAACTGCGGTGTTCTGTGTCCATCACGGAACCTGCAAATCCTCTCCTCCCGTTTCCAACTGACTTGAATCCGGTCATGTTCTCCTCCTCGATTCTATATAGAAAGCTGCTGCCTAGTGCTTGTTAATGTACCGGGACGACTTTTTCTCCCGCATTTTTTTTCTTTTTCCTGGTCCGAAGGAACAGGATGGGAATGATACAAAGAATCATTATAGCGAACGCAAACAGAAATGCGTCGTCTGTTGACTGAACAATTGCCTGCTGTGCTATGTTCGAAATGACGAGTGCTTTCGCCCTTTGGATCTCGAGCGCTGCCGGACCAGCAACCGCCTGAGTTGCAAAATTCTTCAAGACATAAGCTACGTGCTGGAATGAAGCCGAGTACGGGTTCATCGACTGTGCGTCGATTGCCGTGTGGAACAATGTCCGTTCCGTCAGCTGAGTACCGATAACCGCAACGCCGAAACTCCCCCCCACCTGTCTTATAACGTTAAATAAGCCCGAAGCCTGAGCCATTTTCTCATTCTTTATCTCCGAAAGCGCAACGGTACTCAGGGGCGTGAATATCAGGCCCATCCCGAGCCCCCGGATGTAAACCGGCAGCATTATCTGAGCATGCATGGAGAAAAGAGAGAGGAAACCGTTCAGGTACCAGCTCCATGCAAGAAGTATGATCCCCGTCAGGGCAATGATCTTGGGATTGATTCTATCGGCAAGGATGCCGGAAATGGGAGCCACGATGCCCTGGATAATTCCCATCGGTAGGTATACCGCTCCGGCCTGATAGGCGGTATAGCCGAGCGAATCCTGTAAATAGAGAGGCAACAGAAAGGTGCTGCCGAAGACCGAGAATCCGAAGATGAAGAGGACGATGTTCGCCATGCTGTAATTGAAGTTCTTCATCAGTTTCAATTCAAGTATCGGATGTTTGACCCTGAACTCCGTGATGAGAAAGACCGCAAGCGACACAAAGGCGACTGCAAAGCATGATATGATGAAAGTCGACGTCCAGCCGCCCGTGTTCCACGCAGCGTTTCCGTCGGCCAGTGCAAGAAGCAGAGATACGAGAAACGTGCTCATCGAAATGAACCCGATAATATCGAAAGAGCGTGCGTGCTGTACCCTGTATTCCCTCTGGATGGCCCAGGTGGCGAACACCGCGAAAATCCCGATAGGAACGTTCACATAGAATATCGAATTCCAGCTGAAGTTGTCCACGAGGTAACCGCCCACCAGCGGTCCGAACGACACCGAGCCTGCCGCGGCAACTGCCCAGAAACCCAGCGCGGTGCCCCGCCTTTCGTGGGGAAACTCGCGGAGCACTATGGCCATGCCGACGGGAGTTATTATGCCTCCGCCGAGTCCTTGCAGGACACGAAAAGCAATGAGCACATTTTCATTCCAGGCCGTCGCACACAGGAAAGATCCTGCGGTGAAGAGGAAAAGCGCGATCGTATACATCCTCTTGTAGCCGAAGTGATCGGCGAACCAGCCGGAGCTCGGAAGCATGGCGGCGAATGCGAGCAGATAACCCGTAATCACCCACTCTGCCTTGTCGACCGATATCCCGAATGCCGCCATGATCTTGGGAAGCGATACGTTCACGATAGTAGAGTCGAGCACCGCCATGGAAGTGCCGATCATTATGTTGGCAAGCACCCACCACTTGTAGCTCGAATGACCCGCATCCAGCGACAGTCCGCCGGCACCGTTCCTGCCGTTTCCCGACATTCCAACGTTGTTCATCGCAATGCCTCGAGTAAAGAGTAAATCGACACAACCGACCCTCTCCCGGTTGACGCAACACGATCATCGGTCGACGAAAAGCGTGCTGCCGGATAACTTCCAAGCATCGCGTTATCCCTTCTTGCGCACTCTTATCGTGACTTCGGCCGACATTCCGGGACGAAGGACATAATCCGTGGGATCAGTCACCGAAATTTTTATCGGGACTCTCTGCGTCACCTTCGTGAAATTACCCGACGCGTTATCCGGCGGTATCAGTGAAAACTCCGATGCTGTGTACCCGCCTATCTGATAGACCCTGCCGTAAAACTTGACTCCCGGATATGCATCTATCGCTGTCTCCACGGGATCTCCGAGGTGGAGTTGCCCGAGCTTCGTCTCCTCAAGATTCGCGGTTACCCAAATCTCGCCCATGTTGTAGATGGTGAAGATAGGCTGCCCCGGTTGAACGACATCGCCCCTGAGCACCCAGCGCTTTGCAACGACGCCGTTGATAGGCGAAGTGACGACGGTGTTCTGCAGTTGCTGATTGATTACGCCGACCCTTGCCTCGGCTGCAGATACCTTCGCAACCGCAATACTGTATTCTGCTTTCGCCGCCTGAAGTGCCTGCTGTGCATGCTGGTACTGTTCCTGGGTGATGATGCCGCCCTTGTACTGAACGGAGGCACGGTTGAAATCATCTGTGGAGCGATTCACCTGTACCTGAGAAAGCGGCACACTCTGGCGAGCGAGCGCCAGTTCAGCTTCCGCGGACGCCTTCTGCGCCTGAAGATCTGATGCGTCAAGGCGGACGAGCACCTGTCCTACCTTGACTGTGTCGGCTTCGTCGGTGCCAAGGTAAACGATTCTTCCGAGCATTTTTGTGGATATGGCAACACTGTTGGCATCTATGTATGCATCATCCGTATAGACAAACTGCCGCATGTTCAGGTACCAGTAATATCCTCCTATAGCGGCCGCTATCAGAACGAGAAAAAGCGGAATGATTACCCGCTTCTTCCGGAACAGAGGGACATCTTCAATGTTCTCGTCGGCTTCACCATTCCCGCCGTTCTGGGGAGCCCTCCGAGAAGCTTGATCCATGTCCTTGTTGACGTTGTCTTTGGTCTCCATTATATATTTCCTCTCTAGTTTCTTTTCCTAATACCGTTTAAAATCACTTCGACGATTTCTTTCGCCGATTGCTCGAGGGCATGGTATGTGTCGTCGTCCAACCTGTTTTCGCGTTTGAGCAGAAGCCATGCTCTTGGCCCGTAAAACATTTGAATGATAATCTCTGCAGACTGGCCCGGATCTGAAATTGAAAACTCCCCCTTGGTCATTCCGAGATCTAAAATCTGCCGGAGCAGGTCCACTTCCTGCTTCTGAAAATCCTTGAACAGGTCGAGAAAGGATGCTCTCGTTTCAGCAGTCTGCTGGAATTGGAGCGCCCTCAGATTAGCAAGCTTCTTGAAATACTCGATCCTTTTCGCCGCGTATTGGCGAAGCATATCGCACGGAAGAATCTTCTGCTCGATCATCGACCGAATGTCGTCGAGAAATTGATCTTCTTCCTGCTTGATCACCCTTTGAAACAGGATTTCCTTGGTAGGAAAGTAGTAGTATAACGAAGCTTTACCCATTCCGACATCGGACGCTATTTCATCCATCGTGACCTTCGAAAATCCGTAATAAGCGAACCTTTTTCTGGCCGCATCGACTATAACCGCTTGTTTTTCCGTCGATAATTGTTCCGTCATTTTTCGACCTCATAACTGTTCGACTGTTTCAGTAACCACGTCGAAAATATATAACGTCGGAAGACAATAGTCAAGTTCCCGATTAGGAAAATGAATTGTACATTTCTCTCAGACTGGAAAAAGGAGCGGTTCAAACAGCCAAGAACAGCACATTGGGAATAACTGACAGGGTTTGTTGATTGGAATTTGCATGAGCCTCCAGAATTCGAAAACCCGTGTAGAATACGAAGGAACGAAGGAGAGAAAAATTACGAATTTGCCCTGAAAAGGCCACTTTCATGGCTATCTGAGCCCATCTGTCGTATCATATTACAAGCTAGAGGAGCCCAAATACCCCCCGACGGAGCGCGTGTCAGGCGGCCTGCAGGCCGTTGTAAGGGTTGCCGGCCAACGGATGACCTACTTCTCCGTCGCGGGCCATGGGGAGCAAGTGATCCCGGTCATGACAGCTTCCCTTAATTCCTCCATTTCAAACGGCTCCACGAGGAAGTGCATTGCGCCCAAGCGCAGCGCTTCGGTCTTGAGCTGCGGGTGGGCGCTTGCAATGATAACCGGGATTTCTCTTAACCTGAAACTAGTCTTGACCGATTCCAAAAACTCCAAACCGTCTATGCTGTTGGGCCGGACACTAGTGATGATTAAATCGGGTTTGATGGAGCTTAGAAGGTTAAAAAGCCGACTTTTGTCCGGAATCGTTATTACCCTGTACCCTTCGTTCTTCAGGACCTCAGTGTAGAGTCTCGAAGCCGGATCTTCTATGTTGCTGACTGCAATCAAAGGACTTACTCTTGCCATCGTCTACTCCTCACGGCGATCGGCATAAGCCGGACCGAATACGTAATGATGCACTTCATCCTTTCTATTGACCCGTACTATGCGCCGTGAGCCCGGAACCGTTGGGTTCATAATCGATAAAGCGTTCGGTCGTTCCATCATGAGTCCATTCAGACTGCAGGGTTGTTCCCAATTCGACCCGTCTCAAGGAAGAAAGTAATTTTCGGTTCAACTCTATGGCGTCCCTCCCCTGCATCGTGGATCTCACTCTAAAGCCGTAATCTGTCCGAAGTATCCCATCTACTCCGATGAGATCCGCAAGGACCGGTTCAATCCCGCGCGGATCATCTGTGTTGATATTGGCGGCAAACTTGAATTTTGATTCTGACATAACCACCTCCTGCAATAAGAGTGCTGCGTGCCCCAGACCGGGCTGAAGACCTCGCACGAAACAAGCTTTCGATAGTACCTTAGAACGAACATAGGCAAATGAGCCTGTCGGACAACAACATTCTGCAAAGTCGACCTCTACATCTCTAAATACGCGGTCAAATCCAAACAGCGGCCTGTTCGCCGGTCACCGGCTCCGCTACGAAGTCTTTCCCGGCAAACAAAAAAACATGCTGGGGGAAAGAACCCGCGATGCGGCCCGGCAGCGCTATCCGGACCATCCAGCCTCCGAGGTGACGGGTCGCCGAATGTGTCCAAGAAAATCGATAAACACCCCGGTGCCGAGTGCAGCAATGGCCGCAAATACCCACGCAGAGGATAATCTGACAGGCAAACCAGAGGCTCTCACGCTCATGATCATAACGGCGTATGCGATATTGGTTATAATGGTAAAGACAATGAGGCTAGGAGCAAGCACGAAGCCCAGCGGGTGTCTCTTCCGCATGAGTATGGCCGCAATTCCCATACCCGGGAGGAAGATCGACAAATCAAGGACATGTATGACGGTCCCGAACGCGCCTGCCTGCCCCACACTCCCGGCAGCGCCGCCGCTGAACATCTGCGGAATAATCTCTTTCAACCACTGAGACGAGAAAAGCAGCACAACGATCCAAAGGTACGCCATGATAAGGTTGTTCGACTTGCCCTTATCGAACGACTCCGACACTTCATTTGCATCCGTTGCGGCCACTACCGCCAGGATGCCGTATAATGACAGGCCGAGCAACGCACAGTAGCCGGGGAACAGCACGCCCGACCGAATCGTAAAACAAAATACTGCAAATGAATAGAGGGCATATGCCATCGTCCCGAGCCAGACGAAGATTGCATCCGCTCTTCCCTCTTTCATCAGGAGTGCGGCAATTATCAGCAAAGGCGCGACAATTACAAGATGAATCCAGTGCTGCGCCGACGCCTGCGCGACGACGAGACTCGTCTCCCCGGAGTAAATGCCCGGAAAGAAAATCCCGCCTGCACTCGTCAAAAGGATAAGCAGCGCCGTGGGGACGCTGAAGTGTACTACCTTCCCGCTAAGTGAGGATTCCGTCTGGCGCTTCTCGCTCACAGCCTGCGGTCCGGTATCGAAGCTCGGAGCCAGATTTGTTTTCGGTGCAGCTTTCTCCACAATCGCCCGCCCTTTTCCGGTTATAATTCTGTTTTATTCGAAATGAAGGAGACTATCCCGCAGACTCTCCGCACATCTACTTCTGTCTTGCATGTCCGACACGATCTTTGTACCCGTGATTTACCGCGTAGTCTCTCAACTTCGAGTGCAATATCCTCCTCCCTCGATGTAATCGTGATCTGACAGTACCCACGGGGATCTGAGCAAATTCGGCGATTTCCTCGTATGTATAGCCCTCTATGTCGCAGAGAATTACCGCCGTTCTGTAATCGTCAGGGAGATCTTCTAACGCCTCTGAAATCTCGTCTCCAACCTGATTGTCGAGCATTTCATACTGCAGATCGTTGTTGTCGGTTGCGGGTTCTTTAATGACGAGGTAGAACTCTTTTATATCATCATAACTAACCTTCTCGGGTTCCTTAGACTCCTTCCGATAACGGTTGATGAACGAATTTGTCATAATCCTAAATAGCCACCCCTTTGCATTCGTTCCCGACAAATATTTGTCCATATAGCGGTAAGCATTCAAATACGTATCCTGCAACAAGTCTTTCGCTTCATCCGGATTACGAGTTTTTGCAAGTGCAAAATAGTACAGTGCTTTCATATGCGGCAGCATCTCTGCCTGAAAGGTCTTTTGTCTTGCGTCTACACTTTCCATTCGATACTCCATGTTTTATAGTCCGTATTTCCGGCCAGCGAACGCCAGTCTCTGCTAACCGACTCGACTCCTTGCCCCGTTGAATTACTTTTGAAGTAATCCAATTATGATGCCATGATCTGAATTCGAAACACCGCAGAATTTGAGGGTTTGTCCCCGCTGATGGGCACCGGGCGTTCGAATTCCGGAAGGCGAGGTCTGATTTCCGGAAAATGCCATCTTATGGGCGTGCATGAAAAGAAGAGTGTAGGGGTGACTCGAAAGTTATGAAGCTATACCCCCCGGCGAAAACTTGGCGAGTCCTTGATGAGGCTCTCTAAATCGATTCTCCAGAGTTTTCTGATCTGGATCTCGTAATATCCGAGACAGTTGGGTGCATCTTCAGTCTGAACGAATCTGAAGGGGCCGTCTTTGCTTGCCGTGCCGGAAATAATCTGGGTGACAGCGTCGACCATAAATGCGATCCTGTGCTCCCCGTATTCGACAAGCAGAATTCTTCCGCTGCCGCTGATGACATGGTCCTTTGTGCCAAAGAGTGAGGTGAGATCGATCAGAAAATAATGCTCCCCGTTGAAATCAACCCGGTGCTTGTTGCCGGCGCGGCTTGGCCGATGGGCTTCCAGGTCGATCGGTCTAAGGACCTCGATCAGATACTTAATATCGAAACAGAGTTCCTGGTCCTCAACTCTAAAGACTATTATTCCTACGGGTGTCTCGTTCTGTTCTGGCAATCGTTCTTTCCATTCAATAAGCGCCGGCTGGCTGTAAAAGTGATCCGGGACGACGCAAAATCACTTCTATGTTTTCAAGAACGATGCCGGCAACGGGCCCCCGTTAATACGATGATTTCGCGATTATTATGTGAAGGATTGCTGACGGGCGTCCAAATTCAGGAAAGGCGGTATGAAAAACGGACGCTTCTACTCGTCTCTGGCTATACCGTACTCCTGAATCTTGCTGTACAATGTGGACTTTGATATACCGAGAATCTTGACCGCTTCGCTCTTGTTCCAATTCACTTTCTTGAGGACTTTTCTGATGTAGTCAATCTCAACTTCGGCAAGCGTGAGATATTTCGCAGAAGTGGCCTGGCCGTGAGCGAGATTCTCCCGGCCGAAAACGATGCATCCGCGCTCCAGAACATTTCCCCTTGCCAGAAGCACGCCTTGGGTTAGGACGTTTTCAAGTTCCCGGACATTGCCGATCCACTCATAATTCTGCAGCATGTCCATCACGTCATAAGGAACTATGTTGACATTCTTATGAAGCCTGGTGTTTATACGCGCGAGGAAATAGACTACCAGTTGAGGAATGTCGCCCTTCCTAGCGCGCAGAGGTGGAACGTTGATCGAGAAGACCTTAAGCCTGAAGAACAGGTCCTCCCTGAACTTTCCCTGCTCTACCATTTTTGCCAGGTCTCTGTTGGTAGCCGCAATTATTCTTGCGTTGACGGAGATCGATTCTTCGCCGCCGACTCTTTCGAACTGTCTTTCCTGTATTACTCTAAGCAGTTTCACCTGCAACTCTGAGGACATCTCGGAGACTTCATCGAGGAAAATCGTGCCTGAGGCGGCGAGCTCGAACTTTCCCTTTTTATCGCGAATGGCTCCGGTGAACGCCCCCTTAACGTGTCCGAACAGTTCGCTCTCCAACAACGTCTCGGTGAGCGCACTGCAATTTACCGCCACGAACGGTTCATTCTTTGTCGCTCCCGACGAATGAATGATCCTAGAGACAATTTCCTTACCGGTCCCGCTCTCTCCCTGAACGAGGACGGTCACGCGGTTACCGGATACCATGCCGATTTGTTTGAAGATCGTCTTGATCTCGGGACTGTTGCCTACCAGGATGAGCTCAGGCTGCGGTCCGGCGGAAGTCTCCTCGAATTCGCCGGCGCTTCTGTCATTTAACCGCTTCACGTCAAGGGCGCGCACCACCAGCGATTTGAACGCCTCGTGGTCGATCGGCTTGGAAACATAATCGAAGGCTCCGAGCTGGATCGCCTGTATCGTGCTCGACATCTCGTCGAAAGCAGTCACGATAATTACCGGGACGCGCTCGTCGATTTCCTTTGCCCTCTTCAGGACATCCAGGCCTCCTATTCCCGGCATCAGCAGGTCGGAGATTATCACGTCCGGATGTTCCTGCTCGATAATCCGGATTCCCTCGCCACCGTCCTCGGCATTCAACAACCGGCACTCACTCCCGGTTTTAAGACCCCCGTCCGGTGAAGCGGTCCCGCTCGCTGCACACGCTTCACTCACCAGCCTTGTGAGAATTATTCTGATTGATTCATCATCGTCGATAATCAGAACTTTCGTCATGCATCTTCCTTTCCTTCGCTCCCGTCCTTCACAGTTAGAGATTCAGCTCAATGGCCGCAGAGCAAACTAATTCTCATCCTCATTCTTTCCTTCGCGCCCTTCGCGCCTTCTTTGCGAACTTCGCGGTTAAAGATTAAACGCAAAGGTCGCTAAGTTCGCGCAAAGGCCGCAGAGCGAACCAATCCTCATCCTCAATCTTTCCTCCGCGTCTTCTCTGCAAAGTTCGCGGATAAGAAATCTGAGGCAGGAAATCATAAATTATTAACAACACGTCTGATCCCATTTTTAAGAATTGGCACATTGAAATTTATGAGAAGTCCTAACTTGCAGCCGGACAGTCTCAAATAAGTCAGTGTCTGAGCTAAATGCACGTCGTTCAATGCTTCCACCGACTTAAGTTCCACCACCAATTTTCGCTCCACTAATAAGTCAATTCTATAACCAATATCAAGCTTGACCTCCTCGTAAATCAGCGGCATTGGTTTTTCCTTTTCAACCATTAGTTTCGCTTTGTTGGCCTCAAAAAACATCGTTTCCCGGTAAGCCGACTCCAGTAAGCCGGGACCTAATGCCTTATGGATTTTGATAGCGAAGCCAATGACGATATTCGATAATTCATTTTCATTCATGATTCTCCCGCTGCGGTTAGAGATTAAACGCAAAGGTCGCTAAGTTCTCGCAAAGGCCGCAGAGCGAACCAATTCTCATCCTCAATCTTTCCTCCGCGCCCTTCGCGCCTTCTTTGCGAACTTCGCGGTTAAAGATTCATTGCTCATTGGCCCAGAGTGAAATAAAAAGTCGCGCCTTCATTTATTTTCCCCTCGGCCCACACGGTTCCGCCGTGCTTATTCACTATTCTCTTCACGATTGCCAGCCCGATTCCCATGCCCTCGAACTGTTTGCTGTCGTGCAGTCGCTGGAAAGGATCGAACAGCCTGTCGGCGTGATTCATGTCGAAACCGACGCCGTTATCCTCGACAAAATAGACTCTCCTGCCTTCCACTTCATTCATTCCGACATGTATCTCGGCTTCGGGCTTCCCTCTGGTGAATTTCCACGCGTTTGTCAGAAGGTTGTCCATCAAGACCGTAAGAAGCCTGCTGTCCCCGCGAACAGGCATTCGGGAATCAATTATTATGCGGACGTCTCTCTCCGGCTCGTTTCTCTTCAGCTCCGCGACAATCTTACCGACGGCCTCATCGAGATATAAAGCCTCCGACTCGACGTTGACTCGCGAGATCCTGGAGAGATTCAGCAGGTCGGCAATGAGGTGTTCCATTCTTTCGGATGAGGAGATTATCCTGTCCATGTAATCCTTTTCTCTGTCGCTGCATTTCTCATACATATCCTCCTTCAGAAACCGTGCGAAGCTCTCCGCAGCCGCCAGCGGAGTTCGCAGGTCATGGGACACGGAGAAATTGAACGCTTCAAGCTCGCTGTTGGCCATTTCAAGCTCCGCAGTACGCTGGGCGACTCTTTGTTCCAGCTCTTCGTTCAGCTTTCTGACCTCATCTTCGGCGCGCTTTCTCGCGGTTATATCGATCCCGGTCACGATAAGGTAGTTTCGCCCATCCATGCTCATGTGTCGGCCCGTAAGAAAGTAAGGGTATCGCTTGCCAGATTTGGAAGCCATTTCTATTTCCCCCGATGAGGTCCCTGATTTGAAACCCTCCATCACCATCTCCTCCATGGAATCCCTTGCTTCCTCCAGGCACACGCTCCCGATACCTGCCTGCCGCAGTTCCTCGGCGGTGTACTCCATCACGGCCGCGAATCTGTCATTCCACATCACCAGTTTCCGGCTTTCATCAATAAGGACAAATATCCCCGGAAGAGCGTTGATTGAAAATTCCGTAAACATCTTCTCTTTCCGCAGCTCCTCCTCGTACACGACTTTGTCGGTGACATCCCTCCAATCGCTGAAGACGAATACTTCGTTTCTCCACCGGATAGCATTCCTGTATCCTTCCATATATCTCACGCCGCCGCGCGAGTCCCTTACTCGAAAGGTTGCCGATCTCTTGCTTCGCCAGTCCGGAAGTCTCGCGAGATCCTCCTCGCAGATGAGATCAGACAACTTCATCTCCATGAGTTGGCTCCGTGAGAAGCCTAGTGTCCTTTCGAAGGAGGCGCTCACATTTTTGAATCGTCCCTCCTGGTCTACAAGACTTATCAGGTCGTTCGCGTTCTCCATTATTAGATGAAATCTCTCCTCGTCCTCTTTGATCCGCCTGTTGTACTGATAACGATCGATGCTGAAGCGAAGAGATCTGGCGAAGGCTTCTTCACCGAAGTTGCCCTTGACCAGGTAATCCTGTGCCCCCATCTTGATGGCAGATTCACCTATTGCCTGATCGTCGATTCCGGTCAGGACTACGAGCGGCGCATGTGGAAACTCCTTCAGGAACGACTCGCAGGTCGCCATTCCGGTGCTGTCGGGAAGGTTCAGGTCGAGCAATATCAAATCAAATTCAGAGCGCGTAAGCGCCGAAAACGCCTCCCGCTTTGTAGATGCCTTCACCGTCCTGAAATCCGGAACCCCCGCTTCCTTAAGCATAATTTCTATGAGGCGGGCGTCTCCCGGATTGTCTTCTACAATCAATATCCTGATCGTATCCGATGCCATTCTTCTAACTGCTCTTTTTCTCTTCGGATGGCAGCATGACTATGGTGAACCAGAAGTTCTGAATCGTTTTTACCACCTTCGTGAACTGCTCGAAGTCGATGGGCTTCGATATGTAACAGTTCGCATGAAGATCATAAGACTTCAGAATGTCTTCTTCGGCCTTCGACACCGTAAGAATGACAACCGGGATGCGTCTCAGCGTTTCATCGGATTTGATTTCAGCCAGGACTTCTCTTCCGTTCTTCTTCGGAAGGTTCAGGTCAAGCAGGACCAAATCCGGACGCGGGGCGTTTGCGTACTTTGCTCTGCGTCTCAGAAAATCTATGGCTTCGACACCGTCATTGACAACTGAAAGCTCATTCATAATCTTGCCCTCTTTCAGAGCCTCCATGGTAAGCCTGACATCCCCCGGGTTGTCTTCCACAAGAAGGATTCTGGCGGGTTTCAGAGCCGAATTGTCCACTTTTTACTCCTTTGATTTTGGAATCGTGAAAAAGAAAGTTGACCCCTTTCCAGGTGCTGATTCAAACCATATCTTCCCACCGTGCCTCTCGACGATTTTCTTACATATCGCCAGGCCCATCCCAGTGCCGGCGTACTTTTCCCTGGGATGCAGCCTCTGGAAGATCACGAAGACTCTTTCATGATATTGCGGGTCGATACCTATGCCGTTGTCCGACACGCTGAATAGCCATTGCGAGCCTTCCTCTTTTGCTGAAATCCTTACTCTCGGACTTTCATCGCTGCGGAACTTTATCGAATTGCCCATCAGGTTTTGGAACAGTTGCACCAGTTGCATCTCGTCACCGTAGACGACGGGCAAATCATCTGTTACGATCAACGCACCGCTCTCTTCCACAGCCGCCTTCAGATTGACTATTGCTTCCGCGACTACAACGTGACTGTCCACGTTCGAGAACGGGTTACCCCTTCTTCCTACACGCGAATATGTCAGCAGACTGTTTATGAGGGCCTGCATCCTGACCGCGCCGTCTACCGCGAACCCGATGAATTCGTTCGCATCGGAATCGAGTTTGCCTTCGTACCTGCGGGCCAGAAGCTGCGTGTAGCTCGATATCATTCGGAGAGGTTCCTGGAGATCGTGCGATGCAACGTACGCAAATTGCTCGAGCTCCGTGTTGGACCGGCCCAGCTCCGCTATCAGCATCCGCTGCTTTTCCTGGGCTTTATTTATTTCGGTTACGTCCCTTGCCGCGGCAAACACACCCTGGATTTCCCCTTTCTCATCCCTGTAAACCGTCGCATTATACAGCACATCGGTAGTATTGCCGGAAACGTGGCGGATCGTCAACGGGTAATCCAGAACCTCTCCCTCCGAGAGCACTCTCTTATAACCTTCCTCAGCCTTCTCCGGGTCGGTGAAATAGTCCGAGAAACTGCTGCCGATCAGGTCACGGCGGGGAACTCCCGTTACGAGCTCCACGGCCTTATTTACGTCGGTCAACTTTCCCTGTGCGCTGATAGTCACGAGCGGGTCAAGACTCACTTCAAGCAGGCTGCGGTTGTACGCGTTAACCGTTGTGATCTCATTAGTCTTCTCGGCGACGAGTTCCTCCAGATGCTCCCTGTGTCTCTTTAATTCGTCCTCTGACTTCTTGCGGGCTGTCACGTCCTTGGCGACGTGGACGGTGCCGAGCAGTTCGCCGTCTTCGTCAAACAGCGGGGATGCGGTGACCTCCAGGTAGGCGTTGAGAAGCGGCTCGTAGATTACTTCACTTTCAGTCTTCTCTGTCTTAAGTGTCTTGTTGTGCGGACAGTTTGTCACCGGGCAATTTGAGTGGTGCACTATTTCAAAACACTGTCTTCCCTTCAACTCTTCGGAACTCATGTTGAAGGTTTTCTCGTAAGCCTTGTTGACGCTGATAAGCCTGTAGTCCTTGCCCTGTATCGAAACCATATCGGGGATCGAGTCGAAAGTGATTTGCCATTGATGCGCTGCCCGGCTGATCTTTTTCTCCGATTCCACTCGCTGCATAGCCGCTGCTACCTGATCGGCTACCGTCCTCATCAACTCGACTTCATCATCGGTAAAGTGAGGGCGTTTCCTGGAGCCGAAGGAAAGTGTGCCGATCACTTTTCCCTGGGCTTTCAATGGGTGACAGCAATAGGCAAGTATTCCATATTGCCTGACCAATTGTGCCCGCGGATCAGATGTGTTTTGAATATCTTCTGCTATAATCCCCTCACCGTCACGCGCGACGGCACCGCACACTGCAACCCCATAATCGATTGACCTAATTTTGTCGGCTTCCTCTTCCGGAATCCCGGCATAGGCGTTTATTTCGAGTTTGCTTGCGGATTCATTGACGAGGTAATTGAAGAATACCTGACAATCAAGAAAAATCATAACCTGACTGCATAGGTCATTTACGATCTCCTGAGGATTCTCCGACGCAAGCAACCTGCCGCCAATGTCGGAGAGAAGGCGGAACCGCATCTCACTTTTCTTTAACGCCTGCTCGGCCTCCTTTTGCTTCGACAGGTCGTTACCGATAGACAAAATCTCTACCAGATTTCCCTGGCTGTCGTAGATTGGCCTGTTCGCCCAGGAAACCCACACCAGTGAGCCGTCTTTGCGCATATTCTGGTGCACGTTTGTCGAATATCGATCCGGCCGGCGTATTATGTCTTCCGCCATCGAGGCCGTGTCATAACCGTTTTCAGCCTGCTCCGGGATAATTGTGCCGACCGCTCTCTTTCCGATGATTTCCTCCGGTAAGTAACCGAAAAATTGAAGGCCGAAATTATTGATGAACGTAATGCGCATATCTTTGTCGACCCGGAGAATAATGCCACCGGAGTTTTCTACAAGCTGGCGATAATACTCGCGACTAACTCGGACAGCCTCTTCCGTCTTCTTCTTCTCGGTTATATCCCTGACGAAGATGGCTATCCTTCCGTCGTCATTTGGAAGAAGAAGAACGGATATGTCGGCATCGAACGAAGTGCCGTCTTTGCGCCGGTGGACCGACTCGAACCTGTCATGCCCCCCTTTTTCGGTCAGCTTTCTTATGTGGTCTGCGGTCTCTGCATGATCTTCGCGAGCTTCTAACTCGTTGATCGACATATGAGTAAGTTCTTCTCTCGAATAACCCGACATACGGCAGTAGGCATCATTGACCTCAAGGATTTCGCCGTCCATGTTATGAATCCAAACGCCGTCGGAAGTACTATTGAAGAGAGTAGAATATTTCTCGGCTGCTTCCTTCAGCCGGGCTTCCATCTGCTTTCGCTCGGTAATATCGTACGCGACGACAAGCGCCCTGTGTGGCCTGCCGGAGGAGGGACTCAACGATACATTCAGGAGCCCGTACAACTCGGTGCCGTCTTTTCGAAAGGCACGGTACTCTACGGCCTCGTCGATCCTCTCACCCGACAGCTGTTTCCGTATCCTTTCGGCGAAACGGGCGCGACTGTCCTCGTCAAGAAGAGTCGAGGGATCGATTGCGAGAAGTTCTTCCTTGCTGTAGCCCAGCATGTGTGACATCACTTCGTTTATGCTGATGAACCGTCTCTGCTCGAAGTCAATCTCATAAATTGCGGTCGGTGCGTATTTTATCAGGGCGTTTGCGTTAGCCTCCGATACCCGCAGCGCCTGGTCGGTCTTTTTGTGAACCTCGCGCAAACGTATCACCCTGATGCCGTATGCAAGATCGTCTGCCAATTCCGTGAGAAATCGCAGCTCGTCTTCGGTGAACGGATCGGGTTCTTTGGAATAAATCGTCAGGGCACCCATGACTTCCTGCTCGCCGAAGAGGGGAATGCTGATTGAAGACGAATAGCCGCGTTTGGTCGCTTGCTCCCGCCACGGATTGAACTTCGGATCTGTCTGCATGTTCCTGCAGAGAGACGGCTCGCCGGTACGCACGGCAGTACCGGTCGGTCCCCGGCCGCGTTCAGTGTCTGACCAGGTGATTTTCAGGGTCTCGAGGTAACCCTCTTCAAATCCGGAAAATGCCACAGGCCTGACAGATTTGTAGGCATCGTCTTCCTTGTAACCTATCCACATCATGGCATGGCCGCAGTCTTCGACGATAATCTTGCAGACTTCGTCCAGGAATTTTTTTTCTCCCTGTGTCTTTGCAATAGCTTCGCTGCTGTGACGCAGCGCGTTGAGAGTCCGGTACAACCGAACGAGCTGCGCTTCCCTCGCCTTCTGTTCGGTGATATCACGGTCGACGGCAAGATATCCGATCAGTTTTCCCTGTTTGCTGCGTCGTGCCAGGACGTGCGTGTCTACATATAGCCTCCGCTCGTCCTTGGCAGTTCTTACCGACTCTGCCACAAAACGTCCTCCGGTATCTGCTTTGCGCAAAAGTTCGTCGCGGGATGCATTCGGATATTCCGGTTTCAGAAGCTCATAGCCCAGCTGTCCGATAGCCTCATCGGCTGAATAACCGTAGAGAACGTGGGCCATCTCATTCCAAAAAACTATGCGAAACTCCGAATCATAGCCGATGACGGCATCGTTCGCATCGGCCAGCAGCGCCAATTTTTCGGCTAGTTCTTCCGGAGCGCTGCTACGCTTTTTCCCGTGCTTATGAACCGGTGTGCTTTGAGACTTAGGCTTGTCTCTGGTAGTTTCTGGCTTTGTCGATTTTCTGCCTGAAGCAGCCCCTGCTTTCTTTCCGACGCGATTCATTATACAGTCCTTCTTGCGTGTGGATACGATTCTTCCCGGAACCAGGCCTATGGCCAATCATCCAGGGGGAGCATTAGAACTCTGCAAAGCCACGGTTAGAGGTTAGAAAGAACATGCCTTAATGTCAAGCGCAGTGGTCTGCAACGCGGAAAGCCGTTCAGAGTCAATGCGGCGAACCATGATCGAGGATATTCGCTTCCGGACCGGGAACATTTCATGATTCCCGACGTGAGCAGAAAGGGTGATATCCCGGCTATTCCTTGTTTGGAAGGATGAGAGGTCTGGCAGAGCTCCGCGGGCTTGAATTGGGGATCAGTGGATCGATGGGATTTAGCGGGGATTAAACCGGTCAGACCGAATGCTTTCTCAACATGAGCGCAATGACGGCCGGGTTGGGAACCCCTTTCCTCGCTCAATAAGGTTCACTGCATTGTAAAAAGTTATTATCAATGCTTCGCTGGGTCTCAGTCGAGCTTTCAACCGTTGAGATCGATGAAAACGGATGGAGAGACTGAAAATCTCCTGCTCAATGCCGCTATCTGTCTGAGGTTAAGCTTTCTCTTGCCGTTCAACACTTCCGAGACTATTCCCTGGCTGCCTATTTCCTTAAGGTCGCCTTGCGTAAGCCCGTGTTCTTCCATCAGATACTTCAATACGCCTATCGGGTCTCCCTCCGGTTCTTCAACCTTTCTATCTTCATAGTCCTTTATCAAGGTGCCAAGTGTGTCGATGAGAGATTCCTTTACAGGATCGTCCTTGGTATTCACTTCGTCGATCAGCTCGTCAAGTAGTGCGACCGTCTTTCGGTACTGGCTTTCATTACGAATTGTCGACGCCATTTCCGAGACTGTCGGCCATACCTTCACTGCCCTCTCAATTCGCTCTTTCTTTCCTATCATAGTCCCGCCTTCGAGAATTCTTTTTCATAATCTGCGTGAGTCAGAATATCACGAACATACACTCTCTTCGCATTGTATGCCATGTAAGCGATCAGTCTATACTTATTCCCACCGATATTGAAGACAGTAAGTTTTCCGACTTGATCTGCCTGTGGGAATGTCCTTTTCAACTCTGCAAAGGAGTCATAGTCATTGTGCTTTACTATTCTGTACCACCTATCTAACGGCTGTGCCGAATCGGGGTATTTCCTGCCAAACTCCAGCAGCTTTTTCCTCGCGATAACGTGCACTTATAAATATATCTCATAATGAGATATAGGTCAAGTTCTGCTTAACGCGCTTGAGATGGGATTCATACCGCACTTGGAATGCACAGAATATTTGAAGCCAAATGTAGGTACTGAGTCAATTTAAAAATATTGAACGCTGAGGACGCAAAGAAGGCGCAAAGCACGCAGAACAACTATATTCTTTCGCGCTCTCTGCGATTATTTGTCTTTGCGAACTTTGCGTTAAATCAAACTGAGCCAGTACCAAAATTTGCGAAGACCGGTCGAAATGAAAACCTGCAAAACGATATCGACATCCGGATGCAGAAGGAGAAAACGGGGAACAAGCTTCGGAAGATTCGGACGATCACGCCGCAATAGGGTGAACGGCGCGCCGGGATCCCCCCGAGTCTTTGATACGTGGCGCGAAATGAATTCGAGTTGGAACGCTTGACCATTGTGGCCCGGCACTGCAACCTGGTGGCCTTGCAGACCGACCTAACGCTCAGGCGTACCGACCTGACGGCTCGGAAGACAAACCTGATCGCTCGGCGGATCAACCTTATAGGCCGGCGCACCGACCTAATGGTTCGGAAGACCGACCTACTCGTCGGGACGACCAATCTGGTGGCCCGGCGGCCTGACCCCGTCGTTCGGAGGACCAATCTGATGCTTCGGCGACCCAACCTATAAGCCTGGCGGACGCACCTTATCGCATTTTGAACGAATTGAAGGCTTATTAGAAGGTTAGCAAGCCAAGGCTTCGCTAGAGCTTTGCTTTAATTTGCCGGCGGCTGGGTCGGCGGGTTCTTCTCTTTGCGAGTGACCGCGTACCTGAGAGGTTTCAAAGCTTCGAACTCTCCGAGTACCTGCGGGTTTTTGGCATACGCCGCTCTTGCAGCACCATATATGAAGTCTGCAGCGGTTTCGACGTCGGCCATCGACTTTTGCGCAGCTGCGGTTGCTTCTGGAGCGACAACGTGTTTTGCGCTCTCCTGTGTTGAATCGACTCCCTTCAGAGCCTCGGCATTAGCGAGCATGGAATCAAGATCTTCCTGCACAAGATTACCCTTACCGATGAGATCGACCTTGTACTTATCCCACGCCGAGGCAATACCCGTGGCCCATTTTATAAGGATTGAAGTTGAGTGGTTGAAGTACTCTCCAACAAAGAATTCCTTGCGCTGCGGGCTGCCGTTCGGGAATACTCTCTTGACACCGCCCTGTATCCGGCGGACATCGGCGAGAAGATTATCCTTCGCAGCGGCCTCGCTGACCGTCAGCTGTTCCTTATCGGAAGTTTTGCCGCTCGATGCGGCGACTGTGTCCTCCATGATCTCGGTCTTCGCTGCGTAGCCGGTAAGATAGTCGGCTGTGACGCCGCGTTTCTCGAGGTCGGGAAGGTGGGACTGGGCGAGTGGCGACAGCGCGCCCTCTTCCTGAGACAGCCCCTGACTTGTGGGATGTGGCATTGCGCCTCCCCTTTTTCAGATTATGAGTTCAGTGATTTAACGGCGTGGGCACGACATCTTGCGGCGAAATTCGGGAGCCGGGACTTCACTTCTATTGAAGGCTCTGTCGCCCCACGAAAGAGGTGCGTTTGAAAGGATTTTCTCTTGGGATACCGGTAAGAATGGAATCTCAGGGAAGCAAACCCGCCGTTACATTGAAAGCGACCGATAGACGCGATTACCTGCGGGTAATGTTTCCGATGTCATATCCACGCTTTACCGGGATGGTCCCGAAGCACGATGGACCATCTTGCATGATTATAACGCACCATGGTTGCAATGTCAAGAGGCGGAGGGAAGAAATTTGAGTTGAGATTTCTACAAACACCTCGTCCCTGCGGGACTCAAGCGACGGTCTTGCAATTCATGTGCACGAATGTTGTCCTCCGGTTAAGGAACCCGAGACACAACTCCGTTGGAGCATTTAGCGGGATAGCGGGGAGTGAATCCCTTCTGAAAGCATGACGTTGCCTGGGCTGGGTTGAGGAGGTGCAGTTAGCCTTTTCTCCTGATTACATTCTGCAACAGGTTATTTAATACCCTTCTTGACTTCGTTCTATAGACGAAGTAGTCGGTGTCGATTGACACAATGTCATTTATGTCCATCGACTCAGCAGCCACAATCAACGACGCATCCGCAAGATCCATCGGTATGTCTGAATATTTCGTGATGAGTTCCACTATCCTTTCGAGATGCTTCTTCTCGATGTTTGTTAATTGAACGGCATCACGTTTCAACCACTCAAAGAAATCCACTTGAGTTTCGGCATTAAAGCGCAACAGGTAAGATGTTTCCGTGACAACAGGCCAGGTCGTCACCAAATTTCCGTGAAATGTTTCAAGAAACCTCACTATCTCATCATGGTACGCATCGTCCCGGTCAAAAAGGGCAACTAGTGGACCCGTATCAATGAGAGTGCTTTTCACGCAATATCTCTACGAAGATTTTCTTGTGATCCCTCGACAGATTCTTGAGTCCGGACCCGTGTTTGCCGAAAAGGTCCTTGCCCAGCTCGTAGGCGGTTGGTTTTCCATCGTCCTTTTCGAGATAAGACTCCAGTGCCTCTTTTACAATTTTGGATTTGGAAACATTTTTGTCCCTTGCGATTCGATCCAACTTTCGCTCTAATTCTTCCGTTAATCTTACGGAAATCATAATCTGCTCCATTCTGTCATACATAATGTAATACACGATCTCTGTTCCTGCAACAGATGAGCGATGCGCGCCTCCTTTTCAAATGAGCACCGCATTAGTCTTTGATAGATGACGGGAAGTAAATTCGAATGCTCCATCCGTATAAATGACAACTGAAGGATTTGTTTCAAGTTCGTGAACGGCGATACATTTGATATCGGCATTGAGGGCCATGACTAAGTAATTCTTCGACATCTCTGAACGTTTTTGCCTGGACCTACAAAACGATATCGACATCCGGATGCAGACGGAGAAAATAGGCAACAAGCTTCGGGAGATTCGGAAAATCGCGCAGCATTGATCCGAATCTGGTGTTAACTTCTTTTGTTGTTCCCAATAGTCAGTACGACAAGATAAACGCAGAGGAGATATGACATGAGACCGATAAAAACAAAGAAAGACTACAAAGTCGCCTTGAAGAGAATCGGAGAACTCTGGGCTGCCCGGCCGGGCACTAAAGAAGCGGATGAATTAGACGTGCTTGCAACTCTTGTCGACCATTATGAGAGCGTGCATTTTCCCATCCGACCGCCCGACCCGGTTTCGGCCATCGAGTTCAGGCTCGAGCAACTTGGGTTGCAGCGATCTACACTCAACAGGATCATCGGGAGTCGGGGAAGAGTCAGCGAGATCATGAACGGGAAGAGAGCAATGACGCTGAACATGATCAGAAAACTGCACAAAGAGCTTAAGATACCGTATGAGTCTCTGATAGATGGCGGGAAGTGAATTCGAGGGATCGAACCGGATGGAGCAACTGGTGTATTAAACCAGCGAAAGCTGTCGCTCTTGCTTCCGCAGCGGCATCTCGTCCCATGTTCTGCCATCCAACTCTCGACCTGCAAGCTTCTTGTTCATTCCACCCCATTGCTTGAAGAAGAACTTCACTTTGGCATCTTGACATTGATCTCTGATTTCCGTTATCCATTCTTTTCTGACAGGTCGCGCTTTCGGACCAGACTCGCCTCCGACAATCACCCAGTTGATTCCATCCAGGTTGATCTTCGGCAACGGGCCAAGCAGCGGCTCCAACGAAAGAAACCTTACAGCGGATGCTACAGACCTAAGGTGTTCGATGCGCGATAGATATTTCTCACTCTCCACGGACACTCCCATCCAAATGTTCTCCGACCATGGCAGCTTGTCAGCAAGAGAACTAAGATACTCCGCCCTCTTCGTCAAAACCTGGAACACGTGCCAGCTCGCTTCGTTCATGACTCGGAAAACCTGGGACAAAAAGTCCACCGGTATTTTCTCATGGAACAGATCGGACATGGAGTTCACGAAGATTACGCTCGGCTGCTTCCGCCTTAGCGGCAATTCCAGGAAGTCGGGATGGAGAGTTAACCTGAATCCGTTCGAGTAGTGGGGTTGCCCCATCAGTTCGAGGCGGTGCGCCATTCTTTCGGCATAGCAGAACTTACAACCGGGACTGACTTTTGTACAACCCGTAACCGGATTCCAGGTCATCTCTGTCCATTCTATGTGGGAGCGGGTTGCCATTATTCGTCGAAGAGGTCTTGTTCTTTCGAAGCGTACTTTCTGACTTCACGCCAGAACTGATAACCTCGCTCATGACGAGAAAAAAAGGCAAGGTGGTATAATGAAAGGTTCCTTTCGTCTGACCTGTTCTCTATCATTAGTTTCATTGAATCCTTGTGATATCCTAACGAAATCATTCGAGTAGCATACTCTTTTGCAATGAATCTAACAAAACTTGGGTCCTTTTTCATCTCAGCCTTCCACTCTTCCCTCCAAGCGGTTGTGCCAAGAAACTTGTCCAGTTTTTCGCTATTTGCTTTCATGTAAGTTCCCGCATTTCTGTTCGCATCGCTAAACGCAAGAAGAATTAAGAAGTCCACGAAGCGTGAAGCAAGCTTCTCGATTGTGCGAAACTCGATGTTGAGCGAAAAGGGATCTACGAAACAAAATGTGAGCACTTTGTTGGTGCTTGATGCAATCGGTATGTAGCCAATGATTTCATCTACCTTTTCGTTGCAGTCACCTTCTACAAATGAGGGATGGACATCGGGATGATGTTGTGCAACCCTAGTTTTCAACGAATCAAGTAGAGAGTGATCCTTTTCGCAAAAGATGTACTTGTCGAACCTATCAGGGATGGTGATTGCAAGCAATGGCGAACCTAAGAGTATCTTGTTGGTATTTCTTACCCTAGCTTTTCCAGAGGCGGCAAAGAGATCGACATACACCCTCGTCCATTTGTTTTTCATCCCCGTTGCGAAAAGTTCATCATACATCTGTACCAGCTTGTACTTTCTTTCGGCCCAGGCTCCAACCTCGGGAGCCTCCAAACCATCGGCTGTCGCATATGGCACGTGCAGTTCTGAAATCATCGCTGGCCGGCTATGTCGTGTTATCAGTTTGCGCCTCCTTTCCTTGAAAAGTGGTGGTCAGGCTATTAGCGCATTGAATTAAAATGCTCGTCTCTTTTTCCCGAATGATTGATCTCTGCGGTACTTCATGCATTTTGCGAACGAGCATCACGTTTCTCACCTTTTTAATATATCTGCATGCTCAAAGAAATACCTATGCGCTTCCTCAAGCCAGTTAAAAGTAAGGGCGTCATTCCGCAAGTTGTCGCCTGTCATCCTGAAAATCTGCTGCAGATAGTCTGAAACGTTGTCAGCTCTCCACCGAATCGTCTTTTCTCCGACCAACGCCTGATACCTGCGTTTAGTTGTTTCCCGGTCGTCATCTAGGGTTAGTACATCGATGGTTTTGAGATTCGGGTGATTCAACATGGATGCCTTCAGCAAAAACTTTAAGTAGCTGTCGGTATCAGGCATTGAATACCCTATGATTCGAATAAAATGAGCGCTCCGAATCGCCTTATAAGCCTCTCTTAATACCTGCGCTGTTCTCTTCTGATACAGATTCTTGCTCCAAGTCATTGCAGTTATATCATTGCTTGGAATGATGTGCGGATCCCTTTCTACTGTCCCATGCAGTTTGAGGAGAGGCACCACTCGTCCCCCAGTTGGCTTGGGCTCGTGCGTATAGGTTTCAACGAACTCAACTCGGGTGCTTGGATCCTTCTGTCGCACATTTATGAAGTCTTCGAACTTCTGTAGCACACGATCATAGTTGGTGGTAACGATTGAGTACTCGTACTCCGATTCGGACGACCTCTCAAACCTCAAGTTAGAGATTCGAGTTGGAATGCCATAGTTGTCCCTTTCGGCGCTTAGGGGGACAGACAAACCAAAGAGGCTAGCTGCAAAGAATCCGTATGTACTGAACACACCTCCTCGATCGTTGAATATATGACGGGCTAGACCATCTGAAAGGTTGTCGCTAATTTCCTCGGTCGGTACACCTTTAGTGCTTTCCGTTATAACTGTTCTGATAAAGTCCTTCATCCGCCTCGCGCTTAATCCAGGCATTCCATGGCTATCCTTGACCAGAGAAGCCATCTCAAGAACAGAAAGGACTTCCTCAATGTTCGGAACGTCAATCCTGAGAGTATTGCTATTTATAAGATTCAATGCTTTAATGACGCTGCCAAGCTCGGAGTACTTTTCTGGGTCACTTTCGTAAATATCCCTGGCCCGTTCCATGAAAGTTGACATGACAGGCAACCCGTAAGGCTGTGAAAAACCGGCCCCTAGCACGTAGACAACTCTTTGTTTAACCATGCGTGACAACCTCCTTTGCTAAGTAGTTCGTCCTTGCTGTTTTCACTTTCACCGTCTCCGCGCAAATAAAACGCAATGCTACTCAGGCTCCTATCAATTCCTTCACAATCTTATCAATCTCCTTCATCTCCTCTTCGAGGTTCGCTTTGATTTGCAACCGCAGCCTACCTAACCGGGTCGCTGTCAGTTCTTCCTGAGGCGGATTCTTC
>JBJKQU010000245.1:0-32764 GCA_046705025.1 Candidatus Kryptoniota bacterium | reverse complement strand
ACGGAGCATGATAGTCCCAGAAGTGGAGCGGAGCGTAAGGCAAAGATACAAAATCGTTGAAATTTACCAGTCTTCAGGCCCGCTGCAGCACGGCCACTTCAGGCTGACGAGCGGGCTTCACAGTTCGGAATACTTTCAGTGCGCAAAAGTCCTGCAGTATCCTCAATACAACGAGTTACTTTGCGGCGAAATCGTCCGGCACTTTTTCGATTGGAAAGTCGAAGTTGTCGTGGCGCCTGCGATCGGCGGCATCATGGTCGGTCAGGAAGTTGCCCGGCAGATGCGCGTCCGCGGAATATTCGCGGAGAGGGAAAACGAGGCGATGTGCCTTCGCCGGGGCTTCGAGGTGAAATCGGGCGAGCGCGTACTCGTATGCGAGGACGTGGTAACGACGGGCGGAAGCGTACAAGAAGTCCTAGACCTGGTAAAACAAGCAGGCGGAGTAGTCGTGGGAGTCTCAGCGATAGTGGATCGGAGCCGTTCGCCCGTAAATTTCGGATCGCAATTCTTCTCGTTGTTGAAGATGGAGGTCCCGGTCTATCAGCCGGAGGCCTGTCCGCTCTGCAAAGAGAATATCCCTATAGTCAAGCCGGGCAGCAGAAAGGCCGCCGATCCTGCCAACCCCGGCGCAAAACAATAAATAACATATTGATTCCATGAAGCTCTTAGATCACAAAGTCATTCACAGCGGTAAAGTGTTCAACACGATTGTTGACGAAATAGAATATGATTCGGGGAATCATGCGGTGCGCGAGGTCGCGGAGCATCCCGGCGGCGCCGTCGTGTTGCCGCTGCTTGCCGACGGCAGAATCGTGTTCGTGTATCAAAACAGGTATCCATTGGGTCGGAGTCTCTACGAGCTGCCCGCCGGCAAGCTCGAGCCGAACGAGCCTCCGGAGGAATGTGCCAGGCGGGAGCTCGAGGAGGAGACGGGATACAAAGCTTCTAAGCTCGAGAAGCTTACCGCGATTTTCACGTCTCCCGGTTTCTGCACCGAGAAGCTGCACATCTTTCTGGCACGCGATCTTCACAACGGCAAGCAGCAACTTGAAGAAGGTGAACTGGGATTGAAGCTCAAGTATATTCCTTTCAGGGAGGCATTCCATATGGTCATGACGAACGAGATCGTGGATGCTAAGACCATCGTAGGACTCTTCTTCCTTCAAAACATGTTCAGGGCGTGAGCGTCGCACAGGAATGCTGTGCGTGAACGATACCCCCGGACGAGGATTCAAAGGAGGCCTTCACCCGGCCGTCATCCAACCATGACCAGGCTTAAGAATCGTCCATGTTGACGCCTTATGAAATAATTCTGAAGAAGAGGGAAGGCAAGACTCTCACCGCTGAAGAGATAGAGTTTGTGATCGGGCAGTACACCCGCGGAAAAATTCCGGACTATCAGGTCTCGTCTCTGCTTATGGCGGTCTTCTTCAAAGGGATGAATGACGAAGAGATCCTTCACCTGACTCGCTCGATGATATCGACCGGATTGATGGTGGACCTCTCGGGCATCCCCGGCTGCAAGGCCGACAAGCATTCAACGGGCGGGGTGGGGGACAAGGTTTCATTGATGCTTGCCCCGCTTGCAGCGGCATGCGGTGTGAAGGTACCGATGGTGTCGGGAAGAGGACTCGGCCATACGGGCGGAACGATAGACAAGCTTGAGTCGATACCCGGTTTTCGAACGAAGATGCCCGTGGCAGAATACAAGCGCATACTGAAGAAGGTCGGGGTCGTAATGAGCGCGCAATCCGACAACCTGGTCCCGGCGGACCGGAAGCTCTATGCACTCCGCGACGTCACTGCGACCGTTGAGTCTATCCCGCTGATTACCTCGAGCATCATGAGTAAGAAGCTTGCCGAAGGGATAGACGCGCTCGTATTGGACGTCAAAGTCGGAAACGGTGCATTCATGAAAGACCTGCACACGGCTCGAGCCCTGGCGAAGAAGATGGTTAAGGTCGGAAAGCTCTACGGGAAGAAAGTCGCAGCGTATCTGACCGACATGAGCCAGCCGCTCGGCAGGGAGGTCGGTAATTGGAATGAAGTCGTGGAGTCGCTGAAAGTGTTGCGCGGCGAATCGGATGCAGGTGACGTGGTGGAGCTGACGACCAGGCTGACGGCGGAGATGATCTCACTTTGCTCCGGCGAGGCGGTCGCTGCTGCCTCGAAAAGAGTGGCAAAGGCGATCGAGTCAGGAGCCGGGTACGAGAAGTTTCTCGAGATGGTCCGCGCGCAGGGTGGCGATGTAAAAGTGGTGGAAAACCCCTCGAAGTACAGAAAGGCGAAGAAAGTGCTTGAAATCGGGGCCTCCGAAAACGGCTATGTCTCTTCGATCGACACGTTCAAGATCGGCATGGCGTCAGTGAAGCTCGGGAGTGGACGCGCCAGAGTCGGCGACGGGATCGACCCGGTCGTGGGGATAACCGTCCTGAAGAAGATTGGCGAGAAAGTGTCGAGGGGAGAGGCGATCGCCATTATCTATGCGAACGATGATTCGCGGGCGGAAGCCGCAAGGGATGAGATTGCGGCTGCGTACGAGTACTCCGGGAGAAAGCGGAACAAGCCGAAATTAGTCAAGGAGAGGATAGCGTGAAGAAGATAGTGATGTATCAGAAAGCAGCATGCGGCACGTGCGTTACAGAGAAATCTGAGTCTGCCTTTTGAACAAAGCCTTCCTGCTACTGTCGCTGATATTGCTTGTGTCGATTCATCCTTTGAAATCTGCACTGGCGCAAGCGACGGATTCAACTGCTCGCCTCGAGGAGCTGATAGACTCGACGTTAGCCGAGACTTACAACTATAGATTTAACGATGCTCTCGAGACGACATCTGAAATGATAAGTTCGTATCCGGAACAACCGGAGGGATATCTTTACAGGTGCGGAGTCTACTGGAAGATGCTTGAGGAGGGGTGTGCGTCTCCTGGAGACAGCGTGAAGAGGAAAATAAAAACGCTCGTCGACAAGGCGTGCACGTTGTCGGCCGCAAGGGTTGACACTAGCAGGCGGGACATCAGGGCGCTTTTTTACTATGCAGGTGCGCTGGTGTATCGCGCCAGATATGAAATGATGAAGAGCGATTGGTTAGCGGTCATGTCAGACGGGCTCAAAACCAGAAAGCTGCTCGAGGAAGCTGTAAGAATCGATTCGACCTTTTACGACGCTTATTCAGGCATAGGCGCCTTCAATTACTACGCGGCACACATCCCATGGTATCTGAAGCCCATTGCCCTTGTCATGGGGATAAGCGGAAATGAGGAAGTGGGGATTGATCAGCTGAAGATAGCTGCCCGCCTGGGGAAATATTCAAGAACTGAGGCGGCGGAGTTTCTCGCTTCGGTGGTTTATCCAAACAAGGGGAATTTTGGACGCGCCGTCAAATTGATGCTCGACCTTCATCGGGAGTATCCGGGTAACCTCAATTTCGTCAGGACTATTTGCTCCACCTACTATCGGATGGGAGAGTATAACAAGGCAATTCACTATGCCAACCTGGCACTGAGCGGCGCCAGGGAGGTTGATACGAGTTGCGGGACGAGTCTCGCCTATATACGGTTCTATCGGGGAACATCGTACGAAAGCCTGAACAATACTGAGAGCGCAATTGCCGATTTCAGAGTCCTGGCAGGATTAAAAAACGGAGACTACGCTTGCAGGCAGGCCAGGGCGGAGCTGGACAGATTAAGACGACGGTAGGGGTCACGAAGAAGGGAGACAATCATGTGGTTCTATTTTCAGAATTGGAACGAAAAATTTATGGCCAGCGGGTTCATTTCGGGTGACATGCTGAACTCGGCAGGAGCGGGCCGACGGGCGCTCCCGGGCGAATAAACGTCTCTGTAATACTTTCCGACGGTCGAGCCGACCGCATATGACATCAAGGCTCCGGCGACGGCGTCAGAGAACCAATGCATTCCTCCCCTGTTCGTAGCTGACACCCCGAATATGGTGTAGGCGATAAGCCCGAACCCGACAATCTTTATCCATGTGCTGTGCGGGTAGTACCCCATGAGCGCTGAAACGACCGCGGTCGTCGCGGCTGTATGTCCGGACGGCCATCCCCAGAAAACCCCTCCACGGAGAAAGCCGAACCGAAATGTCCTGCTGAGGCTGTCCATGTTGGAGACGTGTCTCCAATCGGGATGCGGTCTGCCTGTGATCGCCTTGAGTGCGGAATTATACATAAGCTCGATCACACTTGCCTGTATGACGGCAAAGGACGCACCGAGGACCTCCTTGTTGTCGCCTATCGCGCCGTATGCGAGAAGGGAACCGCCCGCAACAAATGGGAGAAATTCGCCGCTGAAAACTACAGGATGTGCCCATCGGCCGTATTCGGGATGAGTATTGAAGAAATGCTCTACACTGTAGTCGACTCCTGTCGGGACGATAAGAGCAGTAGCTGCGATGCCCGCCAGGTGAAAATAGATATTGTTGCCTTTGAAGCTGTCGAGAATATTGTTGCCGAAGTTTCCGAAAAGCTGCAGGTTGTCGCCACGTGCGGATGAGGCCGCGGCTCCGGCAGCGCTTGAGATTGTGGAGAAATTGGTCTCGATTCCTCGCCCGGCTGCCGGGCTATCTCCCTTTATTCCGATGAACTGCGCCCTCAGAGAGAGATACGATCTCTCAGCGAGTGGTGACTGCGCACGGGTCAACGAAGGGATCGTCAGCAAGCCCAGCAGTGCTGCGGCCGCCACACCAAAATAGTGTTGTCTCATCAATGATTTCTCGGCTTGTGTTTTCAATCCGCCTTCGTCCGCCGAGGCGGACTTCGGCGGACGGGAGGCTCGGGTCTGATTCCCCGCCGCTTGTCCGCAGGGCCACATTCGTGGCGGCGGAACAGGGTTCGGGGCTTGCCCCGAGGTTCATACCAATGATTAATACTATGAAAAATTCCCCTTCAATAAAATAGTTCGCAACAATTACGCAGCCACCGGCCAGCCCTTAAGCAGAGAGAAATATCGTATCCGCCGGAATTAATTTCCCAATGTCTATGTTTCTGAAGTCATGAGAGGGACGTCTATCCGGATAGCGGGTGAGATTCCTGGAAGTTCGATGTTGGCCGGACACAGTGAACCGGAAGGAGTGAACGGCACCAACATCGTTTGCTCCACATCCCCATTGTATCGCTTTCAGTGGGGCAAAATGTTGCTTGCCAGCACGGTGCGATGCCGAAGGACAATATGCAAGCGGTTTGGAGATAGAATAGAAATGTCGTTAACATATAGAGGACACGGATAATAATGAAGCTGAACATTGGTGACAAGGCGCCTGAATTTGAGCTGCCGTCCACCGCGGGAGGGTCATTCCGGCTGAGCGGCAATCTCGACAAAGGCAAGTTGATACTGTATTTCTATCCGAGAGATTTCACGTCAGGCTGTACAGCCGAGGCGTGCGGTTTCCGTGACGTGTTTGCTGATCTCAGGAAATCGGAGATAAGGGTCGTCGGCATAAGCACCGACTCGGTCGAGACGCATCTCAAGTTCAAGGAGAAGTACGGACTTCCTTTCGATCTCCTGTCCGACTCGAACGGCGAAGTGTCGCACCTGTACGGCGTGCACAATAAGATATTCAAGGTTGCAAACAGGGTAACTTTCATAATCGACGGGGAGGGGAAGATCGTATCGGTCACTAAGAACCTTCTCTCTCCTAAGATGCACATATCTGCTGCCAAGGCATACAGCCTGGTGGCACAATAGCAGGCAGAAAACAGGATGAAGGCCGAGATCCGTGTCGCCGATGCGATCGACGAGGTAATCGAGGGAAGGAACGTGAAACGCTTCGTGCACGACCTGGAATTGGACGGTGAGGATTATACCCCCCTTTTCAAAGAGAGGCTTACGAACGCGGGCTTTAAGGAAACCACTGTCGCCGACGTTGACGTCGGGTTTGACGAGAGGGTGGCCGCATTTGCCCTGCGCGGTTCAGAAGCATATTTCGGCTGGATATTCATAGAAAGATTCACTGAGAAGAAGAGTCGAAAGCTCTTCGGCAGTGTCGCACGCAATAAAAAAGGAGACTGGGCGATTCAGATACCTTCGAACAGCAAGGAGAAGGTATTCGTGAACTACGCCCAGAAACTCGACATGGAGTTGGAAAGCAATTTCGTCCTCGAATGAGCTTACAGGTTCTCTTTTATGACTTCGAGCATCTCGGCGTGTATTCGCTCGTTCGAGAGGACAATATCTTTCTGATAGATGGAGTACTTTTCCCCGTGGAAGCCGGTCACTTTTCCGCCTGCTTCGGTAGTGATCAGGACGGCTGCCGCGGTGTCCCATGGATGCAGGTTCACTTCCCAGAACCCGTCGAGTCTCCCTGCTGCGACATAGCAGATATCGATCGCGGCCGATCCCATTCGCCTCACCGCCTGCGATTTGATCAGGAATGCCTCGAAATGCTCAACGCAGTTGAACGGGTTGTCCTTCACGTCGTAGGGGAAACCGGTGGCCAGCATAGACCGTTCAAGCTTGTCTGTTGAAGTTACTTTCAACCTTCTGCCGTTTATGAAGGAGCCGCTCCCTTTCTCGGCAGAGAAGACCTCATCGAAGTTCGGATCGTAGACCGCTCCTGCCACGACTTCTCCCTTGTGTTCCACGGCGATAGAAACGCTGTAGACAGGGAAAGCATGCGTGAAGTTGGTTGTACCGTCCAGAGGATCAATGATCCATCTGTATTCGGACTCCGGTGAGGACGCACCGCTTTCCTCGGCCAGGATGCCGTGGCCCGGGAAGTTCTTTTCGACAAAAGCCTTAATCATCTTTTCAGATCCTTTGTCGATGTCTGTCACCAGATTCGTAAACGAGCCCTTTTCTTTTATTTCAGATATCTTGCCTTCGTTTTCTTTCAGGAATTTTCCGGCTTCCCTTGCTATCTCTATTATCTTCTCGATCATAACGGTCCTTTTTTTATTCACAATTTAAGGATTAAAGGGGAAATATCAGGGAGTTCTCGAGTCGAGTGAATGCGGAGAAACGTTAAGAGGCTAAAAGGTGAAGGGGGAAAGAGGTGAAGGTCGAGAGGGACAAAGGTCCAAATGCGCTAAGGCACAAAGGGGAGATCTCATGATTACCACCCTCAGGTAAAAGTTTGACTTTCACACCTGCACAAAATATATTTTCAACGTGATTGAAAGTGAACCAACATTTCCCGCAAGAGAGGAAGCATTAGTCCTCCTGTTTGAGTATACCAAGACCGACAGCCTGAGGAAGCATGCGCTTGCGGTCGAGGCCGTCATGAGGGCTTACGCAAGGAAATTCGGCGAGAACGAAGAGCTGTACGGACTTGCCGGACTACTCCATGATTTCGATTATGAGATGTATCCCACCGCCGAGCAGCATCCATACGTAGGAAACAAGATTCTAGCGGATAAGGGCTATCCGGAGATCGTGCGTCAGGCTATCATGGGCCATGCGCCCTACACGAATGTACTCCGGGAGACTCAAATGGCGAAGTGCCTTTTTGCGAGCGATGAACTTTCAGGATTCGTTGTCGCGGTGGCTCTTGTCCGTCCCACTAAGCTTGCCGGAATGGAGCCGTCTTCAGTGAAAAAGAAGCTGAAGGACAAGGCTTTCGCCAGAACAGTCACCAGGGAAGATATAAAGGCGGGAATTGATGAGCTGGGGATTCCCCAGGATGAACACATTGCCTTCGTCATAAAAGCGCTGCAGGATAACGCGGAAACACTGGGGCTGGTCTGATGGCGGACATAACTGCAATAGTGAACGACTTGATCTTCATGACTAAGATTCGAAATACAGCCGAGTATTTCGGACTGACGGTAGGTTTCGTGGGAACCGAAGGCCAAATAGACCGTTATTCAAAGGACTCCGAGCTTATCGTCATTGATCTCGAAAGTGACTTCGTTGACCCCATCAGTATCATCGAAAAGCTGAAGGCCAATCCGGAGACCGCTTCGACCAGGCTCATCGCGTACCTTTCTCATACCAACTCACCCCTCAAGGCGCAGGCGCTCGCGGCGGGAGGCGACGAAGTGCTCTCGCGTTTCGAGTTCAGCTCCAATCTGAGAGAAATTCTACAATCGGCCTGTTGTTAGTGCTGGCCAACAATAAGACCACTCTTGTTTTTTCTTACCTCGTGGATGTCGATGTGAATAGTGATGAACATGCGTGCAGCAATCCCATGACGGTGATACTTCATATTCTCTGAATTACACTCACTCTAGAGCAAACTGATGCCGGACAAATCTCCAAACCTTTCCCTGATCGTAGCTGTCTATAACAGGCCTGAGATTCTCCGGCTTATGATTGCTGCCCTTGATAGGCAAACGATGAAGGAATTTGAGGTGATCATTGCAGACGACGGTTCAGGACCGGAGGTGAGGGAAGCCATAAGTGAGGCACGGAAGACTCATGATTATCCGATATTTCACGTATGGCAGGAGGATCACGGATGGCGAAAGAACAAGATACTCAACGAGGCGATTCGCACATCGCATACGGATTACCTCGTGTTTATAGACGGTGATTGCCTCCCCGCTAAGAATTTCCTCCTCGATCATTGGACGGAGAGGGAGGAGAAGAAGGTGCTTCTCGGCAGGCGCGTGGAGATGAGCGAGAGGTGGGCGCAGTCGCTTTCATTGGAAAGGATCATTACCGGAAAGTTCGAAAAAATCGGCCTGGCCGAGTTGATGGACGGCGCAAAGGGCAAAGCCCTGAGGCTGGAGGACGGAATAAGAGTGGGAAACCGCCTGTTAAGAAAAGTGCTTTTGCGCGATGCCCACACGATATTAGGAAGCAACTTTTCCCTTCATAAACAGGATATCCGCGAGATAAACGGCTTCGACGAGTTGTACGACGGCCCCGGGCACGGGGAGGATTCCGATATTCAGTATCGACTCGGCTTGATCGGGGTCACCGGTAAATCGATTCGCAACCTCGCCATCCAGCTCCACGTTTACCACCCCACCACAAAGATGTCGGAGAAGTCGACGATGAGATTCGAGGAAGTGAAGATAAGCCGTGACCCGAGATGCAAGTCGGGATTAGAGAAGCTCCAGGGGTAATCAGCAAGCGGAGGTAACACGGTGGAAAGACCGTGCCCGGCCCAGCATCCTGCATGATGAACTTTGAACAATGAAGTGATGTTCCTTCTTTGACGCCGCGCAGACGACGGAAGATGACTATAGGATTTGTCCTTCCGAAGCGAGCTTCAGCCAAACCATAAGTCTTTATCGAGGAGGAACACGGTGCAAGAAATCTCGGTGTCAGAGCTCAAAGAACGTCTCGACAACGGCGAAGACATATTCATACTGGACGTTCGTCAGCCCGACGAATATAGATACTGCAATATAGGAGGCTTTCTGGTCCCGCTCGGGGAACTGCCCCGGCGAATAGGGGACCTTGATCCGAATCGGGAGATAATCGTCGTTTGCCATTCGGGTGTCAGAAGTGCGAGGGCCGCACAGTATCTGCAGCGGTTCGGTTTTTCTCAGGCGAGGAATCTCGTCGGGGGAATCGACAGATGGGCGGAGGAGGTCGACCCCACGATGCCGCGTTACTGACACTTTAATTCCGAATCATGACAGGATAGTAATAATTCTTCTCTTCGGTTATTTTGTTGCGTGGAAAATAACGGGAGAAATATGAAGATAGTGTTCATGGGGACGCCGGAATTTGCCGTTCCGTCGCTTCGGGCAATCGTAGGAGCGGGATACGGAGTAGCTGCAGTCGTAACTAACCCTGACGAACCGAAAGGAAGGGGGCTGAAAGTTTTCCCGCCGCCCGTCAAGACAGCGGCGCTCGAATCGGGACTGCCGGTGATCCAGGTCGGGTCACTGAAGGATGAGGGATTTGTGCAAAAGCTGCGTGAAATTGCTCCCGACCTCATGGTGGTTGTGGCCTTCAGAATACTGCCGAAAGAGGTTTTCACGATTCCGCGTCTTGGGACATTCAACCTGCACTCCTCGCTTCTTCCGAAGTACCGCGGGGCCGCACCGATAAACTGGGCCATAGTCAGAGGTGAGCGTGAAACGGGAATTACGACTTTCTTTCTCGATGAGAAGATGGATACCGGGAAGATGATTCTTCAGAGGAGAACTGAGATCGGGGAAGACGAGACTGCCGGAGAATTATCAGCCCGCCTTTCTGTAATTGGAGCCGACGCCGTTATAGAGTCGATAAAACTGATAGAGAGTGGGACGGTGTCGGTAATTGACCAGGACAATTCGCTGGCGACGAAGGCGCCTAAGATTTCAAAGGAAGATTGTCTCATCGACTGGGGCGGGCGTGCAAAAGAGGTACACGATTTTATTCGCGGGTTCTCTCCTGATCCCGGCGCATACACTTTCCTGAATGGGAAGATGTTGAAGGTGTTCAGGACTCGGTTGACTCACGAGAGGACGGACCTCCCTGCCGGGACGCTGAAGGCTGCGTCGGGCCGGATTCTCGTTGCCTGTTCCGAAGAATTCGTCGAGATACTTGAACTGCAGATGGAAGGGAAGAAGAGGCTCAGGGCGGCCGATTTTCTGCGCGGTGCCAGAATTGAAGACGGCACCGTTCTGGAGAAGAGTCGCGGCTAGACTACTTGGTCTGTTCCGTCTTGGAGACTGGAGCCGGTTTTTCCGTTTTTGTTTCCGGAGATTTCTCCGGGCTTGCCGGCTTGTGGTCGCCATTTGATGTTGCGGGTGAAGTATTGGACTTCTTGTAATCCGTAAGATAGAATCCTGACCCCTTGAAGATCAGGCCGGCGCCGGCACCTATCAGCCGATGCACCCTACCACTGCACTTTGGACATTTGGTCAGTGGTTTTTCACTCATAGATTGGAATTCCTCAAAAACGTAGCCGCATTTATCACATTTGTAATCGTACGTCGGCATCGTTTACTCCATTTTCAGTGTTTTTATTACGCAAAATTTAAGTAATGACACGTCAACTTTCAATCTCTGTGGAATTCAACCCGTTTGCGCTTCCGTTTGTTCCATTCTATCTGATGAGGATTTCCTGCCAAAGATTCTCTCCATTGAATTTGTCACATTTTAGGCCTTCGTTAGGTATCTTGTCGGCAGACTTACGCTTTCATGAATACTATGGCAACTCTAACCAACTGAACAAGTGGAGAAAGAATATGCTTAAGCGACTCTATCCATTGCTTTGTCTGCTATTCGTCTGGCAGAACGGTTTCGGTCAGGCACCGGATGCAACTGTTATACTTCACCAGCGCATGCTTAATGCTTTCCTCGACGCCGTGGGGCCGGTTAGTGGTACAAAGAATTTTAATCTCTTAGGGGTAAAAGGAAGGTACACCTGGACATTGAGCAACGCACGGATAGAATTGCTGCCGGGCCATGCAAGGTTTCTTGCAGATGCTAACATCAAAGCCGGGCCGGTTTCCTACAGCGCGCCGGCAGTAGGTAATGTGGAAGTGAGCTACGACGCACGGGACAACAGAATAAGAATCAGGGTCGAGCATGCCGTATTCGACGTGTACACAAAAGTATTCGGCAGAAGGGTGAACATTGCGAAGATAGACGCGGCGGAATTCTATCATCCGCATTTCGAGTTCGCGGGTCCGAGACCGGTTGAAACGACTGTCCGCGTCAAGCTGCCCGACGACAGGGTCAAGATACTCTACATCGAACCGGTCTCCCAGGACATGAGGATAGAGGACAGGCAAATCGTTGTCACTTCGCGGCTGGAGTTCTCGGAGAGGCCGATGCACGGGGAGCGAGAAGGTCGCAGATAACATTAGTAAATCAAAATTTCTTGTTCTAACTCTAAATGTCGGCCCAGGCCGGGAAGGATGGGGAGGAATGATGCGCCACAGGTTCGGGAACGTGTGATGAAAGCAGGAATTTATTTCCATTCGAGAAATGAGATCAAGGTGTTTCATCGCTTCAGGACACCTTACGATATTCAACAATTTTTGAATCGGATTCCTTATGATCCTGATTCGGGGACCAGCTCCCCGGGAGCAGTTGCGCTGGAGCAAACGGCAAACTGCTTCGAGGGCTCTCTCTTTGCCGCGGCGGCGCTGAGAGTGCTGGGGTACAAACCGCTGATCGTAGATATGATGACTGAAAACGACGACGATCACGTCATCGCGCTTTTCAAACAGGCTAAGTACTACGGCGCGGTAGCGAAATCAAACACCACAATGCTTCGATATCGCGAGCCGGTGTATAGGTCTCTAAGGGAACTGGTCATGTCGTACTTCGATTTCTATTTCAACATAAAGGGGGAGAAATCGCTCAGGAGTTATTCCAACCCGGTCGACCTGTCGCGGTTCGACAGGCAGAACTGGATGACGACCGATGAAAACCTCGACTGCATCGGCGACTATCTGTACAAAGTCAAACATCACCAGTTACTGAGCAAGAAGATGATCGGCCGACTGAGCCGCGCTGATGATGATTTGGTGGGTCTGTGTTTCAGCGGCGCGGTGGAAGACGGGGTGTACAAGCCGGCGTAAGCTTCGGCCTGTCAGAATCTCAAAGTGAAGACGGTTTCCCGGTCAGGAACGGAGTTGACCGTTATGCTCCCCTTGTGCGCTCGCATTATCTGGCGCGAGAGACTGAGACCGATCCCGGAGCCTTCTTTCCGGGTGGTGAAGAACGGTATGAATATCTTCTCCTGCAATTCCTCGGGAATTCCATGACCGTTGTCGGATACTTGCAGGAGTACTCCTCCCCGGCTGTCGGCTTTCGCCCCGAGGGATACCTTTGGAGATGGAGTATTTGAAAGTGCGCCCATCGAGTTCATGATCAGGTTTATTATGACCTGTTCGACCAGATCGGGATCCGCCGTCAGCTCCAGCTCCTCCGGCTCGACCTTCATTGAGAATCTTATGCCTCTGATGCTGAAGCGGTCTGCAAACAGCTTTTGTATTCTGTCAAAGAGATCTTCAACTCTTATCGCCTGAAAATTCGGCGTGGGTATCCGCGTCAGGTTTCTGTAGTCGTCAACAAAATGCAGTAGTCCCTGACTTCTCCGCGCGATTGTATCGAGGGCCCCCTTGACGTCGCTCAGAACGGATGATGGAACAGGGAACACGGAATTGTCCGAATTTGGGGCCGGCTTTCGTGTGTCCGTTTTCCATCTTCCGTGTTCCTCTTTTTCCACTTTATTACTATCGCTTTCGTTCCCGTCATCCACAGTCGCCCCTAGTAGCGAAGTCGCAGTAGAAGACAGTGAAATTATCGGTGTAACCGAGTTCATTATTTCGTGTGTAAGAACCCTTATGAGGTTCTGCCATGCCTCCATCTCTCTTTCCTCCAGCTCGTTCTGTATGTTGGTAAGGGAAACGAGTTTGTAATGCGTATCTCTCATCTTGAATTCGGTGGCGTATATGGAAAGCTGGAAGAGCTCGTTTTCGTTCGCGAACTTCACGAGTACATTTTCGCCTGCTTTGATCTGCTCGAGAGCAACGGCGAGCCGGTTGTTGACGCTGTTCAGGTCCGAAATGTTCTGGATGTTGTTCGATCTTAGCAGCCGTTTGGCCGCGGTGTTTATTAACTCGACTTTTCCCTCAGCAGTGAAGCCCAATAACCCTATGCCGACGTGCTGTACGACAATTTGCAGGTATCGGTAATGTTCCTCCTTTTCACTCCGCGTCTTGCGGAACTCTTCTATCACCTCAGAAAATGCCATGTTGAGCTCGTCGAAGGAAGAGCCAGTTACATTACTGCGGAAGCTCTGGGAAAAATCGGAGTGTTTGATCGAGTCGAAGAACCTGGAAATGTCTCGGTTGGTCTTCTGAACATAGTGAACCAGAGAGAAGACCTGTCCGATTATGAGAAGCGCTACGATGAAAGGAGTAGCGATGAACGTTGTCTTTGTAAGGAGGTAGATCAAAAGGAAGACAGAAAGGCACAGAACCGCAGTTCTGGTAAGGACTACGATGTTGAATCTTCTAAAGACCATATTTTTCCAGCCTTCTGTAGAGAGCAGCGCGGGTTATTCCCAGCTCTTTTGCTGCCCTTGTAAGATTGCCGTCGTGCTTGCCGACCGCCCTTATTATAAGGAGCTTTTCGGCTTCTTCAAGTTGAAAAGTATTAATCGGAAAGCTTTCGGCTTCAGAGTCGGTGGAGGATAGATGGAACTCGTTAGGAGTCAATGAGTCGGAGTCGCAGAGTATTACGGCCCTCTCCATCGTATGCTGCAGCTCCCGGACGTTGCCCGGCCATTTGTAACTCTGCAATTTGTTCATTGCTTCGGGGCTGATCTTTTTGGGAATCTTGTTATACTTCCTGCAATACATTTTCAGAAAATGATCTGCCAGAAGCGCAATATCTTCACTGCGATCCCTTAAAGGCGGAAGCGTGATCTCGACCGTATTAATGCGGTAGAGCAGGTCCTGCCTGAACCTCTTTTCCGATTTCAACTCTTCCTTCGGAAGGTTGGTGGCGCAAATAAGTCTGATGTCAATCGGTTTCGGGATGTTCGCTCCGAGTCTCGTGACCTGCCTGTTCTGAAGAACGGCAAGAAGCTTCACCTGGAGGTTAGGTGTCAGGTTTCCGATTTCATCGAGGAACAGCGTCCCGCCGGATGCGATTTCGAAACGGCCCGGTCTGTCCTCCTTGGCATCCGTAAACGCCCCTTTCACGTAGCCGAACAGCTCGCTTTCGAAGAGGGTCTCGCTGAGTGCACCCAAATCGACACTGAGGAATATCTGCTGGCTTCTCCGCGACTGTCTGTGGATCGCTCTCGCGACGAGCTCTTTGCCGGTCCCGTTCTCGCCGACGATCAGGACACTCGCTTCCGTAGCGGCGACTTTCTGGATAGTGGCGAAGATTTCCCTCATCTCGTTAGATACGCCGATGATGTCGTGAAACTGGCTGTCGAGGTCGCTGGTGAGCTGCTTCTGCTTCGATCTCAGGTCATCGATCTCTTGCTTCGATTCGCTGAGCATCATGGCCGAGGAGACGGTCGCCAGGAGCTTTTCGTTCTGCCACGGCTTGAGCACGAAGTCCGTTGCGCCTTCCTTTATCGCCTTGACGGCCATCTCGATGTTTCCGTAGGCGGTGATCAGAACCACGACAGCAGACGGGTCGATCTCGAGAATCTTCTTCAACCATCTAAACCCTTCGATACCGCTGGTAGCGTCGCCCGAAAAATTCATATCGAGAAGGATCACGCCGTAATGTTCGTCCTTCGCGCGGGAGCTTTCGGAAAGAATCGCGGGAATTCGGCCGGGGTCTTTTTCGATTCGCACGATGGAGTAATGTTGTTTCAACAGCAGCCTCGCCGAGAAGAGGATGTCCTCGTCGTCGTCGATGATCAGAACTTTACCGGGGTTGATAGTCATAATGATATTCCGTTCAATTTCGGTCTATCCCTTCCGATATTCGGGAACACGGAACACGGAAAAGCGAATCACGGGGCACGGGTACACAAGCCGTGGGAATGTGGACAACGCGCGTTCCGTGCGATCGTGTTCCGTTGTCATCGAGTTATTCGAACCACATACCTCAACGCAGATGCACAATCTTCGGGAAAAGCCAATCCCGAAAGGAAAGATTGTCCGTTTTCGTACGGCACTGTCCGATTCCGAACACCTGTAACTTCATACCAAAAACTCAAATAATCAAATCGAGGCATATTACGTCGTTTGTCCATACTTTCTGATGACGGCATTAAGGCACGACAGTTGCCCCTATCAGTCTAAAAAGAAGAGAGATCGAAAGGAAAGCTTTGGACAGAAAGATTGAAAAGAAGGCTTGGTACAGGAGAGTCCGCTCCTGGGGATATATTGCCGGCGGAGGGCTCTTCGTGTTTTTGATTATCATGATCCTTTCGGATACCGGTTCGAAACTAAACGTCGACGCGGACAAGATAACCATATCGACGGTGAGACATGGAGAGTTTCAGGAGTTCATACCCATAACGGGAACCGTCCTACCGAAGACGTCCTACTACCTCGATGCAATCCAGGGAGGAATTGTCGAGAAGCGGTACGTTGAAGAAGGGGTGTTCCTCCATAAGGGAGACAAAATTCTCAAACTTTCCAATACAAATGTACAGCTGAGTGCACTTCAACAGGAAACATTCGCATACCAGCAGATTAACGATGCACGAAACACTCGATTACAGATCGAACAAAACAGCATTGCCTTGCAGAACGCCTTGGTAGCTGCAGTGTACCAACTGACAAGCTACAGAGAAATCTTCAGTCGCCAGAAAAAATTGTACGAGAAGCACCTCCTCTCGGTGCAGGATTACGAACAGGCGTACAATAATTATCACCAAGCATTGGAGCAGGAAGATCTCACACGGAGGAATTTCGAGCAGGACTCCCTGCTGAAAGTCTCGCAGCTGTCACAGATTTCGTCGTCAATCGACCGGATGCAGGAGAATTTACATCTCATACGGGAGACAATCGATAATCTGACGGTGAGAGCACCGATCAGCGGACAGTTGACATCACTGGACGCGGAAATCGGACAGTCAAAGGGGGCCGGGAACCAACTGGGTGTAATCGATGCTCTGGACGGTTTCAAAGTGAGAGCGGATATCGACGAGTTTTACATAGCGCGTGTCATCAAAGGCCTCCAAGCAGCTGTCACGGTAAATGACAGTGATTACAAACTCGTCGTGACAAAGGTCTTTCCGGAAGTAACCAACGGGAAGTTCCAGGTGGATATGAATTTCGAGAGCCGGGTGCCTGACGGTATCAGGAGGGGGCAAACGCTGCAGATCAGGCTGCAGCTCAGCGAAAGGACGAAGGCGCTGTTGTTGCCGAGAGGCGGGTTCTACCAGAAAACCGGCGGACAATGGGTTTATGTGTTGAACAATTCCGGAGATATCGCGTATAAGAAAGATATCAGCCTCGGCCGTCAGAACCCCGATTATTTCGAGGTGCTTAGCGGTTTGAAGCCCGGAGACAGAGTCGTAACTTCATCATACGATAATTTCGGAAACGTGCAGGAGCTTGTGATCAACAAATGAACATCAACTGTAAGGAGAAAGGAGGAAGGAGACAGGAGAAAGGAAAAACAGCGATGCTTCGTCCTGTCTCCTTTCTCCCCCGAAGGGGTCCTTCGGACTGTTTTCTTTCTCCTGCCATTATGAAAGGAAAGACCTATGATTCGTACCGTCAACTTGAAAAAGCTCTACACCACCGAGGAAGTCGAGACCACCGCTCTGGAGAATGTCAATATCGACATCAAGGAAAAGGAGTTCGTGGCTATAATGGGTCCGTCGGGATGCGGGAAGTCAACCCTTCTCAATCTGCTGGGAATGCTCGACAATCCGACCGATGGTGAATACCACTTCCTGAACGAGGAGGTGTCGAAGTACACTGAACGGCAGCGGGCAAACATACGGAAGAAGAACATCGGGTTCGTATTCCAGAGCTTCAACCTGATCGACGAGCTTACTGTATTCGAGAATGTCGAGCTGCCGCTTCTATATCTGGGGGTCCCTTCCGCAGAGAGGAAGAAGATGGTCGAAGAGGTGCTCGAGCGGATGCAGATAATGCATCGCAGAGATCATTTCCCGCAGCAGTTGTCGGGCGGTCAGCAGCAGCGCGTTGCGGTAAGCAGGGCCGTCGTCGCGAAACCGGCGCTGATACTCGCCGACGAGCCGACCGGAAATCTCGATTCCGCAAACGGGGAAGAGGTGATGAACATCATGACTCAACTGAATGAAGGCGGGACCACGATCGTGATGGTGACTCACTCGCCGCACGATTCCGAGTTCGCCCACCGCATCATACATCTGTTCGACGGGCATGTGGTGACGGAGAACTATAAGGAGAAATTCCACGTCTAGGCGCGAAGCGCAAAGCACAATATGGGAGACAGGAGAAAGGAGAAAGGAGAAAGGAATCCAAAGGAACAAGGAAACAGGAGAGCAGAAAGGGAGAGTGAAAAAGGAGACAGGTGAAAGGAAAAAGGAGAAAGTGTGAAAGTTCTGGAAGCAGCGTCAAGGGACGAGTCAAAAATCAGAGAAACGAAAACTTGTATGTTCCTCCTGTTTCCTTTCTCTTCTCATCGATGCTCCAGGAAATATATCAGGGCAGCACAAATGTCCTGCTATAAGCAAAAATCAGGAGGCATGTCATGGGTAAAATTGAAAAGTTTGAAGATCTGAAAGTGTGGAAAGATTCAATGCGCTTGGCAAGCGACATTTATAAGACATTCAAGGATTTACATGATTACGGATTTCGGGATCAGATTCAGAGAGCATCTGTTTCGATCCCTTCTAATACTGCTGAAGGTTACGAAAGGCAGTCAAACAAAGAGTTCATACAATTTCTTTTCATAGCAAAAGGCTCTTGCGGTGAATTGCGAACCCAGGTCTATCTGGGAATTGAGTTGGGATTGATACAGCAGGAGATAGGTAGAGAGCTTCTGCGATCCACGAGAGAAATATCTGCAATGCTTTACGGCCTGATTCAAACAAGAAAGCGAAGATTCTAAACCACAGGAAAAAGTAGACAGGAGAAAGGAGATAGCAAGAACAAGCGGCAGTCCCGCACCTGTCTCCTGCCTCCCGCTTCCTTTCTCCTATTCAAAAAGAGGAAAAAATGATAAAACTCCAGGACATCGAAAAGTATTACGAAAATCGTGTAATCAAAACATTCGTCCTTCGAAACATCAACCTCGAAATCAGGGAAGGCGAGTTCATTTCCGTCATGGGACCGTCGGGATCCGGGAAGACGACGCTGCTGAACATCATCGGAATGCTCGATACGCCTTCTAACGGGGAGTACTATTTCCTGGACGAGCCGGTCCACAAGATGAACGAGAAGAAACTGACCGAGCTCCACAAGACATATATCGGCTTCGTATTCCAGAGTTACCATCTCATCGATGAGCTGACGGTCTACGAGAACCTCGAGACTCCTCTCCTGTACCAGAAGGTAAACTCCAATGAGCGGAAGGGGAGAGTGGCAGAAACCCTCGACAGGTTCGGGATAGTGGCCAAGAAGGATCTCTTTCCGAACCAGCTGTCGGGCGGACAGCAACAACTCGTTGCAATTGCGAGGGCTGTCATCGCAGAGCCGAAACTGATACTCGCGGACGAGCCTACAGGGAATCTTCACTCCGAACAGGGAAAAGAAATCATGGATCTGCTCAAAAAGCTGAACGAGCAAGGCACGACGATAATCCAGGTTACGCACTCCGAGACGAATGCAGCATATGGAAACAGAATAATCAAGCTGAAAGACGGGTGGATAGAGAAGTAATGGGAAAACGGATGAACGGAGGAAGGAACACGGAAGACGGATTCCGTCCTCCGTGTTCCGTTCTTCGTGTTCCTTACGAAAGGGAGTAAGCTATGCTGAAGAACTATCTCAAGATCGCCTGGAGAAACATCCTTCGAAACAGACTTTACTCATTCATAAACATCTTTGGGCTTGCTGTCGGCCTGGCTGCGACGATAATGATCTCACTCTGGGTGATGAATGAGCTCTCCTTCAACAAGTTCAACAAGAACATAGACGAAACCTATCTGGTCGCGCAGACGCAGCACTACAGAAACATCGGGAGCTTTACGGTATCGGCTACTCCGACGGCGCTCGGCCCTTATCTGAAGAGAGAGTATCCGGAGGTGAAGTATGCTACAAGATATACCGCCTTTATGGGCAAAAGACCTGTCGGCTATGACGACAAGAGTTTCAACGAAATGCTTAAATATGCGGATCCTGATTTCTTCAACATTTTCACATTTACTTTTCTTGCGGGGAGCCCGCAGCACGCTCTCGACGATCCTAATTCTGTTGTGATCACGAAAGAGACTGCGGAAAAATTCTTCGGCAGAGAGGATGTCGTCGGAAGGACTCTCAGGGTCGACGGTAAGAACGACTTCAAGGTGACCGGAGTGATCCGAAATATTCCCAACAACTCCGACATCACTTTCGACATGCTTGCTCCCATGCGGGCACTGGACAACTTCCAGGCTGATCTGAACAACTGGGGCAACAACCGGCTTAATACATACGTGCTGCTGAAGAAGGGAACTCCCTACAAGGCTGAAAGCCTCAAGATGAAGACCGCGCTCCAGCAGCATGTTCAGGCCTCGACTGCCGGCGACGTATTTTTGTTTCCCTTCAAAGATTTTCATCTATATGCAATAAACGGCAGCGGCGGGAGAATAGAGGCGGTCAAGCTGTTCTCCATAATCGCGCTGATAACCTTGCTTGTCGCCTGCATCAATTTCATGAACCTGGCGACGGCTAGAGCATCGAAAAGAGCTACTGAGGTGGGGATAAAGAAAGTCGTCGGTGCGGGTAGAACCCAGATCGCCGCCCAATTCTTCGGAGAGGCGCTTTTGATGACGGGGGTCTCGCTCTTAATTGCCGTGCTGCTCGCAGAATTGTTACTTCCCGTTTTCAATCAACTCGCGGAACAAAGACTTTCGCTGGGCAGCCTGTCGGCAGGTTCGGTGTTGTTCATCATCGGGTTAGCTCTTGCTGCAGGAATCGTGGCGGGCATTTATCCGGCCGTATACCTGTCGTCGTTTACTTCCTCTGCAATTCTGAAGGGGGGCGGAAAAACGACAATAGGCCATTTCGCACTCCGACGAATTCTGGTGGTCTTTCAGTTCTGCATATCGGTATTCCTGATTATCGGGACGATTGTCATTACGGAACAGCTTCACTTTCTGGTAAACAAGAATCTTGGATTCGACAAGGAGAACATAGTCTACTTCCCCGTCAATGATGCCGTAAGAAGCAACATCGCGGGCATAAAAACCGAGTTGCAGCGGAATTCAGACATCAAAGCTGTTTCTCTAGACTCTAATATCCCGTTCCAGGTTTACAACAACGGAGGGGGCTGGTCGTGGCAGGGAAAGGACCCGAAAGAGGATGTGCTTATTTCGTTCCTCGGAGTCGACTATGACTTCGCAAAGACCTTCGGGACGAAAATGGAAGAAGGACGATTCTTCTCGCAGGATTTTCCGTCTGACACATCGAGCAACGTGGTGATCAACGAAACGTTTGCACGCATAATCGGGAAGAAGAATATAGTGGGTACCATCCTGACTGCAGGAAGCGATAAGTACGACGTTGTCGGGGTTATGAAGGACTTTAATTTTACGAACCTCAGGAGGAAGACCGGCCCGCTTCTGATGTACGTATCTGCTTCACCTGCCCTTGTCTTCGTCAAGATCTCGTCCCATCTGCCTCAAACGCTGGCCTACATAAGAAGGGTCTACTCCCAGTTCAATCCCGGCCTGCCCTTTCAGTATCATTTCCTTGACCAGACATTCGAGCAGAGTTTTAAGTCGGAGACAAGACTCAGCAGCATCTTCAACGACTTCGCGGTGCTGGCAATAATCATCTCATGTCTCGGACTATTGGGCCTGGCTTCCTTTGTTGCCGAACAAAAGACGAAAGAGATAGGCATAAGAAAGGTCCTCGGGGCTTCGTCTCTGAATTTGGTCAAGGATCTAACGTTTCAATTCCTTGCCTGGGTACTGATCGCAAACGTGATCGCGTGGCCGGCAGCATACTACTACCTGGGCAATTGGCTCAAAGATTATCCCTACAGAGTGGATCTGAGCATCTGGATCTTTATCGCCTCAGGTATTGTGGCGCTGCTGATTGCCGCATTGACTGTGAGCTTTCAGGCATTTAGAGCAGCTTCGGCAAACCCGGTCGAGTCCCTGAGATATGAATAGAAGTGACGCCTTTGCGGGATCGAAAGCCTGCGCTATGAATAACCTGAGGAGGGAGACAGGAGAAAGGAAAAAGGAGAAAGGGGAGAGGAACAAGGAGAAAGGAACAGGGAATGGCTTGAACCTCTTCCTGTCTCCCGCCTCCTGTCTCCTCTTTCAAAAAGGAGTGACCTATGCTGAAGAACTACGTCAAGATTGCATTTCGCAACCTCCTGCGGAATAGACTTTACTCGGTAATAAATATTGCCGGACTCGCCGTCGGAATGGCAGCGACTATACTAATTCTCCTCTGGGTGACGAACGAGCTGAGCTTCAACAAGTTTAACAAGAACCTTGACCGGATCTATGTCGTCCCGCAGACCCAGCACTACCAGACCATCGGAGATTTTACAGTACTCCCGACTCCGCTGCCTCTGGCTCAAACGCTGAAGCAGGAATACCCTGAGATCGAACATGCGACCAGGTATGGGACACTGGGTTCAGTTACACTCACCCGAAACAACATCAACTTCTCTGAACAAATAGGAGTCGCTGATTCAACATTTTTCAAGATTTTTTCCTTTCCATTTTTGGAGGGTGATCCGGGTACAGCTCTGGTCAGTCCCAACTCGATTGTGGTCACCGAGGAAACGGCGAACAAGCTATTCGGCAATGCGAATCCGATAGGCAATACTTTGAGGCTGGACGGAAGACTCGATCTGAAAGTCACTGGCGTTATTGCGGATGTGCCGAAGAATTCAGATCTGCAGTTCGACGGGCTCGTTTCCACAGATTTGTTGAAGAACTTCGGAGTCTCCTTCACATCCTGGAACAACAACTCAATATGGACCTTCCTTCTGCTGCGAAGTCCGTCGCAGGCAGCGTGGCTTTCTAACAAGATCGCAGGACTTCTTAAGAAACACGATAACGACCCCACCACCGGGAAATTGTTCCTATATCCTTTCAAGGATTTCCACCTCTATTCGTACACCGGGAAAGGTGGAAGGATTCAGGACGTCATACTCTTTTCAATGGTAGCCCTGTTGATCCTCCTCATCGCTTCTATCAACTTCATGAACCTTGCGACTGCTCGTTCGGCCAGGAGGGCGACCGAAGTCGGAGTCAAGAAAGTCGTGGGGGCAACTCGTTTTCAAATAGCGAAACAATTCTTCGGAGAGTCGATCCTTATGGCCCTTGTTTCCCTGGGCCTTGCCCTGGCAATTGTCGAGATGTTTCTTCCTTATTTCAACCAGATGACCGACAAGTCGCTGAAATTGGGCCAGATGGATTTGATATCATTCCTTTTGATTTTGGGATTGACCATCTTCACGGGAATTCTCGCGGGAATATATCCTTCCATTTTCCTTTCGTCGTTCAAACCTGTGTCGATGCTTAAGAAAACGGGATCGGAGATCTCCGGAAGGTTTTCCATGAGGAGAATCCTGGTCGTGCTTCAGTTCGCCATCTCGATAACTTTGATAATCGGCACTTCGATAGTCTATTTCCAACTGCAATACCTTCACAACAAGAACGTTGGCTTGAAATTGAACAACGTTGTGTACTTTCCGGTAACAGAGAAGCTTCTGAAGCACACCAATCAACTGGAGAACGAGTTAAAATCGGACCCACATGTTCTGGGTATCACCTCTTCAAGAGATATCCCCATCATGATCGGAAGCAATGGGGGCGGCTGGAGCTGGGAAGGCATGCCCGCGGATCAAAGTGCATTGGTCTCCTTCACTTACGGAGACTACGGTTATCTGAAGACTTTCGACATGTCTTTGAAAACAGGGAGGTTTTTCTCGCCGAAACATCCGGGCGATGATTCGACCGGCGTAGTCATCAACGAGAGTTTTGCAAAGCTCATCGGTCGGAAAGCCATCGTGGGCATGACGCTGAATTGGGATCATCCCTATACCGTGATAGGTGTTGTAAAGGATTTCAATTTCGAGGACCTACACGAGGCTGTCGGTCCGCTGGCAATCTTCTACACTTCTGGAGCACGATTCATGTGCGTCAAGGTCAACGACAACCTCCCGGCCACTCTCAGCTTCATCGGCAGGACCTGCAAGGAGATAGATCCCGGTTTTGCGTTCAACTATCATTTTCTGGATAAGACGTTCGAGCAGATGTACGTCTCCGAACAACGTCTCGGCAGCATCGTGGGCGCCTTTTCGTTATTGGCTGTAATAATTGCCTGCCTGGGGTTGTTCGGGTTGTCATCATTCTCCGCGGAGGTAAAGAGGAAGGAGATCGGAGTCCGGAAGGTTCTGGGCGCCTCTGTCCCGAACATTATGTACCTGATGTCGAGAGAACTAGTAAGCTGGGTGGTAATTGCAAACGTTGTCGCATGGCCGGCCGCATACTACTTCATGAACAAATGGCTGCAGACTTTCGCCTACAGGATAAATATGAGCTTGTGGATCTTCGTCTCTGCAGCAGTGCTTGCGCTCATCATCGCGGCAATTACGACCGGTTACCAGGCTTTGAAGGCCGCCAATGCTGATCCGGTGAAAAGCCTTAGATACGAATAGATCGTCTTTCAATTATCAATGATCGATGTTGAACAAAATGAAGGAGATTGGGATAGATGATGCTGAAGAATTACATCAAAATTGCTTTCCGCAACATTGTTCGCAACAAGATCTATTCTTTCATAAACGTGGGTGGACTTGCGATCGCAATAGCCACCTGCGTCCTGATCGGATTGTACGTCTCTAATCAAGAAAGCTACGACAGCTTCAATGTGAACGCGAACCGGATAGTGCGGGCCACGATGGTTTACAGCATAAGCGGGGTGAAGAATGAAGTTGCGTACACCGGAAACAAACTCCTGCCGGCATTCGAACGGAACTTCCCTGAGGTGGAAAGCGGAGTGAGGTTTTATGACACCAGGGAAATTGTAAAATACGCCGACCGGGTTTTCGACGAACGGCATTTCGTATACGCCGATTCCACTTTCTTCAGAGTATTCTCGTTCAGGTTGCTCCGGGGAAATCCTGCACAGGCCCTCGCAAGACCGTTCAGCGTAGTTCTGACCGCGTCGGCCGCCCGGAAATATTTTGGACGTGAAGACCCAATTGGCAAGCTGCTTCGCGTCGACTCAAGGCACGATTACACAGTTACCGGAGTGACGCAGGATTGTCCGACGAACTCGCAGATAAAATTCGATCTCCTGGCGTCGTTTTGTTCATTGTCTTCGGCCGATCCACAGGATCAACAATGGTGGAACGCCAATTATTTCACATATTTGCTCCTGAGAACACCGCAGTCAGTTAATTCTCTCCGGTCGAAAATCCCCGCTTACATGAAGACTCAGGACAAGGGTATCGGGCTAACGGGGAATGACTACATGACATTCCACTTGCAGCCTCTGGAGCGCGTGCATCTATACCCGAGGGCGGAGGGCGGATTCGAGCCGCCGGGGGACTACCGGTATGTCATGCTTTTCTCTATTATCGGCCTGCTGGTACTTGGGATTGCCTGTGCTAACTATATCAACATGACAATTGCCAAAGCCGCCGAGAGGGCCCGGGAAGTCGGGGTCCGGAAAGTCGTCGGCGCGTTGCGAAGACAGCTGGCCTACCAGTTCATTGGCGAATCGTTTATTACGGTTCTCATGTCGTCATCGCTCGGTCTCGCACTCGCGGAGATCCTCCTTCCTCTTTTTGATTCACTGTCCGGAGAGACTTTGCAATTTTCAATTTCACAGACGGGTGCCATGACTGCCACATTTGCCGTGATCATCCTGTTTGTGGGCCTGCTAGGAGGAGGTTATCCGGCGGTCATCCTTTCGGGATTTCAGCCGATCAAAGTCCTGAAAGGAAACTTCAAGACCAGTGCCCACGGACTCGCGCTTCGCAAGACTCTGATAGTGACTCAGTTTGCGGTGTCCGCCGCTCTGATCGTTTCAACTTTTATCATTCACGCCCAGATGGGCTACGTTCTCAAGAGGAACCTGGGATTCAACAAGAATGATGTCGCCGTTCTTCCGGTGGATGGAACTATGGCTGGGAAAATCGGAGCACTCAAAAGTGAACTTCTGCGCGATTCCAATATCAGAGGCGTGACCGTCGCAAGCCGTACCCCGGTGTTTATCAACAGCACAAATCAAATTGCGTATCACCGCAAGAAGATCGAGGCCAACCAGATAGGAGTCGACCCGGATTTCATTGAGACGCTTGGGGTGCAGCTGATAGCAGGCAGCAATTTCACTGCAACGGATACGGCGAACTATATGTCGGACGATTCTACCATTGTCCCTTCCATAATTGTGAATGAGACGGCGCTAAGTAAACTCGGTCTCACTCCAGACAATGCGGTGGGTAAACTGGTCGCCTACGGCATAGGCGGCAGGGAGTGCATGATAAGGGGGGTCGTAAAGGACTTCTATTTTTCCTCGATGCGGGAACTCATTAAACCGCTAGTCCTTTTCCCGGGAGGTTTTATCCATGAGATGATGGTGAGAGTCTCGTCCGACAATCTCGGCGGGACAGTCAACTACCTGAAACGGAAGTGGAATGCGGTTTATCCGGATCGTCCCTTCGAACTTACATTTCTGAACGACGACTTCAATCGTTTGTATGCTTCGGAAACGAAAACGGAGACGTTGTTCTACATGTTTTCGGCACTGGCTGTCGCCCTCGGATGCCTGGGACTATTCGGACTCTCCGCCTTCAGCGCGCAGCAGCGCACAAAGGAAATCGGCGTGAGGAAGGCTTTAGGGGCCAGACCTTCGGACATCGTCGCTTTGCTGACAAGAGATTATATCCCGTTGCTCGTGGTGTCCAATATCATCGCGTGGCCTCTGGCATGGTACGCGGGCCGCAAATGGCTCGAAGGCTTCGCGTACCGGACGCACATAACACCGTGGATATTCGTGTTCACAGCCCTCTTCATGTTTGCCGCCGTCCTCGCAACCGTCAGCGTCCATGCGATACGGGCAGCGAGAACGAATCCGATCAGAAGCCTGAGATACGAATGAAAACAATTATCAATGATCATTGATCAACGATAATTGAAAAGTGGAGATAGATCATGTTGAAAAATTACCTCCGTGTCGCGTTGAGGAACCTCAGGAACAACAAAGGTTTCTCGGTTATAAATATAATCGGCCTCGCAGTAGGCGTGGCGAGCTGCATAACTATACTCCTTTACGTACAAAACGAGCTTAGCTACGACAGGTTCAACAAGGATGCGGGCAATATCTACCGCGTGCACTTCCATGCGTTCTTCAACGACAAAGACCTGAATATGGCACTGAGTTGTGCCCCGCTTGAGCCGACACTGCTGCGCGACTATCCCCAGGTGGTAACCGGAACGCGCGTTGCCTATACCGGTGCTCCCGTGCTCAGGTACCGGGACAAGGCCTTCAGCGAGACGAAATTCTACTTTGTCGATTCCACCTTCTTCGACGTCTTTTCCGTCCATTTCATCGAAGGAAATCCAAAGACCGCATTGACACAGCCTAACACGATTGTGATAACTGAAGCCATGGCAAAGAAATATTTCGGCAACGAAAACCCGATGGGCAAGATTCTCAATGCCGATCACAGGCAGGATTACATGGTAACGGGAGTCGTAGACGGCTTTCCGCAGAATGCTCATTTCCATTTCAACTTTCTTGTGCCCGTCTGGTCTCGTCCCGACAGCAGGAACGGGCTATGGCTGAGCAACAACTACTATACATACATCGTTCTAAGAAAGGGGACGAATGCAGCGACTTTCCAGAAAGAAATGAATAAAGGCTTGAGAAAATATATCGGTCCCCAGTTGAAAGCCAGCACAGGCGTGACATTCGATCAGTTTGAGTCGAGTGGAAACAAGCTGGGATTTTATCTGCAGCCTTTAACCTCGATTCACCTCCATTCGCATCTTGATTATGAGATTTCTCCAAACAGCGATGTCACCTATGTGTGGGTGTTTTCGACGATTGCGATAGTGATCCTTCTTATTGCGTGCATAAACTTCATGAACCTCGCCACGGCCCGGTCGGAGAAGCGCGCGAAGGAGGTTGGAATCAGAAAAACTCTCGGTTCAAGCCGCCGAAGGTTGATCGCCCAATTCATGGCCGAGTCGATGCTCATCAGCCTCATTTCAGTCGCAATCTCGGTCGGAATTGTCGAACTCCTCTTGCCTCTGTTCAACGGCATATCGGGGAAAAGCCTGACTCTCGGCATGCTCGACAGCGTATATTCAATTCCGCTCTTCGTCCTCCTTGCTGTTGTGGTAGGCGCGCTTGCAGGCAGTTACCCTGCATTATATCTGTCGTCCTTTCTCCCCGCTCAGGTGCTGAAGTCGGAAGGAGGGAGAGGGAATCGTAAGTCGGTCTTGAGGAGCGTGCTGGTGATTTCTCAGTTCGTCGTATCCATCGTCCTCATCGTGAGTACCTTTGTCATCTATAACGAACTCAGCTTCATCCGGAACAAAAACCTCGGTTTCAACAAAGAACAAGTCGTGATTGTTAACAAGACGGACGATATCGGTGCGCAGATCCAATCCTTTGAAAGTGAACTCGGGGGGAATCTTGCGATCAGAAGCGTCTCAAATTCGACTGCCATCCCCGGCGACCAGACCGGTGATACTGTCTTCGAACCGGAGGGCGGATCCAGCAGAAATGCGCAGGACATACGCACCATTCAGTGCGATTACAACTTCGCGCGGACTTATAAGATCACGATGGCAGAAGGAAGGTTCCTTTCGAGAGAGCACCCGTCGGATTCCGGTGCTATCGTGTTGAACCAGGCAGCAGTCAAGGCCTTCGGGTTGAAGGATCCCGTCGGGAAAACGCTCTATTCACTGCCTAGCCCGGGCCAAAAGCCACAACCGTTTGTGATCATCGGTGTCATGAAGGACTTCAATTATCAATCGCTTCATCAGGCGATTCGACCTCTTGGGATCGGCCTGTTCCAGCGCGGCGGGTTCGGGAAATTCGTGTCCGTCCGAATTGTTCCCGGCAATTACCGGAGGACCATTGCTTTTCTTCAGCAGACTTGGAACAAATACGCCGACAACGAAGCATTCGATTATGATTTCCTGGACCAGGACCTTAATCATCTGTACCGAGAGGACATCAGGACAGACAGGATAGCGGGGGTGTTTTCGGCTCTTGCGATATTCATTGCTTGTCTGGGTTTGCTGGGGCTTGCAGCATTCACAACTGAGCAGAGGACCAAAGAGATCGGTATCAGGAAAGTGCTGGGTGCATCCGTCCCTGAACTCATCGGCCTCCTTTCTTCGGAGTTTGCAAAATGGGTTTTGATTGCCAACGTCATCGCATGGCCGCTGGCATACCTCATCATGGATAGATGGCTTCAGAATTTCGCATACAAGACGAGCATTAATCTGTGGATCTTTGTAGCCTCGGGTCTGATCGCCTTACTCATCGCTATTGCGACGGTAAGCTCGCAAGCGATCAAGGCCGCGACGGCAAATCCGATAAGGGCGCTAAGATATGAGTAGGTCGGAGGTGGGAAGCTGTAGGTGACAAGACAATAGAATCGGAGAACCGGTGAGCGGGAGAAAGGGAGAACGGAACATGGAACAAAGAACAGGGAACACGGAAAAGACGTGAAGGACAAAAGGAACGAATGAACAACGAAGGAAGATACAACCTTATCAGCTTTAAGAACCTTAGTAGAACCACAAAACCAAAGCGGCTGACCTTATTACCTTATTCTCCGGTTCTTGAAACCATGAAACCACCGATGATAGCAGCCACCGGCTTCAACTTTTTCATGACAGGGTCCGGCTCAACTACAAAATTTTCAAGCGTTGTTGCTCCCAGGAGGCAGAGTGAATCCTTCGGCCCAAATATCACCGAACAAGTATGTGTCTCTTTTAGTTCAGGGACGGTAAATAGTGCTTCACCCTCGAGTCGGCGATCTTTTCGCCCGTCGGCCAGAGTAATCTCACGCGTCAAAGTTGGTTCAATTCCGATTGCCCTCAAACGTTCTTCCGGGATAAAACTATGGAATGCACCGGTATCGACCCAAAATTCCTCTTCGAAAAATCGCTTAGGGTCGGAAGGATTCGCGACTCTCGCTTTAACCTTGAACATGCCCGTTTTCTTTTCTCTCATTTCTTCTTCCATCAAACACAATTTAGCCCTGGGAGAATGGGAAGTCAACCGAATTAAGGAGACAGGAGAAAGGAAAAAGGAGAAAGTGGAAAGGAACAGGGAGAAAGGAACAAGGAAAGGCATGAACCTCTTCCTGTTTCCTGCCTTCTGTTTCCTGTCTCCAATTTCAAAAAGGAGCGTACCATGCTAAAGAACTATATCAAGATTGCTTTCCGCAATATCTTCCGGAACAAAATCTATTCCTTCACCAACATTCTGGGACTGTCCGTAGGCATGGCTTGTACCGTACTGATACTCTTGTGGGTTCAGTATCAATTGAGCTACGACCGCTTCTTTCCGAATGCCGACAGACTCTGCCGTGTAGTAGACACTGAAAAATACCCCAACGGCGAAGAATCTATTTTCAGCATGAATCCGCCCGCCCTTGCACCCGCACTGGTTAACGAATACCCCGACATAGTAAATGCTGCCAGACTGAGAAATGTAAAGGATCTGGTTTTTCAGTATGGAGACGACCGGTTTGATGAAAACAATGCGATGTTTGTGGATCCTTCTTTTGTGAAAATGTTCTCTCTTCCTTTCCTGAGAGGAAACGGCAGCAAAGCACTGTCGGGCACGTCGTCGATTGTCCTTACGCAGACAATGGCGAAGAAATATTTCGGCAGCGCAGATCCGCTCGGCAAGACGATCCGGATAAACAACCTTTATGATTTTGTCGTGACCGGCGTAATCAGGGATATACCACCTGACTCGCACGTCAAAATCGATTTCCTGCTTCCCTTCAGAGCAATCAAGAATTTCGGCTATTCTCTGGAAGGATGGCAGAGTTATGCCCACACCACTTATGTCCTGCTGGCGAGAGGAGCCAGTTATCGCGACGTATCGAAAAAGATAGCCGACACGATCAACCGGAATGCGGCCGAATCCGATATTACGATATCCCTGCAGCCTATCGAGAGAATTCACCTCTACTCGTCCGGGATTTGGGGCATCGGGGGAACGGGCGACATAACCCGGGTATACATTTTCTCCGCAATCGCGGTGTTAATATTGCTCCTCGCGTGCATCAATTTCATGAACCTCGCGACTGCGAGGGCAGGCAGCAGGGCAAAGGAAATTGGAATTCGAAAAGTAGTTGGAGCGCGGAGAAAGGAAATAATCTATCAGTTCTTCCTCGAGTCAATCCTGTACGCTTCCATTTCAGTCGTCTTTTCTTCTCTTCTCGTCCTGGACCTGGTTCCGGCGGTCAATTCGATTTCAGGCAGCGATCTCACGTTCAACATCCATCGTGACGCATGGGCTCTCCCGCTCATCGCAGGCGTCGCACTTTTCACAGGCATCATCTCAGGTATTTATCCGGCCTTCTTCATGTCGGCGTTCAGACCGGCCAGAGTATTGAAGGGGCGCTTAGGTTACGGGCTTGTGAAGAAGAATTTCCGCAAATTCCTGGTCACGTTTCAATTTGCGTTGACGATTGTCCTGATTACAGGAACAGTGGTCATCGATCGACAACTGCATTATGTCGAGAACAAAAACCTTGGATTTGACAAAGAGCAAGTGCTGTGCATTAAGCTGCACGGCGAATTGAACCGGAAGGTCGACTTGATAAAGGATGAAATGGGAGCGGACAGGAACGTGGTGAGTATTTCGAGCGTCTCCGCTTCTCCCACAGGTGTGCTGACCTCGACCGATGTGACCGATTGGGAAGGTCGGGCATCGAATGCGCGATTTCTGATTTACAGACTGTCGGCTGATTATAGCTTTACGAAGACGATGCGCATTGGAATGATCCAGGGAAGGTACTTTTCCCGAGAGGCCGATACTGCCGGCGGGTGTGTTGTCAATCAAGCTGCCATACGTGCGATGGGCATGAACTCTCCGATCGGGAAGAGAGTGCTGGGACGCAGGATAGTAGGAGTCATGAAGGATTTCAACTTCACGTCTCTGCATTCGAAGATTGAGCCGCTCATGGTAGTTTATGATCCTGCGTCGATTAAGCAGCTGTTGGTAAGAATAAGACCGGGGGACCCCAAACAGGCGATTGAGTCGCTCAAGGCAACCTGGCGCAAGGTCGCTCCGTCGTTCCCGTTCGAATACGGCTTTCTCGACGAGCAGATCAATAAGCTGTACGGTCCGGACCAGAGGGTCGGCAGGCTGATCAACGTATTCAGCTTCCTGGCTCTGTTTATTGCATGTCTGGGGATGTTCGGACTCGCTTCATATTCGGCGGAGCAGCGCACCAAGGAGGTCGGCGTCCGTAAAGTCCTTGGCGCCAAAGCGTGGGGCATTGTGTTGCTCTTGTCTAAGGAATTCACCAGGTACGTCCTGTTCGCGAACTTGTTTGCATGGCCCATCGCATATTTCGCCTTGAACAGATGGTTGCAGGATTTTGCATACAGAATTGACATGAGCTGGTGGATTTTCGCGTCTGCCGGAGGATTTGCTCTGCTCGTGGCGCTGGCCACCGTGAGTTTCCAGGCAGTCAGAGCGGCAAGAGCAAATCCGGTCGAATCTTTGAGGTACGAATGAGCAATGAGATGCCGCAATGCGTCATGGAAGCATTACGACATGAGTAACGCTGAAACGAGAGTTCACGGAAAGATGCGTGAGGGCAACCCTGCATGGTTTCCTTTGAAGGAAGGGTGGGAGAGGGAAACCAAGGCGCCAGCCAGCCATTCCACAGCTCTCCGACATGGTTCAAAAAAGGCCTCGTCGCGTTTCGGCGATGGAAAGGCACAGGCAGAGGCAATGATTGGATTCTCTGCAACGGGTGAAATGCCGGCCGCAGGGAAGCTCCGGCCAGATGAGAATACAGGAGAATCTTACAGAATCGCAGCGCTTTCCAACGGCTTACCCGGACTTTCCAACGACTCACCCGGACTTTCCAACGACTCGACCGGACTTTCCAACGACTCGACCGGACTTTCCAAAGGCTCACCCGGATTTTCCAAAGGCTTTCCCGGACTTATTAATGTGATTCCGACCGTTTTTAGTGTGATTCCCGGGCTGGGTTTTCGAATTCCTCCGCCAATTCGTGAGATTCCTGGGCTTTTTGATGGAACTTCAGAGCCTTCCATTCGAGATAAGGCGAGGTCATGCTGAAGAACTACCTGAAGACGGC
>JBJKQU010000244.1:0-13416 GCA_046705025.1 Candidatus Kryptoniota bacterium | reverse complement strand
ATCCGGGGCTGCTTAAGGCGGACCCCCTCGCTATTTTCTGTTCAAGGAAATGTCCTGGAAATATCGTGAGGATAAGTCACGATTTCGCAGAGGACGTGAGGGCCAAAGGAGTGCCTGTCATCGGCGGATTCCAAACCCCGGTGGAGAAGATGTGTCTCGAAGTTCTCCTGAAAGGGGAAGCACCGGTTATAGTGTGTCCGGCACGCGGGATTCAGCGCATGCGGCCTCTGCCGGAGTGGTCGAATCCGCTCCATGAGAACCGGCTGCTGATAATCTCACCCTTCGGTCCACGACAAAGCCGTGCGACAAGAGACACTGCCGAGGTGAGGAACAGATTCGTCTCGTCGGCTGCCGACAGGCTCTTCTTCCTTCACGCGGCTTCGAAAAGCAGAACCATGACGCTGGCCTGCGAACTGCTCCAGGAGGGGAGGGATATCGAGACGTTCGATGTGAAAGAAAACGAAGAACTTGTCGAAGCCGGTGCGAGAAAATGGGGAAGGTAGGGGCCGCAGGCAAGAGCCAGCAAGAAGTCCCGCTCTGCGGGATCCCGGCATATAAATATTTCTGGCGGGACAAGAAGCAAGATGTAAGAAGGAAGAAGTAAGAAGTCAGATATGAAGAAGGCGATTTGATTCTGTGAAGTCGTGAGCTTAATATCGAATCACTATGAATAGTAAGAGATACGTTCTGTCCGGTGGAAATGTCGTCACGACATCGGGAGTTATAAATGGCGGGGACATAGTCGTAGAAGACGGAAGGATAAAGAGCGTCGGTGACGGCATCGCAAACGAATCGCCGGGCGTTACTGAAGTAATCGATTGTTCCGGAATGACCGTGATGCCGGGATTCATCGATGTACATACACACGGCGGCGCCGGGCTGGATTTTAAAGATGATGTCCCTGGTGTTACGGCAGGACTGTCCCGCTACTACTATAGCCACGGAGTAACTTCGCTCCTCGCTACGCTTTCTCCTCTATCGCACGATCTTCTCGTCCCGGCGATAAGGCGGATTTCGAAATTCCTGAGTGACGACCGGGAGAATTCTAATATCATCGGGATCCATCTCGAAGGACCATACATAAACAAGTCTTTGAGCGGAGGCAACCGGAAGCAGTACATTGAAGAGCCGGATTTCGACCGCTGGAAGGAAGTGTTTGAGGCCGGGAGGGGCTTCATCAAACTGATAACTGTCGCTCCGGAGCTCAAGGGCATCGACCGGATCATCGAGGATGCCTCCCGCCACGGCGTTGCGGTTGCGCTGGGACATTCCGCTGCCGACAGTGCGGCGACCGCAAGAGCCATCTCCCTTGGCGCCCGTCAGGTAACCCACCTGTTCAACGGCATGCCGGGCTTTCACCATCGCAAACCGGGCCTCCTCTCGCAGTCACTTTTCATGAACAGCCTGGACGTGCAGATCATAGCCGATGGTATTCATGTGCACCCTGAGATTCTTCGGCTTGCGCTGAAGATCAAGTCTCCGGAGCGGGTGCTTCTGATAACAGACTCGATGCGGGCTGCCGGACTTCCGGATGGCGAGTACGATTCTGCAGGAAACACGGTTCGGGTTGTAAACGGCATTTCGAAGCTGCCGGATGGGACCCTCGCGGGGAGCACGCTCGCCTTCGAAAAGGGGCTTGCATTGGTTGCCGCCATTCCGGAGATGGACCTCCCTTCCGCATCGCGCATTGCCTCGCTGAATGCCGCAAGATCGCTCGGCATCGATAAAGAAACCGGGAGCATCGAACCGGGTAAAAGTGCCGACCTGGTTATCCTCAACGATAGCTTCGAGGTTGAGATGACGATGAGGGGAGGGAAGGTGATGCACCGGCGGATTGGGGAATGATGGAATGGTGGAATCGGGGAATGATGGATGAATGCGTTCACTGAATTATTCCTGAAGATGAAACACTGGCAGTTCTTCGCCCTTGCTTTTGTTCTGCCGTTCTTTCTGGAGTTCTTTTTTATGTGGGCTATGCTGACGAATATGGGATCGGGGATCGTCGCTCCAGCACTGTTTTTGGTGATACTTATCCTGGGCGGCGGTACCATGATAGGATGGTTGTTTTCCGTGGGATGGAGATTCAGCTCTCTACTGCCTGGAGAAGGACGAATGAGCCTCGGTTTCTTCAAATTCAGCGTCGTCTTTCCGGTTGTCTACGCATTTGCATTTTTCGCGCTCATTGCCCGGGAGTTCACGCCGCTGCCGTTTCAGGGAGCGCCTGCTGCCTCCACATTTGAACTGATAATGCCGGTGCACCTGCTTGCAATGTTCTGTATGTTTTACGTCCTCTACTTCGCATCCAGGACTTTGAAGATGGCCGAAGTCAGGAAAAGGGTCGGATTCGGAGAGTATGCCGCCGAATTCTTCCTGATGTGGTTTGCTCCGGTAGGGATATGGTTCCTGCAGCCGAGAATAACAAAGCTCTTCAACGACAACTTCGCAAAGAAACAGGCCGGAGATTCGCGGTGAAACCCGGACCTGAATAGCTTTCTTTCAAGCGCAACCAATCCTTCTCCGGACCTTCGTTTCTAATTTCTTTTATTGTCGCAATTCTTATTATTCTTTGCATCCTCCTGCTGTTTAATTCACTTGAGAATTTTATCCCGCCAGGAATCTATATGAAACGTCCCTTCAATCACGACCGACGGATTGCTATATTTTTATACAAACATTTTATTCCGGGAATATCTCCGGCAAAGTTGAACTGGATATGAAAAAAGATCACTCTTACGATATGCAGATGAACATCGAACAGAAATACGAAAAGCTCGTTAACTATCTGACCGACTATGTCTATACGGTAAAAATTATTGACGGTATAGCTGTCGAAACGGTTCACGGCCCGGGCTGCGTCTCGGTGACCGGGTACACTCCTGCCGATTTCAAGCGTGAACGCGATCTCTGGTTCCGCATGGTCCACAAAAAAGACCGGGCGAAGGTCCTGGAACGCGCGCGGCTGGCTCTCGCCGGAAACGATGTCGAACCGTTGGAGCATCGTATCGTACACAGGGACGGTACCGTCAGGTGGATACGGAGCAAGATCGTCATTACAAGAAACAGCGACGGGATTGCGGTCGCATATGACGGGTTGATCAACGATATTACGGATCTCAAGAAGGCCGAAGCCGCGGCGGCCCTGCGGACCAGGCAGCTGATACAGGCCGACAAGATGGCCTCACTCGGGATTCTGGTCTCCGGTATCGCGCACGAAATCAACAACCCGAATAATTTCATCCTCCGGAACATGCAGCTCTTTTCAAGGATCTGGAAAGACATTACCCCCATTCTCGACGGGTACTTTGCGGAGAATGGAGACTTCAGTATAGCCGGGATGTCATACACCGATTCCAAGGATAAGATCGCGCGGCTGCTCGAAGGCGTCCTGAAGGGTTCGGAGAGGATCAAAAACATCACGAGCAATCTGACGGACTATGCCAGGGCCGACAGCAATACGCTGAACGAGCCAGTCGAAGTCAATAAAGTGGTCGAAGTGGCTATCCTGATAACGGAGAACCTGATAAAGAAGTCGACAGACAACTTCAAGGTCGAGTACGGAAAGGAGTTACCTTCGATCCGGGGGAATGCACAGCAGCTGGAACAGGTGGTCATCAACCTTATCAATAACGCGTGCCAGTCGCTGAGGGACAGATCCGCCGAAATAAAGATTTCGACTTACTACAACCCGCAGAGGAAGAAGGTGAGGATAAAAGTGGAGGATCAGGGTGTCGGCATCCAGCCGGACGACCTCAAATATATCATGGATCCTTTTTTCACCACGAAGCGGGACAAGGGAGGAACCGGCCTCGGCCTGTCGGTGTCATACAATATCGTAAAGAGTCACGGTGGGACGCTCAACTTGAGCAGCAAGCCTGGACAGGGTAGCACGGCCCGCGTTTCCTTTCCCGTGCAGGTGAACGAAGCCCCTGTCGAGAAGGCGGCCACCGTGGCGATTCCATAAGAAGGGTTAGAGCGTGACTTCAAAATTGTTTCCATCACGTCCTATACTGTTTGTCGACGACGAGGAACAGTTTCTCCTCAGTGCCGAGCTGACCTTGTCTTCCAACGGTATCAACAATGTAGAGACATGCAGTGACAGCCGGAAAGTCATGGAGCTTTTGAAGAACCGTCATTACTCTTTGATCGTCCTCGATATCAACATGCCGTATGTCTCCGGTCTATTGCTCCTCGAACAGATAGCGGGTGGGTACCCGGAAATCACGGTGGTAATGATAACGGCGATCAACGATGTGGACAGCGCGGTACGGTGCATCAAGCAGGGTGCTTTCGATTACGTGGTGAAGCCCGTCGACGGAACGCGGCTCGTCTCGACTGTGAAACGCGGCCTGGAGCTGACCGAAATCCGGAGCGAGAATGAGATGCTGAAGCATCTTCTTCTCAGCGGGAATCTGGAAAGGCCGGACGCATTCAGCGCGATTGTGACCAGGAGTCAGTCTCTGCAAATGATTTTCCGTTATGTAGAAGCGATCGCGAAAACTCCGCTCCCCGTGTTAATTACCGGCGAGACCGGTACGGGGAAGGAACTCTTCGCACAAGCGGTTCACAAAGCGAGCGGCCGGACCGGGGAAATGGTTTCGGTCAACGTGGCGGGCGTTGACGACGAATTCTTTTCCGACACGCTCTTCGGTCACAAAAAGGGAGCGTTCACCGGGGCGGAGGGCGAGCGCAGCGGACTAATCGAAAAGGCGGATGACGGTACGCTCTTTCTCGACGAGATCGGAGATCTCAGTGCGGCATCGCAGGTAAAGCTTCTCAGATTGCTTCAGGACGGGAGCTACTACCCGCTCGGATCCGACGTGGCAAGGATTTCCGATGCGAGAATTGTTGTGGCGACTCATCGGGACGTCGCCGCGATGCAGTCGAGCGATACCTTCCGGCAGGACCTCTACTACAGGTTGAAGTCGCACCACATTGCGATACCGCCGCTGCGCGACCGGAAAGAAGATCTGCCGTACCTGATAGATTACTTCATCACGAAAGCTGCAGCTGCACTGAACAAGAAACGGCCGACGCCCCCCAAGGAGCTGTACACGCTGCTCAGCAACTACGGATTCCCGGGAAATGTGCGCGAGCTTGAAGGGATGATATTCGACGCAGTAAGCCTTCACAAGGCAGGAGTTCTTTCGCTCGAGGCGATTCGTTCGAAGCTTGCCGGGAACAATCACGGACGATTCCCCGCGGCAGGTGAATCCTCTCCCGACTCAAAAGTCACCGGAGAACTCCTCTCTTTCCCCGGCAGATTCCCGACACTTAAAGAAGCGGAAGAGTCCATCATTGACGAAGCTCTCAGAAGAGCCGACGGTAACCAGACAATTGCGGCGGAGCTGCTGGGGATTTCGCGCCGCGCCCTCAACAACAGGCTCCGTCGCACCGGCGAAGACAACTCCTGAGCTTCTCCGGCAGCGCACGACCCCTGCCACATTTCTGCCGCTCGCCACTAAACCGCATCCCACATAATTACGATCAATTCGTAAGTTACGAATGCTGTCAGGAAACGGGAGACCGTTTTGTGGCACCCTTTTGACAGTCCCATCGTTAAGAAATCCTCCTCTCACGGTCATTTTCCCGCATTCATCCTTCGGCATACCTTTTGAACAATACGGATTGTTAGACACTATCAAACGCATACAGATTAAAGGAGGAAAAATGAAGTACCACTTAAGCCGGTTGTTGACGGCCGTCCTGCTGGTTTTCCTGACCGTTGCAGGTGCATCTGCCCAGCAGAAAGAACTGACAAGAAAAACATTCAACGAAAAGCTGACGTTTGTCGCGCTCCGGCACTGCCTGGCTAACAACGACGTCCCGGGTATCGTGGAAGGCTCGCTCTACACGGTCGCGCAATGCAAGAACCGATTTCCGGAACTGGACTACTCCAGACTCATCGACGCGGTGAACAGGGTGGTCAGGGAGGATAACGATCCTGCACTCCGCTACAAGGCCTACCTAGTTAGCATGTATCTGACTCACAGCTCGGACATTCAGCTGAATTTTGTAAGCAATCCTTCCAGTCACGACTATCTCTACAAAGAGATCGCCAACCAACTGGAACAGAGATACCTCGCATTCGACGGGAGCGAGAATGCCGGGGGAAAAAGGTGATGAGAGGAAACTTCGGTAGCGGCAAGGCCCCGACGGTCGGGGCCTTGCTCGTGTTAATGGGGTGAGCAACGGGTTGTGTTGAATAGACTATTCGCTTTCAGCGGGGGAACAATCCGGTAAGCATTAGAAAGTCAGCGTCTCGGCGGGGTAAATCAGGCCTTTCACTTTGCCGATCTTCCTTGAAACGAGCGCTTCAGATGAAGAGGTGAAATGAACGGGTATCAGGTGCTTCGCTTCGCTTTCATTAAATACTCTGATCACATCGCTGTAGGTTGAATGCCGCCACATATCGGCGAGCTTCCTGTCTTTGTCGGTGTATGTCATCTCATGAATGAGATAGTCGACATTTCGAGCTCCTCTCACAACGTTCCTTGAGTAGGCGGTGTCGCCGCTGTAGAAGATCGTTTTACCTCCGTACTCGACACGGTATGAGTTGCATGGCACCAGGTGATTGGCGCGGTAAATCGTGACGAAACCCAGATCTTCATTCTCGACGTAATCTGTCTTCGTATCAATCGTCTCTTTGAACCATGGCGCCGGTGTCTTGAGGGCTTTCATTAAACGTTCGGTGTTCTTCCTGATCCCTTTAGGTCCGAGGATAAGTAAGCGTCCCTTTGCCCTGTATATGGATCTGTACCACAGCAGCTCCGCTATCCCTGCGTAGTGATCCAGATGCATGTGCGTGATAAGAACGATTTTGACTCTGTTGGGATCAATTCTCCGGTCAAGGAGCGATTCAAGCGAGTGGGGACCGAAATCAAAAGCTATCTTGTCGTCGAGGAGAAAAGAGACGTTTCTTTTTCCGCGCACAAGGTTTGAGCTCCAGTTGCCAAGAAAACTAATTTTCATATAATTCCTTCTGTCAGGTTCAGTTCGGTTCAGTCGATCATTCCGTGATCTCTTCCAATGTTTTTCCTTTTGTCTCGGTGCCCAGGAAGATAGTGGCAAGAAGTCCGACAACAGAGAAAGCGAAGAAGAGGAGGAGTCCGTCCCCGAGTCCTGCATAGGCCACTATCTGCGGAAATCCGACAAGGCCGAGTATCGCCCCGATCCTGCTTACCGACGTTCCCCATCCCTGTCCGGTCGCGCGGATGGACGTTGGGAAGAGCTCCTGCGGGAAAATGAAGTCGGTACCGCCCGGCCCCCATGTCTGGGTTAGCTGAAACAATATGTACATTGCTGCTATTACGACCGCAAATCCTCCGGCCGTGAAGGCTGACTTCGGGGTGTTTATCGCGACAATCGAAAGGACGAGCAGTGAAACGCTCATGCCGGAGAAACCGAGTATGGTCACCGCCTTCCTGCCCCATGTATCGACTGTGGCGATACAGAGAAAGCTACCTATGACGGCGACCGCAGCAAACACAGCCGAGCCGAGGATCGCATTACTGCGGCTGAGTCCGAAAATCGTTAGAATGGTCGGGGTGAACAATCCGATGCCGTAGAACGCAACATCATATGAAAACCAGAAGAGGGCGACGAAGAGTGCGGCCCGCGCGTATCTCTTGCTGTACAGCGTCGAAAGCGAGGCTTTCGACGGACCGGATGCAACTTCTCCCCGTTGACCGGTAATCTGTTCGAGGACGGACCGCGCCTCATCGGCTTTGCCGGCGCCGGCAAGCCAGCGCGGGGATTCAGGAACGGACCGCCGCAGCACGAGCACGATAATCGCCGGGATCATTCCGACAGCGAACATCCAGCGCCACGAATTCACCCCGAGTGGAAGGAGAATATATCCGATTATAAACGCGACTGCGGATCCTACCCACCACGCTGAAACGTTGACTGCGAGTAGTTTTCCTCTGGACTGTTTTGGAGAGAATTCCGAGATGATTGTCGTGCTTATGCTGTAGTCCGCGCCTATCGCCAATCCGAGAATTGTCCTGAATATAAACAGCGACCAGTAGTCGAACGAAAGTGCGATTGCGGCGGTGAAAACGACAAAAACGACCATGTCCCACATGTACATGAATTTCCTTCCTCGTTTGTCGGTAATATAACCGAACACGATCGCGCCGACGAGCATGCCGATGGTCGTCGACGCCGCCATCAGTCCTTTTCCGAGAGGAGTTATTGCATAACTGAATGAGGGGAGTGCGGTTATCAGCGTCAGTGCTACGCCGTTTATTGAAATGTCGAACCCGTCGAGGAAAACGCCGACAGCCGAAAGTGCGGTGACCTTGTAATGGATTCTTTTCATTTCGGCAGTATCGAGTGCCGCGTATGGCGAGTTGCTCATGTGGTGCTGCTCCTCATGAATGGTAAAAGATGGGCGGCTCAGGCTTGCGCGCAAGACCGCATCGAAAGGCCAATGGCAGTGTAACTCACGTGCGGACTTTTCGCAAATTATTTTTGCGTTAAGGACCTGCGATTTGTTTTTCACGGCAAAGGCTGCGTGAATATTTGTTACCGCGGCGAATGGCAAAAGACTCGAATGTGATGATGTACAAATTCTTCATGAGACGTATTCAGTGCACGATTATTCCCGCAATGTCCTGGCTGACTATCACTCTGCCGAACACTTCCCGGAGTGTCATCGAGTTTCAGTCGTGTCGTTAACGCAGAATTAATCTGAACGTTGCCGGCCGTTAACAATCGGGTATTAAGTTGGGGTGTCAATTGTATACAATTCTTTAAGAGAGGTTTTAGTTGTCTCTTCCTGTCGCGCCGGGATCATACGATAACGGTTCGAAACGGACCGGATAGGACGGAAGAAAAGGAAGAGGCAGTTTTTAGCCCAGCAACACAGCTTCCCTCCTGCCCCCGGAAAGCATGATGCCCAATACTATGGCGAAGCCCTGCCCGCCGTACTGGAGTGCATCTGCAAGTATTCATCCATAGGAGAGTAGTATGATTCTTAAAAGAATTACCATTTACTCTTTTCTTCTGACAGTAGCATTTGCGCCGGGGGCGGCGTACAGCAGCCGGAGCGCGAGAATGTCGGGGAGCGTCACAGATGCACAGACAGGCGAAAGACTTCCCGGAGCAAATGTGATGATTGAAGGGACCGGCCTTGGTGCGTCGACCGACCTTAACGGGCATTACGCAATAGGCGATGTGCCGCCCGGGTCGTACACGATCCGCGTCAGCTACATCGGATACAGAAACCTCGACGCCGCAATCACACTCAGAAGCGGGGAATCCGCAAAGAAAGATTTCAAACTCGAAGCAGTGGGAGTGAAGGGTAAAGCGGTAGTCGTCACCGCACAGGCGAGCGGGCAGAACGCCGCTATCAACGAGCAGCTCTCTTCGAACAGAATTATGAATGCCGTTTCTTCGGCTAGAATCAGGCAGCTGCCGGATGCGAATGCGGCCGAATCGGTGGGTAGACTTCCCGGTGTATACCTCGTGAGGTCGGGCGGGGAAGGGACCGAGCTGGCAATTAGAGGACTGGCACCGCAATACAACCAGGTCCTTATCGACGGCGTACAAATGGCTTCCACAAGCTCAAGCGACAGAAGCGTAAACCTCAGCATGATATCCTCGAGCTCACTGAGCGGTATCGAGCTCTTTAAGACCGCTACACCCGACATGGACGCGGCATTCCTTGGGGGAGTTGTGAATTTCAAATTGCGGGAAGCGAGGCAGAATCGATTCGGCGGTCCGGAAATAGGACTGAACGCACAGGGAAGCTACGACAACCTGCAGAACAGTTACAACAACTACAAGCTAAGCGGAACCATCGGCGACCGATTTTTCAATAAAAAGTTCGGGATTCTCGTCCAGGCAATTGCGCAAAGGATCGACCTGACTTCCGACCGGTTCGGCGGTGCGGACACCATACTGACGAAGAACTTCGGCGTGTCGAATCCGATATCGCTGGAACAAATGAGCCTGGTATACGCCCCAAGCGAGCAGCAGCTCGTCGATGGGACGGTCGTTATGGATTACCGGCTCCCCGATGGTAAGATCGACTTCATGAACTTTCTCAGCAGGGGCCTGACGAAGACAACTAATCGTACGCAAAGCTACAGTATCCCACCCTACGGTGACAACAGCATAACATACAGCGATTCATACTCGCCGAACCGTCGGGATGTTGCCACGAGTCTCCTCGCCTACAGGCAGGACTTCCGATTGATTAACGTCGATGTGAAGCTGTCACATTCCTATTCGGATTACAGGGACCCCGGGAGTTGGAGTGCAGGCTTCACTCAAAATTCCGTCGGATTTCCGGTCAATGCAGATCGTGTCGCCCCGGCAATCGCCGCGGAGGATGCCCTCGGGTTAGTAATACCGGCCCGTATGAGTTTCCATGGGCTAAGCACAACAAACAGTTTCAACAAATCGAACGAGTACTCCGCCTCGCTCGATCTGGAAAAAACTTTCACGCTTTCCGACTTGATAACCGGCCAGCTGAAATTCGGCGGTATGTACAGAACGACAAGCCGGTACTACGCGTACAATTACGGCAACGGAGTCCTCGACGCCAGCCCGTCCCTCGTACCGGGAGGCGCTGTACAGCAAGTCCTTAATGAATTTCCCTGGATGACAAAGCCGCCTTACAATTTTACCAACAACTCGCCCCTCAATCTTACTGCTTATGAGGACCCGTCGTACAGCTACGGTAAATTCCTCGGCGGGGACTATTCGATGGGAGTACCGACAAACATAAATCTCGTATCTCACTCGGTGGGTACTGTCGTCAATTACATGATTTCTCGCGGCTACGTACTGGCAGGTGCATATAGCCCTGATCCTTACCATAGCGGTGCGAACAACTACACGGGAAATGAGCATCGAAGCGCCGGTTATGTTATGGGCACGGTCAACATAGGGCCGCAACTTACATTCATACCGGGAGTGCGATATCAGGGTCTCGAGACTTCGTACGCCGCAGCACGTTATTACGATGCAAGCGAGTCGAACCCATATCCGGCGCCGTTACTACATCAGGATACAACAGTTACCGAGTATCATGGCTTCTGGCTGCCGGATGCGATTCTGAACTACAGGCCTTTCTCATGGTTCCAGGCGAAGGCGGCCTATACTAATACACTCTCATATCCGGATTTCAGCGAAATAATTCCAAGAATCGATCTCTTTGTCGGAACAAAGCAGGTAATCTGGAATAATGTGGGGCTTAAACCGTCGCACTCCCAGAATTACGACCTCGCATTCTCGGTTTACAACAACAGCATCGGGCTCTTCTCGGTCGACGGATTCCTGAAACAGATCGACAATTTCATATTTTCACAGTCAAGCTACATCAGCAATACGTCGCGCTATCCCGGGGTTCCCCCGGTTGCGAAAGGTTATGAAATTTTCAAAGCGATAAACGATTCTTATCGGGTAAACCTGTGGGGAATCGAGGCGGACTGGCAAACCCATTTCTGGTATTTACCTTCAGCACTAAGCGGACTTGTCCTGAACGTGAACTATACTCACATTTTCTCGGGAGCGAAATACCCTTACACTGTCACCCACGAAGGTGTTTATCCGAATTTTACGCCTTCGTATGTCGATACTTTCTATACCGCCAGGCTGCTGGATCAGCCGAACGACATAGTCAATCTCTCGCTGGGTTATGATTTCCAGGGATTGTCGGTCGTCGCTTCGATGATCTATCAAGCGAACGTCTACAGCGGCACGAACTTCTGGCCCGAGCTCCGGATTTACAAAGGGACTTACCTGCGGTGGGATGCGGTTGTCAAACAAGACCTGCCATGGTACGGAGTTCAGGTCTATCTCGATTTGAACGACCTGAACGGGGCGAGCGACATCTATTACGTTCAGGGAAATGGTTTTCCTACATCTCAATCGAGCTACGGTATGACTGCGGATGTGGGGTTGAGATGGAGCATCTAGATTCAACACGCAACGACATTTGAACTCAGGCCTTTTCGATGGGAGGTGATGAAGGACAAAATCAATTGAGTATTGATTGTCGGAGGATGAGGTACTCCGAACCCGGAAGAGTCTGAATTCCGGATGCAAATAAAAACAAACGTCAAACAAGAGGAGAATCAGTATGAAATCGGTACGAGTCGCTTTGTTATTGGCGGCGATGTCGGTGCTCTTTGCGGTTCCCGGGAAGTCTTTTGCGCAAACAGCGTCTGATACGATGTATGTCTCGGCATTAAATGCACAGGGGCAACCAAATCTTTTCAACGCCATAGCCGGGGATACTACCTCCACCGGCGCGCGCAAAGATATTAACCGTGTCTACGTTCTGCAGCAGACCGGGTCTGTGGACACGGTTTATTATCTCAGCAACACGATAACGATGAACCAGTTTTATAATCTCACGATCGTCGGAAAAATAAATCCCGTTACCGGCCGCCCGCCTGTCATTGAACCCATTGTGAACGCGGACAATACAACGCCGGACCCGTTCGTGAACTGCGATACGGGAAATGTGACGCTGGAAGGCCTGTATCTGCTCGGCGAGCGTCCGGACAGCATAGCACTGACGAGCACACTCGTCAATGAAACCGGCAACTACACGACAATACGCCTGGACCATTGCATTATCGATAACTTCTACGGCGGCAACACGAACCTTCTTCAGCATCACGGTTATTACGACAACCTGTTCATAACGAACTGCGAATTCAGGAACATCCAGAGCTATCTCTGGCCGAAGGGCGCGATTTATTGGGAACTGACGGTCGGCCCGGTCGATACGCTGTGGTACGAAAACAACACTTTCTTCTGTGTCAACGGAAGCTATTTCGGTTCGAACTGGGACGCAAAATATATACGGTTCGATCACAATACCTGTTTTCTGAACAGCGGCCCGCCGATGAAAGTCCAGCAGGCTGTCAACGAAGATATCGAGAATAACATCTTCTATGGACTTGTCGCCCACGCAGGTGATATTACCCAGGATACCACGAACCAGTTCGGCGGAAAGGTTGACTATCCCAACCTTGTGGTGGTAGATACTCTTGGCGCGCTGCTCAAGCCCCCTTTCAACCTTACCGAGGCCGACAGGCACATAAATGTCTTGAACAACGCGTATTGCTGGCCGTCGGCACTTGTGAATTTCTGGAAGACCTACAACGACACGACTCACGATCCGCTCACTCCACCGGTGTTCATGGATTCGACTACCCAGTACCTTTTTGCCCATAACCCGGGCGGGGCGCATCTTGTAGCGGCGCACAACGACAGCGTGAACCCCGGCTTCTCCTCGTCGCTTACCACGCCTGCGCTCACCGATATAGTTAAGTATGAGAACCTCATCTGGTCAAATGGCGATTCGAGTGATTACTTCTGGCCACAGTTACCAACTTATCCCGGTCATCTCTTTGCAGGTGTTCCCAAGAACTGGGCGAGCACGCAGGGCTACCC
>JBJKQU010000243.1:0-44185 GCA_046705025.1 Candidatus Kryptoniota bacterium | reverse complement strand
GTGTGCTCGCGGTTCTCGCCTCAAGTCGCCCTATGCAAGAACATCCGGCTTTGAACCCGGAACTTCCGTTGATACTAACGCTCTTCAACTCCGAACATCGAACCTCTTCCAACCCTGCCCCCCCGAGTCATTCCTGAGCCCCGGCACAGCTTCGCCAATCCAGTCCCACCAGGATGGGGAGACAACACCACTTCTGCCCCATCCGCGGATAAACGGGGCGGTTGCTTGGTCCGGCCGGCAAACCCCGCACAGGATCTGCCGCCAGGTCGCTATGTCTTAAGTATGGACCGCGGGATTCCCCGAATCCTCAATGAAAGGAAAACCGACCACAGCCTGAACCATCGATATGGGCACCTTAACCGCAAGAACCTTGTCCAAACCGTCGATTCTGATCGTAAACCAACGCTCGTTCATTACCTCGACTATCTCCCCCTTCATTCCCGCAAGCGGCCCGGAGACTATCACGCCCGTCTTCCCGACATAATCCGCCCCCAGAACATTCACCTCATCGGGGAAATAATCGACCACTTTCCGCACGGAGTCGATTTGCCATTCAGGAACAATGCTCGGTTTTCCATTCATCATCACGAATCTCACGAATCCATCCAGCAAGTAAATCCTGTTTCTTTCAGAAGATGTAATGTTCACGAATACGTAGGAGCTGAAGAGCGGTACTTCCACCCACTTCTTCCTGTCGCTCCACTGGTGCAATTCTTTCCGCATCGGCAGGAACGACTCAATCCCGCGCTTTCCCAGATCTTCGTGCGCCCGCTTCTCATACCTCGTTCTCATGTATATCACATGCCACCTTTTGTCCTTGCGCAGTTCCGAATCGCTTCCCAAATTTCTTCTCCCGCGATAAGCATTCGTGTTTAGAGACAAAAGAAACACATTCACAGGCGGCTCGGCCTGCCGCCCCTTTCACTGCGTTGCACACTGTATCAGCTTGAAAAGCCTTCCCTGACTCTACCTGCCCGGCCCGACATCCCTGCGTCCCTATCGAGATTGTAACCTAAATCTTTTCCTTGCTTTCCTCCTTGTGGCCGTAGTAATGGTAATACCTGTAATACCTGTAATAGGCACCATAGGCCTTTGCAACGTCGAATTCGTTCAGAACGAACCCTATCACTTCCGCCTTGACCTGCTTCAGCGTCGCGTATGCCTTCTCGAGCACATCCGCCTCGGTCTTATTCGCAAGCGTAACGAACAGGACTCCGTCCGTCAGCCTCGAAAGGATGACTGCGTCGGTCACTGCAACCACAGGCGGGGAATCGAAAATGATGAAATCAAAACTCGTCTTGAATATCTCTATCGAAGTCTTCATCGCGTTTGATCCGAGCACTTCAGCCGGATTCGGAGAGATCGCCCCCGTCGGGAGAAAATAGAGGTTGTCCACAAACGTCTTCCGGACCGCAGAGTTCAGCCTAACTTCACCGGCAAGGTATTCGACCAGCCCCGGCTTCCTCTCGTACCCGAATAACTTGTGCAGTATCGGCCTCCGGAGATCGCCGTCCACCAGGAGAGTCTTCAGTCCGGCTTTCGCGAAAGTAACCGCGAGGTTCGCGACCGTCGTCGACTTCCCCTCCTTCGGAAGCGCACTCACCACCAGCAATGATCTCATCGGGTTGTCGATTTTCGAATACTGAACCGCTGTCCTGAGTGAGCGATAGGCTTCGGAAATCGGATCGGACGGCTTGTAGAATGTGATAAGGCGCATCGGAACCGGCCGGCCCTCTTTCGACATGATTTGTTCTTCCTGCCGCTTGTCGCCCCTTGCGCTCGATCCAGTTATCACGGGAATCGAAGCGAGCACTCGCAACCCTCTCTTCTCCAGGTCTTCCGGCGACTTCGTCGATCTGTCCATGTAGTCGAGAACAAATACCAGCCCCACACCCAGCGCCAGTCCGAGCAGCACTCCGAGCGTAAGATACAATGGCACCTTCGGGCTCACCGGCCCTCCTGGCGGCACGGCAGGATCGATAATCTGGACATATCCGAACTGCGACTGCTCCGCTATCTGAGCCTGCTGGAAGTTGTCCTGTATAAGGAGGAAAAGCTTCTCCCTGCTCTTCTCCGTCCTGTCCAGCTTCGCAAGCTCTATATACTGCTTCGGTATCCTGGAGAATTGGGAATCGTACTGATCGACTATCTTGTTCAGCTCTTTCTCCTGGGCCTGTGTCGCACTCAGCTGGATTTCCTGCTCGAGTGTTTTCACCTTCAGTTCTTTGTAATAGCCGGTCGGGTCATAATTGTTGCTTCCCGCTCCTCCTCCCTGCGGGCTTCCTGTCGCCATAATCTGCGCGCTCAGGAACTGCGTGGTCTTCGCCTCCAGCTTTCTGCGGAGATCGGCAATTTGAGAATCGGCCTGAGCTATTACCCGGTTGTATACCTCTCTGTTGGCAACGATGGGATTCTGAGCGACAGCTACGTCCCTATTTACCTGCAGCTTCGCAATCTGCTGCTGCAGAAGGGTTATATACGGATCGATTGCCTCCGACACGTTCGCCGACATCGACGGCTCCAGTTTTGCCAGCTGGTCCTGGTATGACTGTAATACCTGGCGCTGTGCCTTTTCCTGTATGACTACGTCGTCCCGCTGAGCCTGGAAGCTGCTAATGACTTCTATCAGCTGTTTCGCCTCGTCGTCGAGGGAGACTATCCCCTGGGTCTGCATGTAATCCTGGAGACTGTTTTCGGCTGTCTCTAGCTCCCCTCTCGTGTCGCCGAGCTGCTTTTGCAGGAACGCCCTGACGTTCGTTGCCATCGTCCGGCTCGAGCTCAAATTCAGATCGTAATACTGCCGTGTGTAGACATTGGCAATATGAGACGCTTCCGCCGGGGAATGGCTGCGGACCGATATCGAGATTATGTCCGAGTTCCGGTCGTTCGAGAACTTGACGGCTCCCTTGATGCGGGCCGTAACTTCATCCAGCGAAGCATATGGAATTCTTCCCTCCTCCATATCCTTCTTAGAAGCCGCTACAATTTCCATCGTGTCGGGCTTGCCATCAATAACGATAGCCGGCTGGGCCAGCAGCTCCTTCGCTACTTCAGTCCTGAGGAGATTCGTCTGGAGGATATCCATCTCGTTCGTGATTCTCCTCTCGTCGGACGAAAACGGTTGGATAATATTGTTCATCCCTTCGAGAATGGAGCCGGTTCCCACCTTGCTTTTCTGTATCAGGACCTGGGCAGTAGCTTCATATGTGGGACGTTTCAGGAAGGTATATAGTACGGTTGCCGCAACGACCACGGCAAACGTGACAATTACAGTCGTTTTCCTGCGATAGATTTTTTCGATTATGTCCTGGAGGGAGATTTCCTGTTCCTGCCCGTATGTAAACACCCCCCTGGGCAGAGACCCGTTACTTCTGCCTCCGGCGTTACCATCAAACCCGTTGGTACCGTTATTCACGACTCAAGAGCTCCCTGTTCTTCCTGTGCAAGAAGTTATGTCATCCCATGAAGTCTGTCAAGTGTGAAACCTCACACCCCGGATGCAGTTCCATGGAACTTGCCAGGTACTGTGCAAACACTCCGCCGTCTTCACGGCGATGCACTGGTCAACGCTTCAGTCTAGAAGAAGTTCCCGATTTGCCCTCAAGTGGGAACTTTTTTTACACAGTGAGCTTCTCCCCCTAGTACTACGGTACCCACTTCCCGTGCTTCGGCTGCCCACGATAAGAACTGTTCGAACACTATCTATGAAAAACACCATTAGACGCTTCCTCGAACTGGTTTTCATCGGGGAGATTCATCGCTCGAAGTGAGGCTGGTAGGGATCGAACCTACGACCCTCTGCTTAAAAGGCAGATGCTCTACCACTGAGCTACAGCCCCGGATTATGAAAGAACGCCGTAAAATTTACACAGATATTCTGTATCCTGCAAGCTGGAAAAGGTGACGAGTGCTCCGCCCGGTCAACGTGCAACTCACTTTTAAAGTAAGTCGCACGTTCCGAATATCCACGCTCTCCAAATATTTACATTTAACATCTAATTGCTTAAAATCATGGACAAATTCAGGAGGTGTTTGCAATGAACGCGATGCCACTAATACTGCTCACGCTGGCTGTTTTCGTGATTGTTTACAGGTTCTACTACACCTTCATCGCGGCAAAGGTCGCGGTTCTGGACGATTCGCGCGAGACTCCGGCACACCGTCTGTACGACGGCCATAATTATTACCCGATGAGTAAGTGGGTGCTGTTCGGGCATCATTTCGCGGCGATTGCGGGGGCGGGACCGCTCGTGGGGCCGGTCCTGGCGGCTCAGTTCGGTTTTCTCCCCGGCTTCCTGTGGCTGCTCCTCGGCGTGGTAATCGCCGGGGCGGTTCAGGATTTCATCATATTCGCTGCTTCGGTCCGCCATGACGGCAAGTCTCTCGCCGAAATCGCCCGCTCGGAAGTAAGCCCCCTCAGCGGGATCGTGGCATCGCTGGCCATTCTGGTCATAATAGTGGTGGCGCTCGCGGGACTCGGTATCGTGGTCGTGAACGCCCTCTCGGAGAGCTCGTGGGGGACATTCGCGATAGGGATGACGATTCCGATAGCGCTTTTCATGGGTATGTGGATGTTCATGTTCCGCAGGGGAAAGACGGCTGAAGCGACGATAATGGGCATAATCCTTCTAACGCTTGCGGTCGTTTTCGGCAAATACGTCCCTACTTCGTTTCTTGCTCCATACTTTTCTTTCGATCGTCACACGCTTACGCTCCTCATGGCGGGATACGGCTTCATCGCGTCGGTGCTTCCGGTCTGGCTCCTTCTTTCCCCGCGCGATTATCTCAGCTCGTTCATGAAGCTCGGCATAGTCGCATTCCTCGCATTGGGGGTAATAATCGTCGCGCCGGAACTGAAGATGCCTGCGTTCACCGCATACGTTCACGGCGGCGGTCCGATAATACCGGGAAAGGTGTTTCCATATCTGTTTATCACAATCGCCTGCGGGGCAATTTCCGGCTTCCATTCGCTGGTGAGCTCCGGCACCTCCCCGAAGATGGTATCGAAGGAATCGCACATCAGAACCATCGGGTTCACGGCGATGCTTGCAGAAGGCTTCGTCGGCATCCTGGCTTTGATCGCTGCGGCCAGCCTGTACCCGCACGACTATTTCGCGATTAACGTCCCGATCGACAAGTTTGCCGCTATCGCCGGACAGCTGAAGATCATGGGTTTCACGACTTCGAATCTGGTCGGACTCTCAAAGGAAGTGGGCGAGCAGCTCGCGGGAAGGACGGGCGGTGCAGTATCCCTGGCAGTCGGAATGGCTCAAATCTTCTCGTCGATTCCCGGTTTGCGCGGACTGATGGCCTACTGGTACCACTTCGCGATAATGTTCGAAGCATTGTTCATACTGACCACCATCGATGCGGGAACGAGGATCGGCAGGTTCGTCCTGCAGGAGGCGCTGGGAAAAGTGTACACGCCGTTCGGCAGAACGAATTGGATACCCGGCACGATAATAACGAGCGCGGTCATCGTATTCGGGTGGGCATACTTCATTTACACGGGCAGCATCTCGACCATCTGGCCGATGTTCGGGGCCGCAAACCAGCTCCTCGCCACGATTGCGCTTGCGATAGGGACAACGTACATTATCAATCGCGGCCGGGCGAAATATGCGTGGGTCACCCTTGTGCCGATGGTATTCGTGGGGACCACGACCCTGGCCGCCGGGTGGATGAACATGACGAACATATATTATCCGATGTTATCCAGTCCGGGCAATGAGGTTCCCGGTTATCTTAACCTCATACTTACCGCCGTGATAATGACGAGCGTCATTATTATCTTGTTTGATGCAGTGCCGAAATGGTACAAGACGGTCAAAGGGACACGCCCGGTTTTCGTCGAAGAACCGGCGTCGAAATAGGAAAATGAATCGAAACACGGAGACAATGAGGCACAGAGAAGCGCGGGCGATCCTTCGGCTCGTCGCCCCGATCACGCAGTGGCGTGACCGGGACTCCTCGCTCAGGGTGACTCACGCCTCTCCATCCCTCCCTCGCGTCATCCTGAGCGACTCCGACGAGAGGCGGAGAAGGATGAGCGAGTCACGACGAAGCCGAGACGAGTCTCAGCCCAAGGCTGATCCGCCTCTTGCGGAGAAGGATGAGCCAAACCCCGTCGATTCTCCCCCCACAATGAAGCGCCTTTGTGGTTTAGTTCAATTCTTATGAAACGCTTTTTCACACATATTTACGAACTGACTGCCTTCTCGCTCAGGTTTTTCAAGGAGGTATTTCTCCCGCCTTATGAGTTCGGAGAGCTGGCGGGACATCTCCAGAACTTCGGCTCGCGCTCGTTCCCGCTCGTGAGCGTTATAGGCCTCCTGATGGGACTCATACTCTCGCTCCAGACGAAGCCGACGCTCGCCAGGTTCGGCGCCGAGTCTTTCCTCCCCGCCATGGTAGCGATCTCCGTGGTACGCGAGCTGGGGCCGGTCATCACGGCGCTCGTCGTCGCCGGCAGAGTCGCCAGCGGCATCGGGGCAGAGATCGGCTCAATGAGAGTCACCGAGCAGATCGACGCGCTCGAGGTATCTTCGGTCGATCCGTACCGCTTCCTGGTCGTCCCGCGCGTGCTCGCCGGAACAATCGCCCTTCCGCTCCTGACGGCCTACGCCGACATCCTCGCCATACTGGGCGCGTACATATTCATGTTCATATCGGGAGGAATGGGCTGGCAGCTCTTCATAACGAACACGATATCATCCCTTTCGATATCCGACGTCATTCCCGGAATCGGCAAGACCTTCTTTTTCGGCTACATCATTTCGGTAGTCGGATCGTATTTCGGATTCAAAGCAAGCGGCGGAACGGAGGGTGTCGGCAAAGCTGCCACCACAGCCGTCGTCTTCGCGTCGTTTCTCATACTGATTGCGGATTTCGTGCTGGTGAAAGTCGGCATCCTGTTGTTTGAATAAGCAATGATAGAGATAATCAACCTGCATAAGTCGTTCGGTGATTTGAAGGTCCTGTCGGGACTCAATCTCTCTGTCGCGAAGGGGGAGACCTTTTCGATACTCGGGAAGAGCGGCACGGGCAAGAGCGTCACGCTGAAATGCATAGTCGGCCTGCTGGTTCCGGACGCGGGAGACGTCGTCGTGGATTCGACGCGCGTGGACACGCTCAACCGCAAGTCTCTCTCGGAGATCCGCAGGAAGACAGGCTTTTTGTTCCAGAGCGGCGCCCTCTACGACTCGATGAGCGTCCGTGCCAACCTAACTTTCAACCTCGCGCGGCATCATAAGGTCACACACGCAGAAGCGGATGAAAAAGCGGAGCACTACCTGTCCCTCGTAGGGCTGAAAGAGGCAATCGACAAGATGCCATCCGAGCTGTCCGGCGGTATGAGGAAACGGGCGGCTCTCGCGCGCGCCCTTGTCGTCGAGCCGCAGATTCTTTTGTACGATGAGCCCACGACAGGTCTCGACCCGATAACTTCAGCCGAGATAAGCGAGCTTATCCGGGACATGCACGGACGCTTCGGAATGACCGCAATCGTGGTAACCCATGATATTCTCTGTGCCGGCATAGTCAGCGACAGGGCTGGAGTTTTGCAGGAAGGCGTGTTAAAATACACAGGAAAGTTCGATGAACTTGTCAGGATTGAAGATGAAGAAGTTGCGGGTTTCTTCCGGGAGGGTCCTTTAGACAGAAATTCACATTAGTCAAGGCAAAGGTTTTATATCATGAAAAAGTCTCATGCTGCGCTGCTCGGCCTGTTCGTTTCAGTAGGTGTAATAATCCTGGTAGCAGGCATATTCCTGATCGGCGAGCAGCAGGGCATCTTCACGAAGTCGATATCCGTCTACGCGAGGTTCAACTCGGTCGAAGGGCTGAAGGAGGGCGCGGCGGTAAGGCTGCTCGGGATCGACGTAGGCACCGTGTCCGAGATCCGGATATGGAACAATGTGGCCCTGGTCGACATGCGAATATTCTCCGATTCAAAGAAGTTTATCAAGACGGACTCCCGGGCCATGCTCGAGACTGAAGGGCTTGTCGGAAACAAGTTTGTCACGCTAACGCCGGGTTCGCAAGCCGCCCCTGCGGTTCAGCCTCTGGATACGCTCAGCTCCATCCAAGAGCCGCAGCTGTCGCAGGTCATCGCCGAAACCCGCGAGACCATCGCGAGCGTCAAGAACATGGTGAACCAGTTTTCAGGAATCCTGAAGGACGTTCGCGAAGGCAAGGGAACTCTCGGAAAGCTTGTTACCGACGAGAGCGTGTACATCGCCTTGAAGCGGGCTACTTATGAAGCGGATTCCAGCCTGAAAAAGGTATCGGATAAGTTCACCGACATGGCTGGTGTAGTCAGCGGACTGAGCGTCTCGTTCAACCGGATTGCCGACAAGACCGACTCCGTGCTTTCGAACGTAAATCTGGTCGTCAAGAATTTCGACACCACGGCTTCCACCATAAAGACGATGGTAACGCAGGTAGATACGGGACGGGGTTTGGTCGCATCGCTTATACATGACCGTTCGGTCTATGACACGACTTTGAAAATCGTCTCGACCACTTTGTCAGCGGTGAAGGAGGCGCAGCTCGGGCTGCAGAAGTTCGCCGGCAACATGGAGGCATTGCGGCACAACTGGCTGTTCAGCAGCTACTTTGCCGGACGCGCTCAGGATGAATACTCAAAGAAAGAGCAGCAGCTGAGGCAGATCGAGACGCTGATACAGGCCCGAAGCGAGCAGCTGGAGCAAATGCAGAAACAGCTGAAGGAAATTCAGAAGAAGCTGAACAAAGCCGGCGGGGGGTAAAGGCGACGGGAGAGCGGAATTTTGTCCGAAGGGCCACATTCGCGGAAGAATGGAAAATTAAAATGACGGAATATTGGAATTGCAGATTGGAGGCGCCTTTGGGGGAAGGATGGAATGACGCCGGAAGAGATTGTGAAGGATCACCCGCACTTGAAGCTTGAAGACATCCATGCAGCCGAGGAGTTCGCGGCAGATTATCCGTAAGTTTCGTCACAATCGACCGTGAAAAGTCCCGCTTCCGTCCTCTGAAGTAGTAGAGGCCGCAAACGGGACCCAGGGCGAGGCAGCTCGGCGTTCTCACTCCCCACTCATCGAAATCCTCTTGAACCTCCGATTAGCACGAATCCCTTTCGCTCCGAGTATGATCAGCGCAATCCCTCCTGCAAGCAGCGCGGCGGAAAAGTCGGTCTGCAGCGGTGCGGTCTTACCCCACATATCATTCCCGACAATTCCGATTGTACCGAGCACCGTGATAACAGCCACCCCACCAATCTCTAACAGTATCAGCCCGATGACAACGTTTGCGATCGACTCGAGCATCGGAAGCTTCGGTTCAGCCGCCGGCATCTTTCTTCCCAGTTTCTCGTACTCAATCTGCAGTTCCAGCCGGTGGCGTCTCTCCTGCTGATCGAAAAAGGCGGATATGATGACCGCGACGATGAATATAGACGTGAACATGTCTTACCCTTTCTTCAGAATCTTGATGTCTCTTGCTGCCATCATGAACAGGAGAATTGCAAAGACCGTCAACTCGGCCAGCAAGATGACTACTGCGGCGGCATAGTGCATGCCCGTTTTTTCGACGAAGGCGATCCCCCCGATGTCCAGGAGCATAAGAAGGGCTGCCGTGGTAATTGTCGTAGTGACTCTTCCCCAATTCTGAGGCCTGCGCGGCTTCGGCTCAGCGTTGTTTGCCAAATCCAATAGAGCCTTCCTCTGCCTGATTTCCCTCTCACGGTACTCCCAGAATCCCCATACCGCGATCAGCACGATAATAATAACGAGTTGAATTGCAGTGCTTACGTAGTCCATTTTTCTTCTCCTTACTTCAATCCATTAGACCCCTGCCGCCGGTTTTTTCTTTCACTGAAAGAAAATTACCTTGCAGGAGGTCTAATATCGTGTATGCGGAACAAACGCTAGTCTAACATCTGAACAGAATGAAACTAACGAAGCCGGCAGCCGGTGACCCGTTTAAGGATATCGTTTCCCTCTATTCCGGGCGAGTGTTCAACCTTGCCCTGAAAATGCTCGGCAGCCGGGAGGACGCGGAAGAAGCCGCCCAGGACGTGTTCATGAGAGTCTATTCGTCTTTGAATGACTTTCGCGGCGATTCCAGTCTGTCGACGTGGATATGGCGCATCACGGCAAACGTCTGCCTCACGAGAAGGAAGAAGAAAAGCCTCGGTGCCGTCAGCCTGGACGACAGCGAGATCGATCCTCCGGACGGGACTGCCGGGAATTCCTCGAGGCAGGAGAAATCGGTTTACGCTCGCGAGCGCCGGGAAATACTTGACGAGTGCATAGCGCTTTTGCCGCCGAACGAGGCGGCGGTCGTGGCGCTGTTTTATCTCGAAGAACTGTCTTATGAGGAGATATCAGATGTTCTGAAGGTCCCCATAGGCACGGCATCGACTGCTCTGCACAGGGGAAGACAAAGGCTTGGCGAAATGCTCAGAGAGAGAAAGGACGAGCTATGAAATGCGAAGAGTTCAAGAGAATCATAGACGATTATGTTGATGCGAGGCGGCAGATAACCAGGGATGGGCTCCCTGCGGAAATGCGTTCTCATGCACACGGCTGTCTCTCATGCACACTGTATCTCGAGTCGATGAGCGAGGTCGACGGGATGCTGAGGCGCGCGCGGCGTGTGGAGGTCCCGCCGGAGCTTCACGATAGGCTTCTGTACATCGGTCGTGAAGATCGCGTTAATCCGATGCGCACATCTGTCAAGCTACTGTTTATCTATGTCCTGAGGTTCCTGTTCCCGGCAATTATCGTGTGGACAGGAGCACTGTTCTTTCCTCCGTTTGCGCGGGTCGTGGTGGAAATGACGCTTATGATCTTCGCGATGACTTTGATGATCGAGAAGCTCGGAAGGAGGATAGTGACGGACAGGGTGTGAGTCTGAATCCTTGCGAAGGTAGAATATTGTCCGCAGGAACATTTCGTGGAAAGAATGCCCGCAGGACCACTCAGCGGGAAAAATGGATTAACGGATCGGGGAGCTCCATCGGAGGATCCCGAATTTTCCGTTCTGAAATATTCGGGAGAACCGACGTCCCGACAATTTTCCTTGGAGCTGGAGGTGGGACTTGAACCCACGACCTGCGGTTTACGAAACCGCTGCTCTACCACTGAGCTACTCCAGCATGTTTGAAATAAAGCAGACAAAATATAACTACTCGGCATCGAAGTATCAATTTTTTGATGGAACGGCGCACACCCGATGGAGGCTCATATTTCGGAGTTGAAACGGATCAACATACAGCATAACTTTCAAAGGAAGAGAGTTAAGGAGAGGCACCAACCCGCTGCGATGGCGGCTTTCACGACGAGAAGGGGAAGAAGCCGCACGGTGTGATCGGTTGGTTTCTTAGCGGTTAGTCTTAGGCACTCGGTCAAAGGAGACGGCGATGCTAAAGAACTACTTCAAATCCGCAGTCAGGAATTTAATCCGGTTCAAGCTGTATTCGGCCATCAGCATCGTAGGACTTGCAGTCGGAATAGCCTCGTGTTTGTTTGTCTTCCTCTATGTCCAGCACGAGTACAGCTATGACGACTTCCAAAAGAACGCCGATCACACATTCCTTCTGTACAGCAAGACAGTTGTAAACAATACGACAGATGTGTCCGCATATATGGCGCCGGGGTACGGTGCGTACCTGGAGAGGCGGTACCCGGAACTGACAACTGTCAGGTTCGCTCCTTTCGGCGGCGTCTTCCGGTATGGTAGAAATGGGTTCTCGCCCCTAGTTGCATTCGTCGATTCTGCGTTCCTCAAAGTATTCACATTCCCGATGCTTAAAGGAAATCCCGCAACTGCTTTAAGCGAGCCGTATTCGCTAGTGCTGACTGCCTCCACAGCGAAAAAGATTTTCGGAGTCAAGGATCCCGTCGGGCAAACGCTGGAATACATCTCTCCAATTAACAATACCAGAGCCCCTTTCAAGGTGACAGGGGTTGTGAAGGACGTTCCCGAGAATTCCACAGTCGGATTCGAGTGTCTCGCTTCATTCGCATCCGTGAGAGGTATCTTCGGGCCCCCGGGCGTCTCCGCTTACACCTATATCATGGTGCCGCCTGACATGAGTATGTCGTCCGTCAAAGCCGACCTCCGGCAGTTCGCTCTGCAGATCGAGAACTCCGGCTCCACTGCTTTCGAATGGCAGCTTCTTCCGCTGCGCCAGGTCTTCTTCAGCCGTTCAATAGTCGGCTGGAGCTTTCCCACGATAGATCGCCGTTCGGTTGTCCTTTCCAGCATGATAGCGCTACTCATCCTTATCATAGCATGTGTGAACGATGTGAATCTGTCCACGGCCAGGGCACTGACGAGAAAAAAAGAAGCAGGGGTTCGCAGGGTCGTCGGGGCATCGAGGGAACAGATCATCACGCAATTCCTGGTCGAATCGCTGACGCTGACGTTTGTGGCTATGGTGCTTGCAGGTTTCCTTGTCGAAGCTCTCCTGCCGGCGGTAAACTCACATTTCCATCTCCTTCTCAGTCTGAGTCAGGCAGAGACCCCCTTCTTCGTCGGGACCTCGGTGGCACTCTGGCTGGTCGTAGGACTTGGTACGGGGATCTACCCGTCGCTTGTTCTGTCAAGACCTGAAGCCGGCGACGTAGTGCAGGGAACGCGTAAACGTGCGGTCGACAAGGCTCTTATAATGTTTCAGTTCACCATTTCCATCGCCCTGATTGCGATTACGGTGGTTATCTCCCGGCAATATCGTTTCATGAGCAAGATGAAACCCGGCTTCAATCCGAACAACCTGCTGGCTGTCTCGATACCTACAACACTGCGAGGGGGTTACGATTCGTTCGCAGACGAGTTGACGGACAATCCTAATGTGATAGGCGTCGCCAGATCCAATACGCTGCCGCTTTTCAGTTCCGTTACGACTCCCATCGGTTATGCCGATCCATCGGGTAGCATTAAGCAGCTTCCGACTACTTATTTTATTGTAGATCCTGAATTCGTAAACGTACTTGAATTGCACCTTATAACAGGTTCGGACAGTCTCTCTCCGATAGTACCGAATACTGCAATCATTACCGACGTGACTGCGAAGAGTCTGGGCTGGACTCCGGCCGAAGCGGTCGGGAAGGTATTTTCCATGCCGTGGGGATCCTCTACTATTCAAGGACAGATAATAGGGGTGGTATCCGATATTTTCGTTTACAATTCCCCTGGCAGTCTTATCCCGTCCATCATTTTCTCTAACCCTATGCTGCCGCGTTCGATTTATTCCAATTGCCTCATCAGAATCTCGGGCAAGCACAAAGGCCAAACCCTCCAATTTATCCACGATGCCTGGAAGAGTTATTTTCCCGGTTTCACTTTTGCGCCGCGATTCATGAATGAGGGGTGGCAGAGCATGGCCCGTCCCACGGAAGACCTTGCGACCACGATCGCCATCTCGTCACTGATTGCGCTGCTCATCTCCAGCATCGGCATTTTCGGCCTTGTTTCCTACATGGCGGAGCGCCGCACGAAGGAGCTCGGCATAAGGAAGGTCCTGGGTGCCTCTACAACCAGGATAATTTCACTTCTAGGGAGGGACTTTATTGTGTCGGTTGCGTGGGCAAATGCAATCGCGTGGCCTCTGGCATTCTACGTGACAACCCGATGGCTCAACGAGTTCGCCCGCCGGATCCCGTTCACCATCTGGCCGTTCGCGTTAGCCGCGTTTGCAGCCCTGGCGCTGACGGCGATTGCCGTAAGCTCAAGAACTCTGCGCGCGGCAAAGGCAAACCCGGTCGAAGCTTTGCGATACGAATAGATTGCCACGATAGCCTCTTCCCAACTGGTGGTTGGCACGTCTGATAGAAAAGGGGAATGCAGTGACCTTCTTCGCGGTCTCCTGAAACCATACCCAAACGCCCAAGGACTTGAGCAGGTCTACCCCCATTTACGCTTTCATCGGAAAGTATTTGTCATTCCATGAAACGACGACCTTGTTGCCTCACATATATTATTGCTGGATTATGGGGCAGGCAGCATATTTGGGGGGACAACTTGAGCAGTTGATGTATACACCGGGGTGGCCAACAGAATCACACTGAACCGTGCAGTTCGCAGGAGCACCCGTGATGCATACCCGTGTACCGCTGCATGTGCAGCAGTACTGTGAAAAACCGACGCAATTCGAAGCATCTGGCCCATTGCCCTCCAGAAGGCGAAGCGGGATTTCAATCGCCTTCTTCTGCTGGGGCACAACCATTGATGGTCCACTGCGTGTGTGTGTTCCAGCCCCTCCTGCCCAGATGGGCCCAGCGAACATAAAAAGCATGGCGACAACAGAGATTACCACGGGAAGAATGTATGACCTGTCCTTCATGTCACTAGCTCTCCTTTCACTTTGTCAGTAACTTGTAAAAGAGTATAGAATCTGTAAAACGACTCGAGAAGATAATTTCACCGTTAGCCCCGAATGAGCAATGAGTAGGGTTCAAAGCGGGTGCCCCATCTGAGTAAGAAATCGGAAGATCAACGATGGTCGACCCGTGAAAAGTACAGACAGATAAAACAGAACGTTGAGTGTTCGGATCTTTTGAGAGTAACAAAAAGATATTTCCGCCAAGTGCCGACACGTTCCAAGTATAAATATTGAAAAATGCGGGATTCGTATTGGTATTTTCTCCTGCCTGGTCAATAGCAGTGACATTCGGTGATCTGATCCTAAACGAGTCTACTAAATCACAGTCTTCATTAAATACCCAGACAACCGGACGGGTGAAAAGTGCCACTATTATCATCTGATTCTCCTCATCGAAGCAAAGGTGAGCGGCATTCGCTGCGGCTCTGCAACCTTTGCATGAGCCTGTCTCGAACGGGTGCCCGAACAATTTCAAGACACGGCCGGTCGAGTCCAATTTTACAAACAGGCTCGGCCCAGAGAGGTAGCCTACATAAAAGTTTCCTTTGTCATCTACTGTGAACGCCCAAGGATTGTGGGGAATCGGCACAGCTCTTATGAATACTTCGTCAGAACTAAAAATGAGGATCTCTGACAGACCGATGTCGAGAACGTAGATCCTCCCGTCTACACCCATCACCATCCGTATGGGAGACCGAAATCCCTTCCAAAGACTATCGCTTCTTCCTAGGTGCCCTTCGGCCCTCATGTTGGCCCCGTAAATGAAAACCTGACGAGAGTTCCGAGCTAGCACAAGGATTCTTCCGTGAATATCTTCAAGTACTTCCCTGATGCCTTGTCCGTTTTCGGCCGCTTGGCCCTGGACCGCAAAGGACTTGACATACCGTAATGACAAGCCTTTCGTCTTGCCTGAAGCTGCGAGCATCAGCATGGAAACCACCATGATTGGCAGTGCGAATGCCACAAATGATCTCTTCCGCATTTGGAACCTCCCTTCGTACTACACCGCTCTTTCAATGCCACTTCCTGCGGGCGGCTTGTTTTCAGAGAAATGTAGCTCCCCGGTCAAAATCACGCAATCGGTCAAATTACTGATATTGTATTGCCCAGTGTCACCCAAGGTCGGGTGACGCAGATCAAATCAAGTGCTCCCGGATTGCAATCGCAACCGCAGCAGCAGCGTTCCTAATTCCCATCTTCTGATAAGTGTGCTCAAGATGGGTATTTACAGTATGGGTGCTCAGACTCAGATACTCCGAAATTTCCTTCCTTGTCATCCCTCTGGCGAGCAAACTTAACACCTCCACCTCCATACCAGTCAAACTGTGATTCTCGACAGTCGAATTCCCCCACTGCTTTCCGCGAGCTTTCACTTGAAAGGTCCTCCATCATAACGGCTAACAATCTAACAGAGTTCTGCAAAGGCGTTTTTCCTCTTTTCGGTACCATGGCTGGTAAGAAAACAGGGTCAGGTCACACGCCGAGTAGATTTCCTGACTCAGCCTTACTTAGACCGCCCACGTTTGCTTCAAATCTGTCCGCCGAATCGCCTACCGACTTTCGTACAACGGATATGCCCAATCTAATAGCTCTAAATCATACGAAGAAGCGAACCTTCGAGACTCACTTTCCAGAGAACTGGAAAACATGGTTGTGAGCTTTCCACTTTTCTGGAAGTCCTTGGCCACGAAGCCGATCTAACGAACGCCACAAGAAAGGCTTAACAGTTCCCATCCAGTAACAGAATCCGCCCGGTTACACGTATTGGCCCGTTCTTAGTTCAAGCGAATAGCGCCGCTATCCGAAGAACGGCACACTTGCCCATGTCAGACCCGTCCGTAGGATCATTTTGTGAAAGGGTGCCTTCGGCGCGCAGACGTCACAATCCGTGCTCCCGTGCGTGCATTCCGAGCGCAATGATTTGTCCCGGTGAGGGATGCTCCGAAGGAGCCCTTCGGACCGGTGGCAAAAATAGCCTACCACCAACGAAACGGCGCGGCCCGCGCGACCCTGACCTGCCGGCTCATTGAAAACCAGAAGGGACACACCTAAATTGTAATGTGACAGAGAAGAAGGTTCACATAATCACGCTCGGTTGCCCCAAGAATGAGGTAGACAGTGAAGTGCTGGCTGCCCAGTTGAAGGCAAACGGCCATTCGATTGTCCATTCCCCCAAAGAAGCTGACGTGGCAGTTATCAACACCTGCGGCTTCATCGACGCGGCAAAAAGGGAGTCCATAGAAACAATGCTCCAGGTCGCCCACCAGAAGAACGGAGGCAGGCTGAAAAAGGTCGTGGTCACCGGCTGCCTGGTGGAGCGATACAGGAACGAGCTCAAAGAAGGGATGAAGGAAATCGACGCGTTCTTCGGCACCGGCGAGCTGAAGGAGCTCCTGAACGAACTCGACGCCGAGTACAAATACGACATGGCCGCCGACCGCGAGCTCTCGACTCCGGGCCACTACGCCTATCTGAAGATTTCGGAGGGATGCGACAACCCGTGCTCGTTCTGCGCGATTCCGCTTATGCGGGGAAAGCACGTCTCGAAACCGCTCGAAAACGTGGTTCGGGAGGCTGAACTCCTGGCGGCAAAGGGCGTCAAGGAGCTGGTGGTCGTCGCCCAGGATACAACCTACTACGGGCTGGACATATACGGCAGGCGGGAGCTTCCAAGGCTGCTGGAGAAACTGGCAGGCATCAGCGGCGTGGAATGGGTACGCCTGATGTACGCATATCCGGCGAAATTTCCGGAGGACGTGCTGGATGTGATGAGGGACAACGAGAAAATATGCAAATACATCGATATTCCCATACAGCATATTTCAGACAATGTCCTGAAATCGATGAGGCGAGGGATAACACGCCGAAGAACTGAAGAGCTTCTGAACATGATCCGCGAGAGGGTACCCGGGGTAGCGATTCGCTCGACCCTGATAGTGGGATACCCGGGTGAGACCGCGAAAGAGTTCGGGGAGCTTTACGATTTCGTAAACAATTTCAAGTTTGACAGATTGGGGGTTTTCACTTATTCCACCGAGGACGGTACACCCGCTTCCGATCTGGGAGACCCGGTACCACAGGATGAGAAAGAACGAAGACAGGCGCTTATTATGGAGGCGCAGCGCCGGATCATGGAAGAGATAAACCACAACAAGATCGGCCGGAAGACGACCGTCTTAATCGACAGAAAGGACCAGAAGAACTACATCGGCAGAACCAGCCACGATGCGCCCGAGATCGATTCGGAAGTCATAATAACATCGCAAAAACCGGTTAAGACCGGGACATTTGCAGAAATCATGATTGATGAAGCTTATGAGCACGATTTGTATGGCACCGTTATCTGAGGAGGTTCGCAATGTTAAAGAAAGCTCTCTTTCTGTGCCTTCTGCTCACAGTACCGGGATGGGCTCAGGTGGAACTTCAACGGGTTCATTCTTACGCTCCACCCCACTTCTACTTCGACGCGCTGAATTTCAAATCCGACCCCGACCAAAGCAGACTGGATTTCTATCTTCAAGTTCCGTACAGCGAGCTCCAGTTTCTGAGATCCGGAAACGAGTTCACTGCATCATACGAAGTCTTTCTACAACTGACCGACGGCGAAGGTAACCCCGCTCTTGAACAAGCGTGGGAGGAAAAGGTGGCTTGTCCGAGTTTCGACGAGACGGTCAACGACAGGATCTTTTCGGTTTCTCATCGGCACTTTGTTGTCAAGCCTGGTTCCTATACCCTTCAAGTCGCGGTCACGGATTCCGAAACAAACAGGTCATACATGGCAAGACGCAGCTTTACAGCCAGGGATTATTCAGATCAGGTCGAGTCCATCTCCGATGTCATGGTTCTAATGGCTTCCACAGAAAGCGAAGGCAAGCGGACGATCGTTCCAAATATCCAGGCGAATGTCATTTCTCAAAGGGACTCTTTCCCGGTGTTTTATGAGGTATATTCAGCCGGCACGAGAGATTCGATTCTTGCACTTACCGAGATATTCGGGCAGAAAAATAAGTTGCTCTTTTCGAGGTCCGAATGGCTGAAGAGAACGGAGCCGGTGCAGAAGGTATTTACAGGCATTCGCAAAGACTCAATTCCCATGGGAGTTTACCGGTTGAGCGTTACACTGAGGCATTCACCCGCCAAGAATGCGCCGGTGCTGGCAAATGCGACAAGAATGTTTTCCATCCATTTTCCCGAACTGCCGCTCACCATTAACGACCTGGACGAAGCGGCCGAAGAGATGATGTACGTCGCCGAATCCAGGACGATAGACAGCATAAAATCAGCACCCGACCTTCTGACCAAGCAGAAGCGGTTCCTGCAGTTCTGGCAGGGCCATAGCCCCAATCCTTCTTCCAAGTCCAACCCCGTAATGGAGGAATATTATAGCCGAGTTTCTTACGCCAATCAGCACTTCGCACATTACAGCAGCGGCTGGAAGAGCGACATGGGGATGGTGTATATCCTGCTCGGACCGCCCAACACCGTCGACAGGCACCCGTTCAACGTTGATTCGAAGCCGTATGAAGTCTGGCATTATTACCAGCGGAACCGCACGTTCGTGTTTATCGATCAGACGGGTTTCGGAGACTACAGGCTGTTGCTGCCGACCGCGGACGGTTACCCGCCCCCATCGGCGGCAGACTTCTTCGGAAGATGAGCAGCGCCCAAAGCCTGAAGGTTCTGTTCTTATGGCATCACCATCAGCCCTATTACAAGGCCGACGGTTCACTCCTCCTGCCGTGGGTCAGGATGCACGGCATCAAGGACTACTGGGATTTGGTGAGGATCCTCGATGACTACCCTGTCATCAAACAGACTTTCAATTTTGCCCCTTCTCTGCTCGAACAATTAAAGGACTACCTGGAAAACAGAGTATCCGATACCGCGCTGGCCCTTTCGAGAAAGGATCCTGCTACGTTTTCAGAACAGGAAAAGACAGACGCAATCAAAAAGTTTTTCCTGGCAAATACGGAAAGGATGGTGAAGCGGTATCCCAGATATGCCCAGCTTCTTGAAAACCGCGGGACGATTAAGAGTGACCGCGACGTGTACCGCGCCGCCGCGAAATTCACCGACCAGGATTTCCGCGACCTCCAGGTCTGGTGGAACCTGGCATGGGTGGGAGAGTACTCGCGTTTTGATCCCCCATTCAAATACTACCTCGACAAGGGGAAAGGCTTTTCCGAAGAAGAGAAGCAACGCCTTCTGGACGCCGAGATCGACATCCTGTCGAGAATTGTCCCTTCTCATATTCAAGCAGCCCGGAGAAAACAAATCGAGATCAGTGTGTCCCCCTTTTACCATCCGATCCTGCCGCTTCTCTGCAACAGCGACATAGCAACCGAGGCTAACCCGCAAGCCACTCTTCCGGAGAAGCCATACCGGCACGCGGAGGACGCGGATTACCAGGTCAAATCGGCATTGGACTACAGCAAGAAGACGTTCGGCTTCCGGGTGAAGGGGATGTGGCCAAGTGAAGGCTCCGTGAGCGATGAGGCACTGAAGATCATGATAAGGAACGGGGTCGGATGGGCGGCGACCGACGAGGGAATTCTGCATAAAACCCTTCTAAAATCCCGCAAGGAATTGAGCTCGGACTTCATCGAGAAGTACTTTCCTTACAACTTCGTGAGCGACAGAGGCTCACTGAAAATATACTTCCGCGATCACGGACTGTCGGATCTCATAGGTTTTGCGTATTCCCGCTCGAGTCCCGATGACGCGGCCCACAACCTCGTTTCGCGGCTTATCAAAATCAGGGATCGGATTATCGCCGGCTTCGGAGAAAAGGGCCTTGACTATGCCGTCGTGCCGATTATCCTGGATGGCGAGAATGCGTGGGAGTTTTATCAGAGCGACGGCAAGGATTTCCTCAGGACACTATACTACCTTCTGAGCAACGAACCCAGACTGGCAACCGTACTCCCCGGAGATGTCGAGACAAAGCCCGGTAATGTCCTGAAGCATATCGAGCCGGGGTCGTGGATAAACGGCAACTTCGATATCTGGATCGGGCAACAGGAGGACAACAAGGCCTGGGATCTCCTGCATGATGCGCGCGGGGCGTTCGAGAAAAGGTCGAAGCATTTGAGCGCAAAGGCAAGAGCAAACGCATACAGAGAGGTCATGATCGCGGAAGGATCCGACTGGTGCTGGTGGTATGGAGACGATCACAAGTCGCCACAGGCGATGGAATTCGATTACCTGTTCAGGTACCATATTAAGCAGGTTTATATCAAGCTCGGATCGCTCCCTCCTGCCGAGCTGGACACCCCGATCAAACGGAAACCCGGGCAGCCGACGTACAGACAGCCTCTGAAAATGATTTCCCCGAAAGTGGGACGTTTGAACGAAGAGGCGTGGGAGAATGCAGGATTCGTGGAACATGCCGACGAAACAGGTGCGATGCAGAAGAGCGGTATGCAAATCAGACGGGTCTATTTCGGCAACGACAGGGACAATCTATACCTGCGGATCGTGACCTCACAGCAATTGTCCGGTCAGAAGGTTATGATTGAGTTTTTCTCTCCCGAAAATATGAGCCTGGAAATAGGGGGTGGGATAGTCTTTCGATCAGAGTCAGACGGCCCGGAGAACGCCGTCAAGATACAGTACAGAATTGGAGACACGATTCAAATTGCACTGGGCGGGCAAGCCACAAGAGGTAACGAAGCGGCCCTGGCAGTATCAGTTCATGAAGGTGACAAAGTTCTTGATTCAATCCCCAGTCAGGGAGTGGTGAAATTCAAGCTGCTCTAATAACTCTTGATCGTCACCCCACCCATAGCGGAATCTACGTAGATCTTCAGTTCCGGACCGGTCTTTACACTTGAGCGATACACGCCTCCTCCCTGGGAGTAGAACCCTGCTACATCTACGCTGGTAAGAAAACTCTCGGGTGTCCTTATGGTTGTGTTAATGCCGGACGGTATTGACATGTCCAGAGAGCCGAGCCCGGTTTTTACTCTGACGGTGCAATCCTCCCTGAGCTTTCCACCAAAGTCTATCTTCACCGATCCGACACCCCCGTTGAACTCCACCGATTTTGCCCTGGCATTCGAGAGGTTTTCAACTGAGACGCTGGAGACCCCAGACTTTATCACGAGGTTGTCACAGGAAATCTTGTTAGGCGAAGAGAAGTCCAGCTTGAAACTGCACACCCCCGTAGAAAAACTTGCGTCCGAGACTTCCATTCCGCCAAGGTCGACGTTCGCGTCGCAAACTCCGAACTTCATGATCAAAGAAAGAGGGACGGAATTGGCAAGTTCGAGGCTCAGCGAGTCTTTTGAGCCTCCAAATCCAGGGAACGGGAAGTGGCTTTCGCCGTGCTTGTTGGACAACTGAAAGAACCCCTGATGATCGTTTATTTCATATTCCAGCCTCGGGACCTTTTCACTGGAAGAGTAATCGTAATCGAGCTTGAAGGCCTTTTGGGGATCGCTAATTCCCTTCAGGTTCATTTCCACCGCGCCGAGGCTGATTACAGCCTTCATCGACTTGGCGCCTCCCAGGTTTTGCTCCGTTTTAAGCGTCATTTGCGCGAGCGACGTGGAATAAGCGAGCAATATGAATAGCAGAGTACGCATCTAACGGTTGACTACGACTCCAGGTGAATTAAGTTTCAATAATGTTTTATCCTGTCTTTGAGGAATTTGTACAGCATCTCGCGGGCACGGAATAGCTGGACCTTAATTGTATTGACGGGGAGTCCCGTCCGGACGGCGATTTCTTCGTAACTTAGCTCTTCCTGGTGCCTTAGGACGATCACTTCCCGATATTTGTCGGGGAGGGAATTGATGGCTTGACTAATCAGCTTCGACTTCTGCTCCCGCAGCATATGAAGATCCGGCTCGTAGGTAGAGTCCGGAATCTCATATTCCATCGGCCCGTCGTCTGTGCGAACCTGATCATCGATGGAATAGACTCTGAGCCTCTTCTTCCGTATGTAGTCGATGCAGTGATTGTTCGCGATCTTGAACAGCCACGAGGCAAATTGATGCTCATAGTCAAAATCCTTGAGGTGTTGAAAAGCCTTGATGAAGACCTCTTGTGTGAGGTCTTCGATCTGGCTCCTGTCTTTGACAAGCTTATATACGATTTGCGCCACAGGATTCCTGTATCTCCTGATGAGAGCCTTGTACGCACCTTCATCACCGTTTATAGCGCGACTGACGAGCAAGGCATCTTCTTTCGCTCTCCTGTGACGTTCTTCTTCCTTCATCCGCCTCTATTTGATGGAAGCATCTTATGCGTAGTACTCCACTCCGAGATGTGTGATCAATTCCTCACCCATCAGGTAGCGAAGATAGTTCTTCAGTTTTGTCATTTGAATAAAGAGATCGTGTTCCGGGTATAGCTCCGGCGCACACATAGGACTCTTGAAGTAGAACGACAACCACTCCTGGATACCGGAAAGACCCGCGCGCTGCGCTAGATCGATGAAGAGAATCAGATCCAACAGAACCGGCGCAGCGAGGATCGAATCGCGGCACTGGAAGTTGACTTTGATCTGCATCGGGTAATTAAGCCAGCCGAAAATGTCGATATTGTCCCAGCTTTCTTTGTTGTCGCCGCGAGGGGGATAGTAGTTTATCCTGACCTTGTGGTAGTAATCCGAATAAAGCTCAGGGTATAGGTCGGGCTGAAGGATGTACTCGAGCACGGAAAGCTTGCTGACTTCCTTTGTCTTGAAGGAGCCGGGCTCGTCGAGAACTTCTCCGTCCTGGTTGCCCAGGATGTTCGTGGAAAACCAGCCGCTCAGGCCGAGCATGCGCGCTTTCAGCATCGGAGCAAATACCGTTTTCAGGAGAGTCTGTCCCGTCTTGAAATCCTTTCCGGCGACAGGGAGACTCTTCTTACGGGCCAGCTGGTACATTACGGGGACATCGACGGTCAGATTTGGTGCACCGTTGACAAAGGGGACTCCTTCTTTTAATGCAGCGTAAGCATATATCATGCTGGGAGGAATCAACGGATCGTTTTTCTGCAGGCCGGTTTCAAAACTCTTCAAGTTTTGATGTACTTTACTTTCCTCTATATAGGTTTCCGTGCTGCCGCACCACACCATCACACCGCGCCGGGAGCCGTTTTCCCTCATCGCGGCTCTTATGTCTTCCCTCAATTTCTCTGCGTATTCCATCTTCGACTTCGCCTTCTTCACGACCTTCGGATTGAGCCGCTTCACGTACTTCTTCTCGAAGACTGCCGGCATTACCTCTATGCTTTCGAGAAATGATTTCGTCAGCTGGAGATCGCCCTTGTTGAGTACGCCTGCCTTCTCAGCGGCATCATAAGCGGTACCTCCGTAGATGTCCCAGCCGGCGAATTTCAGATCGTCGATGCCTGCAAGGGACACAAAATCCTTTATCAGCGGACTCCGCTTTTCTGTTCGTTTTCCGAGGCGGATTGTCCCCATTTGAGTGAGTGACCCTATGGGCTGCCGCAACCCTTTCCGGATTAGCTCGACGCCCGCCATGAGTGTTGTCGAGACTGCACCGATCCCCGGGGTAAAGACAGTTAGAGGGCCGGTTGGGTTTTCAATTTGCTTCCCCCGCTTCAGGCCGAGGTTTTTCCGATTTGAATTGTTTGTGGACATAATATAGCCTCTGTATTGCAGTGAAATTAGTTAGGATTGCCAAAAGAAAAACGGCGACGGCGACGGCAAAAGGCGGATGGGTGTAGCCGATCCCGAATGTCTTCTGAACGAACGAATCAAGTAATCTATCGAAAAAGCCGTCGAAGACGTTGAGAATAAGTCCGATCCCCAGGATGACAACTCGCTCCTGACGTCGGGCCAATCCCACGTTGGCCTTGAATCCGAGCGTCTCCGCGCGGGCGCGGATGTAGCTCACCATTATAGAGCCCCCTACGGCGAAAACCGCCGCAACCGAAGTCAGGTAGTACTGGTGTCCTATCAGGTAGAATCCCAGTCCGAAGAACACCGTGACCTCCGAATACCGGTCGATAGTAGAATCATAGACCGCGCCGAATCTCGTGACCCGGCCGGTCTTTCGCGCGACGGCACCGTCTATGGTATCGAACAATCCGCTGAGTAGAACAAGTATCCCGCCGGCCACCAGTCTGCCGCTGGCAATTTCCCAGGCACACACTATGCTGAGCAGGAATCCCATCGTGGTCAGCCAGTTGGGATTCGCATTCCTCTTGCCGAGCCAACGTGCCAGAGGTTCTATCAATTGTTTGAAAGAACTCTCAACGGACGGTGGAATCAGGCTTCTCAATCTTCAGCACCCTCGACGACTATTACGAATTCTCCCCTGATTTCGGAGCTTTTCAGCATCCGCAAGATATCTGAAAACGAGCCCCTGTAGAATGTCTCGTGAATTTTCGTAATCTCCCTTCCGATGACGCAGTTCCTTTCGCCAAAATATTTCGACAGCTCCAGGAGGGTCTTCTCTATGCGATGAGGAGATTCATATAAAATAATGGTGCGCGACTCGGCGGCGAGCTGCTGAAGTTTCTTCTGCCTCCCTTTCTTGAGCGGCAAAAAGCCTTCAAATACGAACCGGTCGGTTCTCAAACCGCTTGAAGACAGCGCCGCAACGAACGCCGCAGCGCCGGGCACGGGCACGACGTCGATCCCCGCCTGTACAGCGTCTCTCACGAGGACATAACCGGGGTCGGATATACCGGGAGTCCCCGCATCGGTGACAAGAGCAACGCTGACGCCTTGTGAAATCTTGCCGATTATTTCCCCGGCCCGTCCGGGGCCGCTGTAACTGTGGAAGCTCATCATGGGTTTTGAAATCTGGTAGTGCTTGAGAAGGATGGAGCTGGTCCTCGTGTCTTCCGCCGCAATGAGATCGACGGACTTCAGAATTTCAACCGCGCGAAAAGTCATGTCGGACAGGTTTCCTATAGGTGTTGCAACGACGAAAAGCTTGCCCGCGCGCTTTTCACTCCCCGAAGGGGTCCGCCCTTCCCGCATGGGCCCTCGGTCGGACACTACGCTCCCCAATCTCTAAGATACCTGAAATCCACATTTATGGTCCTGTGACCTACCTTCGCAATGATCGGAGGCCGACGCTTGAACTGGCTCCTGACCATCATCCTGTACAAATCGTTTACCATCTTCTCCGGGTGACCGAGTGCAATGACTTCTTCTATCTTCATCTTCTGGTCCACAAGCAGGTACAGGGCCCTGTCTATTTCTTCATACGAATAGCCGAGCTCATCTTCGTCGGTCTGTCCTACCCATAGATCGGCACTCGGCTTCTTCTTTATGATTCTTTCGGGAACCCCTACAAACTGGGAGAGCTGCCACACCTGCGTTTTGTACAAATCACCTATCGGGTTTATTGCGTGTGCCATGTCTCCGAAGAGAGTGCCATAGCCGAGAAGCAGCTCGGTTTTGTTGCTCGTTCCCAGAACGAGAGCCTTCTCACGAGCGGAGATGTCGTAGAGTATGATCATCCTAGTTCGTGAAAGAATATTTCCCTTCCTGACGTTGCTTATGGAAGGATCGCGGTCTATTATCACATCCGACGAGCGGCTTATATCGACCACTTCTGTCTTCAGGCCGAATTTATCCGCGAGGAGCTTTGCATCCTCCACGCTGTCTCTGGATGAAGCCTTGTATGGGAGAACGACGCACAGAACATTATCGGGTCCGATTGCTCCTGCAGCGAGGGCAGCCGACAACGCCGAATCGACGCCCCCGGAAAGTCCGACGACAAGTTTGCCGAATCCCGCCTTGTCGAGCTCGTCACGGATGAAACGCACGAGCAGGTCCTGGACAAGTTTCGGATTGAGTTTCAGATCATTGATTTGGGTTTCCATCTATTCGAAAATTAAGAAACGTGGGCGCCTTAATCAATGTTGACTATGGCTGATCCATGAATTACTAAGCAGACGGCGATCTTCGTTATTGTCTCTCTATGGAGCCGCTAAACCTTCGCTTCCGGCTTCCTCTTCCTCCTAAAGATCATCACACCAAGAAGGCCGATAAGAGGTACAGCGACAATGATGTTGGTAATAAGAGACAGCTCTCTGCCAATCGTATATACCACCGGCTGGAATTTCAGCTCGATCTTGTGAACGCCTTTCGGAACGAGAAGCGCCCTGAGGAAGTAGTCCGCCCTGTATATTTTTGTCGGCTTGCCGTCGATGTATGCATCCCAGCCTGCCGGGTAATACACCTCGCTCAGCAGAAGCAGGTTGTTGCCGCTTGCCTTCACCTGCATCTTCATGGACTGCAGCTTGTAATCGAGCAATCTGACATAAGTGCTCGTGTCGGGCTTATCTACAGAAAGATCGGGATCCCTCATGAAGTATATCGTCTTCCCCGGATCGAAAGCGCCGGTCCTAAGCGAATTCAATATGTCGAGGCCGGAGGCGACTTTGTATCCGTCGACAAAGAACGCACGAGGCAGAATATTGTCGTTTTCCTCCACGGCCTTGGACCCTGTGAATACAACTTTGCCGTATGTCGGGTCGGGCTTGTCGGTTATGATATACTTTATATCGAGGAGCCGCATGATGTTGGGGTTCGTGAGCCCGTCAACGTCCAGCATGTCCTGGTAGATTCTCAATTTCGCTCCCGAATACCCGCTCGCATCCTGGAGCGAGTAATAAGCCAGGCCGTTCGAAGTGGTCGGCTGGCTGCTCTCCAGCGGGAGGACCCTGAAAAGTCCGGGAGTCTTCTTGATGAACTGAACGTAGTCCGGCGTCACAAACTGCTCGGCCTGCGTAGCCCTGCTGTGCAGCTGCATCGGCTGGTAGTCGACCCGCCACAGATCGAAAAGAAGTATCAGAGTCAACGCTCCGTTTCCGACAAGGGAAGTCACTCTCCTCTGGATGTAGAAGTATATCACCGCTGTCGTGGCGAGGCAAATGAAAAGAGAGATGTAAAGATCACTGATCATATTGTTGAAAAGCAGAGGATATATCTGACGAGGGATGTTCCTTCCGCTTCCTTGAATCACTCCGTTGTAGAAGTCCTGGATCGACCCCTGGAGCAGTAACGAGAGCACGAGAAGTCCACCGAAGATGCCGGTCCATATCAGCATCCTTCTTGCGAGCACCGTATCCGAGTTTTGCCTCGCCTTCGCAATCGTGTCGATGCCGAAAGCGGCAAGTATCGGGACGAAAATCTGAACAAGGACTAATATGAGACTCGGCGACCTGAACTTGTTAAAATACGGAAAATGATAAAACATCAGGTTGTAAATCAGCGGGAATTCCCTCCCGAAGGCAATCAGGAGAGAAATCACTATGATTACCAGGCTGGACCAGACGAACGGGTTACGCCTGTTTTTGATGAGACCTACAAATGCAAGTAGCAGGACGATGACCCCCATGTACTGGGGTGCATCCGTGAAAGGTTCAGGACCGAAATATGTATTGGTATGTACGGTCTCGTTGTTGGAAAGCGGGCCGTTATACACTATGTCGCCGAAGCCGTAGAAGGACGGGATAAAGAAGGTAATCATTTCCTGAGGACCGAACGACCAGTTGGTCGCATATTGATAATCGAGACCACCACCCTTCACGGCGGTTTCCTGCTTCGTTTGGACTATCGGCGAGGCGCCCCTGATAGAGTACTTGCTGTACTGGTAGACGGAAAAATAGAGATCGCCCGACATTACAAAGGCTATTGCACTCGCGACGATGAGAAGGACGCCCGACCTGATCGTGCCGGTTACCTTTTCCTTCTTCACCAGGTTTCTGATCAGCATGTAAATCAGATAGATACCGACCGCCACATACGAATAGAAGATCATCTGGATGTGGGTAGACTGAAATTGCAGGTTAATGATGACTATCAAAGCCAGAAGCTGCCACCACTTGAACCGCTTCATCAACTCCATAACCAGGAGAAGAATAAACGGGAAGAACGCCATCGCTGCGATCTTCGTATTGTGGCCGACCATTATCCAGATTATTATGTACATGGAAAAGAGCGTTGCAGTCGAGCCGAAGAAACTAGCGAACTTCGTGAGCCCCAGCCGTCTGAGCAGGACAAACAGTCCGATGCCGAACAGGAAATAATAAACAAGTACCCACCCGACTTCCTGGTTTATGAGAATAGCGGCGATACCATGATCTATGTAGCCCCAGGCGGTAGGTATAAGGCCGTACCAGCGATTTCCACTGACCAGCAGGCTTGCGAAGGACGGCATCCCACTGAAGATGTATGGAATCCAGAGGGGGAAGACGTGTTCTTTCTTCGCCTGGTCGAGAAAAGTCTGAAGGCTCCTCGATGCGTTTATGTCGGGAGAAATGAAGACCTTGTTCTCCAGGAAAGCCTGATGGAAGAACACCAGCAGCAGTATGACAATTAAGGCAATGAGTATAGGCGTTTCATACTTTTGGGGGACAAGGGGCTTTTCCTGAACCGCCCTTTTGTCGGTCTTCCGCTTGATTGGCTTTTTGCTCATTTCATTTCTCTAAGATTTTTGTGAAGAGTGATGCGAGTTTTCGGGTCGCTTCTTTTCTTTCAAAACCTTTTATTACGTCTTCATTCGGCGCAAAGATGCTTCCGGCCTTTTCATCAGAACCATTCCCTTCCGCGTGCCGGCTGAAGAGCGAATCGAGGACGGACTCTGCCTGATCCACGTCTTCCTGCGGCACAACGATGCCGCTTCCGGTTTTCCTGATAATTTGCGCGGCCGCCCCCTCAGGAGCGAAGGCAATAATGGGTTTCCTGGCCCCAATGTACTCAAAAACCTTGCCGGGAACAATTTCACTGCTCAGCCCGGACTCATCGACTATCAGAACAAGCGCGTCGGACAGTAGAAGTAACTTAATACTCTCCTCATGTGGAAGATATTCATACATCTCGATCATTCCGCTCAGCTCCGGCGCTGAGAGCATTTCCTTGACTTCGGATCCGAACCTCCCGGCAAACACGGCCTTGAAGTTTTCGCGAGAGAGCTTCCCCTCTCTTACCATCCGCTTCATCGCCTCGAGCAGCGTCCGCGGATTTCGCCTGCCGTAGAGAGAGCCCGTGTATGTGATCGTGAACTTCCTGTCTGTTCGCTGCGGGGGAGCCGGGAAGTCTTCTGGATCGAATCCGTTGGGTATGTATTCAATCTTGGAAGAATCCAACCCGGCGTATTTCTCCTTCAAATCTTTTCCGATCCCTTCCCACGCGATCTCGACGGCATCGCCTCTTTCCACCGATGTCCTCTCCATTCGCCTTTCAACAGCCGCAGGGAGAAACCACCTGTGCGGCGCGGAAATAAACCCTGTCCACGGGTCGCGCAACCCCATCACCCAGGGTTTCCCTGATCTCCTTTGGAGATTCTTTGCAATCAACGCCGATGTGTAAGGCGGTGAGCTGGAATAAATGATGTCGATACCTTCCGACTTTATGACATCCTTCCCCATGGAAACGGCATACCACAGCCATCCGACGCGCGCATCGGGAATGAAAACAGTGGAACGCACAAATTCTGCAAGCCGCTCAACCAGGTGCCTCTTTTTTCCGGAAGGGATATTCTCGACATCTACCGCCGAGCCCGCTTTCTTTCCCGTGATTTTCCTGTAGAGCGCGTAAGGCTCGAAGATCTTTGTCCTGATTACCCTGGTGCCGCGGGGAATTGCCTCCAGGAGCGATTCATCGACAGCAGGGTAGTCTGCATCCGTTACGGTAAGTACAACCGGCTCATAGCCGAACTGAGGAAGATACTTTACGAATTTCAACACCCGTTGCACGCCAGGCCCGCCGGAAGGGGGAAAATAGTATGTTACGATCAAGACCTTGCGCATTACAGCGAGCCCGCGCCCATCCCGGAAATGACAATCACCGGATGCGCCATTTTGCGTCGGACAACGGTTCTCCTACTCACCTTTCTTCGCAATCACCAACAAACCACTGCCCCTCGCCGGAGGAAAGAAATAATCCAGCGACATAAAAATAATAGAGAACGGGAGCGCGACAAGATAGTAAAACGGAAGGAGCACTATTAATCCAAAGCTTTTGTTCAGCAGCTTGACCGGGACCTTGATTGCCAGATTCCAGTACCAGCTTCCCACTTTACCGTAGGTATACCGGAGGCTCTCCATCTTCAGGTTTGCCGATCCCAGCTTCGAAGCAATCTCATCGGCAGAATATCCCTCGCGGAAGTGCTCTTCGATGAAGGAGTGTTCGCCTTCGTCATGAACGTCGGAGCCGCCGAAATTACTCGGCGTGGAGATCACCACTTTTCCACCATTGCGCAGCGCCCTCGCGAAATTCTTGAGGACCGCAACATCGTCTTTTATGTGCTCCATTACGTCTACTGAAACGATCAGGTCGAACTTGTCCTCGAAATCCAACTTCTCGAGGTCCGCGAAACCGAAGGTAAGATTTTTCATGCTCAGCTTCCGCGCGAACACGTTGCACTTGTCGACTTCAGTACGGTTTATGTCCACCCCCGTTACGTTGGAGCCCATCTTCCTGGCGACATAGTACGCGTATTGCCCGAAGCCGCTTCCGGCATCAAGTACATCCTTCACTCTGCTTTTCCGAACTGTTCTTCTCAAAGCACGCTTGACGTGCCACTCCCTCAGGAAAATCAGTCCCAGAACGGAATACAGCGATCTTCTCATGAAGGTGCTGTCCCCTATCATCATGCTCAACTTGTCTTTTATCGGCTCGTATTTCATTTTCCCTTTTCAGAGAGATTCTGAATTGCGTTAACCAGATTATCCCAGGAGTATAGCCTCTTCTGTTCCGATACGCCTGCCGAGAACTTTGCTGCCAAGCCTTCGGAAAAGAATTTAACAATTGCTGCCGACAATTCACTCGCTGCATTCGGTGGAACGACAAGCCCCGTCCTTCCGTCGAGGACGACCTCCGCAAGCCCGCCGACGTCGGTAGTTATCACGGGCTTACTGAAGTTGTAGGCTATCTGGGCTATGCCGCTTTGAGTGGCGTCGATGTAGGGGAGTACAACCGCGTCTGCAGCCGAGAAATAAGCGGCGACCTCTTCGTTCGGGACATAATCGCTCACAACTTTTACATATTCCCCAAGTTCAAGCTTCCGAATCTGTTCGCGATAGTCGGCCTCATCGTCATAGAACTCTCCCACCACGAGCAGTTTCAGCTTCAGTTTCGTCAGCGCTTCCTTGACAGCGTCGAGCAGGACATGGAGCCCCTTGTATTTGCGGATATAGCCGAAGAAGAGAAGCACTTTCTCATCCTCACAAAAACCGAGCTTGTTTCTTGCCTCGGACTTGCTGATAGCGCTTCCGAATATCTCGTAGACCGGATGAGGCACGTATTCGTATTTCGGTGAAGCGACGACCGACAACAAATCGTGTTCAACGGACCTGGACTGCACTATGAAATAGTCTCCCGCCTTGAACAGCCACGAAGTGAGCAATTTGTCAAAAGGAGTGTGCTCGTGCGGCAGCACGTTGTCACATATAAAAAGGACTTTACAGCCGGACCTCTTCTTCGCCACGCGGGCGGCGATGCCGAAAGCAGGCGCAAAGAACGGCATCCAGTATTTGAATATTATCAGGTCGGGTTTCTCGCTGGCAGCGATCTTCCCCGCCCTGCGCCAAGTGAACGGATTCAACGTGTCGATAACCCGGGTGCTCGGTACACTGGAAGAACCCCCTCCCTTTTCCTCCTGCGACTTTCCCGGGAAAAGGAATTTTGGGTATTGACGCTTGAACGTGATAATGGAAACTTCATGGCGATCCGACAGATGCTTGTATAAAAGCGAAACATAGTGAGCAATCCCGCCGCGGAGAGGATAAGCGGTGCTTATGATTACTATTCTCATTCCTGCTCAGCTACCTGCCAAAATGGAGCAGCTTCGCACCCTGACGGTACCGTTCGGATCAGCAACCTCCAATGTCATCGTCGCTTATCGACTGCAGAATTAGAGGCGTGCGACCCAGCAGAGCTGCTATTCGAAACGCCCAGCACTTCTGTCACGACATCCAGGACCTTGTCAAAATGGAGATGGTCAAGGCAAAAATATTCCTCGTTGACGCACTCAGGCGAAAAGAAGCACTTGCACTCTTTTTCCGGCTCCACTATCTCCCCTAGTCCGAACAATTCAAACTCATTCTTGTTAAATATGTTGTTCAGCAGGACGATCTTCTTGTTCAAGCCGATTGTGATGTGCATCCCCATTGTCACGCCGGTCACCACGAGGTCAACCTGGTCGACCAGGTTCACGAATTGCCTCAGCGGGAAGTAACCCAGATACTTCGCCCCGCTCTTCCTGGCTATGCTTTTGTTGCGCGCATCTTCCTGCTCTCCGCCGAGCAGGAGGACACCGAACCCATTTGCCATCAAGCCGCTCGCGAGTTTTGCCCAATTGTCTTCGCTCCACAGCCGGCTTGTCCACCTCCCGCCGCAACCCGTATTGAGCCCGATCAGAGGTCGCGGCAGACCGATATTCCAGCTGTAGCCGTCGGATTCGAAGTTCGACAGCATGTACTTCTCGCCGCCGAAAGTGAACCCGCAAATCTCGAAGATCTCCTCGGGGTAACTCTTGGTATTGGCTTTGCTGACATCGTCGAAGATGCCGGTGAGATACTTCTTATACGCGAGATGATCGGCAGGTACCGTCTTTCCGTCCTTGAGAAGGAAGCCGCGTTTCACTCTCGCCTTTACTCGATTAGCGAGCGCCGCGGCTTCATAATCCTTGTCGAGGCTGAAGAGATAATCGAACTCGGTCTCTTCAATCTGAAGAAGGGCCGGCAGGTCTAACTTCAGCTTGCGGTCCACATCGTCGGGCAGAAAATCGGGGGTGTTGGTGAGCCACCAAATTTCAGCCTGTGGATGAAGGCTTCTTATTTTTCGAAGCAGGGGCGTCGTCCTGATCACGTCTCCGAGCGCGCCGAGCTTAATTATCAGGAAACGTTCGCGCATCGGCTCGTAATATGAGCAGTCAGAACAATGGACTCCGTGCAGTTTGTTGGGTTTGCAGGGAATGTGGCCCCGATATTGCCTGCAGTCTGTCTTTACAACTTCTCTTTCGGTCCCTGACATTAGTTCAGTTGAAGACCTTTTCCTTGACGGTGTATTCTTCGCTGGCATTCGACCGCGTGATCATCTCGCCGAGCAATCCGATGGAAACAAACTGAACCCCGACGATTATCAGAAGAATTCCGCCCGTGAAGAGCGGCCTGTTGCTTATCGCCGTCTTTCCCATGAGCCACTCTATCGTGAGCTCGAGGTCGATCAAAAAGCCCACAATGAAAGTAAACAAGCCGATGATGCCGAAGAAGTGAAGCGGCCGCTTGCTGTACCGCGTGGTGAAAAGGACGGTCACCAGGTCAAGGAGTCCGTGCCAAAAGCGGCTCATCCCGAACTTCGTCTTACCGTACTTTCGTGGATGGTGAACAACGGGTATCTCGGCGACTCTGTAGCCCGCCCAGTGCGCGAGGACCGGCAGGAATCTGTGCATTTCACCGTACACTTTTATGTCCTGAACAACTTCGCGCCGATACGCCTTCAAGCCCGAATTGAAATCACGTAACCTCATGCCCGTCAGAAGAGAGGTCGTGAAATTGAAAAGCCTAGAAGGAATTGTCTTCGTGATAGGATCATGTCTGCGCTTCTTCCAGCCGTTCACGAGGTCGTATCCCGACTCGAGTTTTTCAATAAGCCTGGGAATCTCGTTGGGGTCATCCTGCAAGTCGGCGTCCATCGTAACGATCACACGGCCGACCGCATGCTGGAATCCGACCGACAGCGCCGCAGACTTGCCGTAGTTCTTCCTGAAGCTCACGAATTTATACCGCCTGTTCTTCCTGTGTATCTCCCGCAAAAGCTTCAAGGAATTATCCGTTGACCCGTCGTCTACAAAAATAACCTCGTAGGTGGCATTCATCCGGTCCAGCGCGTCTCTGATGGCAAGCGAAAGCGGCATAAGTGATTGTTCTTCATTGTAAAGCGGGACGACGACAGAAATGTCGATCCTTTTCTGCGGCTTGTCACGAAACTGCCTCTGAACCTGTTCCTCACTTGTCTTTTGATAGTTATCGCTCATCTCCCGGCCAATTTTTTTACAAAAATACCCTTGGCAGGGCAAAAATGCAACGAAATAGATTGAAAATGCCAGACTTGGATCCCGCACGAAAGCCGGATCCCGGGCGTTGAAACCAACACGGGGATACCCAGAACGATTCAGGAATACTTGATTCCCCCTGCAAAGGATAATAAATTCTGTCGAGTGACGTACAAGAAAGTTCTAAGTGCATGTTTAGTACTGCTGAATCGGCTGGAACTTTGTCGCCATAATTGACTGTTTTGCGGATATTCAACATAAACGCGTGGACAAGAAAATGAGTAAGTTAGTGAAGCTAATTGGGTTGCTTTTCCTCCCGGTAGCCGTAATCGCCTTCGTGGTTGCGCTTTTTTACGGCAAGCCCGGCAAGAACAGGAAAAGCTTCTTCATCCAGGAGTTTGACGAACAGAATATTTATGGGTAACTCCTTCGCTTAGTGGGGTCTTCCAGTTAGTATATCTTAGTGTGCTTTTCTCCTCTTCAGACAGGAAGGCATCGGTATAAACAGCGGGCATCCCGGCTGCGGACACTACTTCTCTGCGTCGGCTAACGGGCCTGATGGAGAGGGGTGCGGCCTGCCTTTGAGTGCCGACAGCCAACTCAACTGCGCAAACAAAGCCGGGAATCTCACACTCAAGCCATCCATGTATGTATACATGACGGGCACGAGTACCAGCGTCAGCAGAGTCGAGCTTATCAAGGCTCCGATCACAACGATTGCCATACTCTGCCGGATCTCACTCCCGGCACCCAACCCGAGCGCCAGCGGCAGAATTCCGAATACCATAGTCGCAGTTGTCATGACGATGGGGCGAAGCCTCGTCGGACCGGCCTCCAGGATAGCCTCCGTCATGTTATGGCCCCGACTCCTCAGTGTGTTCGTGTAATCGACAAGCAGAATAGCGTTCTTCGTGACAAGCCCCATCGACATAATCACTCCGATCATCGAGAAAGTGTTGAGCGTTTCCCCGGTTAGGAACAGTGCAAACATGCCGCCGACGAGAGCAACCGGTAATGAGAACATAATCGTGAACGGATGCACATATGATTCGAACAGCGAGACCATAATCATGTACACGAAGAGGACGGCCATGGCAAGCGCTATCAGCATGTCGCTGAACATATCCGACATGTTCTCCGTATCCCCTCCGAAGAATATCTTGATCGTAGACGGAAGATTCAGTGACGCTATCCCAACTTGTATGTCCCTCGTTGCGTCGCCGAGACTTCTCGATCCGGTCAGGTTTCCCAGAATCGTCACGAGACGCTCGCGGTCCTTTCTGTCGATTTCCACCGGTCCACGTCCCCTTACCACTTCTGCAATTTGCCCCAGGTACACCTGCTTCCCCGCCCGCGTCATAAGCGTGAGGTTCTGGATTTCAGAAGCCTTGTTCCGATCGCGTTCAGCAAGCTGAAGCCTGATATCGTAATCGGTCCCGTTGTCGTTGAACTTGGTGACCACCGCTCCTTGAATCGCAGTTTGCAGAACCACAGCCACGTCGCCCAGTGTTAAGCCGAATGAAGCGGCTTTCTCTCTATCCACAATAACCTGAAGCTCCGGGCGAGCGGCCTGCCAGGTACTTTTTATGTCGGTCACACCCTCGGTTTTCGCCATGATATCGCCGATTTTCTCCGACGCTGAAACAACTTCGGGAAGATTCCCGCCCTGCACCTCGACTTCGAGCGGGGAATAATTCGCGGTTCCCCACATACCTATCACGCTCGTTCTGGAAGTCACACCGGGAAAACCGTCCGCAATCCTCTTCACGCGAGCCATTTCCTTGTCGGTGGAAAGACTCCGCTGCCAGGATGGGATCAGTTTTATCTGTATCTGTCCGAGATTGGGCTGCGTGGACTTCTGGAAAGTCTGTTCGGACATGCCGACAGTGCTGAAATACCTCTCGACATTTGGATCTTGCTTGAGGCTGTCTTCGATCTCGGTGATGGTTTTGTCCGTCCTGTCCAGCGGCGTTCCGACGGGCATCTCGACGATGAGAGCGAATTCCCCGCGGTCTGCCTGCGTCAAGAACTCGGTCCCGATCAGATGAAGCGGTATCGGCAAAAGACTCACGAAGAGGGCGGCGCCGCTGATTGCCAGTACTTTCTTCTTGTTCGCCAGGGCCCAGTCCAGCAGCTTCCTGTAACCCGCGTCGAGTCTCTTTTGCAGGTTCTCAAACCAGTTGGCGACCCTTCCGATCGCGGACCCATTGGAATAATGTTTAAGCCTGGACCACCTCGAGGCGAGCATCGGAGTCAATGTGAATGAGACGAAAAGCGAAATCAGGGTAGACACCACTATCGTCAGTCCGAACTCGCGGAATATCTTCCCGACGAGCCCGCCCACCATCGCTATGGGAAGGAACACAACCACATCTACAAGAGTAATTGCAATCGCCGCAAAACCGATCTCGCTGCGTCCGTTCAGTGCGGCCTCTCTCTTTTCTTCGCCCAGCTCCAGATGCCTGTGGATGTTTTCAAGAACGACGATCGAATCATCTACAAGTATTCCGATCACCAGCGCCATAGCCATCATCGAAACGAGGTTGAGGGTGAAACCCATAGCGTACATGAACAAGAAAGTGCTGATCAGCGACGTCGGTATGGAAAGGAGCACGATGAGAGAATTGCGGAAGGAATGCAGGAAAAGGAACAGCGTGATCGCAACCATTAAGATAGCCAGTCCAAGATCGCGCCGCACCTCGTTTATCGAGTCGCGCGTGAACTGGGTGATGTCCTGCGCTATGGTAAACTTCAGTCCGCTGCCGCTGTACTCCCGCTCGAGGTTCTCCAGCGCTTTCCTGATGCCGTCGCTCGTCTTGACGGAATTCGCGTCTGATGTCTTCTGGATTATGATGCCGATCGCCGGCTCGCCTTCGATTCTGCTGTACGTCTGCCCTTCGGTCTTGTACGAATCTCTAATATCGGCAACGTCCCCAAGGTGGACCACACCGCTGGGAGTATATGCAATTACCATATCGCGCAACTGGCCGAGGGTCTTGAATTTCCCGGAAAGCCGGACCGTGTATTCTTTAGTCGTTCCCGTGACCGTCCCGGCAGGGAAATCTATGTTGTCGCTGGCGAGTGACTGAGCAACCTGCATCAGGGAAAGGTTGTAACCACGCAGTTTTACGTTGTTCACCTCCACCTTGATCTCACGCTGCTTGCCTCCGACAAGGTCCACCGTTGCCACACCCGGTACGTGCTCAAGTCCGGGCTTGATGTTGTCTTTGACAAACTGGTAGAGAACCGTCGGCATCATGGATCCGCGCGCCGAAATCCTCAAAATCGGGAAGGAATTGAGGTCGGCCTTCTGAACGCGGGATGCTTCAGCTTCTTTCGGCAGACTGGATCGGGCGATATCGACGCTCCGCTGCACATCGTTGGCGGCGGCATTCACATCCGTGCTGAAGGAGAACTGTACGACAATGACCGAGACGTTTTCGCGTGAGTATGACCTGATGTTGTCAATGTTGTTCAGCGAGCTTAAAGCGTCTTCAAGGGGTTTTGAAATATCATTTTCAACCTCGCGCGGCCCGGCACCCGGATAGACAGTAACGACCGACACTATCGGCCAGTCCATCTTCGGGAGAAGATCGACGCCCATCTGATTGTACGAGTAAATCCCCACTACTGCCAGCGCGACGAAAACCATCGTGATAAACGCGGGCCTCTTTATGGCAAGTTGGGTTAGGCGCATATCACATCCTCAGTCAGGAGTTCTGTATGTAACTCTCATACCGCTCTTCAGATTCTGCGGCCCAAAAGCGACTACAGTATCGCCTTCGGCAAGCCCTCCTGTAACAGTAACCAGCGAGTCGGTCCTGGTCCCTATCGTGATTCGTCGAGTCGCCGCCTGAGAGCCCTTTACGACGAAGACGCTGTATGTAGAACCTTCCGACTCGATTACTGCTCCCGCAGGCACAACCAGGGCGCTGTCTATGACCGAGGCGGTAATCGCTGCACGTGCGAACATGCCGCTTTTCATGGACCTGGGCCCGTCATTCGGGAATTCGATCTCCACCTGGAATGTCCTCGTCATTGCGTCCGCCTTGAGAGCAACACTCTTCACGATACCGTGGAACACCAGGCCGGGTGCCGCATCACTTCTAATCTGGACGCTGTCTCCCCGCCGGACCGATGATACGTCCTCCTCAGGGACACCGACATCCAGCTTCAGCCGGCTGTCGTCTACGACGGTGGCGACTTTCATTCCCGGCGTTACCATCTTGCCGACGGTGATAAATTTCTGTGCAAGCCTTCCCGCGACCGGTGTACGCAGCATGGTATCGTCGAATCGCTTCTGTGCAAGCTTCTCGGCTGCCTGTGCACTCCGGAGCTGGGCAACCGCGGCTTTTGCCGCAAGCTCCGTGTTTTCCTTCTGGCTTTCCGAGACGGCGTTCTGCGCATAAAGGCTTTCGATGCGCTTCAGGTCAAGATTCGCTTTGTCGCAATTCGCCTGTGCAGCGGCGGTCTGTGCGCGTGCCTGTTCAAGCGATATTTCCTGAAGTTCACTCTCGACCTGCGCAATCGGTCCGCCCTTTGGGAGATAAGAGTCGACGTCAGCCAGAATCTCGACAACCTTGCCGCTGGTTTCCGATACAATCTCACCTTCGTTGATGCCTTCCACGGCGCCGGTCACATCGATCTTGTTTGTCACCCTTCCATATCCGACACAGGCAACGCTTACCACGACGGGCCTGTCTGCCTCAACGTTTCTATCCGCTCTTATCTGCGAGTTGATCCTCATTATGATTATTGTCCCTAGAATGAGAATGGATAAGATGAGAACTGCTATTGCCCTATTTGATTTCATCGCATACCACCTGCCTCCGTCTATTTCTAGCTCTCTTCGTCTCTTCTGTCGGCAATACGCCCTTCCTCGGGTTGCGTTTCATCCGCCAGGAGCAGATTCCTTAGGTAAGTCCGACACTTCCGGTAGAGGGAATCAAAGTCTACCGAACCTATTATCGAATCAGCTTTCATGACGTTGCCTGCCTTCATCGCTGACGAACGCTCCTTCAGATTCAATATGCCGCTCAGCGACACCCAGAAGAGAACAACGGCTTCATGGGCGGAGATGTCTTTCCGGAATGCCCCTTCATCCATTCCCTTCCGGATAAAAGTTGCCACGTAGCCCAGAATGTTGTCGCTGGCGTCCTCGAGGGATGAAAATACCGACGGCGAGACATTCTCGTTTACGGTTGGACTCTCAATCGCTGAGAGCATTTTGAAGAGGTAAGACTGCTCCCTGCTGAACGTCAGATATGCTTCACCCAGCCTGTCAATTGCCTCGACCGGACCGAACTCTTCAGGCTTGGTGGCTCGGAAAGCCTCCAGCAGTAGGACGAGTCCTTTCGTCATGAGTGTACAATAGAGGTCCTCCTTGCTGCTGAAATAGAGATAGATGGTGCCCTTACTTACTTCCGCCCTCTCCGCTATTTCGTCCAGCGTGGCAGCGCGAAGTCCTTTTTCGAAGAAGACAGCCTCGGCGGCATCGCTTATCATATCGTGCCGCATCTGCTTCTCGCGCTCCTTGCGCTCGAGGATTCCCATGATTTTCTCCTGTATGAGGCCCTTTGACATACACTGACTGCGGGTCAGTGGCTGAAAGCAAGTTAAGCAAGTGTACCGCTATCAGGCAAGCGTAATTAATTAAAATTATCGCGTTGAGCGGGAGGCAACCAAGTCAATCTGCCGCCGATTGTTCCCCCTTTCAAAAACGGCCCCAGATTAGTCCCTTTTTACAACTCTTTCCGAAATACCGTCTGCTTTTTGCTTTCCTCAAACCCGAGCATACGGTAGAATCTGTCTGCATCGGCCCTAAGAACATTCGTGCCCACCCGTAAGTCATGATGTCCTCTTACGTTCGCCCATGCTTCCGCCTTCCGCACCAAGTCCCCGCCGATTCCCCTGCCGCGCACCTCTTTATTTTGTTCGTGTACGCACATTGTCTCAAAAACTGATGTGCAGCAATCGAGTTCGGATCGATTCGATCTCACGTCTGTCCGAACCAACTCGAGCCGAGACCCTCACTCGCGCAAACCGGTCGGCAGTCTACCTTTCCGCAATGAGGAGGCGCCATGCTGAATTCAGGCTGAGTCGGCTTCAATACTATCTCTTCTTATTTTCTCGTTGATTATATTTATTGTTCATGGTTGAACGTAGAAATTGTTAAGCGCAAAAGATATAACGATACAGTTCGGCGAACGGTTTCTCTTTCAGGAAGTGTCGTTCACGATTGACGCCCACGACAGGATAGGCCTTGTCGGCTCTAATGGTGCCGGGAAATCCACGCTTTTAAAGATTCTCACCGGCATTTCTCAACCCGACCGGGGAAGCGTCAACAAAGCGCGCTATGTGACGGTCGGGTACCTTCCGCAGGAAGGGATTACGTCCTCCGGAAGAACACTTTACCATGAAGCTGAGCTGGCTTTCGAAGACATCATCCAGGTTCGGGAAGAAATGGACGAGGCGCAAAAGCAGCTCGAGGAGCTCCCTCCCTCTACTCCGGAATACATGGACACGCTTGATGTCTTCGGAGAACTTCAACACAAGCTGGAGGACCTGGACGCCTTTCGTATGAAGTCGAAGATCGAACAGGTTCTGATAGGTCTCGGCTTTTCTGAAGAAGACTTTGTGCGACAGACCGAGGAGTTCAGCGGTGGGTGGCAGATGAGAATAGAGATGGCCAAGCTCCTCCTCAAGGAGCCGTCGGTTCTGCTGCTCGACGAGCCTACCAATCATCTCGATATCGAGTCGCTGCAGTGGCTCGAGGAAAAGCTGCAGGGCTACAACGGCGCCGTCGTCCTCGTCTCTCACGACCGCGCGTTTCTCGATAACCTTACGAAGAGGACCTGGGCATTGAGTCTCGGGAAGCTTGAAGAGTATTCCGGCAACTATTCCTTTTATGAAAAGGAGAAAGAGATTCGCCGGGAACAACGGCTCAACGCTTACAAGAACCAGCAGCAACAGATCAAACAGACAGAGCAGTTCATAGAACGCTTCAGATACAAGGCGACGAAGGCGCGACAGGTCCAGAGCCGCATAAAGCAGCTAGAGAAAATCGAGCAGGTGGAAATCGAAGACGAAGAGGAAGAAATCCATTTCCACTTTCCTCCCGCGAGGCCGAGCGGCAGCATTGTGATGGAGCTTAAGGGTGTCAGCAAGAGTTATGGCACGAAGCGGGTCTTTGACGGTTTGAACTACACTATCGAACGAGGGGACAGGATCGCGGTCGTGGGTGTAAACGGCGCCGGCAAATCGACTTTCGTCAGGATCCTTGCCGGCGTGGAGTCTTACGACTCCGGGGAAATCGCCGCAGGTTACAGCGTTGCCCCATCCTATTTTGCCCAGCATCAGGCCGAGGAACTCGACCTTTCGAGCGACGTACTCGGGGTAGTCGACAGTGTCGCGACCGGAGATATACGCATGCGGGTCAGGACAATACTCGGCGCGTTCCTCTTCCGCGGAGACGACGTCTTCAAGAAAGTCTCAGTCCTTTCGGGCGGTGAAAAGAGCCGCCTGGCGCTTGCGAAGATGCTGCTCCAGCCCGCAAACTTCCTCATCATGGACGAGCCGACGAACCACCTCGACATGCGGTCAAAGAAAGTGCTCCGGGAAGCGCTGAAGGAATACAAAGGAACGTTTGTGATAGTCTCCCACGACCGGGCATTCCTGGATCCGTTGGTGAACAAAGTGGCGGAGTTCAATCACGGCAGCGTCAGGACGTTTATCGGAAACGTCAGCGACTACCTGTACAGAAAGAAGCAGGAAATTGCGGACGGCAGTACAGCTACGCCGGGGAACCAGGGGACAAGGGGACAGGGGGAATCGGAGGCCGGCAGAGAGAAGGTAGAGCTTTCTGCGAGAGAGCGGAGGCGGATCGAGGCCGAAAGACGAAACGAGCTGTCCCGAAAACTCCGCCCGCTGAAGGACAAGCTGAAGAAGGTCGAGGCCGAGATCTCGCGGATAGAGAAGAGACGCAAGGAGCTGGAAGCGCTGATGGCCGATCCAGAGTTCTACAAAAACGGCGAGGATGCCAGGAACGCCGCCATTGAGTATAAGGAGCTGGAGAGCGAGCTGGAAGAGAAGTATTTCAAGTGGGGAGAGCTGACGGAGGAGATCGAACGGATAAGTGCCGGTAAAGGTGAGGGGAATAATGGAAAGCTGGAATGATGGAATGGCGGAAGACTGGGATAGTGGATTCATGGATTTTCGGGATTGTGCGGCCGAAGATCATCGATTCTCAATTAACTCCGCACGCCTTTAGGGGCGAGACACCCTCGCCAAAACGTTGAGTGGGCCTGAGTCCGTTGAGCAATTGTCACGTATTCTTTATATAGGAGCTCTTCCGTTTTTGGGCAAAGATAATTTGTGTCCGGCCAAGGTAAATGGAGGGCGAGTGTATCTGTTTCAGGATGTCCTTGTTCTTTTCTTTTTGCCGGACATCGCCTTCTTTGGCGAGTGATTTCCACGTAAGAAGGTAAGCCAGCGGGTAGAACAGAAGTCCGATAATCGACGATTTTCGGATGTGGTCCGTTTTAATCTGCGTGATGAAGATGCCGTTCGTATGAAGTATATGCCTGAGCTGCCAGAACGTGATAGGATAAATGTGTTCGATGACCCAGTTCTTCTCGAACTCGCTGCTCGGCCTCGCGGCCAGGGCGTAGAATCCTGTCATTAGAAACCTGATCCTCGATGCAAAGTTAATAATGTTGGGAGTCGTTATGATCAGGCGGGCATTTTCCTTCAGGACTCTGTTTAACTCTGAAGCGAACCGGTATTGATTCTCGAGATGCTCGATTCCTTCGACGGTAATAACCAAGTCGAACGAATCGGATTCGAACTGCATCGGCTCGTTCAGATTGCCTTTATGACATTTCACTCCCGTAGCCTCGAATCTTTGAGGATTAATGTCGAGGGCTTCGACGTTTTTGTAGCCGTAGTCGACCAAGGCCTGAGTGAGACTCCCCTCGCCGGGCGCCAGTTCGAGAATTCGAATTCCCTTATTCGCGAAGTTAGATCTGACTATTTCAAATACCTGTGTTTCTATTCTATTCACTCCACCTCCACCGATGCATTGAAATGTTCCCGATTGTCAAATTCAATTCTGTACCACGAAGGTCGATGATTATCTCGCACAATTCATCCCGCCGACGGGCGAAAGGCAATCTCGACATATCCCATAATGAAAAGCCCCGCTCTGAAGAGCGGGGCTTTCAAAAATAATTCCCGGCAACGACCTACTCTCCCGGCCGGTCACCCGACAAGTACCATCGGCTCTGAGGGGCTTAACTGCCGTGTTCGGAATGGGAACGGGTGTTTCCCCCTCGATATAGTCACCGGAAAAAAACCTTAGACAATTTGGGATCCGTGCACAAAGAATGCACGGCGAGTTGAAACGAAATCTGGCGTCTCAAAAAAAGAATAGGTTAAGTCTCACGACCTATTAGTACTGCTCGGCTCAACACATTACTGCGCTTACACCTGCAGCCTATCAACCTGGTAATCTTCCAGGGGTCTTAAGTCCCGACATTGCTGTCGGAAAGGGAGACCTCATCTTGGGGTGGGTTTCGCGCTTAGATGCTTTCAGCGCTTATCCCTTCCGGACGTAGCTACCCAGCCGTGCCGCTGGCGCGACAACTGGTACACTATGGGTCCGTTCACTCCGGTCCTCTCGTACTAAGAGCGACGCCCCTCAAGTCTCCTACGCCCGCATCAGATAGGGACCGAACTGTCTCACGACGTTCTGAACCCAGCTCACGTACCGCTTTAATTGGCGAACAGCCAAACCCTTGGGACCTCCTACAGCCCCAGGATGCGATGAGCCGACATCGAGGTG
>JBJKQU010000242.1:0-48127 GCA_046705025.1 Candidatus Kryptoniota bacterium | reverse complement strand
GAATCCTCCGGTCTCAGCTTTTCACCGTCCCAGGAAGAAACTGCATCCCGACTGCACAGCCCTTTTGTGCTTCATTCGTTGAAAGGAATCTAACAGCCTTTTCCTGGAGAGTCAAGCTCGCGGCGGCTGCCACGTGGATCTTAGAGGGGGTGCTCTTGAAATCGCGCCAAACCCCGGCTTTTTGGGGGCTGCTTTGTGCCAGCCGTGCCGGCGATGTGCTGCATCGTCGGCATGCCGAGCAAGAGTCTCGCGCGTCCATTGCCTATGCAATCTTGCGAAGGATTCTCCGACCTCACCCGCTTACTTGAGAACAATCAGCTTCTTCGTTTCCGTATACGTTCCGCCCTGTCCCGACATGGATCTGGCAGACAGCCTGTAGAAGTACACTCCACTCGGCAGACGGCTCGCGTTTCCGCCATAGGCGGATCCGCCTTCGGCGGAGAAAGTCACCGTGTGCTCGCCGGCGCTCTCCCGCCCGTTCACTAGCGTCGCCACCTCCCTGCCAAGCACATCGTAAACCTTCAGGCTCACGAACGCTGAACCTTGAACATTGAACACTATCGTTGTATTGGGATTGAACGGATTGGGATAGTTCTGTTCAAGATCAAAACGTGTGGGCGCAGCAACCGGATGCGGTGAGATACCCGTGATCATTTCAGAAAGAGGCCTTCTCCATACTCCGCTGCCGCCTACCCCCGCGAACACATTCCCATCGTGCACGACAATGGCCAAGACCTGCAGGCCAGCCAACCCGGTATTCACCCCGCTCCATGATGTCCCACTGTCCGGGGAGACAAACACTCCATCGGAAGAGCCTGCGAAAAGAACGGACTTACTGGAAGCCAGAGATATCACCGAGCCGGTTATTCCTGAAGAAGCCGCGCTCCAGCTTCCACCGTAGTCGGTCGAGCGAAAAACCGTGTTATAGGTTCCCGCAAACAGATTCGAACCGCCCGCCCCATTGGGGATGACGGCAAGGGAAGATATATCGAGCCGCGTAAGCCCGGAATCGACCGCCTCCCAGGTAAGCCCGCCGTCTGAGGAGCGAAACACCCCTTTTTGATTAGCACCCACGAAGAGATCGGAACCGGTCGAGCCAATTGCATTTATCGAAGATCCGGTAAACCCGGCATTTATTTCGGACCAGTTATGCCCATCATCGGTCGAACGGAACAAACCGCCGGTCGTACCTGCTAAAAGAATGGAGTCGCTCGCGGCTATTGATACAACGACTTTATTCGTCAAGCCTGTGTCTATCGACGTCCATGACGTGCCGTTGTTCGTGGATAGAAATATCCCAGCCCAGGTTCCGACGAAGAGTCCGGAACTGCCCGCAGCAAGTGACAATACATCGGTTCTTGTCGGCAGACTGGAGTTGATGGATGACCAGTCTGTCCCGTCGTCGCTCGAAAGAGAAAGCATCCCTCCGTATCCGCCCGCAATGAGGCTGCCCTCGCTAACGGCGAGGCACGTAACATACGAATTTCCCAATCCTGAATTTGCATCCTCCCAGCTTGCGCCGTCGTCCTCAGATACGAAAGCACCTGATTCCTCCGTTCCGGCAAAGATCCGGGAGCCGTCCGCGAACAGACAGCGTACGAATTTTCCGGTGCCATCCGAAGAAACCTTGGTCCAGCTGTCACCCATGTTTGACGACAGGAAAACCCCTTCGCCATCTACTGCCGCGAAAACGTCGGAATCTCTCACGACAATTGAGGTCACGCTGTATCCTCCGATTGTCATTCCGGAATCAGCGCTCGTCCAGCTCACACCGTTATCGGTAGACCGGAGCAGGTCGCCGGTGGTTCCGGCAAACACGACAGGGCCACTGGCGGTGAGTGCCAGTACGCCGGTTCCCGCCATTCCAAGATTGACCGGAGTCCAGCTTGCTCCGTCATCGCTGGAAAGGAATAAGACGTTCCCTACCGGCCCGCTGACCAGAGGCACCGCACCGGCGATGATGTTGCCTTCGCTGACGACTAAAAAGCGGATGGAAAGGCTGGTCAGTCCGGAGTTGAGAGCTGTCCAGCCAGCTCCATCAACTGAGGAACGAAACACGCCGGAATCCGTAGCGGCAAAGACTTCGCTGCCGTTTACACAGAGAGAGTACACCGTGACACCCGATACCGGGAAGTCGAGAGGAGTCCAGCTCGATCCGTCATCCGTGGAGCGAAAAATGCCGTCCCCTGTACCGGCAAATAGAGACGACCCGGCTGCAACGATGCAGGAAACCGATAAATCAGTGAGGCCCGCACTGACCGACTGCCAGTGAGCACCGTTGTCCGACGAGCGAAAGATCCCGCCGGATGTTGCTGCAAACAATCCGGAAGAGGTGGCCGTGAAGCCGTTCACACAGCCGCCGGACGGTCCGTTCGTCTGTACCCATTGCGCATCAGAACAGATTGGCAGAATGAACAGCATGGCAACACTCAAACTATAGAGGTGAAAGAGGTGCTTCATAAGACTATTCTCCTTTTAAGATGTTAACGATCAGGCGGTGCAACTCACCGTGCTCGCAGCTCTCCAGGAGCCTGTCGTAAAATTCCTTTGAATGCGCCGTATCCTTTGTCCGCTGTCCCTCGATCGAAAGCCTCGTCATGTTGTCGATATTGTTTGATTGGTGTTGAATGAGCTTCCTTAAGAATATCAGACCGTATTATATGCACTCCGGCGTAATCTCGCCTTTTTTAAGCATCCGAACACTTACGGATTATCTCTCTTCCCTGACACTTCCGCCCGGTTACTTGAGTACCATGAGCCTCTTCGTTTCCGTGAACGTCCCGGCTTCTCCCGACAGGGGTCTGGCAGACAGCCTGTAGAAGTACACTCCGCTCGGCAGACGGCTGGCGTCTCCGCCATAGGCGGATCCGCCTTCGGCGGAGAAAGTCACCGTGTGCTCGCCGGCGCTCTCCCGCCCGCTCACAAGCGTCGCCACCTCCCTGCCAAGCACATCGTAAACCTTCAGCGTCACGAACGCTGAACTTTGAACACTGAACACTATAGTTGTAGTCGGGTTGAACGGGTTTGGATAGTTCTGCAATAACGAGAAGGTCAGCGGCGTCCCGCGCCCTCCCCCCTCAATGCCCGTCAGCGGAGATGCGGCGGTGTACGTCTGTGTATAATACCTGCTGCTTTCCAACTGGCCGGGAGGAGTGTTCCCCGAGCCGTCGTTCGCCGCAGAATCGGCGACGGAAGTTATATAGTAGTAGTAACTATCCCTAATTGAAACTGTCGTATCGCGAAATGCAGTCACGCCCGGGGCGCACTGGACAATCATGGTGTAAGCGCTATCCACCGTTCCGTGTGCTCTGTAAATCCTGTATCTGTCCACCTGTGGGCCGGCTGTCGGGGGAGTCCATGAAAGAGATATTGCGCCATGGTCCGAAGTGATCGTAAACGAGGACGGCGGATCCGGCGGCTGCGGGATGCCATACCCCGACTGATAATTCGCGATTGCTCTCCTGAAAGTCTGAAAGAGTGAATCTCTCCCGGTGTAGACCGAATCGTCTTTCTGGACGGGAGTTATCTGTCCCAATTTGAACTCACGACCGATCCTTATGCAAGCTTCACGGCTGAGTCCGGCCGCCGCTTCCGCCATCACGATGTGCACACTTTCCCCGGGGGCAAGTGTATATGGCCCGTATCCATTGGCAACCGAAAGTCCTCCTGTAGTGCCCATCGACGGGTCCCCAGCTATCCCCACCGTGTCGGCCAGGCGTGTCCCCTTCCACCTGACGGAGCCGTTGATCCAGCCGACATCGTGACCGGCAGCCATCAACTCGTATTCGGATTTCATCTGCGACTTGTTGAACTGGCTGTTCTGCGAATTTATAGGATCGTCCGAACTCACATATGCTGTTGTGCTCGGCTCGACCGGGTCGTCCGTGGTGTCAGAGGCAGATTTATCGGCATGAAGGGTAGCAATACCGATGAACTGTGCGGCACCGAGCCTGCCCAAAGTATCGGCAGGGGGCGGACCTGGCTGGGCAAGAGATTTTCCCCAAATAGGGCCGCCGATGTTGTCGCTGGGAGGCGCTCCATCAACGCCCAGGCCAGGCATCCCGGGAAACGAGTATCCGCCGTAAGGCTGACTGAAGTAATTTCCCAGCCATGCATATTGAGCTCTGACGTCGTTATCCGCGTTTGCCGGCTCACTCTTGAGGACTTCCGAGCCGAAGAACGTAGAAGCGGGGCTCAGCCCGTCACCGCGAGTGTCTATATCGGTCCCTATTCCCCAGCCGGCAGCATTGGATCCAATAACATAACGAGTCTCCGCACATATGGCGTACCTGTACTGGAAGAAAAACCGAACGCTGTCCAGAGCTTGAGCCGGCAGTGAACGCGAGCCCGTAAATCCGGTATTCGTGAACTTGTAGTCGTATATGATATAATTGTTGTTGTATTGCTGACCGAATCCGATGATCTCCCTGACCATCGTCAGCCCGATCGCCGTCGCCACGCTGTCGTAGATAATCCTGTCCGCTTTCATTTGCGGGTCGACACCGACTACAACCGGGTTGTTTTCAAATGAAGCGCTCCCATTCACGGTCACATGTGGAGTCTGAAACCGGCCCGCCACTGAAAAATCCAACGTGACAAACTCTGTCGCGTCTCCGTCCCATCGCGGTCCGAAATGTACGACTTTGTAAGGCCACACCGTCCCCGAGGAGTCCTTCCAGTTCCTCACACCGATCCACAGCCCTTTTGCCGCCTGCATATCCTGGTTGGGATATATCGCGGGCCAGCGATCGCCATCCTGCTGTACCAGTACTCTCGCTTCTTCGTATTCACTGCCCCCGCCTAGGTACCAGCTTTGAAAAGGTCCTATGTCCATCCACTGTACTGCATACTGCCCGAATGCCCGACCGCTTGAAAATACCAACATAAGCACGGTGGCACAAATCGCGAGGCCGGAGCGTGTGCCGTTGTGGTTGAACATCACGCGTGTTTTGAATCCGTCGTTCTTCATTTGCTGCCCTCCTTCATGATCTCCCTGCAGAATTAGCATTGTAAGGTTTTGAGGTTTTATAATGGGTTATAGAAATATTCTTCCAAATTACTCACTTGAGGAGCATCAGTCTCATCGTCTTGATGTAGCGGGCCCCCTGTCCCGAGATTGACTCCGCTGTAAGCCTGTAGAAGTACACTCCACTCGGCAGACGGCTCGCGTTTCCGCCATAGGCGGATCCGCCTTCGGCGGAGAAAGTCACCGTGTGCTCGCCGGCGCTCTCCCGCCCGCTCACAAGCGTCGCCACCTCCCTGCCAAGCACATCATAAACCTTCAAGCTCACGAACGCTGAACCTTGAACATTAAACACTATAGTTGTAGTCGGGTTGAACGGGTTCGGATAGTTCTGCATCAGCGTGAGCCAGGTCGGCACTGCATTGCGTTTATCATCGACCTTGGTAATCATCTCCGAAAGCGGGCGACGCCAGACGCCTGCGGCACTAGTGCCGGCATAGAGATTCGCCCCGCATGCAGCAAGTGTGAAGACGCCATAGCTTAGACCCTGGTTGGCAGCCTTCCAGTCGGCCCCTCCATTTGAAGAGACATAAACACCCGCCATCGTCCCTGCAAAAACAGCCTCGCCTGAGACAGCAAAGCACCAAATCGCACCGCTGTCAAGATTTGTCTGTCTCCAACTCTCTCCATCTTTCGAAGACATGAAAACTCCGCTGCCGTTAGTCCCGGCAAGCAGGTAAGCACCGGTAGATGCAAGAGATCGGACGGTGCGATTGGTCAAACCCGAGTCGACGGCCGGCCAGGTAAGCCCACCGTCGGTAGATCGAAGGACTCCTCCCCAGTTCGTACCGGCAAAGATCTCGGTGCCCTTGCATAGTACCGAAAACGCCCAACTTCCCGCGACGTTTGAGTCGACGGTCATCCAAGTATATCCGTCATCGGTCGACTTGGACACACCCATTCCGGCGGCAAAGATTGCCGTGCTGTTCCACGCAAAGCCATAGACATAGCTGTCAGCAATGTCTGAAGAAACACGGACCCACTCGGACGAAGACGGCGTGGAACGATAGACGCCGGCAAGAGTCCCTGATAGAAGGATTCCATTACTGTACGAAATGCTTTGAATGAACGGGTCTATCAAGCCGGCTGAAAATGCATTCCAGCTTGTCCCTCCGTCAGTGGTCACGTAAACTCCGTTACCAAACGTAGCTGCAAACAAGTCGGATCCGACCGGCGTCAAGCCGTTTACGTCAATCGCGTTTAACCCGTTGTTGGCAGCATTCCAGTGTGCCGAACTATCGACGCTTGAGAAGATGCCGCCTCCATTAGTTGCTGCGAAGAGAATTCCGTTCAACACCACCAGTGCTTGCACACTGTACTGGGTTAGTGTCGCGGGCCTCCATGTCCTGACGCTGTCTGTAGAAAGGAAAACGCCGCTGTTGGTTGCGGCGAAGACGTCAGCCCCTGCAACGGCAAACGCGCCTACACCGGTGTTTAATTCATCGAAATCCGCAGTGGTCCACGTGAGACCGCTGTCAGCACTGACATATACCGCGTCATGGCCACCCACGAGAATCTTACCTTCAAAAGAACCGATCGCCCCGGTAAGACCTTGTTCCGGCAGCTCCAGCTGCGACCAGCTTGAACCGCTATCGGTCGAGACGAATGCACCATTTTGACCGGATGCAAATATCGTTGTCCCCTCCGCGTAAAGGAACCTGACGCTTTTCGACGTCAATCCGCTGTCCGCTTCGGTCCACGTTGCCCCGCCGTCACTGGAGCGGAAAAGTCCATCGCCGGTCCCCGCAAGCAGCAAGTTATCTGCCGAAGTAAGTGCGGTCACAAGGCTGCTTGACAGCCCCGCTGAGATCCAGTGTGTTCCGTTGTCACTGGATAGAAATACTCCGCAATTCGTTCCCGCGTAAACAGTGCCCCTTTCCGCGGTCAGATTCAAGATCGATCTATTCGTAAGGCCGCTGTCGGCAGGAACCCAGGTCGCCCCGTCATTAGTTGAACGATAGACACCCCGCGCTGTGCCTGCAAACAAGTCTGTGCCATTCGCAGTAAGACCGGTGACAACGCCACCGAAAGGGCCGTTCGTCTGCACCCATTGCGCATGGGAGCCGGTCGGACAAATGAACAGTAAAAGGGCACACAGACTGCAAAAGTAAATCAGCTGCTTAATAAGATTATTCCCTTTCCGGAAGGAGGTGGGCTACTGCCACCACCCTCCGCAAACATTTACATGGCGCGGACTTCTTACTTCGCTTTTCCTTCCTTTTTCATTTCCAGAGAGAGCTTTTGTTCGGCCGCCTTCACGACCGCGTTCGCGGCGTTCGCACCGGTTATCGTAAGGACTATGAAGTCAGCGCCGGTCTTCTTCCCTGCGGATGTTTTGTAGAATTCCACGAGCTCGTCTATTTCCTCCCCGGTGAAACACTGCCGGTACAGGTTGACGAAGATGTTGTCGATCAGGCGGTGCAACTCACCGTGCTCGCAGCTCTCCAGGAGCCTGTCGTAAAATTCCTTTGAATGCGCCGTATCCTTTGTCCGCTGGCCCTCGATCGAAAGCCTGAGCATGTTGTCGATATTGAACCACCCGCGCTCAGTCCTGAGAAGACGTATCTGGGCGGTCATTCGGTCGTTGGGTGGAGCGGTGGTGTCGACTTTGAACTTGATCGCGGAAAGACGCGACAACAAGGAGACAGCCGTCGTCGTGTCCTGCTGTGCCGGTAATATTCCGGGAAACAGCCAGAGTCCGAGAAGAAACAAGATAATGGCGTGCCGAGTCATCATACCCTCATTGTTTGATTGGTCTCGAATGAGTTTCCTTAAGTATATCAGACTGTATCATACGCACTCCAGCGTATCCTCGTCGTTTATCTGCATCCGAATACTTACGGATTATCTCTCTTCCCTGACACTTCCGGTCGCACCCCTGCGGTGTTTGAAACTTCCCGATCCGCGGTGGGGCGCCTCCCTGAGCATCGCCCAATTCTTCGGCTCTAAACCGCTTCTACACTAACTGTTCTGAAATGAATCTAACCCATGGGACCTGTATAGTCAAGCTTGGAAGCCACAGCGAGACGCCCCCCCGGGGAAATCCGGTGGCTCAAGAGAACCGCGAAGTGGTCACTTAGTGAGACCTCCTTTAGAACTCAAAGGGGGATGAGTTCGGCAAACCTCAATCAAAACGCGGAGACACGGGAGACATAAGAGGAGAAATTGACATTTCCTCCCGTAAGGTGCCCGTCGGGCCGTGTCCCGGTGCCTCCCGTGGATTAGCTTCCCAGGGTGCGTCCCGCCCGCTCACCTGAGTACAACCAGCCTCTTCGTTTCCGTGAGCGTCCCGGCTTCTCCGGACAGTGGTCTGGCAGTTAACGGGTAGAAATACATTCTGGCGCGGCGTCTGAATCAGCTGCCCGGCTCCCGGAGCAAACTCAATCCGATGAGTCCCGGCCTAATCTTACTTCGCGGTCAGTTCTTTCATCCTGACCAGCCGGTAAGTTCCCGCTCTTACCGTTATGTTCAAAGGTTCCATTCCCTCCGACTTCCCTATCACCTCTCTCGATACCAGGTCGACCCACTCGCGTGGTCCCTGTCCAACTATGAGAGGTCTCAAACTGATTTCGAGCATGTGCTTGCCGTGGTTAACGATGGCGGCAGTGAACCCGTCCTCGCTCTTTGACACGGCGACGTCAGAGGTTTTGTCCGTACCGATTATATCCACGTAACGCTGCACGCCAAGTTGGTCAAGCAGAGCGCGGACCAGGCCCGGGTAGTATTTTGCCGCCGTCATAGCATCGGTCATTATTGAAACCGCTTTCCCCTTGCCGTATGAGTTCACGACAATAGCCGGCGAGCCGTCATCAAAGACGGCGACGACTTTACCTTTCACGGCTTTCCACACGGGGCGCTTTACCGGGCAGATGTTCCACCTGTGCCCTCTCTCGACTCTGCCGCCCATCGATTCTTCGGCGAGAATTCCATTGAGCGTCGCGTCCGCGCCGGTCTTCTCTATACCGAAGAAGTCGGCGCGTTTGTAAGTAGTCCCGCCGGGTATCCTCGGTCCGAATGCAATGACAGTTCCGCCGTCTTCGACGAAATGTTTCAGAAGGTCGCTGTCCGGCCTGTTCAGTCCGAATATGCTCGGCAGGATGAGTACTTCCTTTTCCTTCAGCAGCCTCGCGAGTACCTTGGGGTTTTCCTGGGAGGGAAAACACGGAGGATACGCGTCGGTTCTGGTCGGCGCATAAGGGAGTATGTCGAACGGAATTCCCATGACCCTGAGCGCGTCGAACGCGCTGTAGTAATAGACGTACCACCTGAAAACATGGAAATCGGTGTAAGGCAGATAAACGGCAATCCGGTTATGATATTTCGACGCCTTTCCGATGAGCTGGAACCCCCTCATGCCGTCGAACACGGCCTGGCGGCTGCTGTCGAACTCGGCCGCGTACTCCGGATGCTGCCTCGTGAGGTTGTAGTTTACCGCGCTGTAAGTGAACATGATAAGGCCGTTGTTCGCCGGTACAGTCGCGGCGCTGAGGATCTGTTGATATATGTTATTGTAATCGGTTATGTACAGATGATGAAGTGAGTTTTCTTCGTACCCGAAGGTCTCCATATGCGTCAGGACAATCTTGTGCTGAAGCTCGCATGCTCCCGAGCCGAGCGTGCCGAAATCATGCACTCTTCTGAAAGGAAACTTCATCCGGCTGTCTATCCTGTAACTTCCCATCACCATCCCCTGGTAAATGATGATGTCGAGTCTCCTGATGGCACTCAGGTAACTCGCCAGCAGGGGGTTGTCCATGTATGGGGCGCACGCCGTGAGGAGTCCCGGGTTGACATCCTTCACAATGCCGCAGAATTCCCTGACAAACGGGGCATAGAAAATCCCGCTTCCTTCCATCCACGAGTAAAACCCGACGACGGAAGGATGGCTGCCGTAAAGCGAGTAGAGTTCTTTGATAATATGCTCTGTGCTCTTCATCCTGTCGGCGGAGGGAATGTCATGCGTCATATCCCAGCTCGCGGAGAGCATGACCGCCATGCCGGTCTTATCGGCCAGCTTCAGCATCGTCCCGAGATAACTCTGGTCGACCTCGGACGAGCTGTCCATGTTGCATATCTTCGATTTGTAGTACACTTTCTTCGCGGTAATAATCGCGTGCACGATCATGAAGTTTGCGCCGAATCCCTGTATCTGTTTGATATAGTCATCCATATCTTGTTCGGGATCCTTCGGATTGAAGACGCCGATGATGCAGAAGTCGCCGATAATCTTCCTGTAGAGGAACGTCGCTTTCCCTATCGCAGGCGGTTCGTTGTTTCCTTTCACGGTCGCCTGGATCGCGTACAGCCCTTCAGGAGCATCCTTCCTTACAACGTAGCTCGATACATATACGCCCGCGCCGTCCCGGCTAATGTTCAGCGGAAACACTCCTTTGTCCGGCACGAGGATAACCGCGTCGGGCTTCTCCGCGCTATGGGTCTCGATCCTGATGCTCACGGTGTCACCGGCATTAACCCGGACGGGAGTCGCAGAAACAGCAATCGTCTGCGCGGAAACACACGGGGCAAACAAGACGATGATTGAGAATAGCGCGATAACAGGGTGAAGCCCCGCTTTGAGAAGCGAGCCGCGCAACAAGTCCAACTTCCGGTCGAATTCATACCTGCTTCCGGTCATTCAAATCCTCCGCTGTTCATTTTGATTATTTCCATGACGAGTCGATTCAACACGAAATATAACCACTTTTGCCGAATAGGCTAGCCGCGAAGGAATCGATGCGCGGTCGGACGGAGGAGTGATTCAATCCATTCTTCCGCGAATGCGAGCGCCCATTCTCTATCGATCATAATTCCCTCACTAAGATAAGTCCCCTTATACTACGACCGTTCCAGCCTGACCAAAAGGGATGGCTTTTGAATGGCGCCAGGCCGGACTTCGTACACAACATATCTTCTCTTCCCCGCTCCGCTCAAACGGCCACTCCGCCGGTGAGTGAAATTTCCCAAAAACATGCTCAGGAAATACCAAGCATTGATGCAAAAAGTTTGTTAATTTTCACAAGTGCTGCCGACTAGCTGAAATTCAGACGGGAGCATCTTATTGGGCAGTGCAGGGAGCGGTCTATGTTGAGGAGTGATCGACTTTCACGCTTTGCGCGATCCGGCATCGGTAGGGATCCCGAGCCGGGCGTTCTGTCTGCGTTCCGGCGGGAGAAAGTGAGTTTCGAAAGGGACGCAGGCTTTGCTTTGGCGGCCAGGCACGGATTGTAATCGAAACGGAAAGCCTGTGAAGAAGGAGCCGGTGAGACGGGATTGACCGAATGCAGTTCACTCTCGCGGTCTTGCCGTGACCTGAAGTCGGTCTTCAACATTGGAATAGTCTCAAGATCATTCGGTCATATATCTAAAAGCAAATATTGCAATAGCAGCATCGACAATGAAGAATGAGTCAAACAAGAAGCGCCCGAAAGTGGGGGATCCGATCGAGAGAATGATAAGGCTAAGCTATGTGTATGCCCTTATCGTGATTTTGGTAGTTGCCTCACTTAGTCTAATGAAGTTTCCGGTCCCCCAAAGAGAGAGTTACTTCTCATTCTATGCGGATTCTTTCATAAATGAATTTCATGGCCTGGTCGGTTACGTGGTGGCCCTCCTATGCCTTGGAGCCGTCGCTTACTCTATTTTCAAATGGTTTTCCACCGGCTCGGGAGAAAACGGGCGCGAACAGAAGAAGTCTGCCCGAGCCCTGCGGCAGAAGGCGGAACTCTGGCTAAAGCGCATCTATGAAACGCTAAGGACGATCTTCCCGATTCTCCTCAGTCTGTTTCTGCTGTCTTATATAGTCGGTTACGTAAATTCCGTCAACCAGCATCGGCTGATCGATCCGAAGCTCGCAGCCGCCGATTTCTGGTTAACGGGCGCCTATCCCTTCCTTTCTCTGGAAACAATCAGTTTTCCCTCCTGGCTTATAGAAGCGGTAGAACTCTCGTTTCTCAATCTCCCCTTCCTCCTGGTTATCGCGGCATTATACACTTTCTTCAAGAACAAGAGAGTGTTTTCGAAGTTTGTGATCGCTTTCCTGTTAAGTTTTGCCGTGATGACTCCGGTCTGGCTACTTGTCCCGGCCATGAGTCCGCAGGACAGGTTCATCGACAACGTTTACAACCTCAAAGATCCGGCGCGCATCGCCGCGGAGCTTAAGGATTTCAAGCCCGTACCGCAGGTCGAGAGTTTCCTGAAAAGAATGAGGCAATCGAAAGAAGGGCTCGAGCTGATGCCGACTACCACGTTCCCCAGCTCACACGCTGCGTGGGCGGCCCTCGCCGCAATTTATCTCTTCGAGGCAGGTCCCGCCGCTGCGTTCATCCTCGGACCGTTCCTCCTCCTTTCCACTCTCGGTACCTTCTACCTTGCACAGCACTATTTCGTCGACACCCTTGCGGGAATAGTCATGGGCATCCTTTCAGCATTCATCGCTTCCCTGCTGTTTCGCGATTCGAATGAGGAATCCCCGTCGGCAAGTGAGGACAGGCGGAGGATAGTCTCCCTGCCGCATCCCCTGAGATCCGGCCGCAGCCGGATGAAGGAGAAAGCATAGGGCCTGTCCTCCCGTTGGACGCGCGAAGCGCTAGCAATCTGTTAAGAACATCGGGAGCCGGTCCATTCGGGAGGTTTTGATTGACCCGAAGACTGGATGCCCACTTTCGCGACCATGACAAGTGAGTGGCGCGGATCAGCACGTGGTGACACGATGATGGAGATAATGCTTATCTCTTCTGAGTGCCTCTTTTGTCTCATATGTATTGATTCGGATTTACCGCCTCCATTCATCGGACGGCGTCACTTTCCCCCCAACAAAAAGGGCGCCTTGCGGCGCCCCGTTTTGCTGCTGAAGAGAAGTTACACAAGCAACTTGTATCTATTTAGAGCTTTGACGTAGTTCGCGCGCTCGAAGGCGGCCGGGTCTGCAACCGACTTCTGGCTCATACTTCCTTTCATCTGCTCGATCGACTCATACTCATGGTCTTCCATCCACTTTGTAAGGTCGGCAAGGACTTTCTTGATATGTTCCGGTCCCCGCTGAAGCAGAGCCGAGCACATCATCGTGACATCAGCACCTGCCATGACGAGCTTCAGGACATCCTCGGCAGTGTGAATCCCGCTTGAAGCGGCGAGACTCACATCGAGTCTGCCGCGGAATATCGCTATCCATCTCATCGGCAGTCGATTGGCACTGGAGTCACTAAGCAACACACCCGGATTTATTTCCAATGCTTCGAGGTTGATGTCGGGTTGATAGAAACGGTTGAACATGACCAGACCGTTCGCTCCGGCATTGACGAGTCTCTCCGCAACGTTCGAGAACGCGCTGAAATACGGGCTAAGTTTGACGGCGATGGGGATCTTCACCGTGTCTCTCACAGCCGCCAGGATATCGACGTATCGCTGTTCAACTTCAGCGGAAATCAGGCGGGCGTCCGTCGGTATGTAGTAGACGTTCAGCTCGATCGCGTTCGCACCGGCTTCTTCAAAGTATTTCGCATACTTTATCCAGCCGCCGGAAGTTATACCGTTCAGACTTGGAATTACCGGTATCGAGAGAGATTCCTTCGCTTTTCTCAGAAGGTCCAGGTATGCATCGGGTTCAAGGTTATACTCGTTCGCGGTCGGCAGATAAGTCAGCGCCTCTGCGTAGCTGTCAGTGCCGTAGTGCAGGTAGTGGTCCAACTCTGCACTCTCGTGAGCGATTTCTTCCTCGAACAACGAATACATGACGATCGCCGAAGCACCTGAATCCTCCAGCCTTTTCATGTTGTCAAGACTCTTAGACAGCGGGCTGGCGGACGGAACGATCGGGTTCTTCAGCTCTATTTCGAGATATTTTGTCTTTAGATCCATCATTCAACTTTCGTTTTCATTCTCGGTATACATTTGCTCTAGTTGACTTGAGCCGAAGCGGCCGCCTTCTTAGCTTCCTCACCGTCGTGCTTCTGAGGCTCATATTCCTTCGAAAGCTGCTCGTACATCTTCCATCTCTGGTTGACGTCGTCCTGAGCGAGCTTCATAAGGAACTCCACCCTGTCGGGATGGGTCTTCTTAAGCATGTTGAATCGCGTTTCGAGCGAAGTGAAGTCGCTGACCGACCCCTTGGGAGCCTTGGAATCGAGCTTGAACGGATTCTTTCCTTGACGCTCCAGCCTGGGATCGAACCGGAAGAGAGGCCAGTAACCGGTGTCGACTGCCACCTTCTGATGTTGAGCTCCGAGCGACATGTCGATGCCGTGCTCGATGCAATGAGCGTAGGCTATGATGATCGACGGACCGTCGTAAGATTCCGCCTCGAGGAAGGCCCGGACGGTCTGCGCATCGTTGGCGCCCATCGCCACGCGGGCAACGAATACGTTTCCATACATGAGTGCCATCAGCGAGAGGTCTTTCTTGCGCATCGGCTTTCCTGCGGCCGCGAATTTCGCGACAGCCGCGCGAGAGGTAGCCTTGGACATCTGTCCGCCGGTGTTCGAGTAGACTTCCGTATCGAGGACGAGTATGTTCACGTTCTTGCCGGAAGCGATTACGTGGTCGAGTCCGCCGTAACCGATGTCATAGGCCCATCCGTCACCGCCGACTATCCAGACGCTTCGCTTCACCAGATTGTCCGCGACGTTCAGCAGGTTCCTGGCCTCAGGCGATTTCATCGCAGCGAGTTTCTCTTTGAGAGCCTTGACCCTCTCGCGCTGTTCGTAAATGCCTGCCTCGCCTGACTGGTCTGATTCAAGCAGCTCCTTTGTAAGCTGCTCGCCGATCTGGCCTGAAAGCTTCTGAACAAGTTCTCTTGCGATTTCAGTCTGCTTGTCTATTGCCAGTCTCATTCCGAATCCGAACTCAGCATTGTCCTCGAAGAGCGAGTTGGACCATGTCGGCCCTCTTCCGTCGCTGTTGACCGTGTACGGTGCAGTAGGAAGGTTGCCGCCGTATATCGAAGAACATCCGGTTGCGTTCGCAATCAGCGTACGGTCGCCGAATAGTTGTGTAACAAGTTTTACGTAAGGCGTCTCCCCGCAGCCTGCGCAGGCACCGGAGTATTCGAAAAGCGGCTGGAGAAACTGCGAATCCTTCACATTGTCCAGCTTGATCGTCTTTCGATCCACTTCAGGTATACCGAGGAAGAAGTCATAATTCTCTCTTTCGGCTTCCCTGATCGGAGGCTGAGGCTTCATGTTTATAGCTTTGACTTTAGCTTCTTTCTTGCTCTTTGCAGGACAGAACTCGACACAGAGTGCGCATCCGGTGCAATCCTCCGGAGCTACCTGCAATGAGTATTTCATCCCCTTATGCTCGGCGCTTTTGAAGTCCATCGACTTGAATGTCGCCGGCGCGCCTTCCAGCTCCTTGGCGTCGAAAACTTTCACGCGTATACTGGCGTGCGGGCAAATGATAACGCACTTGTTGCACTGTATGCATATTTCTTCTTCCCAGACAGGGATCTCAAGAGCAATGTTCCTCTTTTCCCACTGTGACGTGCCTGTCGGGAATGTGCCGTCCGCCGGCATCGCGCTGACCGGAAGTGTATCTCCCTTTCCTTCGATTATCCGCGCCGTCACCCTCTTCACGTAATCGGGCGCACGATCCGAAACCACAGGAGGCATCTCAAGCTCGCTTGTAACTTTATCCGGCACCTTCACTTCAGAAAGGTTCGCGAGCGTCTGGTCTACTGCCTGGAAGTTCTGCTGAACTACCTGGTCGCCCTTCCTGCCGTAGGTCTTCTTGATCGACTTCTTGATCTGCTCGATTGCCTGCTCGCGGGGAAGGACTCCGGAGATTGCGAAGAAGCAGGTCTGCATTATGGTGTTTATCCTGCTTCCCATGTTCGTCTGGCGCGCTACTTTGTACGCGTCGATGACATAGAACTTCAGGTGTTTATCGATGATCTGCTTCTGGATCTGCCTCGGGAGCTTATCCCAAACCTTATCCGGACCATAGATGCTGTTCAACAGGAACACGCCGCCCGGCGCCGCTTTTTCAAGCACGTCAAATTTCTCTACGAAGAACCACTGATGACAGGCGACGAAGCTCGCCCTGTTGATAAGATAAGTAGAGTGAATCGGCTTCGGGCCGAACCGTAGATGTGAGACGGTCTGGGAGCCGGACTTCTTCGAATCATAAACAAAGTATCCCTGAGCGTGGTAATCGGTCTCCCCACCGATGATCTTGATAGAGTTCTTGTTCGCACCTACCGTTCCGTCGGCGCCAAGCCCGTAGAAGACTCCTCTGACTACCTCATCCGGTTCGATGTCGAACGACGGGTCGTAGTCTAGGCTGGTATTTGTTACGTCATCGACTATGCCGACAGTAAAATGATTCTTCGGTTTTTCTTTCTTAAGCTCGTCGAAGACTGCCTTTACCATTGCCGGGTTAAACTCTTTGGAAGAGAGACCGTACCTTCCGCCTATGACGCGCGGTTCAGATTTCAACGGAAGGGACCCGGACGACTTCGCCTCGGTAAGTGCCGCAACCACCTCCTGGTAAAGCGGCTCTCCGGTCGCTCCAGGCTCTTTCGTCCTGTCGAGCGTTGCAATGTTCTTCACGGTCTTCGGAAGGGAACTGATAAACGCGTCCACGGAAAACGGCCTGAATAACCTGACCTTGATGACGCCGACTTTCTCGCCCTTCGATGCCATGTACTCGACAGTCTCGTGAGCGGTCTCGGCACCGGATCCCATCAGCATTATGACGCTTTCCGCGTCAGGCGCACCCACATACTGAAACAGCTTGTACTCACGGCCGGTGACTTTGGCAAACTTGTCCATGACGGACTGGACAATTCCCGGACAGGCCTGATAGTACTTATTGACAGTCTCTCGACCCTGGAAGAAGACGTCGGGGTTCTGAGAGGAGCCGCGCAGCACCGGGTGATCGGGAGACATTGCCCGCTGCCGGTGCTCGATGATGAGATCTTCGTTGATCACCGCACGCATCTCATCGTCGGTAAGTTGTCTTATTTTCAGTACCTCATGCGAAGTTCTGAAACCATCGAAGAAGTGGAGGAACGGGACGCGCGCCTCAAGAGTCGCAGCCTGAGCAATGAGCGCGAAGTCGTTCACCTCCTGTACCGAGTTAGAGGCGAGCATCGCGAAGCCTGTCGACCTCGTCGCCATCACGTCGGTATGATCGCCGAAAATTGAGAGCGCCTGGGCTGCTACAGACCTCGCGGCGATATGAAAAACTGTGGAGGTCAGCTCGCCGGCAATCTTGAACATATTCGGTATCATGAGAAGCAGTCCCTGCGATGCCGTAAACGTCGTGGTTAAAGCTCCTGCCTGGAGCGCTCCGTGCACCGCGCCGGATGCACCTCCCTCGCTCTGCATCTCTGTCACCTGCGGGATTGTTCCCCATAAATTCGGCCTGCTCTGAGCCGACCATTCATCCGACCATTCGCCCATCGGAGATGACGGTGTTATCGGATAAATGGCAATCACCTCATTCAGCTTATGTGCAACATAGGCAGCGGCTTCATTTCCGTCTATCGTTGCAATCTGCACAGAGGAGTCTGACTGCGGCGAGGATCTCTCGCTCATGTCAGCCTTCTCAGTTTTATTCTCTTCAGCCATTTCTATTCCTTTTCTTTTCAAAATGTAAACTTGATTGAAGCGGACACCGCCCTTTTTCTGCAATTAGGATGCCGTAATTGCACCGCCATATCCTTTTGTTTTCAACAAGTTATGGCGTTTTCAAGTAACGAATTTTTGAAGCGGTGGTAATCTGCCCCAGGCAAATAAGCACGCCACAACACCGAACTCATCACCAAACTTCCGCGTGGGGTCGCGGTTCGAATGGGCAGACTTACATTGACCGGTCTGCGCTCGGACCGGCTTTTTTTATCATCCTCACCGTCGTCTTTGTAGATGTTGGATTGCGCTCACTCTCCCTTACCCATTTGCTGCTTCCGCTTTCAGCCAATTCAAAAAAAAACGGCAGCCGGAGCTGCCGTCTTTTCAAGTGCGTCAACCTGAATTAGAAGTTGTAACGTATCCCAAGCTGCATCTGCCAGCGGGAATAGAACTGGTCCGGAGACCAGGGATGTCCGCTCTTTGGCAAAGCAAGACTGAATGTCGGCTGGTTCGAAGCATTCATTCCTTCGTAGTTCAGCAGAGTATAAGTGCCGTACGGCACGGCTTGGACCCATCCCCAATTGTGGTTCAGAAGGTTCAGCACATTCAGTATGTCGAGCGATACTTCGAAGTTCTCTCCGGCGATGCTGGGTATGTCCTCGGCGAGCCTGAGGTTCAACTGGCCATCCCAGGGAGCCCTTCCGCCGTTCCGGGGAACGATCTGACCTTTGTACTTGCTAAGGTAAGGATCACCGTTGATGTAGTTCTCGAGCTGTGTGTAAGCCGAAGCCGAAGCTGGCTGATAACTGTGTGTCGATGAATTGTAAGACACGAGGTTGATATCTCCCCCCGGAGCGCAAGTCTTCGGAACGTATACCAGGTCGTTCTGATTTTGGCCGTCGCCGTTGACGTCGCCGTAGTAGATGTAAGAGAACGGAGGACCGGATTGGCCGTCGTAGAACAGGGAAAGTGTCGTCCCGAATCCGTTTGCGTAGTTGATACTCTCAGAAATGGACGCAACCACTCTGTCGGGTACCGAGAAGTCGGACTGTGCAAGCGGCGGGTTATTGGGATTTCCGGGAACCGGGTTATATCTCCACTGAGAGATTGCCTGCGTGGAGGTCACGGCATTCTGATCGTAAGACTGGTTGTAAGTGTAGGAAATATCCGCGAACAATTGATCATTCAACGACTCATTGCCGAGCAGAGCGAAGATGCCTTCGCCGAACTGTCGCTCCAGCGAAACTGTCAGATCGTATTCGTAAGGCTTGCTGGAATTTGTCATGTATACGACGTTAGTAAAAGTCGGATTTGCCTTGTCCACGTTCCAGTAATTTTTGCCGGGAACCGGCGTCCCGTAAAGCGGCCTTCCGTCGAACGCGAGCGTCTGCCCCGTCGCCTGCAAGTTGATATCCTGATACAGCACATCGTTCATTGACTGGCTGTAGATCCCCTCTATCGTACCGACGATACCGAAAGCCAGCTCGTGATCGAGAGCGAGGTCAACTCTGAACACCTGCGGCATTTTGAAATTTGGCGAGGTCAAGTCTATTTCGGTGGTGGTCACCGGGGAAAGGAGCGTATCCACGGGAGCTCCGCCGCCCGGGTGGGGCTGCTCAAGCGGATTCGGCGTGAAGAACCCGGCAGGCAAACCGTTCTGATCGAGACGGTTGATATCCACACCCGTGTTGCTGTACTGGTTCGATATCCACACGTATGGCACTCTTCCGGTGAAGACTCCAGCTCCGCCGCGAACGACCCAGAGCCTGTCGTTGTTTATGTCCCAGTTGATACCGACGCGGGGAGAAAGAAGATATTGACTCTTAGGCACCTGATCGGTTCTCAGGCCCCTCGCAGCAAAAGCCGGCGTGTTGTCGAAAGTCGGATTGTTGTACGGCTTGTCCGGGAATGTCGGGACGTCCAGACGCAGTCCGTATGTCAATTTGAAGTTGGAAGCCGCGCTCCATTCATCCTGGGCATAGATCCCGTACTGGATAGCACTCCAATTTGCCCTCGGCTCACTCAATCCCGGTATATTGGAATAATCGTACTGATAATTACTGGGCTTGCCGGCGGCGAGGTTTGCCAGGCTGCTGAACTCGTAAAAGCCGTAGTAGTCTCTGAGGAACAGGTTGTTGAAGCCGAACGATTCGTCGTGAGTACCAAATGTGAACAGATGATTTCCAACGACCCAGGAAAGGTTATCGGTAAATTCCCAGATGTTCTGATTGAGAGCGTTCGCTCCGGAATACTGCTCCGTACCGGCCACCAGAGTCCCATAACTGAAAGAGGGATCATGGATTACTTCGATCATGGGGAATACGGGATTGGGAACAACACGGGTATCGCGAATCGAAGTGAAGCTGAGTATCGCCTCGTTCGACAGACTCGAGTTGAAGGTGCTGTTCAACTGAGCAAGAAGCGAATTCGTCTTGTCGTTGAAAGTATATTCCGAAGACGAGAGATAGAGAGTGGTCGAGCTGCGAGTAAGGTTATCTTCGTTTGCATCGACATAGTTGTCTCTGATCGTCAGTTTCTCGGTCTCGGAGATGTTGTAATCAATTCTCGCGAACACCTTATTGGAAGGTGTGAGAAGCGTGTAAGGGCTGGCGGAACCGGCGTTGTAGCCGTACTGATTCTCGAGGATGCTCGTGAAAGCCTGAATGGTTGAATCGGAGGCACCGGAGACGTTGCTGAGTGGCTGTCTCCGCCGGGTGATTTCTCCGTTTACAAAGAAGAATAGCTTATCCTTCACGATAGGGCCGCCCAACCGAAAGCCCGTTTGAACATTGCTGAAATTCGGATATGGAGTCTTGTACGCGTCCGGGCTGGTGCCGACGAAGTTCTGGTTTTGCCCGAAGAAGTAAAGCGAACCTCTGAACTGGTTGGTTCCGCTTCTCGTTATAGCGTTCACTTCACCTCCAGTGAAACCACCCTGTCGCACATCGAAGGGAGCAATCGAAACCTGAAATGACCGTATAGCGTCCAGACTTATGGGAGTAGTCCCCGCCTGCCCGCCGGGCGTCCCGCTAGAAGGAAGACCGAACAAGTCGTTGTAGTTCGCTCCGTCGATCTGGATGTTGTTGTACTTCTCATTTCGGCCGAGAGCCGATCCCCCTCCTCCATATGCGACGAACTGAGGCGAGAGCTCTTCAAAATCCTGGAAGCTCCTGGTGATGGTTGGAAAACTCTGGATAAATTTTCTCGAAACATTTGTCGCGGCACCCGTCCGATTTGTATTCATCAAGCCGTGCCTTTGCGCGATCACTTCTACTCCGCCTACGTTGACCGCCTGCTGGGTCAGCTTGAAATTCAATTGTAGATTCTGCCCGATCTCAAGGTTCATATTCCTGACTTGTTGTGTCTTGTATCCTACATTCGAGACGGTGATCACATATGGCCCACCGACTCTCAGGCCTCTGACAAAGTAACGACCGTCGAGCTGGGTACTTGTACCATATTTCGTTCCGGATGGAACATGAAGAACAATTACTGTTGCTCCGGGAACGGGCTGACCTTGGACATCTGTAACTGTCCCGCTGATCGACGCGGTGGTGACACCCTGCGCGAAAATAAGGCGCGGAACAGCTAAGAGTAAGGTCAGTAGGAGGAAACCCTGTAACCTTTGCATGCCTTGCTCCTTTTGGTTTGGTAGTGAGTGACTTTGTGGGGAATTAACTCTGTGAAGATTTGCAGCGATATGATTCTACCGAAAAGGTATGTATTGTTCCTCTGCATCACTTCAACCACGGTGAGAAATTAGTTGCAGTCCCCCTGAAAAGCAAGTTAACAAAGGATTAACGATGCTTTAGCTCAACACTTGTTTAGTCTATCTCAACGAATCAAAGAAAGTCGGGTTGGAATAATCTGGCCGGGCTGACCGATGGCTCGGCTCGCCCGGCGCGAAAACCGTCAGACTTTTGATCAACCAACTGCTACTTCCCGCTCTCCCCGAGAGGCCAGACGTTGTTGTTGCGATTGACATCAGGCAATACATGGTTCGGGTCTATCACAACCTTCACAACTTTCCTTGAGTCGTACACAGGAAGAGCATAGTCGTTCCCGTCATACCATATCTCTACCGGCAACTTGTAATCCTTCGCCTGGTTGTCACTGAATGTCACCCGGACGATCGTAGGCATGACGAGCCCGCGGTTGTTGCTCAGATACACCGTCGTAACTGCCGAATCGGCTACGACGGAATCAACCGCCTGATCGAGCACATGAGTCGAGTAGAACCACCCCCGCCAGAACCAGCTGAGATCGCGGCCCGTGTAGTCGTCAATGGTCCTGAAGAAGTCCGAGGGCAGCGGGTGTTTGAACGCCCATCTGCGGATGTACGCTTTGAACGCTGGATCGAAGAGCTTCGGGCCGACTATGACGTCCCTGAGAAGACGCAACCCGAAAGCGGGCTTGAAGTATTCCAGGAAGCCGAGGTACCGAGGATTGACCTGATCTGCCCGCGTATCGATCTGCTGGGAATTGGCGGGAGTGAGCATCCGTCCGGCGATGGGGTCAGCCTGCAATCCGATGTTCTGCCTCGCGCTGTCGCCATAGAAGTCGTGATTCGAATAGTAGTTTATGAACGTGTTGAAACCTTCGTCCATCCAGGCGTGGAGCCGCTCATTGCTTCCGACCGTCATCGGGAACCAGCTGTGGCCGAATTCATGATCAGTCACATTGTAAAGATACTGTCCGCGCGCCTTGGCCGAACAAAACACGATCTCAGGGTATTCCATCCCGTTGACGATGCCCGCCACGTTTGTCGCCACCCGATACGGATAGTGATAGTAGCGGGTGGAGTAATACATGAAAGTATGCCTCATCATCTGGATGACGTCTTCCCATCCGGGTCCCTTTTTAGAATTATATCCTAACGCCTCCGTCGGATATACAGCCATAAGAAGGATATTGTCCCAGTGGGATGCGTCCCACATAAAAGCTTTCGACGCGGCCCACGTGAAATCGCGCACGTTCTTCGCGCGGAACTTCCAGGTCAATTCGCCCTTTCCCGCCGGCCGGGTGCTGGGTCGTCCGATTTCACTTTCCGGAATAACGTGCACGGTCTTGTCTGTCTTCATTGCTTCCGCCAGTCTCTGGTGTTCAGTCTTTGTGAGGACCTCGTCGGGGTTCTGCAGCACCCCGGTTGCGACTACGATATAGTCTCCCGGAGCCGTGATCTGAACGTTGAAATTCCCGTACTCGAGATAGAACTCACCTTCTCCGAGATAAGGCCTCGGATTCCATCCGCTGACGTCATCGTACACATACATCCTCGGATACCATTGAGCTATCTGATATATCGTTCCGTCTTTAGAATGAAACTGCCCCATCCTGTCGGAGCCGTACCTCGGGACAATGAAGGACCACGCGATCTCCAATTGTACCTTTCCTCCGTGGGCCGGGACCGGCTTGCTCAGGTATATTAACATCCTCGTGTCGCTTACCTTATAGCGTGCCTGTTCCTTCTTGCCATTCTGCACGACTGCTACGCTGCTCAGTTCGTCTCCGCCGTTCTTGAACGCTCCCCTCCATCTTACCCGCGGGTTATCGTATTCATCATTGCCCCAGCTCCCTTCCTTGAAAAGGTTCTGGTCAAGTTGAAGCCATAGATGGCTCAGCGATTCCGGTGAATTATTGGTGTAGGAAATGGTTTCAGTGCCGGTCACTCTGCTGTCCACGGTGTCCAGCGACGCCTTGATGCTATAGTCTGCCCGCTGCTGCCAGTAGTTGGGCCCGGGCCTGCCGTCAGCCGTGCGGTAACTATTGGGAGTGGGCCAGTTCATCGGTGCAAAGATGGTTCCATTGGATTGCGCCATCACGGCGGGCACCATGAACAGGACGGAAAGAAAGCCAAATCTCAATCTCATGAGAGGGTCTCCTTTGGTTGTTGGGGTTATCACTTAAGAAGAGGATTTTGAATCAATTTGCCTTGTACTGCTCCTTCATCGCTATGAGATTGCACCGGCAAACAGCGGGGTGCTATCAAACGCCCCCTGAGCTCACCGCTAATTCAAATGTAAGAATAGACGTAACTAATCCGGAAAAGTTTGAGCCGGCGGCCATCTAAATTCGGGCCGGTCCCTGTGGAAAGAGAGTCGTTGACCGGCAACATACTTGACAGTTCGATTTCGATGACCGGGGTTCCCGAGTTTGAACTTGGGCAACCTCACAGTCCAGTTTTCCCCGGTTCAGCCGAATCTACCTGTAATATAGTCTTCTGTCTGCTTTTTCTGAGGTCTGGTAAACACGCTACGCGTGTCGCTAAATTCAATAAGCTCCCCGAGGTAGAAGAAGGCCGTAAAATCGCTGACCCGCGCTGCCTGCTGCATGTTATGTGTTACGATTACAATCGTGTAACTGTCCTTCAGTTGAAAAATCAGCTCTTCGACCTTGGCGGTAGATATTGGATCGAGAGCACTGGCAGGCTCGTCCATAAGTATCACCTCCGGATTCACGGCAAGTGTCCTGGCGATGCAGAGCCTCTGCTGCTGCCCGCCGGAGAGGCTGGCCCCCGATTTGCGGAGAGAATCCTTCACCTCGTCCCAAAGAGCCGCCTGTATCAACGTCCTTTCAACAATCTCGTCGAGTTCCTTCCTCGAGTGTCTGCCGGTCAACTTAAGCCCCGCCGCAACGTTGTCATAGATCGACATCGTCGGGAACGGGTTCGGCTTCTGAAACACCATCCCGATTTTCCTCCGAACGAGGACGGGGTCAATGTTTGGAGAGTAAATGTTCGTTCCGTCGACGATCACCCTGCCTTTAATAGATGCGTCGCGTGCCAGTTCATGCATCCGGTTAAGCGTGCGGAGGAAGGTGGTCTTGCCGCAGCCCGAAGGTCCGATAAGCGCCGTCACTTTGTTCTTCTTCATTGACATGCTTATCCCCTTCAGTACCTCGACCTGGCCAAAGTAAGCTTTCAACTCCTCTGCAATGATGCCGCTAGTAGTGTTTGTCATAGTGTCTGTTCAAATTTCTGTCTGGAGAATGCTCTCACCGCGAAGTTGACGATAAGGATGGCCAGGACCAGTATCAAGGCCCCAGCCCATGCTTGCCGGTGCCAATCCTGGTAAGGCGAAATCGCGTAGTTGAAGATTTGCACGGGCAGCGTGGAAATCGGTTGAGTTAAGCTGTAACTGAAGAAAGCGTTGTTGAAACTTGTGAAAAGCAAGGGAGCGGTTTCGCCAAGGACCCGGGCTCCCGCGAGAAGGATACCCGTTATTATTCCGCTCTTCGCGCTCCTGAGGACAACCGAAAGGACAGTTCTCCAGTACGGAACACCGAGTGCAAGCGATGCCTCCCTGATCGCGGTCGGCACCGTCTGGAGAATCTCATCGGTGGTCCGGAGAATGGTTGGAATCATCATGACGCCCAGCGCAAATCCGCCTGCGAGCACGGAAAAACTCTTCATCGGCAGAACGACAACCGTGTACGCGAATACCCCCATGACTATGGAAGGCGTACCGTTGAGCACGTCCGCAACGAACCGCACGGCAGTGGAGAACTTGTTGCGCGGGAATTCCCCCACGAACATGCCACCCAGGAGTCCGATGGGGATTCCTATCAGCGAGGCTATACCTACAACGTATATCGAACCGATTATAGCGTTTCCCATACCTCCGCCCGGCTCACCGACGGGTGCGGGCCGGTGAATGAAAAAGTTCAGATTGACCGATGCAGCACCTTTGTAGAACAAGTAACCTACGATAAACAAGAGTGGGACAAGCACGACCAGGATACTCGAAGAAAAAAGGAGAGTGAAGAACGAATTGAACACTTTACGGCGCCAATAAGAGAATCCTCTCCCCTCCAGGAAGATCCGGTCTACTTCGTTTGAGTCGTTCGCCAAATTAGCCACCTAGCTACTGCATTAACAATAAGCGTTACGAGCAAAAGGATGAAAGCAATTGCAATCAACGCTGATAGATATTTGGAAGTTGTCGCTTCCGTAAACTCGTTCGCGATGACTGCCGCCATAGTGTACCCTGGTTGAAAGAGGGACTTGCTGATTTGCGGCGTGTTTCCAATCACCATCGTTACAGCCATCGTCTCCCCGAGGGCCCGGGCCAGGGCAAGGATGATGGAGCCCATTATCCCGCTCCTCGCGTAAGGAAGATCTATTTTCTTCAAGGTTTCCCATCTCGTCGCGCCGAGGGCATACATTCCTTCCTTCAACGGAACCGGAACGGTACTGAGAATTTCCGTAGACACGGAAATTATGAAAGGCACTATCATTATCGCGAGGATTATCGATGCGGTGAGAAATCCTATGCCCAGTTCATATCCCTGGAAAAATGGGAGGAAACCGAAATGAGCCCCCAGGAAAGGCTCGATCGTATTTGCCATCAGGGGGGACAATATGAAAATTCCCCACAGGCCGTATATGACGCTCGGGATGCCGGCAAGCAGTTCAACGAGCGGTTGAAGCATTCGCCTCAGCCATCTCGGACTCAGCTCAGCAAGGAAGATCGCGGTGCCGATACCCAAAGGCGTCGCTATCAGAAGTGACAAAAACGAAGTAACAAGAGTCCCGTAAATGAACGGCAGTGCTCCAAAAACTTCCGTTACCGGATCCCATGTGGAGCCTTCGATGAAATTCCAAATGCCGCCGGAACTGAAGGCAAGCCTCGAGGAAAGATAGAGCTGCAGACCGAGCCAAACGAGGATGACAATTACCAGAAATGCAAAAAAACCGATGACGGCTTTGAATACATTATCCGCCTGAACAGCAGATTTTCTCTCGACATTCCTGCTCTGTTCAGACACAAATATGTCGTCTATTTCAACGGCCACTTACACAAAGTACCCAGGGCCATTTACTTGCAGGTTAATTTAATGTTAAGAAAACATTAAGCGGGGTTTTCGCGAAAAAGCCTATGGAAGGCCCCAAATCTTGCGTATTACCCATTCCGCCGAAAGAAGCACAATAACAACCAGCAGGATAGGAAGCGATGAGAGTAGTTCAAACCTTTTTGTGTCGGTCAGCCTGACCGGCGTCTTCCACTCCGGGTTGATACTGAGGCCTCCCCGCAAGAACTCGCCAGGGGTCAGGAAATTTCCGCCGGTTACCAGGGCAAGCTGCCTCATCAGCTGGACGTTCATGGCGGTCTGAACAAACTCCGTATTCAATGGTTCCACAACTATCGTTCCGCTGTCGGAGCCGAAGAAGGTCGACCCTGACGCAGCTTTTGCAACGTAGGCATATTTGCCCTCGCCGAGTCCGCTCGCGCTCCCTGTGTACGCCCCGCTGCCCGCACCCGTCAGTTGAATGTCCTGGACGGTAGCCTGACCATTTTCCCTCCGGATGTTCACGTCGACAGATGCGCCGTCGACCGGCGAACCGGCTTGATCCACCAGCAGCGCGTTGAAATCGACAGCTTCTGATGGATCATAGACTCTCTTGTCGGTGTGCACAGTCAAAAGCTTCTGGTTCCCAGAGCTGATCAACGTCCTTAGCATTGTTGTCAAGAAGTTCTGGAGGAAGTCACCGGGAAGCCCGCTCAAAGGACTCATCAGCTGAAGCCTCCACAAACCGTACGCCAGGAAGGCAGAGCTGCGGGCGTCTTGATCAACCAGAAATACAGGCGCATTCATCCGGGCACCATTTAAAGCCGGGACCGCCAATGAAACCGCGCCGGGAGCCGGTTTGCACTCAATTTGCTGATAGTAGAGCGGCGGAAACTTAGAGTAGTTCGCATTGAGGAGCGTGTAAAGCGCTTGAAGACTCGGCGAACCGGCGGCAAGAGGAGAAATGCCCACCTGGAACTCACCCTCCTTCATGCCCTGGGGTACAAATGGGAGTCTCGGCAACATAGCGACCCGCGCAGCAGAAAAATCACTCCCTGCAAAATAGGCGTATGGCACACGATTCGAATTCAACAAAGCAGCTATGTCAGACAGAGTTCTACGTGATTGAGAGTTCGGAAAATCGTAAAGCAAAACGGCATCGTACTTCCCGGAAAGAATCTTACCGGCATCTTTCTCGTCGGGCGGAGTGTGGACGTAGAAGCCGTCTGCGTTCTTCTGAACAAGAACGTTCAGATCGAAATCTCCGCTCGCCTCGATATTCCTTCTCAGGAAGGCGACATCTGACGAGGGCTCACCCGCAACCATGAGAATCGAGAATTTACCCTTCAGAACATCGACGGTAACTGAAGCGGAGTTGTTCTTTCGATTGAATTCTCCCTTTTGGGGCGGAACATAGACAGTCAGAGTATGTGTACCGACCGTGTTGGGGGTGTAATTGAACGATACTTCAACGTCGCCCTCACCGGGAAGGGTCACCTCTCTCGAATCGATTTCCTTCCCATCTTCCATAAGGTACGCTGTCACCTTCTTCCCGCCGAACCCAAATGAGCTCACGATCGTTCTGACCACGCTTTTCTTTCCCGCATAAATCGAAGGGGCGGCGATAACCTGCCTGACAATCACATCGCTGGGGCGGGTAGAATCCCCGATTCCGATCGGGAAGATGGGGAATGACAAGCTCCTTGCAATGTCGAGCGGATTTCCTCCGGAGTTGTAATCGCCGTCTGAAAGTAGAATGGCGAAAGCGGTATTTTCCCCGGTGCTCAGGTTCGATGCATCGGCCAGCGCCGCTTCGATGTCGGTCGCAGGCCGGTTGTACTTCAGCGAATCGAGACTCACGCCTTTCAATACCCTGCCGCCGAAGACAACGGGGGTGAGTTTGAAGTTCGTAGAAAGCTTATTGAGGAACGGGCTGCTCATAATTTCGTCCACCACCTGTGATCGCCTCGTCGGGCCGTCGGCGAGCGACATGCTCTTCGAGTCGTCCACAAGAAGTATGACACCCCGCTTTTCTTCCCTGAACCTGACGAAGTTTGTGACAAGGTTAGCCGCAGCGAGAAGCAGCAGGAAGAAAGAAACTGAGCGCAGCGTTCCCAGGAAGATTTGCCTCGGCTTCGAGACACCCTCAATGTTTCTATACATGAGGTACGACAGGCTTACCGACAAACCTGCAAGCAGCAGTATCACATAGATAGGAATGTCAAAATAGACCTGGAAATTCACTTAAGATAGAGAACCTTCAGTGTTTTTACCGATCCGTCGACATCAACAGCAATGAAGTATACTCCGCTGGCGGCCGTCCTCTGATGATTTGTCGAGCCGTTCCATACGAACTGCTGATACCCGGAAGAGAGGGCCCCGTCAAAAATCGTCTTGACCTTCCTGCCGAGGATGTCGTAAACATCGATCCTGACGTTTGAAGCTGACTTCAGCATCAGACTGATGCTCGTTACCGAGCTAAACGGATTCGGGAAGTTGTCGAACAGAAGGAACTTGCCGGAAATCGACGCCGGGGAGACCATGTACCCTGCAACGTTGAAAGCGCTTCGAGGACCATTGTAAGGGACATCGATATGTCCGCCGATTGAATCTGCCAAATCGAAATAGAAGTAGATATGCGAAGTAACGGTGCTGGGCAGCGGTGCAGAGAAAGCCACCTGATTTAGAGTATCCGTCTGGAACAGAGGCGCCGACTTGTAATTGATTCCGTCAGTCGAAAAGTATCCTCTGCTGAGCCCGACGTCCACTCCGGAAGTGCTGAAAGCTTTCACGGCCAGATCGAGTGCCGATCCTTCTTGCCAGTAGGTGAAAGTGTTTGATCCCACAAACCCGATTTTCTGTATCGCGTTCCACGCATTAACTATCCCCCATCCATAGAAATCGTTCGGGTACGCAGGGACAAGCGAATCCCCCGCGGAAGTCTGGTTCCGAATCGCGGTTTGTTTCAGCAGATTGATTACCTGCATCGGAGTGTAGTCCGGACGGACCGACAGAATCAATGCTGCAATCCCTGCGGTGATTGGAGTAGAAAAGGAAGTTCCGCTTTCAAACGCAAAGGTCTTCGGGCCGGGAACGGTAGCTACGTAGTCGTCCACTCCGTCCGCGACAAGGTCCGGCTTAATCCTCCCGTCATTCGTCGGGCCGGTGGAACTGAAAGACGCAAGGTTGCCGTCTTTATCCACCGCTCCCACGGAGATCATGCTGTCTGCATCCGCAGGGACAAGCAAGGTCCCTACTTTTCCATTTCCGTTGCCCTCGTTCCCCATTGCCTGCACGACAATGACCCCGAGCTCAGCGGCGTGGGATGCAGCTATGCTCGAAATAGCGGTCTTGCCGTTGAAGTCACCCCGCGACCAGAAGTACGATTCCGCCGAGTCGATCGCGCCCGATGAATCTACGAAAATGGAGTAAGCCACGGAAGACGAGACGACATCGACTCCCCTCGACTCCATCCATTCGAGGCCCTCGACCCAGTTGTCCTCCTCCCATTTGAAGTCGGTGACCGGCACATACTCGGTTTTTGCGAGCATGAATTCCGCCCCGTTAGCAACGCCTATCAAATTGCCCGGTGAATATCCACCCAATACCGACAGAGTTGAAGTGCCATGATTGTCCTGGTTGTACGCGTCACCCGGCTGATTTGCAGTGATAGAATCGTTCTGTATGAAATCATGCTCGCCGACGATCTTCACATCCTTCAGGGCATCGTTACCCTCGTATCGAAAACCCGTATCGAGCATCCCGATCAGGACACCTTCTCCGTTAATGCCGAGGGCGTGAACTTGAGGGATACCGCTCAAAGCGAACTGCGCATATGATGGCCCGTACAGTCCCGTATCTGACGGCTGCGGCTTGGGGAAGATCTTCATAATGCCGTGCGCTCCGGCAGGAGACGGCAGGATGTGTTTAATCGGGACGAGGCTCGTCGCAACCTTCTTAATGCCGACAACGAAGGGAAATTCTTCGGAGGCGGTCAGCCGTGTTGAATCGCCGACGACTACCGCGGCGTTAAACCATCGACTTGTTCCCACTACCGTCAGTCCTACCGACCTGAGGCTGTCCAGGTAAGGCGCATAGACCGGAAAATCCGACTTTGATACAACTTCTGACGGAGGGAGCACTTTCAATCTTCGCTCGATTGCACGTTTCGTCAAGATTCCGTTGTCAACCAGGTAATTCTCTGCGCTGCCTCCTTTAGCAAAATGTGAGAATGCTTCCGCATTCGGCTTGTTCTTGAAGAAGACCCAATACCGCGCCTGGGAAAATGAGGGTGCTGCAAATACCAACAGAACAGACAAAATCGCGAGAAGGGATTTCATTTCTCGATCAGGCGGTTTACTATTTCTGGCGTTGTAGTGTTTTCCGCTTCGGCATTGAAATTCGTGATAATTCTGTGCCTAAGGACCGGAAGTGCTATACTCTTCACATCGTTGATATCCGGACTCAGGCGGTTATCCAGCGCCGCACCGGCTTTCGCAGCAAGAATCAGGTATTGCGATGCGCGCGGGCCGGCTCCGTAGTTGACGAACTGCCTTACGAAATCAGGAGCACTGGGATTCTGCGGACGCGTACTGTTCGCAAGTTCGACAGCATACTTGACAACGGAGTCGGAGACCGGGACTCGCCTTACGAGATCCTGAAAATAAAGTATGTCGGCCCTGTCGACGACTTTCTTGACCGACGGCGTATAATCTCCCGTAGTCGACTGAACGATCTTCACCTCTTCATCGAAAGAGGGATAGTCGAGCCACAGGTTATACATGAACCGGTCGAGCTGCGCTTCCGGAAGGGGGTAGGTTCCCTCCTGCTCGATGGGATTCTGGGTGGCAAGGACAAAGAACGGCTCCTCAATCTGGAAAGTTTGCCCCGCAGCCGTTACCCTGTATTCCTGCATTGCTTCGAGAAGCGCACTCTGGGTTTTGGGCGGAGTCCGGTTCACTTCATCAGCCAGGATAATGTTTCCAAAGATAGGGCCTTTGACAAACCTGAAGCCGCGCTCGCCCGTCGTTACATTCTCTTCGATTATCTCGGTACCGGTAATGTCGCTCGGCATGAGGTCCGGCGTAAACTGGATCCGGCTGAACTTCAAATCCAGTGCATCAGCCAGCGTTCGCACCAGGAGCGTCTTCGCCAGGCCGGGCACTCCGATAAGCAGGCAGTGCCCTTTCGACAGAATGGTCACGAAGATTTGTTTCAAAATCTCCTCCTGACCGACAATAACTTTTGCCACTTCGCTGCGCAGCAGTCTATAGCTTTCGTTGAGACGGGATATTCCCTCGACATCGGAAGACTGTCCCTGAGGCTTCACTGTTCCTCCGGATTTTTCCTTCAAAGTAGTCTGACTCAATTCATTACCCTTGCACTATGATTTATTGATTTTGTTGCCTTCGGCATCGAAGACTTCAACCGGACCAAACTTCTTCAGTTTGTCCATGATTTCCTGAGAATTACCGCTGAGGACAATAGACAGTCTGTCCGGGCGGATATATTTTCTTGCCGCCGCCCGTATGTCGCTCGCACTCACTTTCATTACGTTGTCGCGGTAATTTCTGTAATAATTCTTCGGAAGATGATATAACTCTACGGCGACTACTCTGCCTGCTACTTGCTGAGGAGTCTCGAGCTGGATCGGGAAGAGCCCGACGGTATAGTTCTTCACCATGTTCATCTCGTCTCTGGACGGCAACGTATCCCTGATCCTGTTAAGCTCCGCGATCACCTCATCAACGGTCTCTCCGGTGACCTCGTTTCTCACGTCGGAAGAAACTTCGAAAATACCCGGCAGAAGTCGCGCGTCAAATGTCGTCTTCCCTCCGTACGTGTATCCATGCACCTCCCGGAGATTCATGTTTATCCTGGAGGTGAAATACCCGCCGAGGAGGGTGTTCATCACGAATACTTTCAGAAAGTCCTTATTGTTCCTGGCAATTCCGATATGACCGATCCTGAGCGTCGATTGTACGGCACCCGGCTTATCGACCACGCAAACCGTCGCTCTTTCCTTTTCAAGGTCGGGCGGCTTGATCTTGAAGGGTTTCTTTTTCCCTTTCCATTTCTTGAATCTCCTTGAAACATACCTGTCTGCTTCCTCCGGAGTAATATCGCCTGCGAACACGAGGAAAGAATTATCGGGCGTGTAGTAGCTCTTATGGAAGCTGACGAAGTCCTTCCTCGTCATCAGGCCGATAGACCTATCTGTGCCGCTCGACGGCCGCCCGTAGGGATGATCTCCGAAAACCGAAGACATGAAGCGTACATCTGCAAGATAGCCCGGATCGGCTTTCAACTGCTGAATGGACGCAAGCCGCTGGGCCCTAACACGCTCGATCTCTTCTTCAGGGAAGGTCGGGTTCAAAACGATGTCCTGCAGCAAATCGAAACCGGTCCTGGTGTGGTTTCTCAGGACCGAAACGAATATCTGACTCGCGTCCCAGGAGACATTGTTGGACAGCGACCCTCCGACAAAATCGATTTCTTCGGCAATCTGAGTTGCGGTTCTCTTTCTTGTGCCTTTGGTCAGGAGCTCGCCGGTCACGCTCCCGAGCCCCGGCAGGGCCCCGTCGTAAGCGGCTCCGCTCCTCACAATGAATCCCATGGTCACGATCGGGAGAGCATGGTTCTCAATGACGAAGTACTTGAAGCCATTCTCACTTTTCCCCTCAAAATGCTTCGGAAACGGCACTTTGCTCGCGGGACCCGGCTTGGGCGGTTTGGTTCTGTCAAACATCGATGCGACATTCTTCGTCATTGAAAACTCGCAGAGTTTTGGCTTTCATGCCGGATATGAGTTGACAGCATGCTACTCCTTCACCTTTTCGTTGATCCCTTCTCTTCAGGATGATAGAAAAGGACAACTCTCTTTTCGCTCTTGAGCAGGTCCTGTACGACCTGTCTTATCTCCCGACGTGTAACAGAGAGCTCACGTTCAACTTCCGAATTAATCAATCCCGGCTCCCTGAAGAACGTATGGTAGTGAGCAAGTGCATCGGCTACACCGTTGTTCGTGGACAACCTTCCGACATATGACGAGACGGTAGCATTCCTCGCTTTCTCAAACTCATACTGATCAATCATCGAATCCTGAAGACGGTTTATTTCCTCATCGAACATCTTCAGGACATCCTCGACCGACCGACCTGTGGACACGAAGGCGGAGAACATGAATATGCCTGACTTTTCCATCCCCTCCACCGACACATCGAAGTCAGAGACGGCCTGGGTGTCATAAAGGAGACGCCTGTACAGCCTCGAGCTGTTCCCATCCGCCAGGACCTTTGCCACCTGGTTCAGCGCATAATACTCTTCGGATCCCTCCTTGGGAATCTTGTATGCCGCAAATATTGCCGAAGAAGGAACATTGCCGTGGAGGGCATCGATAACTTCTCCATCCAGGCTTCGGTCTTCAAGCTGCGTCTCCGGAATCGGCATCCCGCTCGGGGGTATATCCGTAAAGTATTCCCGGATCAAAGCTTCCGCCTGCGGGTAATTCAGGTCTCCGCTGACGACGAGAGCCGCGTTATTCGGCCGATAGAACCGCTCGTAGAAATCCCTGACGTCGTCCATGTTCGCGGCATCGAGGTCTTCCATCGATCCTATCACCGGCCAGTGGTATTGCCCGACCGGAAAAATCAATCCCTGCATTCTCTCGGACGCGTCGCCGTACGGACGGTTGTCTACTCTCCATCTCTTCTCTTCCTTAACAACCGCGCGTTGAGTAGAGAGAGCTTCTTCCGTTACGCTGAACTTGAGCATGCGATCGCTCTCCAGCCAGAGCGCAAGCGGCAGCTGGTTTGAAGGAAGCACATCATAATAATTGGTGATGTCTTCGGTAGTGTAAGCATTATTGTATCCGCCGGCAAGGGAAATATATCTATCAAACTCGCCTTTGGCTACGTGCTCGGAGCCTTCAAACATCAGATGTTCGAAGAGATGTGCGAAACCGGTCTTTCCCTGTCTCTCGTTCTTCGAGCCGACATGATAACAAACGTCGACCGCCACGACAGGAGCGGAATTATCCTTGCGCAGGATCACCGCAAGTCCGTTCTCCAGATTGAACCGTCTAAAATCAACGTTCACCCTCACGCTTTGAGATGACTTGGCAGTCGACAACGGCTTTGGACCTCCCTTCCTGGCACGAATGCCGGCTCCTGCATTCTTTTTTGTGAATGCGACAACGCCCTTCCTTTCCATTACCCCTTCCAGCTCTCAGTCTTGGGCAGGTGGTTAATAACTACGCAATTCGAAGGAGACAGACACCGACACGTCGCAGCGCTGACCTGCTCTCCAGTCACGGAAAAAACCCTTTCGGAGTATTGATTTATGTTCTCCGTACAGCCGAAAAATTTGTACTTCATGCGTTCAAACAACTGCGCAAATCCTGTCCGGTTCGGATCCTCATCCCTGCTTCCGACGTGATACCAGACGTCGACGGTAACGACAGGAGGTGAATTGTTGGGGCTCATGATCACATGGAGCCCGTTTTGCAGGTCATATTCGAGGAATCTGATGTCGACCAAACCTTTCTCCGCGGCATTGAGCAATTATTCGAAGAATCTCCCCAAGAACATCATGGAACGTGAGACAAGCTGCCGCGAGCGGCGTTTGCCGCCCGGCGGTTGTCTCATCGGGTGAGTCTCAACTCATGATTTTCCAGTAGATCTGTTTCTTCAGCTTCGCGATCCACTTGAGGTACTCCTCATTCTGCTTCATCGCGAGGGCCATCTTCTGCAACCGGACATAGTCTTCGTTCAAATTAATCTTGTGCGCCGGAATCCGGTTGCGCAAATAGACTATGTGATAGCCGTATGAGTTTCCGAATGTGACTTTGACCGGCTCGCTGATTTGTCCTACTTTCAGCTCCTTGACGGTCTTGAGAAAGGATGGTTCCAGTTGATCGATCGAAACGGTTCCAAGGTCGCCGCCAAGGTCGCGTGTATCCTTGTCCTGGGAATACTCTCTGGCAAGTTTAGCAAAACTCTCACCGTGAAGTGCCCGCTCACGAAGCGAATCGAGAATAGTTACTACAGAATCGTCGTCGGACTTCAGAACAGGTATCTTGATGAGTATCTGCCTGGCATGAACCAATTCACCTCGGCGCGCCAGGAGCTGGATGATATGAAATCCGAACTGTGTTTCGACGATGTTGGAAATCTCACCCGGCTTGAGCGCATAGACCGCGTGCTCGAATGCCGGAATAAACTGGCCCCGTTTCGCCCAGCCCAGATCACCTCCTGCGGATGCACTGCCGGGATCCTGAGAATACTTCTTTGCAAGCTCCGCGAAGCTGGCGCCGTGTCTCAACGAGTCGAGAAGCGCCTCCGCCTCGTTGTAGGCTTCCATCTTTGCCTTTTCGCTTGGCTTGGGCGCAATGAAGATATGGCTCAGCGAGACCTGTTCAGGGACTTCGGGGACACTATCCTTGTATGTCTCGTAGAATTTCCTGACATCGACGGCTGAAACCTTCAGATCGCCGAATTTCTGCTGCTTGAGCTTCTCCACAATGAGCTGCTTCTTCATCTCATCCCTGAACTCATTGCGGATCTTGCTTATTGACATTCCGTAGATATCCTCAAGTTTCTTCTCGCCCCCGACCTGCTTCTCGAGCGCGTCGATGCGCGAATCGAGCTGACGGTTCACGTCCTCATCGGAGACGGTGACGCTGTCGAGGATAGCTTGCTGCAAAATAAGCTTGTCATCGATCATCGACTCGAGTATCCTGTGGCGTAAGGAGGGGTCATCGGGGTTCATCTTATTCTGATAGGCCACAAGCTGAACCTGGTAGTCCAGCTCGGACTTCAATATGATTTCGTTGCCGACGACCGCGACTACCTTATCAAGCACCGGTTTGCTCTGCGCCTGTGCCATACCGGCGAACAGCACGACCAGAACTAACAGCTCACATATTCTTTTCACACCAATTACTCCTGAACACTTGTGTCTCTAATAGCAACACTCGGATCGATTTGAAAATTTCCCAACGACCGGAGAGAGTCCATGAGAGTATCATACAACTTTCTCCTTTTCTCTATAGTCAATCTCTCTTTAATAAAAGGCGAAGCATAGTCCAGCGGCAAACGATCTCCCGCTTGTATCTTTTTGATAACTTGCACCACATAGCTGAGAGTATCGACCTGTACGGGGAAAGAGATTCTCCCTTGGCCAATAGATTGGATGACATTCCAGATCGCAGGGTTAGTATCGGACTCCTTCAGATATACAGAGTCTCTTACGTCAAGGATAGCGTACGTAGGAAGGTCATTGAAGACCTCGTTCCAATTGGAACCTGATACAAGAGCGTTTCTGAATTTCACCGCAAAACTACGGTTGTCGAACGCAGCCAGGTTGACGAAGGCTATCTCGCTTGCGGCTTTGAACTGATCCCGATCCTCATTGTAAAATGCGGTAATTTCTTCCTGAGTCAGGTTCACCGGAACATCGTAGACACTCCGATTCAGCAGCATGGTAATAGATAGCTGCCGCGAAAATTCGTCGATTCTCTTCCGAAATTCAGGTGCGTCGTCTATTCCGAGCTTCCGTGCCTCGTCGTACAGAAGTCGTTGGTCCACCCAATTCGAAACGTAGTTGCGGACAGCATAAGCAGAAGCGGTGTCAACGTGGCTGGATACCTCGCTTAAGTAAAGTCTCGAATTGCCTACCGACGCAAGGAGCCGGCTGGACTCCGGCTGCCGGGAACATCCGGCCAAAGACAACGCCAACACTACCGGCAGCCAGATTCCGATACCTTTACTTACCTGCGAGCAGCTCACGGAATCTCTTCTCATAAACCTTCACGCCGAATTCTGTCCGCAGCCTCTCAAGCCAGGCCTTTTGGACCCTCCTGGACTCTATATCCTGATAGTCGGAAGAGACCTCTCCCCTTGCTTCTTCGAAAGTCTTTGGCTGCGATGACACAAATCTGTTTACCTTGATTATTGAATATCCGTAATCGTAAAGGAGGGGCTCACTAAACTCCCCGTCCTTCATCGTGAATGCTTTGATGGCAAGGGCATTGGAGGAATCGGGGAACAACCCCGCATGCCCATCGTCTTTCACCAGGCGAGGAGACTTGTTGTACCTTGCGGCAAGGGTGTCAAAATTGTCTCCGTCCTTCAGCATTTTATAAATCGCTTTCGCCGCGCTGTCGGTGGCGACGTGTATCTCGCTCAGATCGACTCGCCGCGGCCAGTAGTATCTGTTGATGTGCGCGAAGTAATAAGGCTTCAGGAGGCTGTCGCTCGTTTCGATTTTGTTCCAGACATTGTCCCGTTCAATGTTGTAGATAAGAATTCCGTCTTTGTACTTGGTCATCAGAGAATCAAAAGCAGGGTAGGTCCGGGCCTTTGCAAGAGCGTAGTGGTCAAAGACCATCTTCTTGGCAGCCTCATTGAGGATCATGTTCAATCCTCGCCAATTGAGAAACTGACTCTGAAGAGTCTTGTCCTGCATCGCAAAGCTTATAGCGGTGTCGATTGTCCCGGCTGTATGGTCAAACGTGAAGAGTACTTCATTGCCTTCGGACTGAGTCAGTACAGTATCAAAATCGGTCTGCGCAAATCTACTCGTGGTATCGACTTTGCCGTAGAGTGCTCTGAATGCCTGGTCGTTGAACTTGAAGTCGTACGCCTTTTTAAGACTGTCGATGAAGTTGTTCAGGTCCAGCTTGTAAGCACTGTTCAGGTAGTATTGACGAAGCTGGTTCTGCATCTCGGAATATGGCGGAACCCGTTTAATGCCCGTAAGTTTTATTATATGATACCCGAACCGGGATCTGACCGGCCCGACAACCTGCCCGAGCTTCATATTGAACACGGCTTCATCGAACGGTTTGACCATCTGTCCGCGCTTGAAGTATCCCAGATCGCCCCCCCTGACTGCCGATGCTCTGTCCGCAGAATTGTCCTCTGCCAGCTTCGCAAAAGACACTCCTTGTTTCAGGGAGTCCATAATGGCAAGAGCTTTATCGTATGCTTCGAGGGTGTCCTTAGGCGAAGTCCCGCTTATCCTAATCAGGATGTGGCTTGCCCTCACGCTTTCCACGCGCGGCTGTCTCTGTTCCAGCTTAACGACAAGATACCCGAAAGATGTCCTTATGGGTACGGAACCGACCTCGCCTGGTTTCAGCGTGTAGAGCATGTTCTCAAATTCCTCGCCGCCCGCATACTGGAGGAAAGTTCCGGCGGTGATATAGTAAGTGTCCTGCCCGGTGTACAGGTGCATAAGCGAGTCGATCGCAGCACCTGCTTTCAAGTCCTTTATTACTCCCATGGCTTCGTCGTAAGCCTTGAGCGTGTCGCCCTGCGGATGAAGAGAATCGACCGGAAATCTGACAAATATATACTTTGCCCTGACTTCGTATTTCTGCCTTTTGTAGATTTTCCTGACCATGGGGTCTACGATCTCATGTTCGCTGATGTAACTGACCGCAAGCTGGGACTGGTAGTCCTTCATCTCGCTTCTCAAGCTGGGATCGTCCTGAAGATGTTCCTTTCTTGCATCCAGCAGTTTGAGATTATAATCAATTAGCAAGTTCAGAAACTTGTTTTTGGCTTCGAACGAATTGCTCGAATCGGAAACCGGGGCGTAATTCTGCGCGAATTGCTGCTGAAAATCCCCATAAGTAATCTTGTGATTCCCCACAACAGCTATAACCCTATCATCAAGACTTAAATTTGCAGCACATCCAGCTGCAAGTGTACCCAGAACAAGAACGTAGAAGAAGTGTTTGATCGGCATTTAGGAATTCTCCATTTAGGTTAACACGCAGATAAGATCATAAATAACGAGGCACTGAAAATCAAGGTAACTGTCGGTGCGAAAACGAGATATCCGGAACGAAGCAACACTCAGGTAGAGTGCGGCTCCTGTCTCAAGACATGAACGGACTTCGAGTGTGCAGGTGTGCCGTTCCTCCAAAATTGCAATTTGTCAATGGGTTCTTTAATTTGAACCCGTCAAATGTTGGGGGAGTTGAGAGCGAGAATTTTGCATATTCATTGAAAAGCAATATATAGAATGGTTTCTCTTTTTGTCGGCTTGATCGTCGGAATGGTTATTTCAGTTCCGATTGGTCCCATAAATGTCACCGTTATTTCCAAGGGCCTGAAGCAGGGTTTCAAAAACGCGTTTGGGGTTGGACTGGGTGCGTCCACAATGGACTTCATTTATTGCGGTGCGACGATGCTCGGCCTTTCTGCAATCGTGCACAGCATCGAGGTAAATATTATTTTCCAAATCATCGGTTTCCTTATATTGGCCTACCTTGGGATCAGGGATGTCAGGACAAAAGTGGAGACCTTCCGGTACGAGGGGTTCGAAGCAAAAAACGGAAAGTTTCACAATGCGTTTCTGGTCGGTGTTTTCATGTACGTCTCGAATCCGACTCTTGTAGCATTCTGGCTGATGCTGAGCGGAGTAATCCAATCATCCGCGATGATAGGAGACGGTTTAGTCAGTGTCGCACTATTTGCGCTCGGAGTCGGCTCCGGTACCTCGCTCTGGTACTATCTCCTTTTGAAAGCGATATCATGGAAAAAGGAATCTTTCAGAGCCGAAACTCTGACCGTCTTCTCGAAAATTTCCGGTTATATTATGTTGTCGTTTAGTGCTTATATTGGGTACGAGTTGGTCGTTCATTTCCTTCAGCACGGTGTTTGATGAATTTGTGCCATCATAAAAGATCTATGTCGATGATTCTTTTTACGGCAAAAGGATTTTTTGCCCAAACTGGTTCTGCTTCTCACAAAGATGCGAGGGCACTCAAGTGTCGCAGGTAAACGTGAAGATCTCACCGCTATGGATGCGAAACGCCGAAAGAATTAGGAGGGTTAGCGCAATCCAGAACCTCCTGAATATCCGGCGTGATCTGGACAGAATTCCTTCACAAAAGGTCTTCTGTGCCTCTTTCGAAGCGCCGATCGGAGTAATCTATGTTGCGTCTACAGAAAGAGGGTTGTGCAAGATCGCCCTTCCCAAGGATGGCAAATCAAGTTTCTTCAGCTGGATAGGCGATAATTTTTCTCAGGAAGAAATTGTCGATGACCGTGGAAAAAACTCTTCGGTGATCAGGCAGTTGAATGAGTACTTCATCGGGAAAAGGACCAAGTTTGAGCTCGACATCGACCTTACAGGGACTCCCTTTCAGCAAAAAATCTGGACTGAGGTGGCGAAGACTCCTTACGGCACCGTCGTCACTTACAAACAAATTGCGAAGCGGATCCACTCCAAGGGTTTTCGTGCCGTGGGCGTGGCGGTAAGTAAGAATCCTCTGCCGATTGTAATTCCATGCCACAGGGTTATAGGCTCGGACAGCAAGTTAGTCGGCTACACCGGCGGGATAAAGCTCAAAGAATACCTTCTCAGGCTCGAAGGGATCATCCTCATCTAGCTGCGTCGATTCAGGCGGATTGCCTCATGAGGAATAATCCTTGTCGGGATCACCCCGCCGGCTATTCGTACCTGAGAGCCTCTATCGGGTTCAGATTCGCGGCTTTTCGAGCCGGATACCACCCGAAGAATATCCCTATGACGGCGGCAAAGAAGAAGGCAAGCCCAACCGATTGCGGTGAAACAGCGACCGGCCATCCCTGAATATTCGAAACAAACTTTGAAGTCAGAATGCCGAGTATTACACCGATGATCCCTCCCACGAGGCTGAGCGTCAGAGCCTCTATGAGAAACTGCGTCAACACGTCACCCCCCCTTGCCCCGACGGCCATCCTTATGCCGATTTCGCGGGTCCTTTCGGTCACCGACACCAGCATGATGTTCATTATCCCGATGCCGCCCACGATTAGAGAGATAGCAGCTACACTTGCCAGCAGAAGCGTCATGGTCTGAGTCGTGGCGTCAGCGGTGCTGGCAATCTCCGTTTGAGTCCGGACAGTGAAATCGTTCGGCTGCCACGACCTCAGGTCGTGCTTGATACGAAGAAATTGAGTAATCTCATCCACGGCTGTGTTCACAGCCTGGGCAGAAATGGCCGAGGCAAAGAACATGTTGGCGTAGATCGTTCCGGCAAGTTTTTGCTGAACCGTGGAGAACGGTGCTATCACGATATCATCGTTGTCTGATCCCATAGAGCTCTGGCCCTTCGAAGCAAGGATGCCGACAACTTTGAACGGAAGATTCCTGATCTGCACCGTTGCACCCAGAGGGATCGAGCCCGTGCCGAACAGATTATCGGCAACTGTCTGACCGAGAATGCAGACCTTCGCAGCGGTTCGTTCATCTGTCCGGGTAAAATAGCTGCCACTCTGAACGGACCAGTTGCGGATTTGTTCAAAGTCCGGATAAACCCCCATCACAGAGGTTCTCCAGTTTTGAGTGCCGGCGATAATCTGAGTGACAACCCTGACGACTGGTGTAACGTACCGGACAGCTGGGCATTGAGAGCCCATTGCCACTGCGTCGCTCTCTGTCAGCCGGGAAGTCTCTCCGGCCTGAAATCGCACATGACCCTGTGTCGAAGCAAAGGGAAAAACTATTACCACGTTCGTTCCCAAACCTGCTATCTGCTCCTTAACGGCATTGCTCGCGCCCTGCCCAATGGCAAGCATCGCGATAACAGCCGCAACCCCTATTATTATTCCGAGCATTGTCAGGAACGAGCGGAGCTTGTTCCTTCCCAAGGAGCGATAGGAGACTCTTAATATATTTAGAAATTTCATGGCTCTAAATCATCCATTGGTAGCGGTATCTTAGGGAGTTCTTCAGCCGCGATTTTCCTGTTTTCCACATCGACGATCTGGCTGACCTTGCCGTCCCGGAACACGATGTTGCGGGCTGAAAACTGCGCAATGTCCGGTTCGTGGGTCACAAGCACCACAGTGATGCCATTCTCATTCAGCGTCTGAAAGATTTCCATAACCTCGACGCTGGTCCGTGTATCCAGGTTGCCGGTCGGTTCGTCGGCGAGAATCACAACCGGATCGTTGACAAGCGACCTGGCGATGGCCACGCGCTGCTGCTGGCCGCCGGAAAGCTGGTTTGAATAGTGGCCTGCGCGGTCAGCCAGTCCGACCGCCTCAAGTGCCTGCATCGCCTTCTCGCGTCTTTGAGATGAGGAGTGATTGTTCGAGTACAGAAGAGGCAGCTCGACATTTTCCAAAGCGGTCGTCCTCGGCAGAAGGTTGAAGGCCTGAAAAACAAAACCAAGCTTCTTGTTCCTCAATCTCGCGAGCTGATCGCGGTCAAGCTTGGCTACCTCTACCCCGTCCAGGAGATACTCCCCGCTCGTCGGAGTATCGAGGCAACCGATAATATTCATGAATGTGGACTTGCCGGAACCGCTCGCCCCCATAATGGCCGCGAACTCACCCTGATTTATGTCGAGGTTTATGCCGCGAAGTGCGTGTACCTCGACATCCCCCATCCTGTAAATCTTAACGAGGTGCTTGACGGAGATTATTAGGGCTCCCACAGGGTTAGAACCTCCTTCGCATAAACGGATTGTTCTCTCTCTGACCTCCTGCCTGAGTGAGCATTCCTACGACCACCGGCTCACCCGCGCGAAGATCTCCTTGGACTTCGGTATCGGTTCCGTTGGAGAGCCCTATTGTGACATGAATCGCCTTCACCTGTTTTCCGTCGAGAACCCAAACAAGGAAGTGGCTCCCGGGGTTCAGTTCTCTGTCTTGATAGCCCATTCCGCTGCCTGGCTGACCACCCCCCTGATTCCCTCCAAACGACCCTGGGCCTCCGCCAAACGAGGGGTTATTACCACCGTTTTGCTTGCGAAGCTTCTGGAACCTCTCCCGCATTTTTTGCCTCACTGAATCCGGAATGGACTTTCTCAATTGAGCGAGGTATTGTGCCGGGGGCATAAACCGCAACGCGGTCGTGGGTACTTTCAAAACATTGTCGGCATGCGAGACTTCTATTGTCAGATTTGCAGTCATCCCCGGCAACAGCTTCATTCCCGGATTAGGAACATCAATTATGACAGTATATTCAACGACGTTCTGCACAGTGGTCGGCTGCAGCCTGATCTGAGTTACCGTCCCTTTGAAAACGCTGTTCGGATAAGCATCGACAGTGAATGTGACATGCTGACCCACCTTCACATTTCCTATGTCTCCTTCGTCGACGGAGGCCTGGACCTGCATGTCCGTGAGGCTGTTCGCGATGGAGAATAATGTCGGAGTATTGAAACTGGCCGCTACCGTCTGCCCGACGTCAACGTTTCTGGAAATAACCACACCGCTGATCGGAGATTTTATCGTCGCATAACTAAGGTTGATCCTGGCCTGATCAAGGGCTGTCTTTGCTATACCTACACTCGCCATTGCTGTCTGATAATTTGAGAGTGCCGTATCGTAATCCGATTGCGAATCAAGGTTCTTATCGTAAAGCTTCTTCACACGATCCAGTGTGGTCTTTGCCAGATCAGCAGCAACCTCCGCTTTCTCCAGGTTGGCATTCGATTGTTGAACCGCTGCCCACAGGAAAGTGGTATCCAGCATGGCGATCGTCTCTCCCTGCCTGACGTAGGAGTTCCAGTCTGCGAACAGTTTTGAGATGGTTCCTGAGACCTGAGTCCCCACCTGGACCGTAGTGTCGGCCGCCAGGGTGCCCGTGGCATTGACCACCACATCTACGTTGCCGCGGGTGACATCAAGCGTAAGCCATTGTGCATCCTGTGACTTTCCATTTCTGGTAAAGAACACTGCAGCACCGGCCGCTATGAGCACCAGAATTACAGCCGTAACAAGCCTTTTCTTTTTCATCTTGCCTTTTCTCTTGGTTTTACTTTATCACTCCCATTGCCCTCTCCAGTTGGGCATAGGCTACATTGTAGTCGTAAAGCGACTGAATGTAAGTTATCCGCGCGTTTGCAAGTGCAACCTGGGCGTCTGTAGTTTCGAGAGCGCTTCCCGTCCCTGAATTGTACCTACCGACGGCAAGTCTCAAAGCCTCGGCAGCCTGCTTGACAAGCACCTTAGCCGCCGCAATTCTCTGCGATGTTTCCTGCAGCGCATATTCGTCCTGCTGCACATCCAAATACAATGACTGCATAACCAAATCTTTAGACGCTCTTGCAGTCTTAAGGTTTGCTTTCGCCTGGTCGACACCGGCATCAAGTGCGAAACCCTCGAAGATAGGCAGAGATACCGTGACGCCGATATCCCAGCCGCTATACAATGGCGCAATCTTAAGACCACGCCAGTTATATCCTCCCGTTGCACTTATCACAGGCAAGTCCGTTTCCCATGCGGATGCCAGTAATGCTTTGCTTGCCTCAACCTGAGCCTGACTCGAGAGAAGCTCCGGGCGATTCTGGATAGCCGTCTCGATCGCCTCGTTCATACTGATGTTCACGTGCGATATCTCCAGATTGTCCTTCAGTCTGAAATTGTCAGGGAGTTTCTGGCCGATCACATTTTCGAGTTGAACACGCGCGATCTTGATATTGTTGTCCGCCTGGATCAAAGCTACGTTCGCGTTCGCCACGGTAACTTCCGCATTCACGACGTCATATTGTGGAGCAGTTCCCGCCTTGTAAAACGCCTGAGCCTGGCGAAGGTGCTCCTTTGCCTGTTCGACTGTCTCGGTATCAACTTCCCTGACGCGCTCTGCGGCCAGGTAGTTGAAATATGCCGTGTATGTATTCATTATGACATCCTGACGAGTCCCCCTCAGATCCTGACGGGAAGCGTGTTCCAGGTCCGAGGATGCGGAAAGCTTTGAATATGTTTTTCCGAAATCGAAAACCATTTGCTGAGCCTGAAAGCCGGCTGTGTAGCTGTCAAAGCTTCTGTTGAGCACGATGCTTCCCAGTAAAAATGTGCCGCCATTGCGAGTTACACCTGCACTGGCAGACAACTGGGGAAACAACTCGGAGCGAGTCAGCTTCATCTGCGCCTGCGCCGACTCCAATCCTCCCTCTGAAACCCGGATTTGAGGGTTGTTTTTCAACGCTACCTGGACCAACTCTTTCAATGTCAGTGTATCCGGTTGCTGGGCAGAGATCTCCAAACTTGAATTTGCCTGTGCCAAGGCGACTACAGGCACAAGCAGACAGAAAAGGATGTATTTCTTCATAGTTTCCAACATTAATTGTGATTATAGACGGCGAATGAAAAGAGAAGTTCGATTAAAGCTTGTATCCTATCTTTCTTAGGAAGTCGTACCGGGCGTGCTGATCGGCTTCAGTCTCGACGCCTTTAGACTTCACACCGTCGATTACGCCCATGATTCCACGTCCCTGCTCGGTCTCGGCTATTACAACTTCAGCAGGATTTCCAGTTGCGCAATAGATCCCTGCGACTTCAGAGATGTTCTTCACCGTATTCAAGATGTTTACGGGGAACCCTTCGCGCATGAATATCACAAACGAGTGCCCGGCAGAGATGTTCAGCGCATTCTTCCGGGCAATCTCAACGAGCTCATCGTCATTGCCCGAAAAGCGCACCAGGGCCGGCCCTGACGACTCGCAAAAGGCTATTCCGAATTTCATCTGAGGAACGGTTTGCACTATTGCCTCATGCAAATCCTCGATCGTTTTGATAAAGTGTGACTGCCCGAGGATGAAATTGACGTCTTCGGGCTTCTCGATTTTCACTACCTTAAGATCCATGAGTCCCTCCTTTCCTTTTCACATAGACTTCTGAAAAATCAATACCAACGCGGCAAGCTCCACAGTGGTCCTCACCTGTAGTCCCATCTGAATTTCTTTAGCTCGGATAAGAGCGAATCGGAAAGCCGCTCTCCGTTCGACACAGCACAATTGCTTTCTACATGATGCACTCTTCGCATGCCGGGGATGACCGTAGAAACGGCAGGATGATGCAGTGTGTACTTCAGTGCCAGTTCGGGAATGGACCTTGCTTCGCCGTTCAAAAGCCCCTTGAGCTTGTCTACTCTCTTAACAACTTCCCTGATCCTGTCTTCAGTAAAATATTTGCTTCTGAAATCGCCATCGGGAAAAGTTGTTTCAAGACTTATTGTCGCCGTCAGGGAGCCCTCATCGAAGGGGACTCTGGCGATCACACCGACGTCGTTCTTCCGGCAGAACTCGAACAGCTCATCCTCAGGCGACTGATCAAAAATATTATATATAACCTGAAAGGCATCTATCAGTCCCGTCTTTGCGGCCTCGATCCCATTCTCCGGCTGATGATCATTTATCGATATCCCCCAAAACCTGACCTTACCTTCCTCCTTCAACTTCTCGACGGCATCTCTCCACTCGGTCTCCTTCACCCACTCGTCGCTCCAGACATGGAACTGCTGGATGTCCAGGCAATCGACATTCAGGTTTTTTAAACTGGTCTCGGTGGATTTGACAATATGGTCGTACGTGAACGCCTCGCGGAGTGGGACGCCTTTGGGAGCGGGCCACCTGTTGTTCAGAGGTGGGATCTTCGTAGCGACGTAAATCCTCTCCCTCCGGTCTTTAAGAACACTCGCGATCAGTTCTTCGCTATGTCCTCTGCCGTAGGCCAAGGCGGTATCTACAAAGTTTACCCCGAGGTCGAAGGCGCGATACAGGGATTCGACCGCCTCCCTGTCGGTGCCGTCCAGCCACATGTTTCCCCCCATCCCCCAGGTTCCGTGACCGATCTCGCTTACCCCAAAGTTCGTTCTTCCGAGTCTTCGATACTTCATTTCATCCTCCAGGTGGTCTTGGCTGTATCAACGTACACAAACCTCCCGCCGACGACGGTTCCAAGAATCGTATCATACGGAATCTCATCGACAGAAGAGTTAAGAAAATTCTTTCCAAAAATGGTGAAGTCCGCATACTTCCCGACTGAAATCGTTCCCTTATCTTTCTCCTGGAAGGCCCCGTAAGCAGGCCACACTGTGAATGCTTTGATGGCTTCATCGGGCGTCATTCTTTGTTGGGGAAGGAAACCGCCGTCGAAATCTGAACTGTCTCCGGCAGCATCGGCACTGAGGGAGAAGTATTTCCGAGCATCCGCGAACGATTGGGGCACGCCGTCTATATCCCTGCGCGCGACGGCCGCGTATATTCCTATTCTCGGATCCGGATTCTCATCCGGAAAATCCGAGCCGCCGATGATCATGCTTCCGGCTTTCAGCAGAGAGTGCCAGGCAAATGCATACCTGATGCGATCGGAGCCCAATCGTGCCTCTGCCCAATACATGTCCGACACGCATTGAACGGGCTGCATGGATGGAATGACTCCAAGCTCATCGAAGCGCGGCATATCGCCTGGAAGAAGCACGTCGATCCCTTCTATCCTTAGCCGTGGGTCGGACAAATCTGCCGACTTTTCGGCTTTCTGATAAGCATCAAGGACCACGTCGACTGCACGGTCACCGTGGGCTTCCGTGCAGACCTGAAATCCCGATGAGGCGGAAGCAATGGTGAGATTCTCAAGATCCTTCTCTCCCATCAGTGTGCTTCCGTAGTTGCCGGGATCGTCGGAGTAGGACCTGACGAGGGCAGCGGACCTGTTGAGCAACGGGCCGTCCATATCGACCCTCACCGATCTCATGGTGAAATAGCCGTTGTCCGCGAACACAGGCCCTTTCTTCAGGATCGCGGGCAACGTAGTGTCGTTGCCGTTGTACATAGCATAAATCCTGATCTTGAGCTTGCCTTCCCGTGCAAGTACCTGGTACGCATGCATGGTCCGCGTGTCGATTCCCGCGTCCTGAACTTCAGTGATGCCGTACCGGGCGCAGGTATCGGAGGCGAGAAGTATAGCGTTCTCAAGCTCCGATTCCGAAGGCTGTGGAATCCTTGAAGCCACAAGGTTGATGG
>JBJKQU010000241.1:0-36519 GCA_046705025.1 Candidatus Kryptoniota bacterium | reverse complement strand
AAGCCCTTGCCAGCTTCACCCAAAGACCCAGGGCCAGGTCGGCTTTCTTGCCATATTTCCTTGTCGTTGTCATCTTTAAAATTCCTAATTCAAATCTTACGAATTCAAGTATAACTAATTCGTACTAATTTGTCAAGTCCCGCTGGTGTTGACTTAGAGCCACCCTTCCCGTAAACTGAGAAAAACAAAGATGTATGGCCAAACAACATAGAACGGTCATTTTCTCTCTTCTCGCGGTGGTCCTCATCGCCTCCGCTCCTTCCGCGGGAAAGGCGGTAATTACATCCGCACCTGCAATCCTGGCCGGATGGACACTCACCCCAAATGCACCCGACAGCGGCCGCATACTCAATCTTGCCGCGCTGGAAGGTAAGTCGGTTTATCTGCGTTTCGCCATGCTGCGCGAAACGAAGTGCGACTTTACCATTGTCGTTGTCGACGACAACCTCCTCCGAGAGCCCCCCTCCCCACGACAGCCCGAAAGCGACCTGGTGGCAGCTGCCCCCAGTCTTGCAATCGCCTCGGATAATCACTTCGGAGGGGCTGGCCTGAGTGGCACTCCCGCAGCGGCGGCCATCGCGCCCAATGCTCATTCTGCCGGCAATCCATTCCTTACGTCGACTGCCGGAGACAGTCCCGCCCATTCTCGCAAATACCTCGAATCAAAGAAATAGTCTGCAGCCCTAACATCCTTTCACGGAACTAGCGGAGAGAGTGTTCTCCTCTTTTGCGCAGAGCTCGGTTCCCACAAGTCAAGGAATCCAAGAACTAAATCAATTTTGACATGCATTCCCCGCTGTGGGGGAATACGGAACGGAGAAAAGTTATGGACTGCAAGACTATCAACAGGTATATCGCTGCAGGTGTCTTCCTGCTCGCGCTCGGACTATACGTATCAACCGCGCAGCCCACCGTGGCTTATTGGGACTGTGCCGAGTACGCCGCAACCGCCCCGGCTCTTGAGGTACCTCATCCACGAGGGGCCCCTCTGTTTACACTCGTGGGAAGGATCGCGGCCATGGTTCCCCTCTTCGCCAGCCCGGCATTCCGGTATAACCTCATCTCATCACTGGCAAGCGCCCTGACGATTTTGCTACTCTACCTGATAGGCGTTCGGGTGATTTCCAGGTGGAAAGGATTTCCCGGTAATCTCACAAGCAGTTTGGTCGTGTTCGGTTCAGCAGTTATCGGCGCGTTGACGTATGCTGTTTCAGATACCTTCTGGTTCGATGCGGTGGAGTCCAGCCTGTTCGCTACGAGCATGCTCTTCACATCGCTCGTCGTCTGGCTCGCTCTCGTCTGGTTCGAGAAAGCCGGTAAAGGCGGAAGCCAGGAATACCTGCTTCTCATCGCCTACATCCTTGGACTTTCCATCGGAATCCATCAGCTATGCCTCCTATCGTACTTCGCGGTAGTTGTCATCATCTACTTCAGGTACTTCGAATTCAACTGGACCCGATTCCTGAGATTCTCGGCCGCGGCAGTATTGGGATTCATGGTAATATATCCCGGGATCGTCAAATGGCTGGTCGTCGGACTCAGCGGCAGTCTGGACATCGGTCCCTTGCAATTAACAGACAGCGCGCTCGTCAAGCTTGTCACACTGGCCATTATCGCGGCGACGGCATATTACGCGTACAAGGCGGAAAAGGACAGGCGGCAGGTAATGAGCACGATCCTGATGGCAGGACTGCTCGTGCTTCTGGGATACTCCAGCTACACGCTTGTTTACCTCCGAGCGAACTCCCACCCCGCGATAAATGAAGACGATCCCACTACCCTGCAGAATCTTGCGGGCTATCTCGACAGGGAACAGTACGGCAAGCAGCCGCTTCTCTGGCCGAGGAGATGGAGCCCGGATCCGCACGCTCAGCAGGCGTACACACTCTATTCCTCAGACTGGGACTACCTGTGGTCATATCAAGTCGAACATATGTTCCTCCGCTATATCGGTTTCAATTTTGTCGGCAGGTCCGACGACATCAAAGGCGCTCCGGTGTCAATGTTCAGATCGCATAACAACTGGACAGGCGGAGAAAGAGGGTTCCCTGTCAGGTACTACGGAATCCCACTCTTCCTTGCTCTCTTCGGCCTATGGTACCACTTCAAAAGAGATAGGAAATTTGCTCTGACTTTCCTGATGCTCTTCCTCGTGACGGGGCCCGCCCTGGCTGTCTATTTCAACATGGCGGAACCTCAGCCGAGAGAGCGTGATTACTTTTTCGTGGGTGCCTTCTTCACGCTCAGCCTATGGGCGGGCGTGGGTGCTTCTGGAATAATCGAATACCTCTCCAACCCCTTACGGAACAAAAGGTTACAGACGGCGGCGACGGGACTGGCGGCACTTGCAATCTTTGCGGCCGTTCCCCTCAACATGTTCCACCAGAACCTTTTCAGTCACGACAGGCACGACAACTACGCCCCCTTCGATGTCTCTTACGACATCCTGCAGTCATGCAAACCGAACGCGATTCTTTTCACCGGCGGGGACAACGACACGTTCCCACTCTGGTACTTGCAGGAAGCGCTCGGTATAAGAACGGACGTGCGGATCGTGTGCCTGAGCCTCGCGAACACCGATTGGTACCTCCTGCAGCTCAAGCACGAGACACCGCACGGTAGCATGAAAGTGCCGTTCAGCTTGACGGACCGGGAAATAAGAGACATCGCCTCCGCCGGAGGGATCAGATGGACTCCCAGAGCCATAACCCTAAAGGTGCCGCACGATGTTTACAAACAGTTTGGGGTTACAGACACGACCATATCCGGCAGGGGATATATCCGCTACACACTCAATCCTACATTGGGCCATGGAAACGCACGCGCATTGAGGACTCAGGACGTCATGGTCAACGACATTGTCGACACAAACAATTGGCGGCGCCCCATCTGCTTCTCTTCCACGGTCGCCCCTTCGGATATGGTGGGTTTGCAGAACTATCTTGAAAGAGACGGGCTCGTTTACGAGCTGACACCGGTGCAACACAGCGGCTTCTATTACGCGAACGTGAATGCGGCACGGACTCGCGAGTGCCTCTTCAATGAGACAACGGAATATCATGAAGAGCCCCACTACGGCTTCATTTACCATGGTCTGGATAAGCCGGGCATTTACTATGACGACAACGCAAGGGAACTGATCTCAGTAATCAGGGACTCGTTCATGATTCTCGCCTCACATTACCAGGAGCAAGATGACAACAAAGGATGCATCGCCGCGCTAGATACGATGGGGACCAGAATTCCGATCTCGTCCGTGCCTATGGACTATGCCGCGATAAGCAACGTCTCCAGGCTTTATTATCTTGAAGGTGATTCCGCCGGTTTCAAGGAGTACGCCGGCGCAGCCGAGAGGGCGGCCCTGGCGGCAATTGCGGACAATCCGCACGCCGTCAGCAGAGGGACCAACCCTTACGCCGTTCTCCTCAACCTGTACGACATGGAGGGAGAGTACAAGAAATCAATCGGCGTTCTCAAGCAAGCCAAAGAAGTATTTCCGAACGCCCGAGGGATCGACGAGCGTATAACTCAGCTTGAAGAACTAGTCAAGCAAAACAGCGCGGCTCACTGACCGCAGCGAAGGCATGGAAGGCGACCTAAGAGCGGCAGCACGAAAGCACTGACGGAGATCGAGTTTTTGAAAGCCCCAACTCCGGCATCTGCCGCTCTTTGTGTCGTCCTGCCTTTAACCTTTTACCTTTTCCTCTTTCTTCCTTTCTACTACCTACAACCTTCTCCCCAGGCCTTGCCGAGAGCTATCCTTTGACCACGGCCAGCGGCTCCAGCCTAACAACCGGCTCTACAAGGTCCGCCTGCTCCCGCATTACTACATCTATGTCCTTATAGGCGCTGCTCGCCTCGTCGAGGTCGCCGACATTGCGAATGGCATGAAGTATCCCTCGCTCCTCGAGTTTCCGTTGCTCTTCACGAAGATTCAAAGATTTTCTAGCCTGGTTCCTGCCCATTCTTCTGCCCGCACCGTGGCTGCAGCTCATGAACGACTCCGGATTCCCCCTGCCGCGGACGATGAAGCTCGGCGTACCTTGCGACCCCGGGATGATTCCGGTTTCGCCTTCATATGCCGACGTTGCTCCTTTCCTGTGGATCCAAACATCCCTCCCGAAGTGGCGCTCGAGCCGCGCGTAGTTGTGGGCAATGTTGATCATATCATCGAACGAAGCCGCCCCGGAAGTGCAGTTGTGAACGATTTCCTTTATCCTGTCCATCATGAGCTTTCGGTTGGCGAATGCGAACTCGATGCAGTACTGCATCTCGCGTATATACGTCTGCCCCTCCTCCGTATCGACCGGCAGGTAGGCCAATTGCCAGGCTTTCGGCACGGAGGGGGAAATCCTCTCATTTAGCGCGACCGCGGTCTTGTTGTAGAACTCTGCGTTTTTCAAACCGATATTTCTGCTTCCCGAATGGAGCATTATCCATATATGTCTGTCGTCCCCCTTCTGAATCTCAATAAAATGATTACCGCTGCCGAGCGTGCCGATCTGTGTCAGGGCAGAATCGTATTCCCTTTCCACTACAGGGCTTTTGCCCTTCGGCTCCGGCATCAATGACCTGTCCTGCGGTTCCTTGTGATGGGAGAACCCGACAGGTATTGCTTTTGGGATATCAGACATAATCTCCTTCAGGCTGTCATGTTGAATGCCGGTCAATGAAGTTTTGACGGCGCACATCCCGCATCCGATGTCGACGCCCACTGCGTTCGGAATAATGACGTTCTCCGTTGCGAGGACTCCGCCGATGGGCATGCCGTACCCCCGATGGGTGTCGGGCATGAGGCACACATGTCTGTATGCGAACGGGAAGCGGGCAAGGTGTCTTGCCTGATCCAGCGCGCCTTCCTCGGGTTCGCCGCACCAGCTTTTTATGGGTAAGGAATCTACTTCCATTATGTTCTTCATCGGATCATTACTATCCTAACAAATTTGCTCTTTTCCTACAAGAAGTATCACAGATAGAATCACTCCCGGCAATTCAGGTCCTTCAGAAGACCACTGCCTATTCGACTACCATTTCTCCCTCCACCCTGCCGCTCCCAGCTTCTTCAGATTCTCGTTCTCCTTTACGTCGAAAGTCACAAGATCCCTCCCTCCCGACAGAAGCTCTTCCGCGAACGCGAAGGTCTTGCTGTCCGACGCGGCGTGAAAAAAGAAGAGCCGGTCAGCCGCAGCGGCGACCAACCTGTTCCTGAGTTCAGCCGAATTCTTGTTGGGGCGGCGTTGCCTGGCGCTGAAGGGAGAGACCAGCAGGAGCCTTCCCTCGCCGACCGGCTTGCGCCATTCCGGTTCAAGGCGTATGTTCTGGATCCCGCGGGCCGGGCATACCACGACCGGCTGCTCCCCTTTGAGGAATACCTCGAGGCACATCTTCTCAACGGGAGTCTGGAACCCGCCGATCACCGGCGTTCCGTTCCTGCGCAGCTCAGTGGCGAAGTCGTGGCTTTTCCGCACGATACTTCCCGGACATTTCCTCGAGCAGAACAGGGCAAGAAGCTCACATTTCAGCAGCTCAGCGCTGCCGACGGTCCAGAGGGCCTGGAATTTCTCGACGTCCCAGCCGTCAGCCATATGAAAGAAGAAAGCCGGGTCCTTTGAGTAGTCAAGTTTCCTGACCTGGCCTAACAGACCCTGCCGGTCGACTTTGGGCGACGTCATACTATGCTTGTCGTTCCTGCCGGCCCCCTTCCCGGTCTCACTCAACAACTCAGGATCAATCATATCGAGTCCTCCTGACAAATGCACGCTCGTGTATCAAATCGGGAGTTCACCCAAATGGGACATTCACTTCGCAGAAGGCCGAGAGTACTCTGACGGCATCTTCATACCTGCCGGTGCCGACCAGTAGATAATCGGTGTTGTAGGTCGATAGCGTGAACACACTGATCCCTGCTTCGGCAAGCGGCGCCGTAAGAGACGCAATGACCCCTGTCATTGAGAAATCGAGCTCGCCCTCAACCTTGAAGGCCCTCCAACCTTTCACCGACTTCACGTCCGGCGGGACAGCGGATTCCTCGCAGACTATGGAAATCTCCTCCGAAGACACGGTGACAGAACTAAATCGAGAATCCCGGAGCGCCCACTCCGGTATAGGGGCGGTTCTTTCGAGCTTGCAGATCGCTAATGTTTGCGGAAGCACTGAGAGTCTGAGGTTTAATCCGTTCATATCTTTCTCTTCCGGCGTTAGATACAGCCCTGGCCTGCTCTCGCGTTCTCCTCAACTGAGTGCAAGTCTGGTGAGCGTTCATCATGTCCTGTCACACCCGGCTGGACGCTGTCCGAAAGCCCTGTAAGGTGTAGTTCCAACTTGGTAAGTCCGAAGCGAACCTCGCTGCCAATCGTTGACGTGAAAAGTGTGGTTTCTTGAGAACAGCGCCCTTATGACCGAACGAATTTACCAGTGATGAATGGCAAATGCAAACTCAAGACGGAGTCGTTCGCATTGCGAGGGCTCAGTAGATCGCTTCCCTTATTCGCGCGCTCATGTAATCCATCACCCAGACAACAAAGGCGATCATAATGACAATCAGTCCGACTTCCCGCCATTTTGCCAGACCCTGGTACTGCATGAGCAAGTTGCCTATTCCGCCCCCTCCGACAAGTCCTATGATCGTCGCCATTCTCACATTAATGTCCCACCAGTATATCGTGTAGGATAAGAACGGCAGTACAATCTGTGGAACCACGGCGTGCCACACCATTTGAATCTTGTTTGCCCCGGTTGCCGAAACAGCTTCGACGGGCCCCTGGTCTATGCTTTCGATGGCTTCAGAATAAAGGCGTGCATTCGATGCAATCGTGTGAACCAGCAGTGCGAGCATTCCGGCAAAAGGACCGATGCCGACCCACACCGAGAAAATGATGGCCCAGATCAGGGCTTCAATCGACCTGACGAAATTAAGTATGACCCGAAGGATGTAATAGATCGCATACGTGAACTTGTTTTCCTTCATCAGATTCCTTGCCGTGAAGAAACTAAGGAGCAACGCGGGGGGTATCGACAGGAGAGTCGCGATTAACGCGATGTAAATCGTCTCGATCATTGCGAAGAGGGCAGTGTTGAAGATGCCGAACTGTGGGGTAAACAACGCACTGAACAACCTCGCGGCGCCTTGTACCCCTTCGCTGCTGAACAGGTCGACGATGGAAATTTTCGTGGTTATCCATCCGGCAATGAATGTTATGTCGAATAGGAACCAGCCGAACACTTCGACGGTCCACTTGGTGACGCTGCTGCTCTTGGCTATTCCGAAAAGTTTGCACGACAGCGATGTTCGCGTGTAGGTCCACCACGCGCCTATCACTATACTCAAGAGAAAGATCGCTCCCGTCTTGGTCCAGGAAAACGGCAGGTTCCTGAGGTCGAGTATGAGCCTGTCGTAAATAGCTCTCTGCACGACGAGGATGCCGTAGAAAACGAGAAAGATATCCAGGAGAGTCGCCTTTACGTATTTGATCCGCTGCCCCGCCTTTTCGCCTACAGTAACAGATAGCGGACGATTGCCGCTTGTTGTGAATATCTCGCTCACTCTATCTCCACCTCTTCTGCCTCTTCCCCGTAGATCCGCTTGAACCAGACCTCGTCAATGTTCGAGGGCGGGCCTTCATACACAATCTCACCGGCTTTTAGCGCGATAGCTCGAGAGGCGTATCTCCGAACCAGGCTGAGAAAGTGCAGGCTGCAGATAACCGTCGTCCCGAATTCTTTGTTGATCTTCTCGAAATATTGCATGACAGAGTTAGAGGTGGCAGGGTCGAGCGAGGCCACCGGCTCATCGGCCAGCAGAAGCCTCGGCTTTTGCATGAGGCTTCTCGCTATCGCTACCCTTTGCTGCTGACCGCCGCTGAGTGAATCCGCCCTCACGTTTGCGTAGCTGGTTATCCCGACCGTATCAAGGCACTTGTACGCGTCGGCGAGGACCCCGTCTGAGTAGTTCTGAAAGACCGACTCGAACGTTCCAAGCGAACCGAGCCTTCCGTTTAGAACATTTGTGAGGACCGACCTTCTCCTCACAAGATTGAACTGCTGGAAGACCATACCGATCTGCCTCTTCACCTTTCTCAGTTCCTCGCCTTTCAGATGAGTGATGTCCTGATCAAGGAACGAGACTGTGCCCGACGTCGGCTCGATAAGGCGGTTAATGCACCTGAGCATTGTCGACTTCCCTGATCCGCTCAGCCCGATCACGACGAGGAACTCGCCTTCCTTCACCTCGAAGCTGACTCCCTTAAGAGCGTGCGTGCCGGATTTGTAAATCTTGTGCAAGTCGCGAACTGTTAGAAGCATGTCCTATTTCACCAGTTTTTCAAAGTCAATATGTTGTTTGGCCAGCAATGCTCTGATACCGTCGTAGTCGCTGTCGGTTGTCCGTACCAACCCCGTAACGTCATAAATATCCTCCCAAGCCTTCTTTCCTTCGGGGGTCTTCACAAATTTCAGAAGCCCGTCAGTGATGGTTTCTTTCATCTCCCGGCTCAGGCCCTTTCTGAAAACGATCGGGTCATTCGGAATATATTGAGTAAAGCCGATGAGCTTGACCTTCTCCGCCACATCGGGAAACTGACTCAACACTCTGGCACGTGCATCCATTATTGCACCCGTTTTTGGATCGGGCGGCGCATAATAGCATGCTCCTGCGTCGACCCGGCGCTGGTAAACCATCGTCACCACATTAGGATGCTGCATCGCGAAGACCGTCGAGCCGAGCTTGATCCCCAGGCTGTCGAAAAGCGCATTTGGAAGGATGTAACCGGACGTTGACGACGGATCGACAAAGGCAAAGCTCTTGCCTTCCAGGTCCTTTAGAGAATTTATGCCCGAACCCTCACGGGCAATAATCTCGCCGCAGTATGAGGTTTGTCCTTCTCTCACGACTCTCAGCCTGGCTTCCGCACCGTATTTTGCGTGTGCCATCAAGTAGGAAAATGTGTTGATCGCGGCAACGTCAACCTTGTCCGTACCGAACGCTTCGACAACGGCGATGTAACTTGCCGGTACTGCCGTCGTGAAATAGTAGCCCGTTTCCTTGTGCAGGTAATCTGTCAGCACCCTCGCGTTTGACGAAATGGTTTTGGCGTCCACGGACGGGGTGAAGTAAAACCTGATGGGATTGGAATAGGAACCGAGCGACCCCTCATTCGCCTGGCGAATGGATAAGGCAACTACAAATACGATGATCGGCGATAAGTAAAGGAAGTACTTAGTGAATTTCATCGGTCATTTCTTTGACACTGTAAATATCAGATGTCAGAAGCAGTGGTACAAAGAAATGCGTGTTGCCTTACGGTTAAGTTTGTGTTAACGGGAATCGGCGGGTTGCTGCAGGATTACATGAACAATTTCTTCTCGTTGTGGACTGCGTCTCCAAATGCCCTCATGAACTCTATGTCGTCCTGATCAAGAGGACCCTTACGAACAGCCTCAATATTTTCCCGCAGCTGGCGCTCGTTCCTCGGAGCGGTAAGAGCCGTATGCACATGAGGATCTGAAAGGACAAACCGGTAGCACTCCCCCGCAGTAGGTATGCGAGTGTCCTTCGGAAGCACCTTAGGGCGGCGAAGCAGATAGGTCCAGCGGGTTGCGGTATAACTGATAACTCCCGGATTGTGCTGAACGAGATGCGGGAAGATATCCTGCTCTGCTCCGCGGTGAGCAGCATTGTATCGAAGCATCAACGTATTCAAATTCCCCTCTGCCGCGAGCTGCCCGAGGAATTTCCTGTTGTGGCACGAAATCCCGATTGCTCTGGTCTTACCTTCCTCCTTGAGCTTGAGCATCTCCTCATTCATCCTCCATGAGAACTGTTCAGGCTTCATCACCCCCATGAACAAAAAAACGTCGATGTAGTCCGTCTTAAATTGACGCAGTCGTTTTTCAAATGTCTTCCGGACATCCTGTGCCCGCCAAATGTAATTGTATGCTCCGGTCACGAGAACGATCCTGTCACGGTGAGAGGGGATGATCTCCCTGAGCGCATGGATCATTTGAAGATCAATTCCGAAGGCAAAGAAGAGATCGATGCCCTCATCGAACGCGGTGTACGCAGTTTTCTTACCGGGCATGTAAGTGGCAGACAAGCCGAGAGGCGTCACCTGAATGCCTGTGCTGCCCAGCGGACGAAGTTCAAACCCCGAAGACATGCCACTCCCTCCCTCGATGTTAGTCCAAAGATCTTATTCCGCCTGACATTAGGCTCGTAGTGCTGCTGATGCCCCGCATGCTCCTGCTTACCGATAGGAAACTCAGCAGGAGAATTTATATGGTATCCGGTGTGAAATCAAACAGCGCGACGACGACGACCCCCGATTAAACCGATGCAACTGTGAGTATGAGCAGCAGAAGCAACCTCCAATAACGGTAAACCGCATCTTCAGTCATGCGGAGCGTCAAAATCCCTGGCCGACTTCATGATGGCTTCTTTAGCTGCCTGACTTGGCTCCCAGCCGAAGCTCTTCACAAATTTACCCTCCAGCTCCTTGTACGTCTCGAAGAAGTGCTCGGCTTCACGAAGGAAGTGTTTCGGAATGTCAGTTATTTCCGTGACATCGTTGTACCGGGGGTCGAGGGAAGGCACAGCAAGTATCTTGCTGTCGGACCCCTTCTCGTCCGTCATTATGAGAACTCCGACCGGCCTCGCCCTAAGCAAAAGGCCCGTCTGCAGCGGTTCTTCGTTCAGCACCAGAACATCCAACGGATCTCCGTCGTCCCATAAAGTTCTCGGGATAAATCCGTATGCTGTCGGATAGTGTACGGCAGAATACAAGACGCGGTCGAGTCTGAAGACTTCCAGTTTGGGGTCATATTCTATCTTGGTGTGAGTTCCCTTCGGGATTTCGATTACGACGTTCACTTCATCCGGTGCGTTTTCGCCGATTGGCAGCTCTTTAAGATTAGGCATATTCTTTCTCGTTTGATTTTTGGAGATGATATTTGTAATTCACATTTTCATTATTTCCTCGTGATAACGCCCGCAAACTTTTCCCCGCTAATATATTTGGCAACGTTTTCTGCCGCTCGTTTTGCACCCTCCAGCATTATACCGTCAACAAGGGCCGAGTTGTGGGGCGACCCCAGCAAATTGGGCAGCTCAAAGAACGGGTAATTTATTTCGAACTTCCCAAACTTGAACGGCTCCACCCACCATGCGTCAATTCCCGCAAAGAAGTCGGGATGCGTTTTCAGATGCTCGTACAAATCTCTCTCCTTTATCACCGGTCCCCGCGCAACGTTTATGAGCACGGCATCTTCCTTCATCTCTTCCAGTTCCCTCTTTCCGATAAGCCCTTCCGTATCATCGGTCAAGGGAATTGAAATGACGACGAAGTCCGAATTTACGAGGAGGTGGTCAAGATCTTTGAGGGTGCCGCAAAATCCGACCTCCCTGTCGGTCTTCCCGCTGGTATTAAGTGCGATGACATTCACGTTGAACGGCCCCATGAGGCGGGCAGTCTCCTTCCCGATGGAACCGAATCCGATTATGCCCAGAGTCGCATTCGTTACCTGCCTCGTGAAACTCTTGAGCTGGTTGAATTTCCCCTCTGCCAGGCTGTCGTGATAGCGCCTCAGCTTCTTTGCCCCGGCGAGGATCATGGCAAGCACATGTTCGGCCATGGGGAGCGCGTATGCTCCCTGATTTGCCGCAATCAGGCTCGCGCTCGGAAACATTTCAAACTTCAGATGGTCATAACCCGCCGAAAGCAACTGCACAAATTTCACATTCCGGAGGGAAGCCGGATCCACAGATTTCAGCTCTTTCGTCGGGTTCCAGGATATCAAAACTTCTGCGCCATCGAGGATGGTCTCCGGTTTATTGCCGTTTCGACGCTCGGCAAGGAAGGCAGTTTCAAGTGCAGGAAACTGATTTCGGAACATCTCTCTTTCTTGTTCGCCGGCTTCATATGTTACCACTATCTTCTTCATTCGTACTGCTCCTGTGACCCCATGCGGGTTCAATTCGTTTAACGCTTTCCGACTCTTCGCGGGCTTGTATTAAAAAGCGGTTCCAAGGTCTTTTCCGGCTCACCTCAGCACGGATCTCAGCTCTTCAAGAGTGTCCAGGTAGAACTCATTCAGGAATTTCTCGTCATAAAGGGGACCGAACTTTTCAAGTTCATCGCGGGGAATCTCGGTGATTTTCCTCCCCTTTATCAGTGTACTCCTCGTCCATATCTTCGCTTTTCGGCTGGGTCCTGCCCACTTTCCAAGTTCCTGCAGCTGAGAATTGAACAACACGACCGTCGGAACAACCTTCTTTCCGGCCGTCAGGTAATGGTCCATCAGAGCCTCGTTGCGGTCCCGGAAGAACAACCGGATATTCACATCCGGGAGGTGTTCGGCAAGTCTGACTACGAACGGGACGTTCTGCACGCAGTCGGGGCACCAGTCCTCTGAAATGCACACGAACGTCATATTCCCCTTCTTCCTGAAGAACTCTATTTGATCTTCCGGAATAACAACCTTCCGGTAGACGGATCTCATCCTCTCAACATTTTTAACGCAGCCGGCAAGGTATTCTTCCCATGTCAGGCCCTTTCCAAGCCATTCACGGATATCGAACACGGCCCTGTCGGCAGTTTCACTCATCTGAGACGCGCTATTCATCGTTATACCTTCTTCCTATCAAACGGTTATCGGTTACCTGATTCTGCAATCATCAAACTATACTATGATAACAGTTTTTGGGCGTTGAGTGTTCATTTTCAGGCACGTCCGTAAGGTTTCCTTCTGACGCCGGCCGCCTGGAACGATTCGCATTTAATATATGTATTATATATGTAATCAACTGAATGCTCCAAAGCGAATTCGATTCAAGAGGATGTGAACCGGGCATTGCGGCAAGTGCTGCCCAGGCGATCCGATGGCCGATCACTCTATGAGATACGGAGGAACCCGATGGCAAGCGAAGCTTCAATTCAAACAGCAGGAAAGCAAATTAGAGCACTGACGGTTGTTACGGCCGCTCTCCCGCCGGCCGATATTGCAAAGGAAGAAGCCGACGAGATGCCGCGGAGGTCGCTGTTCGGGCGCACTCTGAACACGGATATTCTTGACGAGCAGTTTCTGTCGAGGGCGCCGTCGTGGCGGAGGCTATTGTACAGGTACCTGCCGTTCTCAACATCTTCGGTTCTTGAGGCGTTCTTTCTTAGAAAGAAATACGACGTGATAATCTCCTGGGGAGAACAACCGGCCATGCTGCTCGCGCTGCTCCTGATGATAACCGGGACGAACGTGCCGCATATCTCTCTCATGACATGGATATCCAAGCCGAAGAAGGCGAGGCTTCTTAAACTGGTTTATCGCAAGATTTCGGCGGTGATACTCTGGTCAACTGTCCAGTACGATTTCGCACTGAACGTACTGCACCTTCCTGCCGAGCACGTCAGGTTCGTCAATCCGTATACAGATCAGAAGTTCTATCGCCCCATGGAGCGTGAAACCGACATGATATGCTCTGCCGGGCGAGAGATGCGCGATTATCCGACTCTGATAGAAGCGATGCGGGGCTTGCCGAACATCAAATGCCACATAGCAGTCTCTCTGCGGGGGAAAATGTACGACACCGTGAGAGCCGCAATGAATGAGAAGTCCATGCCGCCGAATGTGACCGTGGGCAATCTACCCCCGACAGAACTCCGCGATCTATATGCACGTTCGAAGTTTGTAGTTATCCCGTTGCTCCCTACCGATACGGACAACGGGTTAACGACAATCATCGAGGTAATGGCTATGGGGAAGGCAGTTATCTGCTCCCGCGTTCAGGGACAGGTGGACCTCGTCAGAGAGGGAGTGACCGGACTGTACGTCCCGCAGGGCGACCCGCAGGCACTGCGTGAAGCGATTAAGGACTTGTGGGAGCATCCGGAGGTGGCCGAGCGGATGGGCCAGGAGGCGATAAAGATAGCCCGCAGCGAGTATACGATCGAGCAGTTTGTGAACGCGGTGAGAGGAATTGCCGAGGAGGCCGTGGCACGAGGAAGGAAGCATCCTGTCGCCCAAAGCCTGGCCGGCGAAAAGCAGCTCTCGTAGACTAAAGGCTTTCGTTATAGAGGGAAATTCACCCCTCGCTCAAAGGGCGCTGCAGACCGTTTTTTTCTTAAGAACCCATCGAGCCGGCTGAAGCTGTGCCGGGTCACGAACGAGGTAAATGTCAAGAATGATTGCCACGCTCAGCAGGTTGGCGCGCCGTCCGAACCCATGACTTGTCATCCCCTTTCAGACCCGTCTTAATATATAATCCGACTTTCCAAATCGCATATCTTGGCAGGCTGGCTAGGGCCAGATAAGCATTACGGTCCGCACGCGCTGCTGCCAATCCGGCAAGCACATGGAACAGCTCCATCAGGACCGCCAATCCCCACAGCAGTGCCGGTCCGGTGATCCACCTGGCCCCCAGCACAACCAGTACCGCGTTTATAAACAGCGCCAGTATTGTCACGGCAAACATATTTACAAAAGCAGGGGTTATCAATTCAATAAGAACGTCCAGGGTGACAAAGGACCTTTTCCGGAGCGCCTTTAACATCAGGGCCTTCGAATACTTCTTCAGGAGGGGCAGCCTTCCCATTTCCCAGCGCTTTCTCTGCGATTTTGCGCTTCCGGAATCCGCAGGCATTGTCGCATACACGACCGCCTCTGGAGCAAAAGCGACTCTCACATTATCCAAAGACAGCTGGAGATAGTGTTCGAGATCCTCGGCTCGCGAGAATGAATTCCACGACTTTTCTTCTATCAGTTTCCTGGAAAAGCACATCCCGTTGCCGTTCAGTCCTGGCCCGCAGCCGATTGCCTTCCTCCCCAGAGGCCTGACGTAATTGTGAAGAATGAACGCTACGCGGGTCATCTCCGGGCTCCAGGCGCCCGGCTGCGGAACGACCATATCGCTGCATTGGATGCAGTCGGCCCCGTCTTCAAGATACGAGCTCATGACTCTCAGAAAGTTCTTCGTGACGACAGTATCTGCATCGACAATCACGAACGCATCATACGGTTCTTCCGCCTCCCCCAGCTTTTCCAGGCACCATTTAAGAGCATAACCCTTCCCGCGAAGCGATGTGTCAGTCCTTTCAAATACCGTCGCGCCGGATGCCCTGGATATCTCCGCGGTTCTATCTGTACAGTTATCCGCAATAACTATGACGTCGAATTTGCCGGGGCTGTACTCCACATTCATGAGGCTGTGCAATGTACGCTCAATGCCGGCCTCTTCATTGTGTGCAGGTACCAGCACGGCAAATCGTCTGGCTTCGCCCTGATACCTCCCCGCCGGCTTCATTTTCTGGAACATCGCCAGAAGAGTGAGAAATGCGAGATAAGCCGAGAAGAAAAGGAACGGCAGAGCGCAGATGATATCCAGCAGGAGAATTATCGTTTTCAATATTTGTCTACTCCGATAAATTTCCCATGACCCGGCACATTGTCTGCGTGCCCGGGATCCGCGCCGGCTATTGTCTCTTCGCTCTCAGCCATATTTCGCCCACGGTTTCTTCAGATCCAATGTAAAATCAGTGAGCACCCAGGCAACCATGCTGGGACGTGAGAGCATGAACCTTGTATTGTATGGGATTCCGGGGCTGCCGTAAGCGACATATAGGCGGTAACCATACCCGTGCTTTGCAGCCGCCTTCATGCCATTTAATGGCAGCGTGGACAGCTGTTCCAACTCGCAATGGGTTCCGGCTGAAGAGAGTATTCCCAGCACCTTTTCACTGAGCGGCGAATCGTGTGTTGCGGTCCCTACATGGCGCGCTCGCCCAGCCAGTTTCTCGGCAACCGCGATATAGTTCTTCCTGCTGTCTACCTTGACCGTACCGGGATCTTCCCACTGGCCTTTGACTATTCTTACGGATAGGTTCATCTCGATCGCCCGTTCGGCATCGCCCAGGCTCCGGCGCCACCTTGAAGGAAGCGTGCAGCCGAGGTTGTCATACCTCGCGGCCGCCTTTTCCAGAAAGCTAAAATTGACAGGGGCAGAATCAGGGCCGAGGGAATCCAGGTGAAGCCGTACGCCGTTAAGACGCGCTGTTTCCACCAATTCGTCGAACATCCCGCTGTCATAGCCTATAGATTCAAGCTTCACAGAGAGATAACAATCGATATTTTCCTTCGGTATCGATTCGAGCACCTCACGGTACCGCTCAAACATCCGCCGGTGAGTGTCTTCCGGCCGCGCCCATGGTGACAGGATGGAGTGAAATCCCATCCTATTTGCCCAACGGCACACCGGCAGGGCATCAGCAATCTCCGATCCGACGACATGCCTGGACGCGATGGTGGTTACTATGCTTTTCCTAAGCGTGTTCAACATTCTTACTCCGACCTTTGTGGGCCCTTCTGGTTGAGATGACCGTGTTCACTTTGTTCACCGACATTTGAAGGAACTCACCCGCAATCCTCATCCGCCCTCCCAGGGTTCCGGGATAGACCCGGTAGGTTGCCAGGCTGTGAGATTCGTTTGCCCATATGTGCAACCATGACTCATCAGCGCCAAGAAACTCGCAGCTGTACAATTTATGTTCGAAGCAGTAGCGGACCATCTGATGCATCAGTAGAATCCCCGGTGAACACCATGACCATGCCTCGTCATAACCTACTTTGAACACCCACAACCGGTTCGAGTGAAGAGCTGTAAGCCCCATGGCGACTGCAACGCCGTCGACACGAAGGAAGAAAAGGTGAAGCTTTCCGGCCTCCACAATCTTGCGCGCATATTCACGAAAGAATTCACCGAGTTGTCTGTACGACTGCATGGCGGTCCCTTTCCTTCCCTTCCAGCTCGACGCTTCAACGGCGAATGCTTCATCGAGGTACTTGTCCACGTCATCAGCAGTAGGGACTGCAGCCTCGAACCGGACCTCTCCCTTTGCCTCGGCAAGACGCTTAAGTCTTCTGAAGCTTGACCGGCGGCTGGAAGATATGCTCTTCTCAAAATCCTCCCAACTTCCCTGGATACGGACCCATGGGATTCTTTCCTCTCTGACCATGGCTCCAAGCCCCCCCGATCCAATTTCCCTTTCCAGTATCTCGGCCTCCGGGGAGGCAATGTTGAACCCTTTCAAGAAAAGCGGTAGTCTCAACTTGAGAGCAGCTTGAATGACTTCCTCCAGCGCCTCAGCATCTTTGTACAGAAATCCGCCTGGCTCGCGGACAATGGAAGTACCGAGGACCTCGAGCCTCGCGCTGCTTTTCCCGAAGGTCCCCAGCGGCGCAATGGCATCCAGCTCACCGCCGGACCTGTGTATAATCATCTTCAGTTCCCCGGGGGGACAGAACGCCTTTGTACAAGCCGAAAACCATTCATAACTGAGTATTGGAGTGTCGAAGCTCTTCTCAAGCTCGTTCCACTCACCGGCTAAAGACATTAATCCTTTCGGGTCTTCAATAAATTCAATCATAGTGAACCGTCCTTGTTGTTCGGCAAAGTATGTCTAGTCTGAGGTGCGGGAACGAGGCTTCCAAAACGGTACAACAACGCTCCTTCAATGTCTCTCCTTCATTTCGTCTGATGTTCCAGCCCATCAGCCCCCGCATGGTTCTTTTTGGCACTTCTTTCGGATTCAGTTACTACATATTTTTCGTCATCGAGATCGGTCATGTAGGTGCCAATCTTTGGTCCTCCGAAGAAACCTGAATATGGCTGTCGCCTGTACGATTCAACCTCAAGGAGATCCTCAAGACGAACCCCACAGAGGCGAACTCCCGGCCCAAAATGATCTAAGAGAAGTGTCTGACTTTCTCTAACAGGTGCTTCAAACATGACGGAGTGGAGACCGAAAGTGAACGCAAGGTTTTCCGCAAAGCTTTTGCTGAGCCTCCTGGTTACCTTCGAAGACAACAGTTTGCTGTCCGCCTCGAAGGGCTCAACAACAAGATATTTCGCCCCGGCGTCGAGCCACTCTTTTGACTCATCCAGCAATTTCTTATTTCTGCGTTTGTCGTTCTCCGCCCCTCTTTTGAGCATGACTCTGGCAAGGACGTCCAGTTCGTATTCCCCGGCCAATTTCACGACTTCCCGCGGCAACAAAACCGCATCGGGGTGACCGTTCCAGTATTCGATGGATGTCATCCCGAAACTGGAGCACAATTCCATATACTCCAAAAGGCGGCTCTTGGAAAGGATAATCTCGAGCGGCATTTCAATTGCAACAGTCGGAATTTCGTATCTCCTCGTCACCTGTATTTTCTTGTTGCGGGACACCTCGCTTGTTATTATCCATGAACTCATCGACATTCTCAGCATAGAAATCAAATGATAACTTTGTTGCAGAAGTGCATCCAGAGTCCACGGGTCCGTGTTCGCATCATTGGGACTGGTCAGAGGAGGCAGCTTCAAAAGATTAGACTCATGCAAATCATTCTTCCCTTCATCCTCCTTTTTCGAATTAGTTTTGACCCGGGCCGTTTCTGTCCTCCTCTCCGGGTCTATTTTCTTGTCCTTTTCTGTTTTCATCGTCCTTGCTCCCTCTATCGAAGAGACATAGTCGTCCTTCCAAACTATGTTCTATGGGTTGGTTTAAGTCTGCATCACTGCGTCGGTTGTCGGTGCAAATCACACGCATCATTCTGTTACTGCCTACTGCTCCTTCGGTTGCGTCTGCGCATGTGGCTTCACCTCTCCTCTCTTCGAGGGTTCAAAATCTTCGGCGAGTGGAGTAAGCTTCATGCTTCCCTTCTTAAGACGGGAAAACAAGCCCGTGGAACCGGTCGAAGCTCTATGCCTCAGAGACCGGACGTAATCCGGGAGGATAAATTTCGTTTTCTTTTGCCTGGCCATCACTCTCATTATTTCAATTTCGCAATTCACCCTTGCCATGGTGGAGACAACAGCTCGATAAACATGAAAAGTCCTTCTCCTTCTGTCGGTCTTCCTCGACGAGAAGTGAACAGTGGCATGAATGTTATGCGTTACATTAGAAGTCAGGTCATATTTATAACCTTCACCTCCGCGCGACAGATCTACCATCTTAGACCCCGAGCTTATGCCATCTTTGACCACAAGCAGTTTCATAGCCAGACCCGGGCTCGAATGCGGCGACCCGGCAACCCGTCCCTCGTCGAAGCCACTGGTGTACGGGTAGATACGACCATTGAACTTATACCCGAGCTCTGCGGCCACCGGTTTTCCCTCCCTGCGGAGGACTTTGAACCATAGCCTGCCCTTCTTGGCGAAGGTCTTGGCCACGTCGTTATGAAGGGACTCGAAGCGGCTGTCGGAGAAGAGTCCCGCATATCCGAGTTCATTCCATCGCTTCTGGTGAAGTTTCGAGAGGACCTCGAGTGAACCGTCAATCTTTCCAGGCTGTGAAACATCGTCTAGCTTGTACTGCTGATTCTCGAAGTATACCCTGCATGCATGACGGCAATGCTGTCTCGCCTTCTTTTTGAGTGAGCCCAGGTAGGCTTCGTACGTATCAGGAAGATCGACCTTCAAACATTCATCTGCGGTGCTTGTCGCTACCGAACAGCCAGACTGACGCATGAGAGGAAGCAGATAAGCGGATATTATTGACTCTTCCGGGATGTTCTGGAAATACATCTCGTCCCAGAGGTATGCTTTTTCCCGGAGAAAACCGGCCAGTACACTCGTAACCTGTCTCTCGTGTCCTCGCATGGCGATAATGTCCAGGTAGTCTGACGGGCCGTCCCTTTCCAGAGACAGAACGGACAGTTTGGATGACTGGATCCCTCCACCGGTGAATTTAAGCTGCCTGAAAATTCGGAAACCCAGGATTGAATAGCTTTGGATGTAGAAGGGAGCTATGCCGATCAGCTTCTCTCCGCTCTTCACCAGAACGAGGAACATATGGCAGTCATGCCTCGTGGCAAAATGCTTCCACCACAGGTATTGCCAGTCGAAAGTCTGAAATACAGTCGACGAGGAATTTTCGGCCAGCTCGTCCCACTGATGCTCGAGCGAAGCAAACGCACTTACTTCATTGACAACCTGGACGGTCAACTCAAAATCACCTGAAGGGGATTGTTCCTGAAGTGTCCAGGCTTCTTCCGGCAGGCCCCAGTAACCTATACTCAGTTCGTTCACGTTATCGCCTTTCAATTATTTTTTCGTCTCCATTGCTATCTCCCGTTCGACTACTTGAGCCGACTCCGGCCTCGGGTAGTGCCTGACACCATGCGCGTGAAACCTTTCTCCCGCCGTCCATCTTATCCAACTGTAATATTCGTAGGGGGTTAGTATTTTAACGGCGAAATCGAATACGTTTGAGCCGTTCGTTATAGGTATGCGCCTTATGTCAAAGAAGTCTCCGGAGAATTTCGGCGGACCCGAGAAGACCCCGCAGGCGTATTCATACCCCGCTGCTCTGATCATTCCTTTCAGCTCCTCGTCACAAGCCCCGAAAGGATATGCGAAAGAGATAACCGGAGCCTCGACCAGATCCTCCAGTACCTCTTTCGACCGGGAAATCTCACTCCAGGCCGATTCCAGCGACGTTTTCGTCAGGTTCAGGTGAGTCATTGAGTGCGAACCTATCTCGAAACCTGCCCTGTGCAGCTCCAGTATCTTCTCGTCACTCATTAAAGTGGCGCCTGCGACCCCCTTGGGCTCGTCCCATACGTTCCTCCTGACCGATCTGTCGCCAAGAACGAACAAAGTTGCCTTTGCTCCGAAGTCCTTCAAGCAAGGCATGACATTATCGTGCACGTCGTCATATCCGTCATCAAACGTCAGGATCACCGGTTTTTTCGGGAGCTTAAGGACACCCTTCAAGTACAGCGAATAGTCCTCAAACCCGATACAGCAGTAGCCCCATCTGTCCAACAGCTCCAGGTGGGTGCGCAGCTGGGAAGGACTGACATTCCATGAATAACTGCGACTTACTTGCTTGTTGTCAACAACCCTATGGTAAATGAGAACCTTGACAGCCGGACTCGGATTGTGGGAATCCTTCTCGCCGTCACCGTTCTTCTTAGAGCCATCGACGCTATTGAAGAAATGAATCCTCGGTGCCATTTTGCTCCTCTTTTTGTTCACAAGGGAATGTATTGCTTCGTTCGACAGACCGGCCACAATGTCCCAGTCGTATCGTGACTTCACCAGCTTATAGCCTTCCTCTCCGAGTGCATCGGCCTTATTCTGATCAAGGAGCAGACTTATGGCTTTTTCGGCGAACTGGACTGGATTATCCGCGATTGCCGCATCTTTCCCGTCCCGGACGTCGATTCCTTCACAGCCAATGCTCGTTGTTACAATCGCTTTCTTCATGGCAAGCGCCTCCAGGATCTTCAGCCTTGTCCCGCTCCCCATCCTCAGAGGAACCACGTAGACGCTGGCGCGAGCGGTGTAGGGACGCACATCATCCACGAACCCCGTTACAATGATGTCATCGGATGCCATTCTTCGGAGTGCCCTGGGAGGGTTGCTGCCGACGATGTAAATCTTTGCCTGGGGAACGACTTTCTTTATCAGCGGAAATATCTTTTCCAGGAAGTACATCATCGCGTCATGGTTTGGCAGGTAGTCCATCGTGCCTGTAAACACCATCGAGTACGGCTCGGGAGATACGTGTGACGGCGCAAAATACTCCGTGTCGACGCCGTTCGGTATCACGTACTTCAGTTTATCGGGCACATCCCTGTCGAGAAGGTCACCGTCTACGGAAGAGGTGACAAACACGGCGTCCATCTTGCGGCAGACGTCCAGCTCCTCGCGATATACCTTCACGTGTTCCCTTAGGAAGAAAATCTTTCGCAGGGGCGACCTGACATTCTCATACATTCGTTTGAAATTGTTGTACTCGACGTTGTGCTCATCGACCACTTTGATAGCATCCGTCTTTAAATTCATGTGAGCCAACGCAGGGAACTCAAATATTACCGCGTCGTAGCTATTGTTCTCACACAGTGAATCAAGCGTCTTCTGCATTTCCTTACTCACAGTAGACGTAAAGAATAGACTCCTCCGGTGGACAAGCGAGTCAAGAAACTTCATCATCAAACGCGTGCGAGACAGAGGTTCCCTGCGGACAACGTTTATACGATTGACTAATTTGCCGAACTGTTTCTTCAACATACTTTCATCATCGGCGGTGCCGTACGTCACAAAGGTAACGTCATGCTTGAGGGCAAATCCTTTAAGCATGTGGTAGGTTCGCAGTGCGCCGCCGAAAATCGGGGGGACAGGAGAATAGGGAGCAATATGCAGGATCTTCATGCATCAACGCCTTTCTTTGCAAACAGGTTTTGTTTGATGTTTCCTGGGTTAAATGCCTTTCTGACCGCCGCGATCTCTGAAGGCTCGAACGTAGAAAGAAGAATCAAAGATGCGACGTAGGCCAGCACGCTCAAACCCCCCTGAAGAAACCAAGGGAAACCGAGGGAAGAAAATGCGATGATCGATAGCCACATCAAAAGCCCGGACCCCGCCCCTTTCAGAGTCACGTTGAATAACCGGCGGGTGAAAATCTCCCGGGGGAGAAGCCAGACTCCGGCTGCCAACACGAACAGCTCCGTCAGATCGGTCGAGACTGCCGCGCCGATGCCGCCGTTACCGGATACAAATTGGAAATGCCGTATTAGAACAAAGTTCAATGCGACGTTTACAAAAACGGCTGCAAACGCCACCATCGCCAGCTGTCTCTGCATGTCGAGGGCAAAGACCGTGTTGCCAATTACAAAGTCCACGTACACAAGGACGATCCCCACCGCAAAAACTTGGATTATTTCCACCGTGGGTCCGTACTCCGGGATACCGAAAAGGAAGGCAATAATCGGTCGAGCGAACACAAGAAGCGAAATCGCTATAGGAATGCTGGCAAGGAAGAGAAATTCGAGGCTTTTCTCCGTCGTATTTCTCATGGAGTTGAACTGGGAAGTACTAAGTCTCGACAATATCGGATACAAAGCCTGAGAAAAGATAGACGGCAGAAACATCAGAGTGTCGAAGAGCCGGTACGCTGCACCATACCATCCGATCTCCGAAGTCGGAACCATCAGGGAGAGCATAACCGCATCGATTCTATAGTACATGATCCCGAACACGGACCACATGAAATACGGTAAACCGCTGCGCACCAGAGAAGCGACTTTCCCCAAGCGAATCTTGAGTTTGAACCTGAACAAAAGCCTCGAGAAATGCACGGAAATCCAGAAATCGAAGAGCATCGCCACAACCATCAATAGCGCGACAACAACAACCTTCGCACCCAGGAGCAGGGCGGGCACAACCGTAAACATCATTACGCTGCGCTCTACCGCCGCGGCGATCGCAGGATATTTCATATCCTCGATCCCCTGAAAACCGAAACGGGTCAGAGATATTGCCGCCCTCCCGACATTGGAAAATCCCAGCAGCATCACTATCAGCGTAGTAGTCCATGGATACTTCGCTATTTCGCACAAGGCCAGGGTCAGGACAATCGACGCGAGCCAGAGTCCGATCCGTAGAACTGCCGAGTCGGACATAAGCTCCGAAATGTTCCGACGATCACGCGACACTGCTTTAGATATCTGGTACTGACCACCGAAATCAATTACAGCCTGGAAGATTGTCTGGATCGAGATTGCAAGATACAGCGCACCATACTCTTCGCTGCCGAGGTAGCGGGGCAGGAACATCATGAGGACAAATCCGGAGACCCACGTGGACATCTGCGTTGCCATCAGCATCGTCGTGTTCTTGGTCAAGGAATCCCGGACAGAATTGCTCATTCAGATCCTCCGGCCAGAGATAATTTTACCTGCCGCCTCCAGCGGGAGTTTGCAGGTGAAAACGGTTTGAAACATAAAATTCATCATTTCTTTCATATCTGCAGTTGAGACGGTTTCCTCCCGCTTTGGGAGGACGCCTTTTCTTCATCGTGTAGCCTGCTTAATGTCGGGAGGAAACCGGTGAGCGTCCCCAGGTAGACCATATTGCGGTAGAAGGTCAGCTGAAGATCGTAGTAAGAAACCATCACCTGGTTCACCACCGCAATCACAACTACGAGGCAGACAGCCTTCAAGTAAGGGTCTTCAAGCTTTCGGAAAACCGCGGCCCCCCTGAAAACGATGGTATCCATAAAAAGAAAGAAGAGCAGGAATCCGACAGCACCCATCTCGACCATTATCCACAAAATTGCATTGTGAGAAATGTAGTCCTGAAGCGGAAAGACTATTCTCGGAAGTTCGATGGGCTGAAGATATTTGTGCCCAAACCCTATTCCCGTGATCGGCTTGTGACGAATTGTGACTGCAAGATCATAATCTTCGTTCAGCCGGTACAGATTGGAGAGGTACCTCGCCCCATCGTCAGCTTTGTTCTTTTGGAAGATTCCCGATTTTATCATTTGTACCGGCAGACCGAGCCTCCCGGGGTCGTTCCAGAATACGGCGCTATAGGCGGCAAAAAGAATCATTATCGGCACCAGGGCTTTGATCAGCATCCACCGCCTGGGTTTCGGAAGAAGGACGATAAGAGCCGCCAGCGATCCGAAGAAACCGGCAAAAGCCGCGCGTCTTTGTCCTGCCATATACCCGATCATCAAGGGGAGAAGAAACCACAACAGTGCCTTTCTCTGGTTTGTCTTGACGTCGAACAGGATCAGAGCGATAAGGAAGATGAACAGGGTGTTCATGAATACCGGGTCTTCATGATTGGTCAGTGTGGTGTACGGGCCGAACTTAAATCCGAGGAGAGCCAGCCGCACCCCGCCCTGGATCGCCTTGAAGGTAATGGCGAAGATAGCGATCCACATTATAGTCTCTATCTGCTTGCGCGTCTGGATAACTTGAGGGACGAAGAAATACAAAAAGCCGAAATAAAACAGCGCCCGGACGGACCAGAGAGAGGGGAGGAACGCGCCGCCCGTCTTCAGCCCGTACGTTAGCGAAACTCCCATGGCCGCAAAGAAGACAAGTGCCGCACCCCAACCGAGCTGCCCCTGTATTCGGGTATCTCTTCTGAAGCTTATCGCGAGGAACCACGCCAATAGCAGGAGAGCTAACTGCAGTTCGAGAGGGTTCATGACGCCCAGCGGATTACTCGGGATGTACGGAATTTGTTTCAAATTCTCGAAGTAATGGACCCTCAGCGTAATTGGATCCGACCCTGGTATGGAAAACTGGTCGAACGTCAGCACCATCGCGAAAAACAGATCGAAGCCGAGATCGACTCTGTAGAAAGTCAGGAAGAAGACTGCAACGACGGTAACGAATGCGAAGGCGGCAATAATTTTCCCGTTGGTCAGCACCAGGATGAGAGCAAGGACCATAGAAACCCCGATCACAAAGAGGAATGCCAGAAGCTCAGAGGGATTGTACGGCACCCACGGCTTCAGGCGGCCCTCTTCTATTCCGGATCTAAACTCGTTGCGCATTGCTTCGCCTCAGCTCAATGACCCAGTGGAGGTTTCATTCTAAACATTTCAAACAGGACAATCGCAGCCTGAAGAAAAGCGAACAGGAGAAGCGCCGTGTACGAACCGGCGCGGGATTTCCAGATATGCTTCCCAAGGTTCATGCTGAGCAGCAAAAAGAAAACCAATACGATCAGCGACAACATTGTTCTAAATTCCTTCCCATCACGTATGCTATAGCTTCTTATCGTCTACTTTGTTCATTATGAATCCGAGGACCTGGTTGGTGTGGACTTTACGGAACACTCTTTCGATGTCCCGTCGTTTTGTCTTGCCGACCTCTGCAACTACCAGGAGCCCGTTCAGCTGATTGCAGAAAACGGTAGGAAAATCTCTCGTATCCAGAGAAGGAAGGTCGACGACAAGTATGTCATATTCTCGCAACAGAGACTCCACTATGTCTTTGAACGCCGACAGGTGAGCCAGCGTAATCTTCTTTCCCATCGCTTTCCCCGCCGGAAGGACAAACAGATTCTCGATATTTGACGGAGTAACGAATACTTCATCGCCGGTAAGTGCGTCCACAATTCCGGGGCCGAGGGGGACTCCGAATATCTCATGAAGTTTCGGGCGTTGGAGATTCATATCGATGATGGCCGTCCTTCTTTTCGAACCGACCGCCAGAGAGATCGCAAAATTGCAGGCCGCTGTCGTCTTCCCTTCGGCTCTGTTCGGGCTCGTGACTCCAATGGAGTAGCCGAGCGGTCTCTGATCGTCAGGAAGAACCAGGTAATTGAAACTGTTGTACAACTCCAACGACAGGAGTTTTTCATCCATACCGTTCCCTCTTTGGCTGCTCGTGACGATCCTCTTCTTTTGCAGAATCGCACTTTCAATCGATGTTATTGGCGATTGCTTTCGTTCGTTGTCCCTTATCAGCGTATGTTTGTTTTCCGGTGTCTCGCCATTGCCCCCCCCGGCAAGCAAATCATCCAAATGAATCTTGTCATCCATGAGTATCCGGTTCCCATTCATTTCTTTATTTTCACAGTCGGTGCAGGCAAATAGGCAATTATCGGGCGGTCGAACATTTCGAGGTCTTTCGGCGTCCTTATCCTCGTGTCGAACAGCTCTACAAACCCGGCTGCAAGGAGACCCACAAAGAGGCCTGCCCCCATTCCACCGCCGATAATCAAAGCCTTGTTGGGCTTCGAGGGTCTCGTCGGCACGATAGGCGGATTTATTACCACGAACTGCTGTGACGCTCTTTGATCGAGTTCACGCATTGTCCGTGCGCGCTCCAGACTGAGACTCATATTTTCGTATAGATTTCGGTAAGTGTCATAAGTGGTCTGCATGCCTTCGTTCTGCGTTTTTGCTACTGTAGCCGTCTCTATCGCGGAAATGGCTCCCATTTTCCGCTTTTCTAAGGCAAGCAGCTTCGAGCGGTCCTGCAAGATAACCGATATCAATCCATCCCTGACCTTCTGCAGTTTGCTCATGACGTCTTCCCTGGCTTTAACTACACCGGGGTACTCAGGAGTATAAGTCTGAGACAACTGGGTATACGAATCCAGCGCAGTTCTGAATTCATCGGAGAAAGGAATGTCACTTAACTGAAGTTGATACAGGTCCTGTACGCTGTTAGGCGATACGCCCGAATCCAACACGGCCTTGACTATCTTAAGCGAGCCGCTGTAGCTGTCCAGCTGGGTCTGGGTGTTGTCGATATTCGTATCGTTATCGAGAAGCTCGCCGTATAGCAGACGACGGTCGTCTGTCGGAAGATCATCCGCACGCTGTCTGAGTTCCGCTATGAGAGCGTTTTGACTTTCGATAAACTTTTGATGAAGCTGCTCCACTTTCTTTTCGAAGAATCGGACGGCAAACTCATTCTTCTCATTCTCGAGCTGCACCTTGTTCTCTATTAATAGGTTCGTTAAAACAGAAACAGCCCTTTGAGCTCTTGCGGGATTTGTGTCGGAATATGTAATCGAGAAGGTGCTCATCCCCAGGATGGCGGTCTTTATATGCTTCCTTACCAGCATGACAAGACTCTCATCGGAGTAGCCGGACGACGGAGTGTTCCTTATCCCGATACTGTCAATCAGATCTTCTATGATTGGATGGCTGTATACTACCTCGTTGAGATCACCGATGGGGCTTCTATATGGATCCGACGACGGCGACGTGGTCGCGGGAAAGATGTAGCTCATCAGTCGGTTGAGAACCCGGTTCGGTTGAACAAGTATGGTCGTGGACGATTCGTACTGCCTCGGCAGCGTGAATGCGCCAAGAACGCATATGGAGAGAATGAGTACCGGCGGAATCAGGAAGGCTCTCTTTCTACGCCTCAACACCGACATCATTTCCTCGATTGTGAATTGTGAGTTTTTCATATCCTTCTTCCTTGTGTTACTTGCATTGCCTCAATATGCGTGCCGCGGCTCCTTCAGGTTGAAAGCGAACGATAGAGGCTAAAAATCGGAGCTGTTGCTATCCTTGGCTGGGCTCTCGCGGTTGAAGACCCGGAATCATGAACCGTACTACACACTTATTGCCCGGAATCCTCCGGTGGTGAGTAATTAGGTTACACTTCCGTTCAAATCGCCCTCCGCCGCGTCTCGAAGCGCGTAAACCGTACACGCTTTTTGTGCTTCCAGCAGTGAACCTTTCGCGTCAATCTCTACAATAGGACTGGAATTCCGGCCTTACCCCCACGGCACACTAGTTGACGTATTACCATCGCACACGAGAGGAGGAACACATATGATGGCACAGTCCGGAAAGTTCCACGGCTCGCCTACAAGCAGCACCGGACTACATGGCTCGCACCAGTCATATGATGCCCACCCCGCAACTATTCACAACCACAAGAGAAAGTGAATCTCAGTATCCCATGAAGCCACCGATTGAAAACAGATCTGGAACGAATGCACAATCACACACGTCGCCTGTGGGGAGCGCCACCACCAAAACAATCTACAGAACCGGCTCGAAGATCCTGACAATTGCGCTGTTCTTCTCAGTCGGACTCGCAGGCTGCGCTGCTAGTTCATCCACGTTTTTCCGGGAGCACACCGGAACACAATACGCACCCTCTTCAGCTTACGCACCCGACACCAGCTCAGGAAGCAATGCCAACGGACGCGTGATCAAACCCGGGGACGAATTGGAAATCACCGTTTGGGGATATCCGGAATTCAATACGACCGCGACGGTCAACGAATACGGCGCCGTGACGGTACCGCTCCTCGGCGAAGTCGCGGCCGCTGGGATGACAACCGGAAACTTCAAAGACGCTCTGAGGCAGCGCCTGACGGCTTACGTGAAAGGAAATGCGAGGGTTACCGTCTCCCACATCCAGATGAACCAGAAAATAAATGTCATGGGCTCGGTAACCAAGCAGGCCAGCTATCCTGTCTTCGGTGAAATTACGCTCATACAGGCGATCGCAGAAGCGGGGGGCCCTGCGCCCAACGCAGACCTCAGGCATGTCAAGATATTCAGGACCGGTGCCGGTCACCGATTTGAAGAGGTCGACCTGACAAAGCACCTGGAAAACGGCAACATAGAAGACGTCCCCGAAGTGCGGGCGGGCGATACCGTATATGTCCCCCAACAGGACGACCTGCTGAAGGATCTTTCGGGATTCGGCTACGAAGTTCTGCTGTTGTTCGGTTTCTTCAGGCTGGTGGGATGAGGGCAGACATGAAGAAATTATTTTCGATCCCATTCTTGCTCCTGGCAATGATTTTCTGTTATGGCCAAAGCTCGGCTCAGATATATCCTCACAGTGCGAGAGAGTTTGCGCTGGGCAATTCAGACATCGAAGAAACGAATGATGTGACAGCCATGTTTTCTAATCCTGCCGCACTTGTCTTGATCGAAAATCCGGCTGTAGCGTTGAATGTTTTTCAACAGAAGGATGGAGGGCTGGACGAGAACGTTGCGTTTCCTGTCAGCTTATCACCTGACCTGGCAGTCGGCTTTTCAACCGATCTGCTTCAAAGAGGATATCCCGGAAGCCGTAACGCGCCGGCAGACAACCGTCTGATCCGATGGGGAGGTGAAGTAGGAGCAGCCGCTTTGATAACGCCCGCCATCAGCGTCGGCGGTGCAGCGGGAGCCCAGCTCGGGAGGGCACACAATTCAAGCGTATGGGGGACAAACTTCTCGGCGGCGATCGACTATTTCCCGTCCGAACAATTCAACTATACCGTATCCGTGAATAACGTCGGCACCGGAATCATGTTCGACCAGCCCGGCTCCGCGATACCCACGGCTCTTCCGTACGACCGCGCCGGAAGCTGGCAGGCAGGAATGCAGATGAAATACCCGTCGTCAGTCACGCTGATGAAGCCATTCCTCACCTTCGCCTTCGCCTGTGAGAAATTTTTCGACAGCTCCGAGATTTTTTACAAAGAAGGAATCGAGATACTTCCGATTTCCGGTGTCGCACTCAGAATCGGGTACATCTACGGCGGGACGAAAGGCGATCTGACAACCGGGATCGGACTTTCTTTCGGGCAGTTTGAATTGAACTACAGCCTTGCGCCCGGCAATGCCCCTGATATTACACACGCGGACATCACTCAGATGATGTCCCTGTCATTCAATCCGTACTTGCGCTAGAGGCTGAAGAAATGTTGACAAAAGAAAAGGGAGAGAGCAAATGATGAGACGCAGCCATACGACCAGTAAACAGAGGTCTGAAAAAGCGGGGCTGATATGCTGCTGATACTAGCCCTGAGCATAGGTTTGCCGGCCGTGTTGTCTCTTATGCTGACACCGCTTGCGAGACGGTTGGCAATTTCGGTCGGTGCCATCGATGTCCCCGACCTGCGGAAAGTCCATAAAGCACCGATACCGAGGATGGGGGGGCTTGCCGTCGCAATGAGCTTTTTCATCTCGGGAGGAATCGTTTACATGTTCTTCCCTTCGGTCTTTCCGAGCGGCATCCGAGTATGGCCGCATTTTCTTATGCTGCTGGATTCAATAGTGGCAGTCCTTTTCATAGGCATTTGTGACGATCTTTGGACCCTGAAACCAGGACAGAAATTTGCGGTCCAGGCGGTCGCCGGAGCCCTCGTCTACCTCGCCGGCTATAAGATAACATTCATCACCAACCCGTTCGGTCCCGGCTTGCTCAACCTCGGTATTCTCGGATTTCCCCTGACGGTCCTGTGGGTCGTCGGAATAACAAATGCATTCAATCTTATTGACGGTCTTGACGGACTGGCGGCCGGAGTAGCTTTCATATCGGGCCTGACTATCCTCGGAGTCGCACTCTTGAACGGCTACCTCGACACCGCGGTCTTCGCGGCCCTGCTGATCGGATCGGTCCTCGGTTTCCTCAAATACAACTTCAATCCCGCAAAAATATTCCTGGGAGATTCCGGGAGTCTCTTTCTCGGATTCATGCTCTCGGTCATTTCAATACGAAGTTCGATCAAGGGAACAGCGGCATTCTCCATTATCGTCGCCCTCCTCGCGCTCGGGCTCCCGGTGATGGACACTCTCCTGGCAATGGCACGGCGCTTCATGCGGTCAGTGATAGACGAGCAATCGGGATCTCTGACAAGGAAACTTCACTCCTTGTTTCTGCCGGACAGACGCCACATTCATCATCAGCTCCTCGCGAACGGCCTCTCCCACCGGAATGCCGTGCTCATTCTCTACTTTATTTCTTCCGCATTCGGACTGTGCGCTTTCTTGGTAACGGCATCCAATCTGAGTTCACTACTGGTGCTTTCGCTGACGGCCCTGGCGACGATATTCATGGTTAGAAAACTCGGCTACCGTGAGATGCAGCTTCTCGGAAACGGCGTTCTGCTTCGCCTTTACAACCGAACCCTACTGAAACGCCGCACACTCCAGATGGCACTGGACGTCCTCTCCGTTGTCGCTTCGTTCTACTTCTCCATTTGGGCCGTCTCCTACATAAGCCTCGAGGATGTGGGGCACCTCCCCGACTTGTTCGCCATGGTAGCGGTATGTACGATACAGCTGATAGTCCTCTCCATTGGCGGGCTTCAGAGGGTCGACAGCAGGCTGCTGGCTATAGGTGATTTCATTCGCTTGACGAAAAGCCTGCTGGTAGCGGTGCTGATGTCGATGCCCCTCCTGATCTTCTTCTCTTTCGTAAGCGGTTGGGACGCGCATTTGATCGTCACCATGATAATGGATTTTTACTTTCTCGGGACGCTTGTCGTAGGCTCCCGTGTGGCCTCTCATATCCTCAACCATCTGTTCAAGAAGAGCTCCGATAAAGGAACGAGAGTCCTCATTTACGGCGCGGACTCAAGCGGTCTGCTCGTTTTGCAGTCGTTGCTGGGGAGAAGCGATTCACAAATGATACCCGTCGGCTTCCTGGATGACGACCCTGAAATGGAGGGAAAATATATCGACGACTATCCGATTTTCGGCGGTCACTGGAGGCTCGAATCCGTACTGAAAAGGAAGAATGTCTCTCAAATTGTCCTTGCCAAGGACGATATCAACCCGGTCGTCCTTCGCAGAATTAGAAAAGTAGCGGAACTGTATTCGGTGCCGATCGTCCTGTCACAGATCCAATTTAAGAAAATGAAATGCCGCCCGAGTGCCGTGGATCCTCAAGGCAAACTGGTTCCCGGCTGGCAACGGCCCAGCTGGTCCGTCAACACAGACGAAGTAATGCACGGACGAGACATCTGAGAGTATGATATCCAAGAAATTGAAAAAGGGTTGAGACCGATAACTATGAGCTACGGTTACAAAGTGAGACATCGCTGCTTTGCTTGTCTTCCAAGATGATTAAGAGCAGGGAAAAAACTTCGAAGGATAAAGGAGCAACCAGCGTGGCGTTGAAGAAGGCGGACCCGATGCTGGAACCGCAAATTCATGTACTCCTCTTAGCAGACAGCGAAATGGCCGCAGCGCCGGTCGTGGAGGCACTGCGGTCATCGAAAAATATTACGACTGAATTTGCATTACTAACGCCGAGGGGACTCCATAGGGATTTAAGAGAAACGGACGTCATCCTGGCCTGTCCATCCGACAAGGGGTCAACATGCTTGAGACTCCTGAGAGAAATAGGAGCGCAGGAAGCGCAGGTAGGATTTATAGTGCTCGGCATCCAGCGGAAGCAAGGCTCGATAAAAACCTTCCTCAATGCGGGAGCCGACGACTACGTCTCCCTGCCTGAATTAGACCGTCTGCCATTTTCGATAAAGAACACTTTCGAGAGAATTGAACGCAGCCGATCCGTCGCCCGGGCAGGTACCACACACAATGACCTCATGAAGTTGATGAACTCTGCGGGTATCGGTCTCGCACTCGTCGATCCCGCCGAGGAAGCGGTAGTGCAAGCGAACACTGCTTTGTATCAGATACGCCATGACAGCTCGAGTGAACCGGAATCGAGTATCCCTCTCGCGAGGTTCGTTGCCCGTGACGCCTCAGAATCCTTTTCGGCCAACCTGAATCGGATGCAGGCCGGATCGGGAGAACCGTACGGTTTCCGGTCGGCCCTATCGGCAAAAGATGGCATCAGCGTGAATGTGGACTGCGCAGGCATCCCGGTGAAGACATCAGCGGGCAATCGGGTAATGCTCCTGTTTAAACCCCTTTCAGAGCCCAACGGCGACAATGAGATGCTAAAAGCTGCGGGGAACTCGCCGGCGATCAGGCGGGTCGTCGATTATGCGACCTTCACTCTCAGCAAGGAAGGGGAAGTGGTCTCATGGAACGTCAGCGGGGCTCGCCTGACCGGATATCAAGATGGCGATTTGATCGGAAAACCCTTTTCCGTCCTCTTCAGCGAAGATGACAAAGCAGCCATGCTGCCGCGCCGCCTGCTCGACACGGCAAAAGAAAAGGGGTACGTCGAAACCGAGTTTAACGTCGTGACGAAAAGCGACGAATCGTTTCCGGCCCGAGTGACGATAACGCCGCTGCCATGGCTGGGTAACGACCCGGCAGGGTATTCAATAGTGCTGAGGCAGCTCGACAATGACGGAAGCGAGCAGCATGACATCATCGACCGGGAGAGAGAACTTCACGCGCTCGCAGATCATCTGGAAATGATGCGAGAGAGCGAGCGGACGAGAATATCGCACAAACTCCACGATGAGTTCGGCCAAGTGCTTACCGCTCTCAGACTGGATCTCACGATTCTCAACAGGATGATTTCGAAGAATGTCGATTCAGTGAAGCGCATACCCTTGCTGGAAAAACTCTCCGTGACGTCTCAACTTGTCGAATCGATGATAAAGGCGACTCGCAGGACGATTACCGAACTCAGACCGCCGGTTCTTGATGAACTTGGACTTCCCACCGCGATACTATGGCAGGCACAGGAATTCGAGGACAGAACCGGGATTCGATGCAGAATCGAGGAGTTGCAGCACACCGTGGCGCTCGGTGACAAAGAATCGACCGCTGTGTTCAGAATCTTCCAGGAGTCCCTTGCAAACGTGGCGCTCCATGCCAAAGCTGCAAACGTCAGTGTAACCGCTCAAGTAGCAAACAGCTTCTTTGTGCTCAGAGTGACGGACGACGGGATCGGATTGGACGTGAGCAGGCTGCGAGAAACCGGTACGTATGGACTGCTGGGGATCAGAGAACGCGTCACTGCCCTCGGGGGTGAATTCGACATACATAGCAAACCGGGAAAGGGTACTACCCTTACCATTAGAATACCCTATCGCGGGCGATGAAGATACCGGCCGTAATCAAGAAACGCATAAGGATATTCCTTGCGGACGACCATCCACTGGTCAGAAAGGGCCTGAAGGAGATTTTGGACGGAGAAAAAGATATGGTTGTAGTCGGCGAAAAGTCAGTCTCGCAGGACATCATAGGCAACATAGAGGAGACCGAGCCCGACGTTCTGATAACCAACCTTTCTATGCCGGCCACGAATTCCCTTTCTATGATAAGCGACCTAAAACGCAGGCGCCCTCAACTTCGCGTGCTGATACTGACCCTCCACAGCGAAGACCGGTTCGCACTCCTCGCTTTTGAGTCGGGAGTGTCAGGTTACCTGACTAAGGACACGTCGCCGGAAGACATTGTCAAGGCTGTTAGAAAGGTGAATGCGGGCAAGGAGGTCATTACTCAGTCGCTTGCCGAAACGCTCGCAGCGCAGGCAGGCAGAAACGGCGACAAACTCAGGCTCGACCCCATCTCCAGACGGGAATTCGAAATCTTAGGTATTCAGACTGCGGGTAACAAGAAAGAGGAGCGGTGACGGGACGGAATGGAGTAGGACCCCGATAGACTTTACAGCTTCGCCTTCTCACGCTACATGGACAGTACCTTTAATGCAAATCGAAGGAGAATTATAACATGCCAGGCGTCGCACATTCAATCGCTACTCAAGTCAGGACCTTGAAATTCCTTATGAATCATCCCCTCAACCGCGACCAAAGACTTCAATCCATTTTGCGTTATGCAAAGTGGCAGATCGGGAGCCGGCTCGTTCCGGGGCCGACCGTCTACCATTGGATCAACGGCTCAAAGTTCATAGTGAGAAATGGTCAAATGGGCCTTACGGGTAATATCTACGCCGGGCTCCAGGAATTCCCTGACATGGGATTCCTGCTCCATTTCCTTCGAGCGGAGGATCTTTTTGTGGATGTCGGCGCCTTCGCCGGTTCCTATACGATCCTGGCGTGCGCGGTCGTCGGAGACAGAGGAATCGCGTTTGAGCCGATCCCGGAAAGTTACGAGCAACTGGTAGAAAACATGCGCCTTAATTTTCTGGATGACAAAGTGGAATGCATAAACCAAGCAGTAGGCGCTCAAGATGGAAACCTCGTTTTCACCAGCAATGATGACAGGAACAAGGAAAAGAACCACGCGCTTGCGCCGGGTGAGAAGTGCAACAATAGCGTGACAGTTGAGGTCACTACGCTGGACACTGCTTTGCGCAAAGTCTTCCCCTCGCTAATCAAGATTGACGTAGAGGGGTTCGAAATCCGCGTACTGGGGGGGGGAGACACTTTGAAAAACCAACACTTTGAATTTGTAGAATTAAATGTCATTGATGTAAATGGCGGGCGCGTTTCGAAACATGGAGCAGCGCCGCGGACATAGCTCTCGATGAGTCCTAGTCGGAGACTCCCCTCGCTGAAGGATCGGATGCGATGCTCTGTATCAAAGCGGGAAAATCGCGTTCCACCATACCGCCCGGGAACGCAAAATAATTGGGGGAAATGCCGGGATCAGTGCGTATGAGCTTGTTCGTGGCTGGTACATAGTACCAGATCTCATACCGGTACTGGTCGAAAAAGGCTTTTATTTCTTCAAATTGAGTATCGTTGTTTCGTTCCAGCATGAAAATAGGTTGAAACTTCTTGATCGCTTCACCCATCCCTTGAAGAGCTAGCAGCTCATATCCCTGGATATCGATCTTTATCACATAAGGTCGCAGACCGTATTTATCGACGATGTCGTCGAACCTCTCGATTGTGCATCGCGATTTGCTCAGTGTGTACTTAAACCCTATTCGCTGTCGCACCATTTCCGACCCCACCTCATCGGGGTCAAAACTTGCCTCCCCGGTCAGCATCACCCTGTTCACCTTCGGAACGAACAGCTCCAGCTCGGAGGGCTTGTCACCGATGCCCACCAGGTAGTAACTGTACCTGGTTCCGATCAGCCTCTTGACGGTCTTCAGGTACGGCTCGAGCGTCCTGTTGGGTTCGAAGGATACCATCTTTCGATTCCCGTCAAGGATAGCGTACGAAAGAGCGGACTGGCCATAGTTTCCGCCTATGTCGATGAACTGGTCGTCCGGCCTGAGATTGGAACAGTTTCTGAAGAAAAGGAAATCACCATCATGAACCCGGCGTAACGCAAAGTTGACCCTCTCCCTGAAAAACATGAATCTGTAAAACAAGGGCGGGGCAAAACTCAAAGCGTAAAGCACGCTCCTCTTGGACAGATATTTTCTTAATCCCATGTGGTTCTACCGTCACATTTGTTCTTCAAACTTCAAGACTTCTTATAACATTCAATGAATCGGCGGGCCTGGCGTTTTGCCACCTCTGTAGTGCACTCCTCATGCAGACATAATATAAGTAACTACATCAGTGCTTTCAACGCTTAGGTACTGGCTCAGTTTGATTTAACGCAAAGTTCGCAAAGACAAATAATCGCAGAGACCGCGAAAGAATATAGTTGTTCTGCGTGCTTTGCGCCTCCTTTGCGTCCTCTGCGTTGAATGTTTTTA
>JBJKQU010000240.1:0-69039 GCA_046705025.1 Candidatus Kryptoniota bacterium | reverse complement strand
AAGCCCATGAGGAAGGGTGCGAGACTTAGCTATACTGCCCAACTCTTGTCGCTCTTCATCCTTAAGGATGATAGGTTTCTTCGGTCGTCCCGTTATCATAGGTTACCTCCATATTATGTGGCTTACCCATGATAACAAAGGCAGCAGACTTATTCAAGATATTTATGTTACGCAACACTAGGTGGAATGCTCCGTTTCCGCATAGACAAACCGCCGCGCGAGGCGATCTGCTTCGAAAATCTCTTCGATGGCAGGAGAATGCTTTACTGGAATTGACTCCAGCGCCTCCCTGACAAATCCGGCTATCCGGGTGAATTTTATCCTCTTTTTCAGGAAAAGGTCGACTGCCGCCTCGTTCGCCGCATTGAGAACTGCCGTCGCTGTCCCGCCCTCGCGAAGCGCTTCATATGCCAGGTTGATGAGCGGAAACTTCTCGACGTCAGGCTTCATGAAGGTCAGCTGACTCACCTTGCCGAAATCGACCCTCTGATACTTTGACCGGATGCGCTCCGGGTAAGTCAACGCGTACTGAATCGGAATCTTCATGTCAGGCATGCCCAACTGTGCCTTTATCGAACCGTCCACGAACTCAACCATCGAGTGTATAATAGACTGCGGATGGACGACGATGTCTATTCTATCTGCCGGCAAATCGAACAGGTAATGTGCCTCTATCACCTCAAGTCCCTTGTTCATGAGCGTTGCCGAGTCAACCGTGATCTTGTTGCCCATCCGCCAGTTCGGATGGTTCAGCGCCTCCTCAACCGTCACGTTCTCCAGGTCTTCCCTGTCACGGTTGAGAAACGGGCCTCCGGAAGCGGTCAGGATAAGCCTGGCAATCGACTCCTTTTCCTCGCCTGCAAAACACTGCAGGATCGCACTGTGCTCGCTGTCGACCGGCACGAGATTAGCGTGATATTTGTCCGCGGTCTCATTCACGATTTCCCCGGCGACCACCAGGGTCTCCTTGTTTGCGAGCGCGACCGTCTTCCCGGCGCGAAGTGCATCCAGAGTCGGGCGCAAACCGGCAAAACCCACGAGCGAACTGATGAGGACGTCGAACTCCCCGCGCGACATGACTTCAGCAAGGCCGGCTTCACCCGCGTGAACTTCCAGCTTCTCACCGTTCAAAAATGAGTGAAACCGTGCAGCACGCTCCTCATCTATTATGACGACGCCGACAGGATTGAACTTCTTGACCTGCTGGTATAGCAGCTCGACGTTCCTGTTCGTGACCAGGAAAGTAACGTAGTAGTCCTCACCGTGTTCGTTCATGCTGGTAATTACATCGAGACTGCTCTTACCGATGGAACCGGTGGAACCGAGTATTGCGATCCTTCTTCTTGTCCTCATCAAATTCTCTTTAACCAATTTAAACATGGGGGTTTCGCAAATCAAGAAACTTTACGCCCGCGGGGCAGTCACGTCCGATCATAGAAAGCCCGGGCTCGGAAAAAGGATTCCTGCAACATCCGGAGGCTGCAAGGCGGTGTGCAATTCAGCCACATTTAACATTGAAACAGTCGGGCTACTTACTGAAATTGCGGAGGTGAAAAAAATAGCGGCAGTTTCCGTATATGCGATAGCGATGGCCTATGTTGAGTCTGCCGTCGTTGTCTACCTCCGGGAGATGATCTTCGGCGACGTCTCGAAGGTCTTTCCGCTCAAATATCTGCAGCCCGACCTCGGATTAATAGAAATCGGACGTGAGGCGGCCACCATTGTAATGCTGCTGGCCGTGGGGTATCTGGCGGGAAGAAGCAAATTCCAGAAATGGATGGTGTTCGTCTACGCGTTCGCCCTATGGGATATATTCTACTATGTCTTTCTCAGGCTGATGATCGGCTGGCCTACGTCGCTTTTCAATTTCGATATTCTCTTCCTTGTTCCGATACCGTGGATCGGACCGGTACTCTCGCCGGTACTTGTTTCACTGCTTCTCGTGGCTGTGTCATTTCTGCTTATCCGCATGAGCGAGAGATCGGATAACGTGAGACTGGGAGTGGCCAATTTCTGGGTTTTTGCCATCGGCTGTTCGGTCGTTTTCTACTCGTTTACCGCCCAAATTTTTCATATCTTAGTCTCAATAGGCCCAAAAGGCATGGAGGATTACGCACCTAGGTCTTTTGACTGGCCGGTGTTCTTGATCGGCTATGTGGTAATGTGTGCGGCGGCGGTGAAGACCGTATTGGATTCTTACCGCAGAACTAAAACGGAAAAGGTGATTCAATGAGCAACTCCCTGGACGAAATCAAAAAGCGAAAGGGTGAGTGGAAGAAGGACGCAGGGACGAGGAAAACCCGACCTGTGAATTTCACTACCGTAAGCGGTGAATCGATCGAAGCCCTATACACGCCCGATGACATCGAAGACCTCGACTTCGAAAACGACATCGGCTTCCCGGGCGAGTTTCCGTACACCCGAGGGATTCATCATACGATGTATCGCGGCAAGCTATGGACGATGCGCCAGTTTGCCGGGTTCGGCACGCCGGAAGACTCCAATAAGCGCTACCACTACCTCCTCGAGAACGGCCAGACAGGCCTGAGCGTCGCCTTCGACCTCCCGACGCTGATGGGCCGCGACGCCGACGATGCGCTATCGGAAGGTGAGGTGGGGATATGCGGCGTGTCAGTGACTTCCCTTGCTGACATGGAAGTACTGTTTGAGGGGATTCCGCTCGACAGAGTCTCAACTTCAATGACCATAAATGCTCCGGCTGCCATGCTTCTGGCATTCTATATTGCCGTAGCAGAGAAGCAGGGGGTAAAACCCAGCCAGCTGCGGGGTACGATTCAAAACGACATTCTTAAGGAGTACATCGCGCAGAAGGAATGGATTTACCCGCCGAAGCCCTCTATGCGAATCATAACCGACATGTTCGGCTACAGCGTCAAGGAGATGCCGAAATGGAACCCGATTTCGATAAGCGGATATCACATTCGCGAAGCGGGCTCGACAGCCGCACAGGAACTGGCCTTCACCCTTGCCGACGGATTTGCATATGTGGAAGCCGGGATTGAGGCCGGTCTGAATCTCGACGAATTCGTACCACAGCTTTCCTTCTTTTTCAATTCCCACCTCGACTTCTTCGAAGAAATCGCAAAATTCCGGGCTGCAAGGAGAATCTGGGCGAGGCGGATGCGGTACAAATACGGAGCTAAGAACCCGCGGACCTGGACCTTGAGGTTTCACACTCAGACGGCAGGATGTTCGCTGACAGCACAGCAGCCGGAAAACAACATAGTTCGGACTGCTTACCAGGCACTGGCGGCTGTGCTGGGGGGGACGCAGTCGCTGCACACTAATTCCATGGATGAAACACTCGCCTTGCCGAGCGAGAAAGCCGTTACTATCGCGCTCAGAACACAACAGATCCTGGCATACGAAACGGGCGTTGCAAATACAATCGACCCGCTCGCCGGGAGCTATTTCATAGAAAATCTGACAAACAAGATAGAGTCCGAAGCTCAAGAGTATTTCGAGAGGATCGATTCCCTTGGAGGTGTAATTCCGGCAATAGAACAGGGCTTTTTCCAGCGTGAGATCGCAGATGCTGCGTACAGATACCAGCAGGAACTGGACAGGAAGGAAAAGATCATAGTCGGAGTTAATGATTTCGTTCAGGAAAACGAGGAAATCTCAATTCCTATCCTGGAAATACCCAAAGAGGTAGAAATTAGACAGCGGCAGCGGGCTGCGGAAGTACGCGCTCAGAGAAGCCAGGATGATGCGGAAAGGGCGCTCGCCGAACTCCGGGAGGCGGCTGAAGATGGCTCGAACCTGATGCCGAAACTGCTCCAGGCGACACGGGCGTATGTAACGCTCGGGGAGATGTGCGACACGCTTAAAGAGGTCTTCGGAGTTTACGAAGAACCCGTGGTTTTTTAAGGATTTTGGCCGAAGGAGGCGAATACAAAGGTAAACGAAAATGATGGGGATGAGTGCTGCCGGGAGGAGAAAGATGCGGGCCATGGTGCTTCAGCTTTTTGAAGAAATTCCGATAATATAGGTAGAGGTTAAGTCATTAAATCTCAAACAGTTTCGTTTACTGTCTAAGCTTTTACTTGACAAATCTGCACGATACTTATATATTGCTGGGTATTTAGACACGTACATACAAATCATCGAGGCAAATGCGTAGAGAGAGCTGTTTCTTACTGATTGTTGGGGGCTTGTTAGCAACAATTTCCTTCTCTTGCTCTTCAAATAGAGAGCTTCAAAAATCACAGATAACCGAGAACCACCCTGTTGCTGGCAAACAGTTGGACTCGCTTAGTCTGAAGTCGTCTGTTGAGATGAGCCGGCGTGCCATCGTACAGCAGACGGAACTGGCTACCCTTTATAGCCCTGATTCCATTCTCAGCGGGGATATCGCGGTAAACAAGCTTATGGATCTGGCCCGGCGATACTACAAAGATGCTATCAGGCTTCAACTCGCCGGTGCGCAGGATTCGTCGGAAATCGAATTCGAAAACAGCATAGACGTTTTGAACGATTTGAGCTACTATCCTGACATCGAGGAGAACAAGGATTTTGTGACCCTGAGTCAACGAATTATCGATGATTACAAGCGATACATCTCCTCGGTCCAGACACTCGAGCCTGGTACGTCGGTATTCGCTTTGCAGGAGAAACTGTCTGAAATCGTCGATTCGATCAACATTGCCGGGGCCAAGTTCCCAAAGGAGACTGCTCCGAAAACCACGATTCCGCTGGTAATGAACCGGTACGTCGAGCAGAATCTGGAGTTCTTCACGACCCGCGGAAGATGGCACATGCAGGACTGGATCTATAGGTCGGGCAGGTACATGCCGTTAATGAAGAAAATTTTCCGCGAGGAAGGTCTTCCCGCAGAAATCGCATACCTCTCGATGCCGGAAAGCGGGCTGAACCCGAGGGCAAGGTCATGGGCTGGAGCGGTCGGCTTATGGCAGTTCATACGCTCGACAGGCAGGCTCTACGGGCTTCATTCCAATTGGTGGTACGATCAGCGGCGCAATCCGGTATTGGCTACTGAAGCTGCTGCAAAGCACATGAAGGATTTATACAACGACTATCATAACTGGTACCTTGCGATTGCAGCCTACAACTGCGGGACCCACTCAGTAAACAGAGCAATCTGGAGAAGCGGCGGCAAGCGGGACTTCTGGGAGATAAAGCGTTTCCTCCCTCGTGAGACCAGGAACTACGTCCCGCAATATATAGCCGTCACGCTTATTGCCATGAATCCGACTGAATACGGATTTGTAGACAGTCTTGCCTCGCCTCCGCCGCCTGAAGACACCGTGCGGGTTCCCGCGAGCGTCGACCTGGCGGTTCTGGCACGGATGACCGGCATGGATTACGATTCTCTCATGGCTTTGAACCCCGAGCTAGTTCACGGGGTAACCCCGCCGGAGTACGGAGAGGACGGGTTTCCTCTCCTGGTTCCGAAAGGAATGGGGCCGCTCTTTGCAGCAGACTTCCAGAAGCTCCCGCCATCCCAGAGGCTGACCTGGGCCTTCCACAGGGTCAGGTACGGTGAAACCTTATGGACAATCGCAAGAAGGTATGGAGTCACACTGACGTCGCTGAGAACGGCAAATCATTTCAGCGGGAGGAGAAGCATAATCCATCCCGGGATGCAGCTGAGAATTCCCGTCCACAGCTCATATTATGCGAGAGAAAGCGGCCCCAGAATTGAGCGTGTCGCATATCGCAGCAGCGGTTCGCGGTCGAACATACATATAGTCAGAAGGGGGGAAACCCTCAGCGGAATAGCTCAGGAATATGGAACGACCGTAGCTCGCCTTAAGAGACTGAATCACCTTCACACCTCGATGATCAAGCCGAGAATGAGGCTGCTCGTAATGGCAACCCCCGCACCGGAAAGAACCGCACCACAGGCTGATCCGCCGCCAACGGTTTCCACAACCGGGTATCACAGAGTGACAAGAGGCGAGACCCTGATCGCAATAGCCTCCACGTATCATGTTACCGTGGCTGATTTGAGGCAGTGGAATAACCTTCACTCCAGCAGGATAAATATCGGCGAACGCCTGAGAGTGACGTCACCGGCCGGGAGCAGCGATGAAAACGACATGATCGCAGAAAATTCCGATTCCAAGACAGTCTATAGAGTCCGACCGGGCGATTCGCTCTGGAGTATAGCCAGGAAGTTCGGTGTTTCCCTGGATCAGCTCAGGGAATGGAATACCACCGCAGATCGTGACATCCGGCCGGGCCAACGGATTACAATTCTCAACTAGATTTTGTGTCTGAAACACAAATCCCACATCCTGCTAAGGGCAAAATTGTAACAATCTTCGGGAGCAGCCGCCCCACCGAGGGATCCAAAGAGTACGAAGAAGCCGAACTTCTCGGCAAGAAACTGGCATCCGAGGGCATTTCGGTCTGCACCGGGGGATACGGCGGCATAATGGAGGCGGTCTCGAGGGGGGCTTCGATATCGGACGTCAAGATAATCGGGGTGACCTCCGCTGTCTTTTCGCCGACACCTAATGATTTTGTCGACGTCCAGGTCCACACGCGCTCACCTTTCGAGCGGCTGGAGAGGCTGGTGGAGATTGGCGACACCTACGTCGTCCTCAAAGGTGGAACCGGCACACTCGTCGAGTTTGCAACTGTCTGGGAGCTGATGAACAAGAGCATTATCGGCGAGAAGCCGATCATCCTGGTCGGCGAATTTTGGAAGCCGGTGGTAGACCTGATGAAGACAGCCCTCAAGGAAGAGGGACACGAGTCGAGGACGAAGTACGTTAGAATTGTTGGGAATGCTTCTGAAGCCGCTGAGACGATTATCGCTTCGCTGGCCGGCGGCGACTGACAGGCCGCTTATCGAGACTGCATGTCAGCAGTGCTGATGCGGCGATAAATCTCTCCGGCGACTACTTCCGGCTTCTTTCCGTCAGATTCAATCCAGATAATCCTGCTATCCTTTCGAAACCACGTCATCTGCCGCTTCGCATATCGCCGTGTGTTCATCTTGATTTGCGCGACCATCTCATCGAAGGTGATCCTCTGTTGCAGGTAAGAGATGACCTCTTTATAGCCGACGGTCTGGAGAGAATTCAATTTCGGGTCGAAGCCGCGACGGAGTATCTCCCTCACTTCGTCCACCAACCCCTTCTCTATCATAGAATCAACGCGGTCTTCTATCAGACGGTAGAGGTCTTTCCTTTCTATACGAACCCCGAATTGAAGTGTCCTAAAATCAGGAAGATCCGGGTTTGCTTCCCTCAACTCTGAGATTCGCTTCCCGGAGCTGTAGTAGATCTCCAGTGCGCGCAAGATCCTCTTATAGTTCTGGGGGAGCAGCCCTTCTGCTGCTTTCGGGTCGACATTTCTCAGCTCTTCAAGGAGTTTCGCTGCCCCTTCTGACCGAAGTCGGTCTCTGAGGCTCTTCCCGGTCTCGTCATCGACTTCGGGCGCCTCAAAGAGCCCGTCAATCAGGGCGCGAAGGTAGAGACCCGAGCCTCCGACTATTATCGGGGTACGGCCTCTTATGAAAACCTCGCCGACCACTTTCCTTGCAAGTCCTGAATAGGCGCCCGCGCTCATCTGCTCATCGAGCGGGAGTATGTCGACGAGATGATGCGGCACCTCCGAGAGCTCCTCCGGCGAAGGCTTTGCAGTGCCGATCGTTGCAAGCTTGTAGATCTGTCTTGAATCCGCGGAAACGATTTCCCCGCCCAGCAGCTTGGCGAGGTCGATTGCTATCCCTGTTTTTCCCGTGCATGTCGGCCCGACAACGGCAACGGCAAACTTACCCGCCATTGTCCTCGTGCCACCCTTCCCTGCCTATCAACGGTACGAACTTGAAGTCTGCCTTGTCAACGACTTCATACTCGTTATTCTCATTCGTCTTTGTCACGATCTTCATTTGCTGAAAGTCGTGAGAGCCGACCGGGACGACGAGGCGCCCTCCGACCTTCAGCTGCTCGACCAAAGCTTTAGGTATTTCCGGAGCACCTGCAGTTACAAGGATTCCATCATACGGAGAGAACTCACGCCAGCCGATTGTCCCGTCACTTGCCTTGGACACGAACCTGATGCTCAGGGTTTCCAGCACCTGGCGTGCAGACTTCAACAAGGAAGAGATACGTTCTATTGTGAAGACCCTGACTCCCATGGCTGCCAGGACGGCCGCCTGGTATCCGCTTCCCGTCCCGATTTCAAGTACCTTGTCGAATTCTTTTACGCGGAGCGCTTCCGTCATGATCGCTACTGTGTACGGCTGCGAGATAGTCTGGCCCTCGCCAATCGGCAAAGCCGCGTCGTCATATGCATGATTCCTGAGAGGCAGCGGCACGAATAAGTGCCTCTCCACCTCCGACATCGCCTTCAGCACTCGCTCGTCGAGTATCCCCCTATCCCTGAGCAGGGTGATCATCTCGTTCCGTGCATCGGCATATTTGTCGAGCAGCCTAGTCTTTGTCATGAAGACCCACAAGAAAAGATGATAAGTAAACCCTTATGAAACGAAAAATGTCGACGGCACGCATGCCGCTCTTCGAATCGTTGTAGATGGTCTTTATAGGCACAAATCCGACGCGGAACCCCGCCAACGCCGCCTTGATCAGGAGATCGGATTCGTAGTCATAGTACCGGCATCGTGACTCGACAGACTTCAACACGCTCGTTTTATAGAGCCTGTAGCCGCACTGGCTGTCCTCGATCTTGATTCCCGTCCTCATGGAGATCAGCCCTGTCGTTATCGAGTTAGACAGGTACCTATGAACGGGCATCCTGTCGACCGAAATTGTCCTTTTTCCGATCACGATGTCGAGCTCCTGAGATGCGGAAATGAAGGAGGGAATTTCGTCGGGATCGTGCTGCAGATCGGAGTCGACGGTGATAACCGAATCGTAGTCCAGCTCGAGAATCTTCCTGGTCGCATCTCGAAGAGAGGAGCCCTTCCCGCGCTTGAAGTTATGGCGGAGTACCCAGACGCCCAACCCGTGAGCGATATAGTCCGTCTGGTCGGTCGAGCCGTCATCTACGACAAATATGTCCTCGAACGAGACGAATTTCGCAGCCCGGGAAATAACTTCCCCGATTGTCTTTGCGGCATTGTGGGCTGGAATAGCGACTGCAACCTTAGGCATCCTCGGCCGTGCGCTTGAAGATTGACTTTATCCCTTTAGCCGAAGGGCTGGGAATAGTCTCCTTCAACCTGCGGCGCAGCCCCTCCGGCGAAAGTCCACGTGATAGAACCCCGTCCTCGGCAATCGATATCGTGCCGGTTTCCTCTGAGACTATCACGACCAATGCGTCGGATTGTTCCGACACTCCGATTCCCGCCCGGTGTCTCATCCCCAGGACGTAGCCGCTGATTTTAGTGGTGGAGCTGAGAGGAAGCGTACATCTCGCCGCTTCGATTGAATCTCCCCGAACGACGACGGCACCGTCGTGGAGAGGCGCCTTCGGGTTGAAAATCGACACGAGCAGCCCCTTGGAGACTTTTGCGCGAAGCTCTTCTCCGGTTTCGATAATCGTCCTGAGTGCGCTTGTGCGGGCTATAACGATCAGCGCCCCATGCTGCCGGTTGCTGAGCTCCGCCGCTGCGTCAACAATGTCGTCGACGGTCTCGCTTATGTCTATGTGTATGAAGAACCGGACAAAGCTGTTCTTGCCGAAATACAGGAAGAGCCTCCTGAGTTCAGGCTGAAACAGGACGATGAAGGCAATGACCCAGATATTGGTGAGAGTGCCGAGCAGCCAGCCGAGAGCCCGCATCCCGAGTGCCTGGGCGGCGAAGGATAGCGCAAGAATCATCAACAGGCCGATGAAAATCTGGGCGGCAACGGTTCCGCGCATGACCTGATAGAGCTTGTAGAAAATGAAGGCTACTATCCCTATGTCCAATATATCGATAACCGATACGGTTATGAACCCTACGTGAAATAATTCCATTAAGCCCTTTGTCTCCGGATCGCATCGGCCACGAGCGCCACACGGCGCATCTCGCGCACATCGTGAACGCGAACCATATTGGCCCCGCGAAGTATGCTTGCCGTGACTGCGGCCGCAGTACCCTCGAGACGGGATTCGAGAGGCGTATCCAGAATTTTCCCGATGAACGATTTCCTCGATACCCCAATAAGAATCGGGACGCCGATCGCTCTAAACTCTTCAAGACGGTTTATGAGTTCGAGGTTATGATCGGCCGTCTTGCCGAACCCTATGCCGGGATCTATCATTATCTGCTTTATGCCGCTCTTTCTCGCAGCCTCGACGGAAGCCGCCAGGCAGTCGTACACTTCACGGACCACATCCCTATATTCAGGGTTGGCCTGCATGTCTTTCGGCGTTCCCTTTATATGCATCAGAACTACAGACGCTCCGTGCGCGGCAATTACTTCCCCCATCCTTTGGTCGAAGTGCAAGCCGCTGATATCGTTTACTATACTTGCTCCCGCTGCCAGTGCTTCCTCAGCCACCTCAGACTTGTACGTATCAATTGAGATCGGTATGCTTGTCTTCTGCCGGATCTTGCGGATCACAGGAACGACCCTGCGAATTTCCTCTTCCATCGGCACTGTCTCTGCACCCGGCCTCGTCGACTCACCCCCGACGTCTATCACATCGGCTCCATCTTTTGCCATCTGAAAGGCATGAAGGACTGCATCGGTCTGGTCGAAGAATCTTCCCCCGTCCGAAAACGAGTCCGGAGTGACGTTCAGTATACCCATCAGGTAGGTTCGTTTCTCGAACTCAAACACCGAGTTTCCGAATCTGTATGTATAAGCGGAAGAAATCATAGCCTCTCAGTGTTGAAATATAAGCATCGTGGGCCGGATTTTCATTGCTTCTGGCGGACCTGACGCCATTTTTCCGCGGTCCGTTGACGACGAGACGTCGGTTCGTAATGCGAACAAAAATCGTCGAAAATTGTTATATTATAGACAGCGAGACAGTTCCTCATCAGAAGTGAAGAGACTGATGGGACTTCGTCAGTCTTCCCCTATGTTAAACTGCCCACCGACCGGTAACCTCGTCACCTCCACCGGAAACGCCGGATGCAATGTCCGACATACTAGCGCGAACGAGGACCGATGAATTAAAGGTAAAAATTGAATTTTATTCCGGGCCTTGCGGTGCCCGGTTACAAATATTTTACTGAGGTTTAAGATGAATACGACTGAAGTTCAAATCAAAGAAGAAGAGAGTCCCAGTGAATCGGACGAATCACACTTAAGTAACAAACCTGATAACAAGGTTACCCCGGATGAGCTGGTGAAGCAGCTGGGGACATCGATGGAAGGGCTGAGCCAACAAGAGGCTGAACAGCGGCTCGTAAAATACGGCCGCAACGCTATCGAAGAACAAAAGGAAAGCACTCTACTAAAATTCCTTACCTATTTTTGGGGACCCATACCATGGATGATAGAGGTAGCTGCAATCCTATCGGCTATCGTCAGCCATTGGTCCGACTTTACAATCATAATGATATTGCTGGTCTTCAACGCGATTGTCGGCTTCTGGCAGGAGCACCAGGCAGCAAACGCCGTCGAAGCCCTTAAACGGCAGCTTGCAATCAAAGCACGCGTGAAACGCGACGGCAAATGGACAGAAGTAGATGCAACAACCCTTGTTCCCGGCGATATCATAAGGCTCAGACTCGGAGACATCATTCCCGCAGACGTGAAGCTGCTGGAGGGAGAATATCTCAGTGTAGACCAGGCAGCCCTCACCGGAGAATCTCTCCCCGTCAACAAGAAACCCGGCGACAAAGCATACTCGGGATCTGTGTCAAAACTAGGGGAAATGGTGGCTGTCACCACAGGTACCGGTACCAGCACATATTTCGGCCGAACGGCCAAGCTGGTATCGAGCGCGAGTTCCCCGTCTCATTTCCAAAAGGCGGTCCTCAATATCGGGAACTACCTGATAAAGCTGAGCCTGGCGCTAGTAGTAGTTCTCGTGGGAGTGCAGCTCATCCGCGGCGCTCAGGCACTCAAGATTCTTGAGTTCGCGCTGATACTTACGGTCGCTTCAATCCCTGTTGCTATGCCTGCGGTCCTTTCCATCACAATGGCAGTAGGAGCCGTAGCACTTTCCAGAATGAAAGCAATCGTTTCCAGACTCGAGTCCGTCGAGGAAATGGCAGGGATGGACATACTTTGTTCCGACAAGACCGGTACCCTGACCCAGAATAAGCTGAAGCTTGGTGAGCCCGCTCCTTTCGGCAAAGCCTCTGTTGGAGACCTGATCCTAGCCGGCGCGCTTGCCTCCAAAGAAGAGAACGGCGATCCAATAGACCTGGCGGTGATGGCGGGACTGAAAGCGGAATGGGGATTCAACGAATACCTCCAGCAGCGGTTCGTTCCATTCGACCCTGTCAGCAAGCGCACAGAGGCGGACGTCAAAGGCCCTGACGGGACCCAGTTCAGGGTCACCAAAGGCGCCCCGCAGGTTGTCCTCGATATGTGCAATATGACTGACAAGGTTGCCGAGCCTGTCGATCTCCAGGTTGAAGAAATAGCCCGTAAAGGTTACAGGACGATCGGGGTCGCCCGGAGCGACGGAAATAAAGGGTGGACGTTCCTTGGACTGCTCCCGCTATTCGATCCGCCGCGTGAAGATTCTGCAGAGACAATCAAGGAAGCGCGAGAGCACGGAATCAGCGTCAAAATGGTGACCGGCGACAATTCCGCCATAGCGAAGGAGATCTCAGGACAGCTCGGTCTCGGGACCAAAATCGCCGCAGCCGACCGGTTTTTTCACAATCCCGGAGGGGCGGGGGTGGTGGCCAAAGGGTCTGAAAGGGCTATTGAGGCCGCGGACGGATTCGCCCAGGTATTTCCGGAACACAAGTTCGAGATCGTCAAAGCGCTGCAACGCAGAGGGCACATCGTCGGCATGACAGGCGACGGCGTCAACGATGCGCCGGCGTTGAAGCAAGCCGACGTCGGAATCGCCGTCAGCGGTGCGACAGACGCTGCCAGGGCAGCGGCAGACCTGGTACTCACCGCCCCCGGGCTATCGACTATCGTACGAGCCGTAGAATCGGCACGCCGGATATTCGAAAGGATGAACAGTTATGCCATCTACAGGATTACGGAAACCATAAGAATCATGATTTTCGTTGTGCTGGCCATGATTGTCTTTGATTTCTATCCGATCACAGCTTTGATGATCATACTGCTGGCAATCCTGAACGACGTGCCGATCATGACGATTGCGTACGACAACACCTGGCTGGATCCCAAACCTGTCCGGTGGGATATGAGGCGTGTGCTCATTACGTCGACCGTACTCGGGGCCGTCGGTGTTATCGAGACCTTCGGATTATTGTACATTGCGAGGGTATTCTTTCACGTGAATCTGGGCCAGATTCAATCGATAATCTTCCTGAAGCTGGCAATAGCCGGTCACCTTACACTATTTGTAGCCCGCACCAAAAAGCCGTTCTTCTCAAAACCCTATCCTGCACCAATACTGCTGGCGGCCCTGGTCGTGACTAAAGCAATTGCGTCTCTGATAGTCGGTTTCGGCTGGCTCGTTGCTCCCATACCGTGGAGCTGGGTCGGTTACATCTGGATATACTGCCTGGTTTGGATATTCGTAGAAGACCGGGCGAAACTGGAAGTGTACAAGTGGCTGGACAACCACGAGAAAGCGCCGGCTGAAGTATTACAGGCCGCAGCGCAGATCTAGCCGAGGTATCGGAGTTTGATGGAGCCTGCGTAGACTTCCGAACGCGTCAAAGCCCTTGCCGCGCAGCTCTCGCAAGGCTCCCATAGGTCCGCGACAAATTTCTAAGACAGACCGCGAGTTTCGTCACATCCCGGAATTTCTGAATGCTAGTGAACAGACAGATCTGACGAGGTCGATAATCCGTTTCATTTAATCCTCCCGTATCCGCAGGATCCTTTGGACGACGGGAGGATGTTTAAGCCTGAACGTATGGCATGTGTTGAGGGGTGAGTTTGGAGCTAATCAATAATGAGATTGAATCGGATTGCGGCGTTACATTTTTGTCGCACGCCCGGCTCCCATTCAAACCTTGTTTTTCCGGGCCCGCGTGCGTATTTTGATGAAGCTCATTAAAAACAAAGGAAGGTGATTTGATTGGTCGGCGTCATTGTACAGGAAAATGAGCCGATCGACAGAGCTCTGAGGCGCTTCAAGAAGAAGTATGAGCGTTCGGGAATTCTAAAAGAATTCAAGAAGCGGACATACTTCACGAAGCCTTCAGTCCGCAAGCGAATGAAGCGCGTAAAAGCTATAAGGCGCAATCAGAAGCTTGCATCGGAACTCGGTTGATACGGAAAAAAGTCCCGCCACACGACGGGACTTTTTTTGTGGGGGAATCACTAAGACGGGGCTCTTCGGACCTAATGCAGGCCGAACATTGTAACCGAGTACTGCGCCCAGCTAAGGATCGGAGTGAAGTACAGCATCAAAGCGATGTTCGGGATAACTAGCAAAGTCATCATAAGGTTGCTCCCAAAATCGAATGACACTCTCGACTTCTCGACCGGTTCGACGAGGTACATGTGGCGGATGACTTTGGCATATTTTTAAAGTGACACGACGCTATTCAGTACGCCGACTATGGCGAGCCAGATATAGTGCGCGTTTATCAGTGCTGCAAAAAGATAGAGCTTGCCAATGAACCCGAACGTCGGCGGGATCCCGGTCAAGGAGAAGAGAAACACAGTCAAGGCGAATGCGGCGTACGGGGACCGGTAGCCGAGCCCCTTGTAATCTTCCATATTCTCCGTGTGGTACTTGTTCGCGATCAGCATCACGACGTAGAAGGCCCCGAGGTTCATCAGCAGGTATGCGACAAAGTACATCAGCAATGCAGACATACCGAAGTTCGTAAGAGTTACGAAGCCCATCAGGAGATAGCCCGCATGCGCGATGCTCGAGTATGCCAGCAGACGCTTCATGTTGGACTGCCAGAGTGCGACGAGGTTGCCGACCGTCATCGTGAGAACCGAAAGGACCGCTATGATATCGGTCCAGTTGAAGCCCTTGAAGATAGCCCACATTCCCACAATAGCAGGCGCGGCTGCGACGTCTACGAACCCGATCTTGAAGAATCTCATGAGCATGGCAAAACCGGCAGCCTTGGAAGTAACAGACAGGAAAGCCGTTACCGTGATCGGAGCACCTTCGTAAACGTCCGGAGTCCAGAAGTGGAACGGGACCGCGCTGATTTTGTACCCGAGGCCGACGAGCATAAGGATGATGGCGATCAAAATTGTGACCTTCGGTATCCCGCCGACTGCCAGCGCCTGGTTCATAGCGTATAGATTGGTCTCTCCAGTCAAACCGTAAAGCAGAGAGATGCCATAGAGCATCAATCCGGAAGAGAAGGCACCGTAGATCACATACTTCAGGGAGGCCTCGTCGGCACGCGCGTTTTCCTTCGTGAAGCCCGACAGGATGTAAGAGGAAATGCTCACCAGTTCAAGAGACAGATACATCATGAGCAGGTTCGATGAGCCTGCCATGAAAAAGGCGCCGATGGTAAGCGAAAGAATGAGGCTGAAGTATTCGGGATATTTTGTCGACACCGATTCGAGTTCCCGGCTCTGCAGTGAGAACAGGATGATCAGGATTCCGGTTACGAGGAAGATCACCTTGAAGAACCAGCTGAACGGGTCAACCGCATACATCCCGCTGAAAACGAGCTCGTCAACGCCTATCTGCTTGAACACGAAGATGCCGGCGAGCACGAGTCCCAGCAGAGCCATATATGCGGGCAGATACTTGCTGCGTCTCTTTCCGAGCAGAGCGGTCAGAAGCGTTAGTACAAAAAAGATCGACAGTATGGTCTCGGGTAAAACATAGCCGAAACTCTCGTATATGCTCTGTGACATCTTATCAATACATCCTTATCTTTTACTTTACCGCAGTCAAGCCGGTTCCAACCTTATGAACGAAATCAACAAGGTGATTCAACGAGGCATTCATCGGGTGCAGCAGGATCGAAGGGAAGATCCCGAGCAGGATGACCACTATCATCAGCGGGACGAACGCGACAAGTTCTCTACCGTTCACATCAGGTAGGCCCTTCCACTTCTCAGGAAGCTGGCCGAGAAATACGCGCTGCAGGGTCCACAGCATATAGCCTGCCGTCAGGACGATTCCAATGCTGGAGAAGATTGCCACCCAGCGGAACGCTTGGAACGCACCCAGGTAGGAAAGGAGCTCGCTCACGAACTCGCTGAGACCCGGAAGTCCGATAGCAGCAAAGAACGCGACAGTCATGATTCCGGTGTAGACCGGCATCTGGTTCGCAAGACCGCCGAAGTCATTTATGCCGCGGGTATGCGCGCGGTCGTAGATAACGCCGACTACCAGAAAGAGCATCGCAGTGACGACACCGTGGTTAAACATCTGCAACACACCGCCGGAAACACCCTGCGTATTCATCGCCGCGATACCCAGCAGCACGACTCCCATGTGGCTGATACTGGAATAAGCTATCAGCTTCTTGAAGTCGGTCTGTGCCATAGCACAGAGGGCTCCGTATATAATATTGATAAATCCGAGTATTGCGAGCGGAAACGCATATTTCAGCATCGCGTCGGGAAAGATCGGGAAGCTGACCCTCAGGAAACCGTAGGCTCCCATTTTCAGAAGCACACCGGCCAGGATAACGCTGATTGCCGTCGGCGCTTCGACGTGCGCGTCGGGCAGCCAGGTGTGGAACGGGAAAATGGGGACTTTGATGGCAAAACCTATAAACAGCGCGATGAACGCGATATCCCTCCATGAAGTCCCGATTCCGCCGAGAAGCGAATTCGGATCGTAGTTCTTCGGATTCATCATCGCCAGCATGTTGAAGGTATGCGTCAACTGTCCGGTAGCAGGATCCTTAATACTCACGCTGAAGTACAGGGCCAGCATGACAAGAAGGATCAACACGGAACCGAGCAGAGTGTAAAGGAAGAACTTTATAGCAGCGTACTCTCTCCTGGGACCGCCCCATATGCCGATGAGGAAGTACATCGGAAGAAGCATGATTTCCCAGAATACATAGAACAGGAACATATCGAGCGCAACAAAAACGCCCATCATCCCGGTATCGAGGAGGAGGTAAAGCGCGAAGTAGCCTTTGTGTGCCTTGCTGATATTCCACGACGCGACGACCCCAACGAACGAGATAAGCGCCGTCAGGATGATCATGGGAAGACTCAGCCCGTCTATGCCGAGGAAGTAATCGACGAGGACATGACCGAACCAGCCCACTCCCTGAAGGTTAATCCACGTCACTTTCTCGACGAATTGAAACTTGCTTGCGTCGTTTATTCCGGTAAGGGCCGGATTGAAGTTTATCCAGATCAGCACTGCAAACACAAGCTGAAGGATTGTGGCGCCAAGCGCCGTCCACTTCATCGCATTTGAGTTGCCTCTTGGGATGAGCAGAACCACTACCATTCCTAAAATAGGCAGAAAAGTAATCCACGTCAGATACCCAATTCCAAGGAATTGATACTGCATTATTCCTCCAATGATATTTCTAAATTCTTAATTCTCAATTTGAAATCCTTAGTGCGGGTGTGTTCCTGTGCTGTTCCGGAATGAAGTCGGAACCGCATTCCGTAGAAAAGCTCAACCCAGCTCCTTGGTTTTGAATCGACAAATTGATCTGTAGTTAAGCATGTTCAAAAAGACCTGAACGCAAAGAAAATTATTATGACACCGAGTAAAGCAAATACGATATATGTCTGCACTTTCCCGGTCTGCGTCTTGCGAGCGCCTCTTCCGAGTAGCCCGGTGAACCAACCGGTGAAGTTGACAAGTCCGTCCACAACATAGTGGTCGAAGCTGCCGCTCAGAGAGGACCACATCCTCGTCAAAGTGGCTGCGCCGTTCACAATCCCGTCGATAACATGTCCGTCGAACCATGCAAGCGCTTTGCTGACAGCCAGAGTGCCGGCAACGGCAGTCGCGCCGTACAGCTCGTCAAAGTACCATTTGTTGTACAGGAATGTGTATAGAGGCATCACCCTCTGCTTCAATTTCTCTGCGTCTATTTTCTTCCAGTAGTAGATCACAAATGCCGCCAGGACTCCAAGAAGAGCAAGGGTAAGAGAAATTGCGAGGCCTGCGTAATGAACTTTCTCGAGCGCCTCATGATACATCGGCTCGACCCCCAGGTTGTTTTGTGTCGCCAACACCGCTGGAGCGCCTGCTGCAGCCTGAGCTAACACCGGCTGATCCCAGCTGTAGCGTTGCGCCACAGGAACCACCGTGGCAGGTTTCACGACAGCGTGTAGGAACCAGCCCGTATCGGGATTGAACGGATTGAAACTGTAGAAGAAGAATAGAGAAAGGGATGCCAGAACGATGAGCGGGACAGTCATAACCCATGGCGATTCTTTCGCATGCTCGTACTTGTGTTCATCACGCGGCTTACCGTGAAATGTCATAATCACGAGCCGGAACATATAAAAGGCAGTCAGGAAAACCACCGCGTACCCGAGTATAGGAATCAGTATGTTTCCGGTCAGCATTCCATAGGCAAACGAGCCCGCCAGGATATTGTCCTTGCTGAGAAACCCGGAAGTGAGCGGTATACCGGAGATAGAAAGACTGAATATCACGAAAGCCCAATAAGTGATCGGCATCTTCTTGCGAAGCCCGCCCATCGCTCTCATATCCTGCTCGTGGTGCATTGCGATGATTACCGAACCGGACCCCAGGAATAACCCGCCTTTGAACATTGCGTGGGTGACCAGATGGAAAAAACCCGCAGAAAATGCTCCCACACCGAGTCCCATCATCATATAGCCGAGCTGACTGATTGTAGAGTAGGCGAGAACCTTCTTGATATCATTCTGAGTAATGGCGATCGTTGCACTTAAAAACGCGGTGAAAGCTCCGATATAGGCTATTATTGTCAGAGCGCCGGCGGTAAGCATAGGATACACGCGCGCGATCAGGTAGACGCCGGCTGCTACCATAGTCGCGGCATGGATCAGCGCACTGACGGGAGTCGGACCTTCCATGGCATCGGGGAGCCAGACATGCAGCGGGAACTGGGCCGATTTGCCGACGGCGCCGCAGAATATCAGTACGCCCGTTATGGTCAGCAGCGTGCCGGAAAGCTGACCGTCGGCGACCCCGTGAAATATTCCGCTGAAGAGAAAAGTGTGGAGTGTCGTGTATATGATTAGTATTCCTATAAAGAACCCGACATCGCCGACCCTGTTTACAATGAAAGCCTTCTTCCCTGCATCGCTGGCCGACTTCTTCTCGTACCAGTGTCCGATCAAAAGATAAGAGCTCAGACCGACGAGCTCCCAGAAAACATAGACCATCAATATGTTGTTCGAGAGGACGATGCCCAGCATGGAGAAGGTAAACAGCCCGAGATAAGCGTAGTACCGTGAATACCTGATGTCGTCGTGCATGTAGCCGAGCGAGAAGAGGTGCACGAGCGAGCTTATCAGCGTGACCACCACAAGCATTATCGCGGTGATGTTGTCGATCGCGATACCAAGGTCAATCGGGAAACTCATTCCGCCAAGGTCCAGCCATCTGAACGTCAGGTCTATCCTCGGGACGTCGAGGATGAACACCTTCTGTATGAAGATGTAGATCGAAATTGCCAGGGCCAGGAATAATATCCCGGTTTCCAACAGATCCTGACGTGGAATCCTCCTGCCGAAAAATATCAGCAAAGCAAATCCCACAAGCGGCAGGATCAAGACTGTTATAGCCAGGTGCATCAAAGTGCTATCAATTGGAGACATCTTTTCCTCAGAATCCTTTAAACACTCAGTTCTTTAGTTTATCAACTTCATCAACGTTGACAGAGTTGAGCTGTTGGTAAATGTTCAGGACAATCGCAAGGAGGATCGCCGCTTCGGCGGCCGCGAGAATAATCACGAAGATTGCGACTACCTGTCCCGTGAGATTCATGAGCCCGAACCGAGTGAACGCGATAAAATTTATGTTGGCGGAGTTCAGGATCAGCTCGATCCCCATCAAAACCATTATTGCATTCTTTCTTGTCACCACGCCGTAAATGCCGAGAGCAAACAATATCGCACTAACGACAAGAAATTGAGTCAAACCTACATGGAGTCCCATTTTATGCCCTCCCTCCTTTCTCACGCCGGGCAATAATCACCGAACCGATCAGTGCTACGAGAAGGAGTACGGATGCCAGCTCAAACGGAAGAACAAATTGTGTCATCAAAAGCACGCCGATCGGCCGTGCCGTCTCCTGAAAGGGCGAATAGTTTGCCGTCGGCCAGCGGGTGGTGGTAAGTACCCCGATCAGTGTTCCCGCAATCACGCCGGCGACGATCACAGCTGGCACTATTTGTAGCGCACCGCGTTTGACCTCTACACTATTGGCGCGCGATGTCAGCATGATTCCGAAAATTATCAGCACAAGTATTCCGCCGACGTAGAGGAGTATCTGCGTTATGGCGATGAAGTCTGCCGAGAGCAGCACATAAAGGGCGGCGACTCCGAAGAAAGTGAACAGCAGCGAAAAAGCTGCGTATAGAATACTTCTGGAAAATACGACGCCTATTGCACTGATGATCGTCAGTGCAGCAAAAGCGTAGAAGACTATATCATACCAGTTCATTTCAGTCCGTGGAATCCTTTGGATTGGTATTATTTTCGTTTGGATTGACCGGCTTGTCATCCTTGGACGATGAATTTTCGGGATTAGGAGGAGCCTGGACATCCGGCCCGGGGGCCTCCGACGGCGTGGAAGCCCGGGGTGCCGGTTTCGGCGCAGCAGGCTGGACGGGGGTCTGAGGAGCAGCCTTCGGTTCAGCAGGTTGCGCGGAAGGCTGAGGTGCCGGCTTTGGTCCAGCGGGCTGCGCAGGAGGCTGAGCCGCCGGTTCCGGTGCAGTGGACTGCGCCGGAGAAGCCTGGGCTCCTGCTGCTTGTGCAACGGGCTGTTTTGCTGCCTGAGCCGCTTGCGCTGCCTTCTGTGCGGCAGCTGCAGCAGCAGCGGCTTTTTTGGATGCCGCCTCACGCGCTGCTTCCTCTGCCTGCCTGATTTTCGACTCGACCTCTTCCGGTGAAAGAGTTACGAAATTGTAGACCAGATTCTTCCTGTCGTACTCGGAGAACTCGAAGACGCTGGTCATGTATATGCATTCAGTCGGGCATGGGGGAACACAGAGACCACAATAGCAGCATTTGGCAAAATCGATGTCAAACTTGGTAACCCACAGGCGCTTCTTCTGTCCTGTCGATGTCACTCCAAGGTCCTCCGTGGGAAGCGACTTCGCCGTCTCGATGTCTATACAATCGACGGGGCACGCCATACCGCACTGGTTGCAGCCGATACAGTCGTCCATGTTGACATACAACCTGTTTCGCCCGCGCTCGGGGATAGACATCCTTGCATCGGGGTATTGCACAGTCACGGCGGGGGTAAACAAATGCCACATCGTAACCTTCATGCCGACGAGGATCGTCCAGATCCCTTTCCATATATTTCTAAAATATCTCGATACCGAATTCATTCAATTATCTCCGTTTAACCGCGAAGCACCACCCACAAGCCGACAGCAAGTATGTTGAGCAATGCAAATGGCGTGAGGATTTTCCAGCTGAGATACATCAGCTGGTCGACGCGAAATCTCGGCAATGTCCAGCGCAGCCACATCTGCACTAAAACGAGGAACATCCCCTTACTGATCAGCCAAAATGCTCCCCAGATCGGTCCGGACATGAAAGCGCCGAAAGGGCTGTTCCAGCCGCCAAGGAAGAGAACCGAGGCTATCGCTGCGACCGTGAACATGTTCGCGTATTCCGCAAGGTAGAAAATGGCGAACCTCATCCCGCTGTATTCAGTGTGGTATCCGGCGACGAGTTCCGATTCCGCTTCAGGAATATCGAAAGGCGCACGGTTCGCCTCGGCGAGTGATGCCACGAAATAAATTATGAATGTGATAAAGAGAAACGGAAACTTCCCGAAGATAAACCAGTTCCAGAACCATCCGCTCTGTGCCGCACAGACATCGTTCAGATTAAGGCTGCCGGCAACCATTATTACGGCAAGGATGGCCAGCGAAGACGGGATCTCGTAACTGACAAGCTGCGCTGCGGTCCTCATTGCTCCGAGCAACGACCATTTGTTGTTCGATGCCCATCCGGCCATCAGAATTCCCAGCACCACGATGGAGCTCACGGCTATGATATAGAAGATACCGAGGTTGATATTCGCACCGATGTAAGCCGGGCTGAACGGGATGGCCGCATATGCCGCGTACGCACCGACAAACACTAGCACGGGCGCGAGCACATAAAACGCTTTGTCGGCCGCCGTCGGCAGCGTGTCTTCCTTCTGCATCAGCTTGGTCACGTCCGCTATCGGCTGCGCCCAGCCGTGCCACCTTCCGGTCCTCATGGGACCGAGCCTGTCCTGCATGTGGGCAGATATCTTCAGCTCGAGGTATATGGCAACAAGAGCGTAGGCCATAATCCAAACAAACGGAAGCAGGCTCGAAAGTATCGACCCCAGGAGGCCTGTGCCGAGATAGTATGTTATAAAGTTATGCATCGAATAAAATTCTCAATTTTGTTTTTTCGATCCTCAATTCCGGATTTCCTCAGGACTCAGCTTCAGATTCAAGACCCGATGTTCAGGATTCGGAATCATTCCGCTTCATCGGTCCACGTCACCAAGAACTATATCTACGCTTCCGATAATCGCAACCATGTCGGCAATCAAATAGCCTCGCGAAATTTCGGGCAGCAGGCTCAGGTTGACGAAAGACGGCGCACGCACTTTGATCCTGTAAGGATTTTGAGCCCCGTCGCTGACGATGTAATACCCGATCTCCCCGCGCGGCGTTTCGCTTCGCACGTAAACCTCTCCGACAGGAGGACGCACTCTTTTCGGAATCGCGGCCTGCACGTCCCCTTCCGGTATGCCGTCGAGTGCCTGCTCGATTATTCTCAGGCTCTGCTCCATCTCCCAGACTTTGACCATGTACCGGTCCCAGCAGTCGCCGAGTGTTCCCATCTCGCCGGTCCCTGCACAGACATCCCAGTCGAACTTGTGATAGATGGAGTAAGGATCGTTCTTGCGCAAGTCCCAGTTGACGCCTGATCCGCGCAGCGTGGGCCCGCTCGCACCATAGTTGATCGCTACATCCGCCGGGAGAACTCCGACGCTCGCAGTCCTTTTCACAAAAATCTCATTGTAACTGAGGAGGTCGTTGAGCTCCTTTATCGTGGGACGGAAATGCTTGATGAATGCTTTTGTCTTCTCCACGAACCCCGGGGGAATATCGTGCGACAGGCCGCCGGGCCACATGTAGTTGTAAAGCAGCCTCGCGCCGCAGGTCATCTCGAACAGATCCAAGATCATCTCGCGGTCGCGGAAACAGTAAAGGAACGGAGTGAAGGCGCCGATATCCATCCCGTAAGTACCGATCGCCACCAGGTGACTGGCAATCCTCTGCAGCTCGGCCATGATCACGCGGATATACTCGACCCGCTCCGGCACCTGAATATTCAGAAGCTTTTCGACGGCCAGCACATATCCGAAGTCGTTGTTCATCGAGGACAAGTAGTCCATTCTGTCGCAATACGGAATCACCTGCTGGTAGTTCATCGCCTCCGCATGCTTCTCGAAACACCTGTGCAGGTAGCCTACGTGCGGGATCGCGTCGACCACAGCTTCCCCGTCGACGACCAACTCAATACGAAGCACACCATGTGTTGAAGGATGCTGAGGCCCCATATTGAGGACCATTTCTTCGGTGCGCAACTCAGCCATTTATTCCTCTTTAAATTTTTATATGGTACGGTCAGGTTTGAAGCCTGCTCTGTGAAGACTTCTCTGCTGCTCGCTCGGGGGGATTTTCGGTCGCATCCGCAGATTCCTGCGGGTGCATTCCTGTCGAATGCTCAGAAGTACCGCCTGCTGCCATTCAGTACGGTACTTTCATTCCATGGTAGTATTCTTGTACCTTGTAGTCCTTTCTCAAGGGATATCCTTCCCAGTCATCCGGCAGCAATATCCGCCTCAGGTCGGGATGATCAAGGAAAACAAAACCGAAAAGGTCGAAGGCTTCCCGCTCATGCCAATTGGCGCTCTTCCACACCGATTCAACCGAGGGGACATCAGGTTTATCTTTGGGCACCTTCACCTTCAAAACAATTTTGTGCCCTCTCTGCATAGAACAGAGATGATAAACAACGCCGAGGTTACCATCCTTGAAGTCCATGCCCGACAACGACATCAGGTAATCGAATTCCAATTCGGGATCGTCTGAAAGAAACTTGCAGATTTCCCTGATCAAATCGGGCCGGACGACGATATAAGGATCGATGGGTCCTTCAGGTTTGAATTCGACAATACCTTCCGGAAACCGGGTTTTTATTCTGTCATGAATTTCGTTCGGGTTCATAGCATCAAGCCGCTTCCGCTTTATCGGGAGACGGGATCAAGTTCGCCTGATTCTTCTTCACGCGGCTTTCTCTTCGGATCTTGTCCTGTAATTTCATAAGTCCTTCCAACAGAGCATCGGGCCTCGGTGGGCAACCGGGCACATAAACGTCCACCGGTATTACGCGGTCAACGCCCTTCAAGACATGATAGCCGTACTCCCAGTACGGTCCGCCCGAATTGGAACAAGAGCCCATCGAGATCACATATCGCGGCTCCGCCATCTGCTCGTAAAGTCTCTTTATGCGGGTCGCCATCTTCATAGTGACGGTTCCCGATATGATAATCACGTCGGACTGACGCGGAGTAGCCCGCGGGATAACCCCGAACCTCATCATATCAAAGTGAGAGGCAGACGCCGCCATCATCTCAATAGCACAGCATGCCAGTCCAAATTGCATCTGCCAGAGGGAGGAGAGTCTTGCCCAGTTAAGAAGGTTGTCGAGTGACGTTATTACTATATTTCCGTTTTCAAATTGTTTATCGAGTAATCCCATTATTTCACCTCGGTGTCGGCGACGCGGGTCTCTGCCAGCCTGTTGCGCACGTAGTCGATGTAGCGCGGTCGCGGCTTATCCCAATCCAGATCACCTTTCACCCACACGTAAGCGTAGCCTGCGATCAGGATAGCAAGAAAGATCATCATCTCTATGAACGCGAACATCCCCAGCTTCTGGTAAACGAGCGCCCACGGGAACAAAAAGACGACCTCGACATCAAAAATCAGGAATACCAGAGCAACTATATAAAATCTAATATTGAACTTGACCCAGGTGTCGCCTATCGGATCTTCACCGCATTCATACGTACCGAGTTTTTCCGCACTCGGGCGGTGAGGTCTCAGTAATCGTGCCGTCATCATCATGCCCGCGACAATTACAGCTGACACGATGAAAAAGAGGAGCACGATTCCAAATTGAGAAAGCATTTGCAGCTCCAAGAAATTTTCGTGTTTAATTTAAACGGCAGGGGCAGGAAAGTCAAGGAAGGTCAGACAACGAAAGCGCAAAAAAAGTTCCCTGGATGAAGTCCAGTTATAGAAATCCTTTCGGAATCTGTAATCACTTAAGACCAAGCCGGCTTGCCACGCTGTACAGGTCTTTATCGCCTCTTCCCGAAAGGTTCACCAGAATATCTTTTCCTTTCCCATCTTCCTGCGCGAGCTTCGCAGCGTGTGCCACTGCGTGAGCCGACTCGAGAGCAGGAATAATTCCTTCGATACGGGACAGCTCCACGAATGCATCGAGCGCTTCGGCGTCGGTCACCGAAACGTATTCGACCAGCCCCGCATCCTTCAGGTAAGAGTGTTCGGGCCCAACGCCGGGATAGTCCAGCCCCGCAGAGACCGAGTATGCGTTCATCACGTTTCCATTTTCATCCTGCAGCAAATACTGCATCGAGCCATGAAGGACGCCCGGCCTGCCGAGCGTCAACGAGGCGGCAGTCTTCCCCGTTTCGAGCCCTTCCCCTGCAGCCTCTACTCCGACGAGCCTGACTCCCGGCACGTCTCTGACGAACTCGTGAAAGATTCCGAGCGAATTACTCCCGCCGCCGACACATGCTACCACATAGTCGGGGAGCTTGCCGTATTCATCTGTAAACTGCTGCTTGGCCTCCCGACCGATGACAGCCTGGAAATGCCTGACCAGTTTGGGATACGGATGCATCCCCACAACGGATCCTATTATGTAGAAGGTGTCGCGAACGTTGGTCACCCAGTCGCGGATCGCCTCGCTCGTAGCCTCCTTCAGCGTCCTGGTACCGCTCAGAACCGGCACCACCTCCGCGCCGAGCAGCCTCATCTTAAAGACGTTCGGCTCCTGACGGTGCATGTCTTCCTCACCCATGTACACGATACACTTCAGCCCGAGCAGCGCGCACACAGTCGCGGTTGCGACTCCGTGCTGCCCGGCACCCGTTTCAGCGATAATCCTTTTCTTGCCCAGCTGTTTCGCAAGGAGCGCCTGACCGATAGTATTATTGATTTTGTGTGCCCCCGTGTGCAGCAGGTCCTCCCGTTTCAGGAAGAACCTTGCCCCGTACTTCTCGCTCAAATTGCGGCAGAAGAACAAGGGTGTCGGCCGGCCGGCGTAGTTCCTGAGCATATCGTCGAACTCGCGGTTGAAAGCCTGATCACCCTTCAGCGATTCGAACGCGTCGTTAAGCTCCTGTGCCGCTTTTACAAGCGTTTCAGGGATAAACGACCCGCCGTATATTCCAAAATGTCCCTTTTCGTCAGGGAGACTGTAATACTCTTTGATTTTTTCTTTTATGTTTTCCATAACAATCCTTTACTGAGACATGGATCGAGAAGTCTGTATCCAATGCTCCAGTTCCCTTTTCCACCGGCTATCGATCTGATATCCGGTAAACCTTTCCTGGCCGTCAACTACATTGTTTCGCATTGGCGACGAAATCTTTAATTTTCATGTGATCCTTCTTACCGGGCGATATTTCGACACCGGAGGCAGTATCGACGCCGTACGGATTCAAACTCTTTATCGCGTCACAAACATTCAGCTCGTTCAGTCCCCCGGAGAGAACAAATCGCATCGAGAGATCGACACCGCTGCTCTTTATCTCCTCCCAATTTGCCCTTTGCCCTGTTCCACCAAACTCCCCCTGCATGAATGCATCCAGAAAGATCAAGTCCGCGCCGATTAGCGACGCCGCCTTCACTTCGGAAGAATCCTTTATGCGGGCGGAATAGTAAAGCAGCTTCTTGAAATTGAAATCGGCGGGCCCAAATGCGGGCTCATACACCTGCACCGCGTCAACTTCCGTTTCATCAATCACAGAAGCGACCTCATCAATCGTGGGCCGAACCATGACTGCAACGGTCTTTACATATGGAGATACTTCCTTCACTATCGTCACAGCATTTTCCAGAGCAATGAACCGCTTGCTCTTGGCGTAGAAATTCAGGCCGACTGCGTCTGCACCGCTCTCGACGCAGGCGTACGCATCGCGGACATTTGTCACGCCGCAAATCTTCACGAACACGGGGTTGACCTTTCTAGGAAGGAACGGCGAGAGTTACCTTTTGATCCTCGCATACGACCTCATCTGGGTAAACTTCTTCAACTCTTCCGCGCGGTCCTTCGACTGCATAAAATGCTCTCCGATTAATACGGCGTGGTAGCCCAACTCCGCGGCATTATTGAGTCCCTCGACATCCTTGATCCCGCTCTCGCTGACGCTAACGATGTCTCCCGGAATTTTCCTTGAAAGTTTCGCGGACACCTCCGTCGAGACCTCAAAAGTGGAAAGGTCACGATTGTTCACACCAACGATTTCGGCTCCGCTCGAAAGTGCGATCTCAAGCTCTTCTTCGCGATGCACCTCGACAAGAGCGTGCAATCCGCATTCCCTCGCAATAGATAGAAATCTCATCACCCTTTCTTTGTCGAGAATTGCGGCGATGAGGAGGATCGCGTCGGCACCGATGAGCAGGGACTCGTAGATCTGATATTCATCGATGATGAAGTCTTTTCTCAGCAGGGGCATCTCCGGAACGGCTTCGCGAACGGCCTGCAAGTCTCTGATAGATCCCCTGAAAAAGGAAGCCTCGGTAAGGACAGACACAGCCGATGCCTTCCCGAGTTCGTAATCCTTCGCGACAGACGCAGGATCAATGTCCTCTGCAATCACACCCTTCGAAGGAGACGACCTTTTTATTTCGGCTATGACGTTTAGCGGTCCGTCATGCTCGCGCTTAAGTGCTTTCTTGAAATCGTTCTTCGCCCTGAGGTCGGCCACGAGGCTTGTCAGTTCACTGGGAGTGAGCACTATCTTTTGCTCCGCCAGGACGCTTTTCTTTCCACCGATAATTTTTTCCAGAAAGTTCAACGTTTCTTGTCCTCCGCCTTTCTCTGTTTTACAGTCCTCGTCCTGTCCGAGGCTTTCTGACGGGGCCTTCTGGTCTTCGCGCGGTGCGAATCACTTTTCTGACGAGGTTTTCGTTCCCCGGCAGGTTTCCCGACCGGCTCTTCGGCCTTTTTCTCTCTTTCAGCCCGAACAGATTCCTCACGGTAACCGGTTTCTGCCTGACCGGCAGGTCCGGCTGCATGGTCTTCAACCTCACGAGTTTGCTGCTGTTCAGCGGGGTTTTCCGGTTGGGAGGGATGTTCCTTGTAAGACACCCTCAGCCTTTTGATCCTGTGCCTCGCGACATCCTCTACGTAAAAGAACATTTCTCCATGGTTGTACACTTCGTTCTTCTGCGGGAGTTTGCCGGCAAGCTTCTGTACAAACCCCGCCATTGTGTCGTAATCCTCTTCATCCGGTATCTCTGCATCCAGAAGCTCATTGAATCTCTCCACCGTCATCGAGCCCGAGAAATGCACGTCGCCCTTGTCATCTCTCACCAGCTCGGAGAGTGCTTCGTCATACTCATCCTGAATCTCGCCGACTATTTCTTCGAGCACATCCTCGAGAGTGACTATTCCCTCTGTGCCGCCGAATTCATCCACGACAATTGCGAGGTGAACCTTGTTCAGCTGCATTTCTCTTAAGAGCTGACTGATCTTTTTCGATTCCGGAACATAATAGGGCGCGCGCAGGAGGTCCTGAAGCACAATTGCCGCGCCATCGTCAACCATAGTCAGCAGATCCTTCGCATATATTATTCCGACTATATTATCCATCGATTCACGGTAGACCGGCAACCGCGAATATCCTTCTTCGATTACCTTTCTCAGGACCCGTCTCGATTCTTCGTTGATATCGAGTGCAACAACGTCGCCTCGGGGAATCATGACCTCCCGTACAATCTTGTCGTTGAACTTCATAATACTTTCGATCAGCTCTCTCTCGAGACTGTCTATTTTTCCCGTTTCCATAGATCTGTCCAGAATCTCGTCTATGAGATCCTCACGATTGTCTCTGTGCGCTCTATCCTCGCCCCTGGTGAAGTCAACAAGATAGGAGAAGATGCGGGATGTCCCCGAGTAGATACTCAGTACGAACCCGATGATCATCGAAATCAAGGAGGCGCCCGCAAAAACAAACGACGAAACCGAAAGCGCCAGGCTTCCTTCCGCTCGTACAAGTCCCTTATCGAAGAAAATCGCCGCGAAGATTGAGGCCACTGCGGCAAAGACCACCGAAGAAAGAAGATGGCGCCTGCCGAGCCTTGCAACGTCCAGGGAGAAAACGAATCCCCATCCAAGTGATGCAAGTGCAAACAGCACCACGGAGAGGAGAAAACTCCAGATCATAGCCCGCTAATCTCTATGAGGGAGTGAAGCTTTTTCTCTGCAAAACCTTTTGCTGTAAGAACGCGGGCACGGTCAATTCCCGACTTGATGTCGGGATCTATTCCTGCGACATAAATCGCCGCGCCGGCGTTCAACAACACAGCATCGTAAAATGGCGATTTCTGCCCTCGAATAGCTATCATGAATGCTTCAACTGACTCATCAATGTTTCTGACAACTAGCTCATCCGGGTTCACACGTTTGAGCCCGAATTCCTCAGGTGTGATTTCATAGCTGCTTATCCTCCCGAGTTTCAGCTCCGAGACAAAAGTTTTGCCGCAAAGAGAAATCTCATCCATCGTCGGTTCACCGTGAACGACCAATGCCGCCTGACTTCCGAGCTCCTTCAAGACATTCGCGACGGGCTCCACGAGCGCTTTACTGTACACGCCTATCAACTGTCTGTTTGCCCCGGCTGGGTTGGTCAGGGGACCGAGCAGATTGAACAACGTCCTGACCCCAAGATCGCGTCTTACCGGTGCGGCGAACCTCATCGACTTGTGGTGCAGCGGCGCAAAGAGAAAGGCAAGTCCGATTTCATTGAGAGCCCGCTCCGCCTTAGGTATGTCCAGCCCGTCGAGGTTCAACCCGAGCGCCTTCAGAACATCCGCACTCCCGGATTTGCTGGAGACAGCCCTGCCCCCGTGCTTGGCGACGACAGCTCCGGCGGCCGAGGCAATGATTGCAGCGGCAGTAGAGATGTTGAATGTGCTGGCATTGTCTCCGCCCGTACCGCATGTATCGAGGACTATCTCCTTGTCAGCCCTGAGTTTCTCGGCCTTTTCCCGCATCGCCAAAGCGCCGCCGACAATCTCATCGATGGTTTCGCCCTTCATCCTTAGGGCCACCAGGAAGCCCGCGATTTGAGACTCGGTCGCCTCACCGCTCATGATCTCCAGCATCGTTTTGTAGGCATCTTCGCGGGAAATGTTCTCGCCCGCAATCAGCCTGGCAATGGTTTCACGAATCATCTCAAATAACCAAGACTTTGTGCGACTTTGCATAACCCGGGAGTTCTCTAAAGAGGATCTCTATAAAGTCCTGCCCGTATTTGTTATAGAAGTAAGTGAAGTTCAACACCCTCTCCTGCAAATCGCGATTTGGGAAAATTGATTGTTGAAACTTCTTTGTCTGCTGCAGCACTTGCTCGTTCTTCCTTCGGTATGCTGTCGTAGTCTTCTCCTGAAGATGTTGAAGATGATGAAGCATTCTTGAAACGGTCGACTCCATCGTTCCCTCGACGGTCGGATCGACCCGCACTATCAACGGTCGCAGACTCTCGACAGCCTGCTTGATTTCTTCACCCACTCTCTCGAACTCGCCCGGTATGTTTTCCGGACTGACAGCCGCGAGTGCTTTCTTCATGATCGCATCAAAATCCATAAATGCATCCTGGACAGACAGCCCGTATCGCTCCATGAGCTTCTCTACCCGATGTTCGACTATTGTGGCGCTGGCCCTCGGGAAGAGAGGAGGCATCTCGATGCCGAAATGCTGGTAGACTCCCTTCAGCTGTCCGAAGTAGGCGATTTCTCCCGGTCCGGCTATGTATCCTGCAGTCGGAAGGATGTAGTCCTGGCAGATCGGCCTGAGCACCACGTTCGGACTAAACACCTCCGGATTGGTTTCAAGCATCGTCCTTATCTGCTCGGGCATCAGCTTTCTCTTCGTGCCGCGAAGCAGGAACCCCACATTCACCGGTTCAAGGCCGCGCCTCAACCCGTCGTCAATATAGAAGAGATTGATTACGCGCGGCTTCACCTGGACATGATATTCTTCTTCAAGTTCGGCGCTCTGCTTTATCACCTCTTCACTGGTCCTTGGATGAGTAGTAAACTCTCTTTCAAAAACCGGTTTGAGAAAATTCTTTACTTCTGCGTCGTAGGGATCGATAAGCAGGATTCGAGACTTCCCGAGTATCTTCGTGAGAGTCCTGGCGAACGCGGCGGAGTAACTCTCCCCTTCTTTGTAAGAGTCGGTAAGTATCTGCATCAATCCTGATTTGAAGTCGGTGTCCGGCAGAAGCGCATCTATCTGCTGGAAAACCTGTTCCACTGAAGCGTCGAACTTTATTTCGCTCAAGGGACGCAGGTTCTCGCTTTCTCCGTTCGTAAATATTGCTTCGACCCGTACAACGTCCGAAGCCCTATTCAGAAGATGGACGTGGTTCGACTCTTCAAGGTCGTGATCGTCTCCTTCGAGCCAGAATACGGGCACAAACCCGAACTCAGGGAACCGCTCCTTGAGCTCGGATGCAAGCTTGATCGCGCTGATCGTCTTGAAAAGCGTGTACAGCGGTCCGCAAAAGAGCCCCACCTGTTGGCCCGTCACTATGCAGACGGTGTTGTCCTGGGCGAGGAGTTCGAGCAGCGGTTCGAAATCAGGCGAGCTGTTCAGCCTCAGGTTCTGCTTCCGCAGGATCTCCACGGCACTTTTCCTTTTGGGATTGAACCCGGCCAGGACCTTCGAGAAATGGGCGCGCAGCTCGTCATCATTCGAGAAATCGACGTTGTAATACTTTCTGACGCTCTCGAAATCGCTGACGTAGTCCGTGTAGAGCTTTGATTGCTCCGGCAGTTCTATAAATGGTATTTCCATATCAATTGAGCGTTAACGACTGTTCGTTTTCCTTGTTGAAGAAATGCGCCCGCGAGGTATCGAAATACATCTTCAATTCCGAACCCGGCCTCGGGTCAACTGCAGTGGTGACGCGGGCGATGATCTGTGAGCCCGAATGAGCGAAATAGAGATACACTTCGTTACCCATCGGCTCCGAAATGTCCACCTTGAAAGTCGCGGTGGAATCAAGCTCCCCTTTGTGATACTCTTGTATGAAAATATGTTCCGGCCTGATGCCCATGTACAAGCTCTTTCCCATGACCGATTCCAGCCTCGGCGCGAAGGTTTCCGGGATTTCCAACCTTACGCTGCCGCTAGCCTCGCTGAAGTAGAGCTTGCCGTTCTTCTGAACACGTCCTTCAAAAAAGTTCATAGCCGGGCTCCCTATGAAGCCAGCGACAAACCTGTTCACGGGATTATTATACAGATTGAGCGGCGTGTCGATTTGCTGCACGACACCATCTTTCATGACGACTATTCTGTCTCCCATCGTCATCCCTTCGACCTGGTCGTGCGTCACGTAAATCATAGTCGCCCCAAGCCGCTGGTGAAGCTTGGAAATCTCCGCACGCATCTGGACGCGCATCTTGGCATCGAGGTTCGAAAGCGGTTCGTCAAACAAAAACACCTTCGGCTTCCTGACGATCGCCCGCCCCAGAGCAACGCGCTGCCGCTGACCGCCGGAAAGGGCCTTCGGCTTCCTGTCGAGGTAGTCGGATATTCCCAGGATCTGAGCGGCGTCTTTTACCCGCGTTTCGATTTCCGTCTTCGAGAACTTCCTGAGTTTCAGCCCGAACGCCATGTTCTCATAGACGGTCATATGTGGATAAAGCGCATAGTTTTGGAAAACCATCGCGATGTCGCGGTCCTTCGGGGCGACGTCGTTCACAAGCCTGTTGTCGATATACAATTCTCCGGTCGAGACTTCCTCGAGTCCGGCAATCATCCTCAGAGTCGATGTCTTGCCGCAGCCGGACGGTCCGACAAGCACGACAAATTCTTGGTCGGCAACGTCAAGATTCATTTCTTTGACCGCTGCGACACCGCCCTCGTAGATCTTCGATATGTTTCTAAGAGTCACACCTGCCATATTCAGCTCCTCATGACAAGTCTATCAATAATTTCATAGAATTCCGGGAAAGATATCTGCGCCCATTCGGCATTCTTTATCAGCGTAGTGCCTCCCGCAGCCAATCCCGCTATTGTAAAAGCCATTGCGATCCGGTGATCCTTATATGAGTCGATCTCAGCTCCAACGAGACTGCCGGTTCCCTCAATCACAAAGCCGTCGTCAAGCTCGTGAATATCGCCCCCCATCGCATGGAGATTATCAACGATGGCAACAATCCTGTCGGACTCCTTTCTCCGGAGATCATGCGCGTCTCGGACAATCGTCTCGCCCTTTGCAAAAGCCGCCATCACGCCGATAATCGGGAGCTCGTCGATCAACCGCGGTATCATCTCACCGCCGATCTCGATTCCGTTTAGCTCCGAATGCGAGACAGTAACGTCACCGATCGGCTCGCCTGCTGCCTCGCGCGTATTTTCGATGCTGACTTTTGCGCCCATCATCTTTAGGACATCCAGAAAGCCGGTTCTGGTTGGATTCAGAGTAATTCCGTGGGCGGTGACGCGAGAATTGGGAAGAATTACTCCTGCAGCGAGGAAGAACGCAGCCGATGATATGTCGCCCGCTACGTCGTATTCAGCGGGCATCACTTCGAAATCGCACGAAATCTTGGTCTCAAATCCGGAAGGCCCCTTCGTCTTCCTCAACTTCAGCATCCTTTCGGTGTGATCGCGCGACTCGACGGGCTCGACGACGGTCGTCTCTCCCTCAGCGAACATACCTGCAAGCAGGACCGATGACTTGACCTGTGCGCTCGGGAGCGGAAGTTCGTACCTGATCCCGTGAAGCTTCTCCGAAGGGAATATCCTGAGTGGTGCGGTCATGTTGTCAGACCCGACGATCTTCGCTCCCATTTCGGATAGCGGACCGACGATCCTCTGCATCGGGCGGCGTTGGAGAGTCTCGTCACCGGTAATTGTCGTTTCAAACTTTTGTCCCGCAAGGATTCCCGTAAGAAGGCGCATCGTAGTCCCGCTGTTCCCTGCGTCAAGGACGGAATCCGGCTTCATATATGCTGACTTCCCTTCGCCGCAGACTTTCACAATCCCGTCGACTTGTTCTATCTTCACTCCAAGCTGTTTCAGACAGCTCAGTGTGCTTTTAACGTCGCCGCCTGTGGATAGCCCTTTAATCTCGGACTCTCCTTTTGCAAGCGAAGAAAACAATAAAGCCCTGTGGGAGATAGACTTATCGCCGGGGACTGTAAACGCGCCCTGTATTGAAGAAGCGCCTCTCCTCTCGTAATTCATTAATCAATATAAATTTGAGGGGGAGATTTTGCAATAACGCGCGAAAAACAGCGGCTCTCGCCTTTCCGCTCACACCAAACCCGCAATAAGCGCGAGAATTGTCGCAACAGTGTTGGTAAACAAGTGCAGGGATGCTGAGGCCCGCCAACTCTTGCGGTAAGCGACCATTCCACAAATAACTCCAAATGCGATTATGAAAAGGAAACGGCCAAACGAATCGTCGACCAACACATGTTTGAATGAGAAAAGGACGGCGGTGATCCCGATAGCTGCAGGAGCAGGCAAAATGCGCAAGAGACGCTCCTGTATGATGCCCCTCCAGATAAACTCCTCCGCAATCGGCACAAAGAAGCCATTTACGATGATGAAGGCCGATCCCTTGAGAAGAGGCGCCTGGTTCACCAGCAGCTCAGCCTGATCTCGATAGGAGCTTGTCAACCAGGGCATGAGCTTAACGTTTCCCCATAAGAGACGATCCAGCAAAGGAAGAAACGTTGCACTGAGTGCGACGAGCATAAGCCACGGGATATAATCCCATGTTCCTATCAACTCTCGCAAAGACGACCTGATACCGCTCGCTTCCTTCTTCCAGGCTGTGCCTGTCATGCGTCCGAAGATGAACATCAGCAAAGCATATACGACGAAGAGAGATATCAGGTCATTGACCTCGAGGTTTCCGATAGTAGGGAACCAGAACATGACGAAATGCCTGAAAAAAAACTCGGCTGCCGACGTGACTATGACAACTGTCAGCGCCAGGATGAGATTACGAGAGACAGTTCCGCTCGAAGTGGCATAGTCAGGATTCATTAGTCAGCTCTCCCCAACCGTCTTCCGGAAATAAATTGCGGATAGGCTTATTGAATTCGTCCAAGGAACTTCTGAACCTTCTTTCGGGTGGCGGGCCGGATGTTATTCGTTTGCCTAATCACAAAGCCGAGAACATCCTGGCCAGTGCGATCGGCTGTGAGATACGATCCGAACGCTTCGACGACCTTTTCATTTGACTAACCTCCCCGACTGTTAATCCTTTACATCGGGCCTTGCTCAGGAACGCCTTGCTGCAGGTCTGCGGTCAGATTGTCTAAACCGGGTCATGCCGCACCTCCTTTGCTTGCCCCTTGGCTACCTTTGGCGGCTTTCTTTCGCAAATTGAGGGAAAGGATGAAGAATACTATGCCGATAACGATGTAAACATCGGGCTTCTCTGCAAATACCGCAACAATAAGGAAGATTAAAGCGGCGACCAGGAAGCCTTGCCCCGACTGAAAGAACTGTCGCATTGACTCCTCCTTTGCACATACGATCCACTCGAATGTATGCGCCTGCAGCTGCATATAAAGTTGCAGGCCGGTTCCTTCCGCCCGCTTCCGCGGATAATCTACTTCCAGATCTTTACTTCGAATGTCCCGGACGAAGTCGCGACGCCTCTGAACATCCCGGTCGTATTGAAGTCCGTCGCGTAGTTGCCCTTCCTGTCGACGGCGATGACTCCGCCGTCACCGGGCTTGAGAACATCATGAATGATAAAGTGCACGGCATCTTTAAGCGACATTCCCTTGTAGGCCATGAGTGCGTTGATGTTGAAACCGACTGCGTATCTCATGTACTGCTCGCCGATCCCGGTCCCCGAGACGGCACAGGTCTGGTTGTTCGCATATGTCCCGTCACCGACCAGAGGTGAGTCGCCGATCCTTCCGGGCATCTTCCCCGTCAGGCCGCCCGTGGACGTCCCGGCCGCGAGATTCCCGTACTCGTCGAGGCAGACGCAGCCCACGGTTCCGTGGTCGTGGTCTTTGATGCGCTTCATCCACTTTTCAAGCTCGGCCTTCCTTTCAGGAGTGTCGAAGTAGCTGTTTGGCACAGGCTTCATCCCCATTTTGACGGCGAACTCATCGGCGCCCTGGTATGCGAGAAGAATATGAGGGGTTTTCTCCATGACAAGCTTTGCAAGTGTAATCGGATGGGCAACGTGCTCCACGCCTGCCACAGCGCCGCATTTGAGGTTCGACCCGTTCATGATCGCGGCATCAAGCTCGTGCCTCCCTGCTGACGTATAGACCGCGCCTATTCCCGCATTGAACTTCGGATCGGTCTCGAAATACCTTAAAACCTTCTCGACCGCTTCCATGCTGGTGCCGCCGTTGGCCAGCACGTCTCGGCCGATAGCGAGGGCCTTCTTGAGCGAGGCATAGTACTGCGCTTTCACGGCCTCCGGCATGGCCTGGCTTATAGTCCCTGCCCCGCCGTGAATGACGATAGTGTACTTGTTCGACCGCTCCTGCGCCCTGGCGCCGTTCGACGATCCGAAGGCCAGCACCGCCGAAAATGCCAATGCGGCCAAGACAACGACTCGACTTCTCATTTTGCAGCTCCTTCCTGCACGGCAGGCTGCGCGCGCAGCTTGCTGTGCCATCTTCCATACATGAAATAAATGACGAGCCCGACCGCCAGCCAGATTACGAAGCGGAGCCAGGTGATCTCCGGCAGCCCGAGCATGAGGTAGATGCAGAAAAGTATTCCCATTATAGGCACAAACGGGACGAGCGGGGTCCTGAAGCCCCTCTTCGCATCCGGCTCCTTGACCCGCAGGACAAGCACACCGGTGCAGACGAGCACGAAGGCGAAGAGCGTGCCGATGTTTGTGAGCTCTGCAGCTTCACTTATATTGGCGATTGCAGCAAAAAATGCGACAAAGACACCGGTAATGATAGTGGTGACGTGGGGTGTCCGGTATTTCGGATGGACCTTTGAAAAGCTCGGCGGCAGCAGGCCGTCTCGAGACATCGAGAAGAAAATACGTGGCTGACCCATCTGGAACACGAGCAAAACCGCGGTTGTCGCGATAACCGCGCCGAACGCCACGATTCCTGCCGCCCAATCGAGATGAATCAAGTGCAGTGCAAGCGAAAGCGGCTCGGCCGTTGCGAGCTTCGTGTACGGGACAAGGCCTGTCAGGACGAGCGCGACGGCTATATATAGTACAGTCGAAATCGCCAATGACGCTATCATACCGATAGGGAGGGTCTTCGACGGATTCTTCGTCTCTTCTGCCGCCGTCGAGACGGCGTCAAAACCGATATAGGCGAAGAAGACAATGGCGGCGCCGGTTTGTATCCCCTTCCAGCCGTTGGGCGCAAATGGCGTCCAGTTCTCCGGCTTTACGAAGAATGCTCCAATCCCTATGAAGAAGAGAAGTATGGCAATCTTGATCACGACCATAACCGAGTTGAAGCGAGCACTTTCTTTTATGCCGATTACAAGTATGTAGGTTATTAGCGCGACAATAAGTATGGCTAACAAATTGAAGACAATCGGTATCCCGAAAATGTGTGGGGCCTTATCTATGAGTCCCGGGGTCTGCAGCGTAGTACGAAAGTCCGTCGCCAGATACCACGGTATGTGAACTCCGAACCCGCTCACCAGCTCCTGGAAGTAGCCGGCCCAGCTTATCGCGACTGCGATGTTGCCTACCGCATACTCCAGGATGAGATCCCACCCGATGATCCATGCGATCAATTCGCCCAGCGATGCATAAGAATAAGTGTATGCGCTTCCGGCGATGGGTATCATGGATGCTATTTCGGCGTAGCACAGCGCCGCGAAGCCGCATGCAATTCCAGTGAGTATGAACGAGATGACAAGTGCCGGTCCCGCCCCCGCGTAGTTCGAGCTCCCCGCCGCAGCCGTCCCGGTCATCGCGAAGATGCCCGCCCCTATTATCGCGCCGACGCCGAGCGTCGTCAGGTCGAACGCGTTGAGGCTGCGCTTGAGTTTGTATTCAGGTTTTTCACTATCCGCTATGATGTCGCTGAGTTTCTTCGTGCGGAAAAGGTTCATCCAACAGACCTCATAGGTTATGTTATTAAGTTGAAATCTAGGGACAGGGCGGTATAAATGCAATAAGTTTATGCCCGACATTCTGGTCCGCACACACAAAAAAGGCCGCCGTATGGCGGCCCTCGTGTCCCGCTCGCTTCTCAGAGCGGCCTACTTAAGGAGGAGCATCTTCTTGACGATAGAACTCCCGTTCGATTCCAGTCTGTAGACGTAAACACCCGAGGATAGAGTTGTCGCGTTGAATTCCACTTCATGATACCCCGGCTGCATTCTGCCGGAGACCAGATCCGCAACCTTCTGTCCCAGCACATTGAAGACCACCAACCTTGTGATGCCGGCATCCTTCAATGTGAACGAAATCCTTGTTGTCGGATTGAAAGGATTGGGATAGTTCTGGTCGAGCGAAAACGTCAGTGACATCCCGCTTTGTTTCTCCCGAACAGGGGTCGTCAGCCACTGTGCCTTCTTATCCGGAAACCAGTTCAAGTCCCCGACCGGGAAACCTTTATCTGCGGCTGTGTAGATGGAAGCCGAGTTCGCGTATGAACAATCGAGAGAATCCTCGAAATAGAGGTAACCTCTCCTGTCCATATCGTCCGTTGCGCTGTTCCACAATGAAGACGGAGTGTTCTTCGTCATGTTCCCGCCGCCCGGAGCACGGTACCACCTCATCTCGTTCGTCATGAGCCTCGGAATATTATTCAACCCAACAGATGTTTCCTTGAAGGCGGCAGCCGAATCGGCTCCGATCCTGCTGTTGATGTGCCAGGATAGAGGAGTATTCTCTGTGAGCGTGAAGTCGTTTAGGTACGCCTGTCCCGAATCGGAGATGACATAGTAGTTATTTTTGATTACCCAAACAGTCGTATCATTCGGAGCCGAGAAAACCCACGACATTCTGCTGTTGCCGTTTGGATATTTTTCGCCCGTGTTTGCCCATTCCACCGAGCGGGTGGCATCGCCCGTGTCTTCACCGCAAGCGAATGCATCCTGGAACAGATTGTTGGTAATCTCAACTTTTGAACCTACGTTCCCAAGCGAGAGAAGCCCGTGAAAGCCCATCCCATTTACGAATGTGTTGTGGTCGATCCTGGTATATGTCAGGCCGCCCGTCCCGGCTGCCGGGTTCGAGAAATTGTAGTGCCGGACGACGCGATCCTGGTAGTTGACGAACGTGTTGTTCACGAGGATCAGCGAATCGCACGACACCTCGCGAAGATCGATTGCCTTACCGGCACCTAGGTTTGAAGTGCTCAAGGCGCCCATGTTGGCAAATATCGAATTGGTGACCTGGACCTTCACGGAAGCGGCACCGGTTCTCAAATGCTGACCGTTGATATTTGTGAGTATGCAGCTGTCGACGATGATCGAAGAGCCGGGCTGAGTCGTGTTGACCAAACCTCCCTGAACATTGTTGAAGTTTGTGTCTACTGGTTCAAAGTACCCTGAGACAGTCAGGTTCTGCATGGACAGGCTTCCCCCCTGCAAGACGAACAGGTTGCCGGGCGGCCTTTGAGGATTTGCACCGGTACCGGTAGGATACTGAAAAATCACGGGCTTCGCACCGGGGCCTTCCTCGGCTCTTAGCCGCATGTCGCTGCCGGCGGGGACGTTGAATATCTCCGTGTTCAAATACACTCCCCCGCGCTTCAAAACATAAACACGATTCGCCGGTATCCCATGATTCTCCGTCGTGTCCGCCCTTATCTGCGCCATCAGGTATGAACCCGACGTTCCATCGTATGGATTGAGAACCTTTATGCTCTCCTGTCCATACAACGATGCCGCCAATAAAAAAGAAAACACAAATGTGATTGCTGCGTATCTCCTGTAACTCATAATTCCCTCCTTTTGTTAATCGTCCAGAACTTTTTGATTTCGACTGCGAACATTTCCTCAATTACTCACCTCCCGTGAGAAAATATTCTTTCGTGATTTGATTGAGACAGCCTGTGAAAACTGAAAGACGTTATTTTCATAACTCAACAATTGCTCCGAAATCCAGAGTTACCCCGTACCTTTCGCTCGTGTCCAGGATCTTGTATCCATTGACCCTGTCATAGAGAGAGTTTCCTTCCTTCACGTTAGTCAGATTACCTGCGTTGAGAAGTAAGGAAACGTTGTCGGTGATTCTCTGCTTCAAAGCCAGATCGATCCTCGTGAATGGGATAGCCACGATATCTCCCCGTCCGCTGGGGGTAAAGGAGACGTTGTATTCCGACTGATGGAAGAGAGAGACCCTGCCGGAGAAACCGCCGAGATCATACCCGAGAGAGATGTTGCCGTAGAACTCCGGCTGGTTTTCCAACTGCTGCTTCCTGTCTATTACGCGCTCGTCATACTTGTAGAAGGGGTACGGTATCCCCGGCACGTAGTAAGCCACCGTGTCTATAGTGGTACCTATGATATGCGTTTCGGAACGAACCAGGGACGCGTTGTAAGAGAGCACGACGTTGCGCAAGAATCCGGGCAGGAAAGCGAAGTTGATTTGATGTTCAAGTTCAAAGCCCCAAACCCTTGTCGGTTTGCCGGAATTGTAGGGTACGGTCAGCGCATACGTCCCCGTATGCAGCGTCTGCCATTGCAGGCCGAGGTACTCGATGAGTCCGTTCCCTGTGGTATTTATCTGGTTCAGCATGTGGGACATGTCGGTGATTTCCTTGTAGAAAGCGGATACGGAAACCAACCCGATTTTGTCACCGAAGAATGACGTGTTGATTTCATAATTCCACGCCTTAGCGTCACGCAGCATAGGATTTCCGAGAAGAAGTTGTTTGAGGCCGCCCGCCTGTACGTCTCTCCAGGCAAAGTAAGTATTCAACCTGTAGTTGAAATCGGGCCTGGCAAGCGCTCTGTAAGCCGCTACCCGCACATTGAGAAAGTCGGTCGCCCTCACGTTCAGGTGAAAATTGGGAAGCCAGACTATTTCCTTGTGCGAGGCCGTAGTGTCCCGGCTGGCATCCGGTGGAATTGGAAACCCGCCGGTCTGTATAGGAGAGTATTTGGACAAATAGCTATTGTCCTCGTTTTCGACTCTCAATCCGGCTACAAACGTGAACAACGGGCCGATGTTCAGCGTGTTCATTAAGTAAGCGGCTGAAATTCGCTCCGTGATCGAGTAGTTGTAAGTGTTTGCCGTTGGATCGCTCGAGTATTCACGGATCTTTCCACTCTGGTCGATCCCATTTTTGTTGAGGCTATACCACTGTTCCAGCCTGGCCCTGTCTAGGAGCGGATTCAGTTCATACAGGTTGAATATCTGCCTGGATTCCGGTTGCGAGTTGAGGAAGTCGTTGAACGATACGAAGACATTCGCAGGAGATTTTAAATGATTCTGGAAAAAGGTATCGAAATAAGTGCCGCTCAAGTTCTTTTTCTGGATCGAGCCGTCCGAAGCGATCTGGTAAGGCTGCCAGTATCCAAGGTAATATGGAGCATAAGTGCGTCCCTGGAGGTTGGATTTGTCCTGGATTCTGTATTTACCTCCAAACTTCAACTGACCGGAAAGTGAATTGCTGACGGAGTAATCCCTGGCAACATTCAAATATGCAACTCGCTGCCTGTCGTAGCTTCTCTTAGTGGAATAGAATCCATCATACAGCGTCGCCGCCTGGAAATTGTTCAGAGCATAAGGCACCAGTTGCTCGGGATTGGTTTTAATGGTAGGCGTGGGAGCCATCCCTGAGATCGTGGCTGATCCGTTCATAAGCGAGGGCTCCAGGAAATCAGCCAGATAATCGTACGGGAAATCCGAAGACGATTCGGCAAAAGAGACGCCCCAATTGAGCGAAAGGCCGACGAGTTTGTTGTCACCAAGAAGCGCGGTATTGAGAGTATTTATGTTTTCAATCTGGTCTCTTGCTGAATAGTTGACACTCGATCCGCTGGTAGTGCCTCCGCTGGAGGAAGGATAATCCCTCGTTGAAGTCAGAATGTCCCTCTTAGTGCCGCTGTACACTGTGTTCAGTCTCACCACGCCTTCGCCGGGAGTGCCTAGGTCGAAGAGAGCGCTGAAGCCGTTGCGTTTCCTGATCTCATTGTTGAACTGTAACGTAAAATTCCTGATCGCATAGTCTGTTTGATTGCTCAGACCCTGATCGTAATTCAAGTCGACATTCTCGCTGCTTCTGATCCTGTTCTCCAGGTTCCCAAGCAACTGGATGCCGAGCAAGCCGTTGAAGAATCTCTCTCCATATCGCAACGCGAAGTTGTACTGCTTCGCCGAGTTCATCAATTCGTTGTAGTCCCCGCTTAAGTCGACTCTGACTCTTCTTTCGGACGGTGCTCTCTTCGTTACGAGATTTATGCTCCCTGCAATCGCGTCGCCATCCTTGTCCGGAGTCAGCGCCTTGTAGAGTTCGATTCCGGACAGAGAGCTTTGAGATATCGTGCTGAGATCAACCGTCCTATCGGTTGAGTCGGTGGATGGGATTTGCACGCCGTCAATCGTTATGTTGGTATACTTTTCACTAAGCCCGCGTAGTATGACTTTGTTTGCCTCGCCGCCGGAGCGGATCAAAGAGACTCCCGGCAACCGACCGATCGATTCGGCAGCGTTTGCGTCCGGCAACTCCTGTATCTTCTCCTCCGAAACGATATTGACGATAGTGTTGGACCTCACCTGCTGATTTATCGCGGCGAGCTGCCCCTTCATCTGGGCAGTCACAACTACCTCCTTTCCCTGAACTTCCTGAGGGAGCAGTGTCACGTTGACCGACACGACTTTGTCTCTTTCCAATACCGTGTTCACCATCCTCGTCCTGTAGCCCACGTAGGAAATGCGGACCCTGTAATCACCCGCAGGTATGTTCGAGATTTTAAAGTGCCCCTCCAGGTCAGTGCTTGCACCCAAACCGGTCCCCTCGAAAAACACGTTCGCCCCGACGAGGGGATCGGATGTCAATGAGTCCAGCACCATTCCCTGGAATGTTCCTTGCGACGCGGCAAGACCCGGGAGAAGGAAAAAGAAAAGAACAGGAAGAGACCTCTGTAACATCTTCATGCTTATTCCTCAACTTTTTTGAAAGCGGCAAGCCGGACAATCAAACGGTCCCGCCTGCAAACAGAATTCAGGAAAGCCGATGGTAGTGTACTACTGCATGAAAGTCTTAGGTTCTACGACAAGAGGAATCAAGGGAGGTGCTCACGGTAACTCGCGCTCAACAGCCCTGACAATGCTGGGTTATAAAGTTCTGGCTAAAGAAACGCCGCGAACTTGCTGATTTCTTAAAGCGCTAACTTTAGCGTTTACTTTACCGATTAGGCCGCAATAATTTGACGAAAAAGCAGACTAATGTCAAGTCTTTTTTCCCGTTTCGTTGACTAAATTTCGTCACGCCGTTCTCTTAAACCAACTGTTCCTGCCGCTCCGCCTCCTGACGGACCAATCACACGCATTCTTGCGGATGTCGATACGGGTGACTTACTTTCAAGTTAAATGAAGGAGATTCAAAATGTACCTATTCTACAGACTCGCTCTGCCGAATCAGCGGAGATGCGCCCCTGGACAGAATAGCTGCACAGAAGATGGAACTTATTATTTTGTTATGGACTTACAGGAGATAAATGCCAGGATATAAAGACCTAGAAAAATACGGAATTATTGGAAACCTCGATACCTGCGCGCTCATAGGCGACGACGGCTCCATCGACTGGTGCTGCTTCCCGCACATTGAATCTCCCAGCGTCTTTGCGGCCGTTCTCGACGATTCAAAGGGAGGACGCTTTTCAATTACTCCTGCCGGGGGCTACCGCTCCGCTCAGCAGTATATCAAAGACACCAACGTCCTTCAGACCACCTTTCACACCGACACGGGTACGGCAGTGCTCACGGATTTCATGCCGACCATGGCGCCGGGGAAAAACGGTCACCAAGTAATTTACAGAAGGCTTGCCTGCACCACGGGAACCGTTACCCTGCGGGTCGAATTCTCTCCGCGCTTCAACTATGCCCGGGATGAAACGAGGCTGGCGGTTGTCGAAAGCGGCATCGAAGGGCATTCTTCCAGGCAAGAGCTGTTCCTGCAGACGTCCCGGAGGCTGCGTGTCGACGGATCCACAGCGAGTGCGACCATCAACCTGTCCGAGGGGGAGGAGACGTGGTTTGCGCTGCGGTATTCCGACAAGACTCTCAAAACCCCGGCGGAATGTGCTTCGGAGCTTGAAGCCACTCTCGGGTACTGGAACGGCTGGGTCAACAAAGCTTCCGCCGATTCGACGATATTCAACGGCCCGTGGCGCGATCTCGTTGTCCGCTCCGGGCTGGTTCTCAAGCTGCTCGCCCACGAACAGGCCGGAGCAATCTGTGCCGCACCGACCACTTCTCTTCCGGAGTCTATCGGCGGCGAAAGGAACTGGGATTATCGCTACAACTGGATCCGCGACGCTTCCTTCACCGTCCAGGCTCTTTACAACATCGGTCACTACGACGAGGCACGCAGGCATCTTCACTGGTTCGTGGACATATGCAGGAGGAACCTTGACCCTTCAAAGATACAGATCATGTACGGGATGCACGGCGAGACCGACCTCCAGGAAATTGAGCTAGACCATCTTGAAGGATACAAGAACTCGAGGCCCGTCAGGGTGGGCAACGGCGCCGCACAGCAGAAGCAGCTCGACATATTCGGTGAGCTTATAAACGCCATCTACGAGACGGAGCGCTACGGGGACGGGCTGCGGGAGAGCGAGTTCGAGTTCGTAGAAAGGATCGTGGACTATGTCTGTGAGATATGGGACACCCCCGACTCGGGTATCTGGGAGGTCCGGGGCGGGCCGCGACATTTTGTCTACTCGAAGCTTATGTGCTGGGTAGCGCTTGACCGCGGCATCAGGATAGCCGAGCAACGGAAGCAAAAGCCGCCGCTGGAAAACTGGAGAAGAGTAAGAGATGATATAAAGGAAGCTATACTTGAGAAAGGTTACGACAAGGAACTCGGGAGTTTCGTACAGTCGTTCGGTTCCAAGTCACTCGACGCCACCAGCCTCATCATTCCGGTAATGGAGTTTCTCCCAACGGACGATCCTAGAATCCAGGGAACGATAAACGCGACTCTAGCTCACCTCACCACGGAATCCGGTCTCGTATACCGATACCTTGGTGAGGACGGCTTATCCGGGAAAGAAGGAGCCTTCCTGCTTTGCTCATTCTGGCTCGTAAAGGCGCTCGCCCTTTCAAACAGGATTCCAGAGGCGGAAGAGATACTGAACAAGGTAGTGAAGTACGCGGGCGGGACCGGACTGTTCTCTGAAGAAGTAGATCCGGATACCGGCAAGCAGCTCGGGAACCTGCCGCAGGCGTTCAGCCATATCGGGCTTATAAACAGCGTTCTGTACCTTGAGCATGTCAAGGGCAAGTCCCATGCAGGCCCGACCCCGACCGGAGCGAAGGAGAGCGAAGAGTACAGGAAGTAGAGCTCTCGCGCAAGGTGCATGCTTAGCGCAGTTTCGACTCCCTCGTTCCATAACGGTCACAAATTTCGAAATCGGCTCCCGGATTCTCTCTAGATTCCACCGCGTGGTAGACGCAGTGACCGATTGATATTCTCAAGCTTCCCCTTTCCCCCATCTCGCCGGGTCTGCTTGATCAATACGCGGAGGTTCCGGGCAAGGAGTCCGTAATCATCGAGAAGGTTGAGTCCGCTGATTTTCATCCGTGCGAAATTCGATATCTCATCTTCCGGTGTGCCGTCAAGTATCCCATGTGTTTCCGTTTCGTCGAAGGCGATAGGCTCGGTGACACGAATCTTCCCTTTGTTGAGCGGGCAGACAAGCTGGCAGTCCATGCAGCCAATCAGGCAGTTATGCCACCCGGGTTCTATCCAGTCTGGGAAAGAGCAACTCCTCTCGTTGTGAAAAGTGATGCACTTCTCCGCGTGGATCAGGAACCGTTCCCCGTCGATGGCTCCGGTTCTGCAGGTCTTGACGCACGCCGTGCAGCGCTCGCATCTCTCCGCCATCTTCATCTCTCCCCAGTCGTCGGCTGACGGATCGAGGTCGGAGTAGAACGCCCGGAGTCTGAAGAAGCTGCCGAACTTGTCGGTAAAGGTGATGTTGTTTCTGCCATACTTTGCGAGGCCGCTCCTGACCGCAATCGTCTTCACGGGAAGATTACAATCCATCAGACGATGGCCGCTTCTCTTTAACGCGCCTTCAATTACGCTTCGCGCTTTCTCGTCCGTGTCGTATGAATAAGTCGGAGGCACAAAAGTTTCGATTTTCCGGCCGCGATAGGTGAAATGTACGCGGACGAGCGGCTGAGGTGCAGCCGTTATGATGATCGATTTAATTCCTTTGAGAGGACCTGATATGTCAAATTCAAACCCGGTGAGCCTTTCCGAGTAAAAGGTCGCGTCGACATGCCGCTCAGCAAGCAAGTTCCCCACCTCGATCCCAATTTCTCTGACATGCCTGGCGGGCACTACTCTGCCGTCAAACCCCGCCGCAGAAAGTGCATTCAGAACCTTCGCTTCGACTCCTTGTGAATCCATACCTTCCCAAACTCATTTTGCCTGGAGTTGACACGTAGTCGATACGCTGGAAACCGAGGCAAAGTTACGAGTTGAGCAAATGGCCGGCCTCATTTTTATTCGACCCCCCGATAGCAGAAAAGAATCAGTCTGTTATCTTATATCCGTTGAATATTTCTTGTATGGCAAGCGTTGCGGCACCCAGCAGACGGGGCAGGACATTAAGAGACGTTGGCAGGATCTTGATGCTCTTCTTCCTTCCGAAATAGGACCGCTTCGTAACGACGGTCATGATTTCCGGGTAGACGAGATCCCACGCCTGAGTTATGCGTCCGCCTATAATGATCACGTGCGGATCTATCGCCTTGATGATATTCGAGACGCCCAACCCGATGTAGTACCCGGTCTGCTTCAGAATCTCTATCGCGGCTTCGTCTCCATTTTTCGACAGATCGATGACATCCTGGATCGAGATGCCCGTCTGGTCCGTGCCCTTCCCTTTCGTTTTCAAAACATACCGGTTGACCGTCGCCTTGTCGGACGCATACGCTTCCCAACAGCCGTTATTGCCGCACGTGCAGGGCTCGCCTCCTTCGTAAATAACCATATGTCCGAACTCACCCGACGCCTGGTATTCACCGTCGAGCAGTCGGTTCTGGACTACAATCCCCGAGCCTATTCCGGGCCCAATCGACAGGAATACGAAGTTGCTCAAATCCAGTTCGTGGTTGCCGAACCAGAGCTCGGCCAGCGCCGACGCCTTCGCGTCGTTACCAATGGAAATGTTCTTGAGTTCGGGCATCGCGCCGCGAATAACTTCGCCGATGTTGAAATCCTCCCATCCGAGGTTGGGAGCAAAGTTGACCGTCAGGTTCTTGGTATCCACTATCCCGCCGATGCTTACGCCGAGGCCTTCCAGATGGTCGATCTTCAGCGTCCCGCACAGCGACCTGAGCTCATCCACGCATTTCCTGACAAACTTTCCGGGGTCTTTTGGCTCCGTGTCGATAGACGAGGTTCCCTTTATGCTCCCGTCGATGTCCGCTATTGCCAAACGGGTCACCGATGAGTCGATGTTGAACGAACCGACGTGGAATTTTCCAAGCTTCAGGTAGAGGTTCAGCGGGCTCCGGCCGACAGACTGTTCTTCACTCGGCCGCTCGACAATCAGGTCTTCTTCAAGCAGTTTCGAGATGATGCTCGAGACGGTGCTTTTGTTCAACCCCGTCAGTCTCGCGATGTTGATCCTCGAAATCGGCTGCGTCTCACGGATGATATTCAGAATCATCCCCCGGTTTATGCTGCGAACGACTTTAGCATTGCCGGTGATGATATTGTTATTCCCTGAAAATGCACCAGTTCGAAACGTATTCCTGCTCATAGGCTTTCCACAATTAGTTGGTCGACCAAACCAACAAAAGGATGTTACAGAAAATTCACATGGATATCAAGACGGGGTTTCAGTAAACCCGCCCGGAACGGTTCAAATCCGAACAAATCGAAGGGGTGAAGTGTAAGACCGGGTTCCTGGGTGAAGAAAGGGCTTCAGCCAACCGCCTTCATTGACACGTCAACAAACGGTGCCTTTCGTATCAGCGAGGAGAGCGATACGAATCCGACCCCCGTCTCGGAGATTTCCCTCAGGTCATATTCTCCGATTCCCGATGCCTCCACGAGGTACGGCCTTCCGGATTTCGCAATCAATGAGACAGCTTCCCGAAGTGTTGCGGGAGGCATGTTGTCCAGCAATATAGCGTCCACGCGTCCGTCGGCGAGGACCTCGCGAAGATCCGCCAGATTCCCGACTTCAATCTCGACCCGCGTCAGAAACCTGACCCCCGCCAGCTTCGAGTCGATGGCCCTCCCGATACCACCATGTATGGAAATATCATTGTCCTTGATGAGAACGCCATCGAAGAAACCGGCACGGTGATTCCTCGCACCGCCTACCCTGACGGCGTATTTATGTTCCGGCCGCATGAGCGGATCATCTTTGCGCGTGTCGAGAAGTACCACATTATTGCCGGAGGCTGAGTGCTGGCCGCCGATAGCCGACAGCTGACTGCTGACATGCGTCGCTATCCCGGAGAGCTCCGAAAGAAGATTGCAAATCGTTCTCTCCGCTTTCAGAAGGACTTCCGCACTGCCGGAGATTTCCGCCACGGCTTCTCCCGGTTCAACTATCTCGCCGTCCTTCCTAATCGCGTGAACCCTCGGCAAGGCGGTCGCCTCCAGCGGCTCAAGGAAAAACTCCTCGTCCACCAGTTTCACGATCGTCGGGACAAATATCATTCCGCATAAGACTGCCCTCTCTTTGACGAGCACCGAAAAAGCGGCGTCCGGAGAGTCTTCTTTCACATAGAAATCGAAACCCAGGTCATGATGAATCCGCTCTTTCAGAATATCTTTGAATATCATTTCACAGCGCTCCTGTCTAGAAGGATGCCCCGCTCGTCTTCAGCGAGTCTTCCCTGAAGTGTACTCCCTTGCTGACCCTGTTCCGCCTTGCATGTGCGGTAATCTCAAGGGCGACCCCGACCCCGTTTCTCAATCCGATGAGTTCGTCAGACAGCTTCGCTTTTCTGTACATTTCCTCGACTTCTATGCCAATTGAAGAAAGAAGCCGCCACGCTCTCGACAGGCTCTTTTCCGACCGCACTATTCCCACGTTTTCCCACATGATCTTCTTCAGATCGTCAAGATAGTTTGTCAAAGCCTCGGCAGAGACGTTTTCCTCAACCACATAGCTTTCGTCCCAATCGGGAATAAGACGCTCGCCGAAATTCTCTTCTTCGAATGTGCCGATAATGTTTTCGGCGGATCTCATGCCCCAGACAAGACCCTCGAGCAGAGATGTTGACGCGAGGCGGTTTGCGCCGTGGAGGCCGGTGCACGACGCCTCTCCGATAGCGAAGAGTCTCTGCAAATTGGTCCTCCCCCATCCGTCGACGCGGATGCCGCCGCAGAGATAGTGGGCTGCGGGAGCCACCGGAACCGGCTTCTCCCGCATATTGACGCCGCTTGCCATGCAATCGGCAAAGATCTTGGGAAAGCGCTTTGGAAGATCAATCCCCTTCTCAGTGATCGGGCTGCAATCGAGCCAGACGTTTGGCGCATCGGTCAGCTGCATTTCTTTGAATATGCCTCTCGTCACCTCGTCGCGCGGGGCGAGTTCCATAGCACCCGGACAATAGCGCGAGAGAAACCTCTCGCCTTTGTCGTTTAGGAGAACCGCACCTTCGCCCCTGACCGATTCCGAGATGAGAAAGGACTTGCACCCTTCCGCGCGGAAGGCGGTCGGATGAAACTGCACATACTCCATGTTGATGACGTGGGCGCCTGCACGCAGCGCCATTGCAATGCCGTCGCCTCGTGCACCTTCCGGGTTGGTAGTGTTCTCATAGAGGCCGCCGACTCCGCCGGTCGCAACTATCGTGTACGATGCCAGAATAGTCCTGACCACCCGGGTCGACCGGTCGAGCACATATGCCCCGAGTATCCGGGTCTGCTCGTAGACCGAGCCCCGCCTCTGCGAATGATGAGTCGTGCTTATGAGATCCGCGGCTGTATGTCCCGCCAATATGGAAATGTTCCGGTGAGACCTTGCTTCCCTGCTTAAAGCCTGCTGTATCGCGGCCCCCGTCTGGTCGCCGACGTGGATTATTCTTCGCCTCGAATGACCTCCTTCGAGTGTGCGGTCAAGGTTGCCCGCGGAATCTCTGTCGAACTCGACGGCGAGCCGCCGTATCAGAAACGAATCAACGAGCCCGGGCCCCTCTTCGGCAAGGATGCGAATCGCTTCGGTGCCTCCGATTTCGTCGCCGGCTTCATCTATATCCGACTCTATCAGCTCGAATGAATCCTCTTCCCCCCACCAGACGATGCCGCCCTGCGCATAGCGGGTATTCGATTCGTCGGGGTCAAATGCACGGTTTATTACAATGACGTTCTTGCCACGGTCGGCGAGCTGTATCGCTGCGGTAAGTCCGGCAATTCCCGCCCCTATGATCAAGACGTCGCAAGTGTTCTTCTCTGTGTCAGTCATCTATAGAATTCCAAAGCATTTTATCGAATAACCAGCCGGCGCGGGAGAGTCAGTTGACAGCTCCCGGATCAGCCAATCGCAAGCATTCGCGAGATACCCTTCTTGGCCGCCTCGGCAGCCGACCTCGGAATGTGTACCGTCTTTTCATCCTGATATGGCGACCGCGGATCGCAGCAATCGTCGCAGTAAGTGATCTCGATGCTGTCTTGCCTCAACGAGTTCAGAAGCTTGACCAACGTGTTTGCCTTCATGAAGCCACACTCTGCCTTCGCCGAGATGGGTATGAACTCCTTCTCCGGTATTTCCTTCCGAAGCCGGTAGACCATACCCTTTTCTGTGGCAACCACAAACTTCTTGGCGGGCGAGACTTTCGCTCTCTCTATCATTTGCTCCGTGGACAGGAAATAAGCCTTGGAATGCGGGATCTCGCCCTTTTGTACCTTGTACAGGCATGAAGACGCACAGCCGCACTCGGGATGGATCATCAGTTCGGCATCTTCATTCTCCAGGAGCGCTATGTCCGCAGCGTCGGGACCGATCTGCTGATGCACATGACACGCGGCCCAGTACTGCCCTTTCTTCTGCTCGTATATCTCTATCATCTCCGGGTCGATATCGATTCCCTCATTGTGCAGCATCTCAATGGCCCTTGCCTTCATTACGTATCCGAGATACTTATCGGGAAGTACCAATATCTTCTTTCCCGGAAACATCTTGACTGCATGGACAATCACCCTATCGGTGTTGCGCGAAGTCGCGATGAAATCACTTATCGACTTGGTATAGGCATCGCTGTTCACATAGGTCACCAGGATACCGTCCGGATTGAGGCGCTTCCAGTTGTCCAGCCAATCGTAATCGATTCCGAAAACCAGGGAGCAGCCGAGCACCTCCGGAGAATCCGACATGAAGACGCGCGTCGCGTCGCCCGTAATGATCTTCGCCGTCGCCGCCATGAAGAAGACGCTCTGGAAATCGACGCGCGGGGCGTTTTTCTTCTGGACATAAAAGCTCAAACCCAGCGAGTCGCCGACCTTCTCGGCGATTTCGTGAAATTCAGGATAAAGGTAATTGTGAGCAACTATCGTGGATCTCTTTCGTTCGGCCAGCCGATGAATCTCGACTGCCTGTTCGGCAAGCTCAAGACATCTGTTCTCAGTATATCGTCCCGGATAAAGGTCCGCGGCATATCGGGAGAACAGCTCGTGCCACTTCAGCCCGAGTTCCCGCGCGGTTAATGACACTTCAACCAATTTTTTACTCCTCTCAAGTGGAATGTTAGCTATCGCCGCCAAATTTATCAATGAACGCCGGCCTGCCTCTTCCACTCGACTTTGAATCCGAATGCGGCGAGGATATCGGCCAGAGAACTCCCCTGCGAGGAGACGGTTGCCGCATAATCCGAGAATTCGTGCCTGAAATTGTAGTTTCCCCTTAACCCTTTGAAGTAAGCCCCTCGCTGCTCCTGAGGGATCGACGTGATCTTTCTCAGGCTGGCGTCGTCATCCAGTATTTTGTAGATGTCTCGAACTATCTCGGAAACAACCGCTTCATCGTTTTCCGGGCTTTCGATAAGGCCGACGACTGGCTGTTCAGGCATCGGAATGACGGCGCTCGAGTCCCACTCCTGGGGCAAATTGAAAAACTCACAGAATGCCTTGTAGATCATCCTCGTCGCGTTGACTTTGCCGTTTATCGAATAGCCTGCGATGTGCGGCGTGCCGATCGGAAGAAGGTCGAGAAGCTCCGTGTCTATGTTCGGCTCGTTTTCCCAAACGTCCAGCACGCCACTTCCTATCCTTCCATCTTTGACTGCCTTCTTCATCGCGCCATTGTCGACGACTCCGCCCCTCGATGTGTTTATCAGAGTGCTTCCTTTTTTCAACATGGAAATCCTTGACCCATCGAAGAGATGGAATGTCGGGTCCGTTCCGGTTTTGGTGAACGGCACGTGTACCGTAATGAAGTCCGATTCCATCAGGTCATCCAGCGGAACAAACCTGGACTCACCGGTCGTCCTGGCGAGCGGCGGATCGTTTTGAAGGACCTTCATTCCAAGTTTCTCGCCGACCTTCACGATCTTACTTCCGATGTTGCCTACCCCGACGACTCCGAGGGTTTTGTCTTTCAGGACAAAGTTGTTTCTCTTTGCAAGCGTGAACAGAGCGGAGAAGACGTACTGGACAACCGCGTTCGAATTGCAGCCCGGGGCGCTCGCAAAAGCGATGTTGCTTCGGTGGAGGAAATCGACATCGACATGGTCGGTGCCGATAGTTGCGGTGCCGACGAACTTGACCGTGCTTCCCGCGAGGATCTTCTCATTCACTTTCGTCTCGGACCTTACAAGGAGCGCATCCGCATCTTTAACTGCCGCCGCGTCGATCGCGCGGCTGTCGTACTTCGTGATTTCGCCGAATGGGCTAAATGCCTCTTCCACAAATGGAATTCTCTGATCTACGACTATTTTCATTTTATTCTTCTGCCTCTCTTGCAAGAGACGATGGGGTCCAAATCTGCTTCGAGCAGAGGACTTGTCTGCATCGTCCGATGTCTCTTTCCATTTTGGTTCAAACCCCTCACAAATCCATCGGTTTCGTTTTTAGCATTTGGGACTTGTCCCGTCACGATATTTATATGTCGGGATGCCGCAAAGCGGCATTTGGAGCTTGTCTTCCGGGATTTGGTGCTTCCTAAATTGTCATGGCTGTGAACCCGCCGTCGACCGGGATGATAGTTCCGGTGACGAAAGAAGAGGCGTTGTTCGAAGCCAGCCAGATTATCGCCGCGTTGAGTTCATCGGGTTCCCCGTACCTCGCCATAGGCGTGTGGTTAAAGATGGACTTTCGTCGTTCTTCGGTAAGTATCTTGCGGTTCTGCTCAGCCGGGAAGAATCCGGGCATTATAGCGTTCACGCGCACACCGTGCGGCGCCCACTCCCTCGCCAGGAAGCGGGTCATATTGTTCACGCCGGCCTTCGAGATGGAATAGGTGAACACTTTGGATAAGGGAATCTCCGAGGATACGGAGGAGAAATTTACGATGCTCCCTCTCGTCTTGCTGTCGATCATGTGTTTCCCGAACACCTGGCAAGCCAGGAATATTCCTTTCAGATTGACGTTCAGTATTTTCTCCCATTCTTCCTCCTTGATGTCGAACACGGGAGTAGGTGAATTAACGCCGGGAGCATTTACCAAAACGTCTATTCTGCCGAGTTTCGAAACTATCTCGTCTTTCGCCCTCTCGAGATCTTCTTTCACGCACGCGTCGGCGTGCACTGCTACAGCCTTTACGCCGAGACTACCGATGGCCTTCGTCCGCTCCTCCGCCGCTTGTTTGCCATGATTGTATATGACCGCCACGTCTGACCCTGCCTTTGCCATCGACTCAGCGACGCTTCCGCCGAGCACACCGCTCCCCCCGACGACCACGGACACCTTCTCTTTCAAACTGAAGATATTTTCCAGATAAGAATTTGCCATGTCGATGCTCCATATTGATCCAACCAAATTATTAACATCTTGTCTCAAACGAAACTGCCGCCTTCATCTTTAACGTCAAAATTCGCTTCTGAATTCACGACCGGCATTCTCCCACCCGTCGGAGTCATGGAAGGGCTCATTCTACCGCAGTGGACACGCGGGGATATAATACTGAATCGCCAAATGAAGTGCGGAAGACTATTCTGAACTCGCCGGGTTCACGACTTCCGCCCGTAAACGGGGACGGACGTCCGCTCTCACCGCCCCATCCAGCCGCCGTCCACCGTAACGACGCTGCCGTTCATATAAGCCGACGCGTCGGAGCATAGGAACAAGATCGTTCCCATCAAGTCTTCCGGCGTTCCCCACCGGCCCGCCGGTATCCTTTCAACGATAGCCTTATTTCGTGCGGGGTCGGCCCGAAGTGCGGCAGTGTTCTCGGTGGCGATGTAGCCCGGCGCAATGGCGTTTACAGTTACACCTCTCGACGCCCATTCGTTGGCAAACGCCATCGTAAGCTGTTTGACTCCCCCTTTTGAGGCGGAATATCCCGGCACAAGAATCCCACCCTGAAACGCCAGTAGCGAAGCAACGAATACAATCTTCCCGTAGCCTCTTGCCACCATGCCTTTCCCAATTTCCCTTGTCAGTATGAACTGCGCCGTGAGATTCACATCGATGACCTTGTCCCAGTACTCGTCAGAATATTCGGCGGCCGGACTCCGCAAGATCGTGCCGGCGTTATTAATGAGAATGTCGATCCTCGGGAAATCGGATTTCACCTTCCCTATGAAATCGTAAAGAGACTCGCGGTCGGAGAAGTCACTCACATATGATTTGAAGCCGCGTCCTCTGTCCTTTATTTCCCGCTCGACCGCGGCAAAATCTGCGGAATAAGAAACACTTATGATGTCGGCGCCGGCCTCTGCCAGTGCTATCGCATACGCCATTCCGATTCCCTGGTTCGACCCCGTGACCAGCGCCACCTTGCCGTCCAGCCTGAACTTGTCGAGAATGATTTAGACCTCCCTTTCATCCGTGCCCCCTTCAACTGCCGAGAAGAGGTTACCCGATAGAAGACATTTCCACATTGTCCATGTCTTCGAATTCCTGGTTCTCACCGCCCATAGCCCAGATGAACGAGTAGCTGCTCGTCCCGGCTCCGGAATGGATCGACCAGCTCGGTGAAATGACGGCTTGCTTGTCTCTTACGACGATGTGCCTTGTCTCCGAAGGCTCGCCCATCAGGTGAAACACCAACGCACCGTTATCAAGATTGAAATAGAAATATATCTCGGTCCTTCTCTGATGCGTGTGAGCGGGCATAGTGTTCCAGATGCTTCCCACATCTAGTTCAGTCAGCCCCATGACAAGCTGAGAGCTTCTGACGCCGCCGGGATGGATGTACCTGTTGATGGTTCTCAAGTTGGCTTCCTTTTGATTCCCGAGCCGCGCAGAATACACTTTTCCGTACTTGAGCAGGCTGGTAGGATAGGTAGCATGCGCCGGGTAGCTCACGAAGTAGAAATACGCCGGGCTGGCGGGATCGATGCTCGAGAAGGTCACTTCTCTAGTCCCTTTGCCGACATAAACTGCATCCCTTGGGTCAAGGAGAAATTCCTGATCGCCGGCTTTCACCTTGCCGCTTCCCCCCACGTTGAATATTCCTATCTCTCTTCTTTCGGCAAAATAGTCCGCCGCCATTTCCTTCTTGCTGCTAAGCAGAGGCAGAGGATCTTCCAACGGGAGGGCACCACCGACAATCGCCCGGTCTACGTCAAAGTACAAGGTCTTGACCTTGCATTTCTCAAACAAGCTTTCCATCAGGAAAGCCTTTCGAATTTCTTCAGTCTTCAACGTCTTGTAGCCAGCAACATCCGGAGAATATCTTGCTTCCATTTTGCCGCCTTTCCTATTTTCTCATGATGGTAGACAAGACCAGCACTTAGCAAGAAGGGTAACCAACAGCCATGACTGTCCTAATTTTAGCAAAGTCGAGCGCTGTAAACAAATATGATTGTGCGATTTGATTTTTCTGCAAACCGCTGCCCCGTAGTCTGCCTCGGAGAATCCGGGCTGTAGCTCGCAAGATAGCACACGCCGGGATTTCCAAACTGCCGACACCCCGAAGCAGAAGCCGGAAGATTCACGCACCGATGCCGCAGCAGGCGGAAGTAAAAGGCCGCCGAGTAAACCGCTCAAAACAGGATGGATTAGCCGGTTTTCCGCGGGCTTGTGAAGGCTTTTTCCCGATCGCCCGATCCAGGGCGAGTCGGATCAAACGACTGTTTCCTCGACGTTAACTTCTTGAGTGAGGTAGCTGTGGACCGCAGCCGCACATTTTCTTCCTTCGGCTATCGCCCACACAACAAGCGACTGGCCGCGTCGCATGTCTCCACAAGCGAACACCTTGTTCACGCTCGTCGCGTGCGCGCCTTCACCGTCGCCGAACTCGGCCTTCACGTTCCCGCGATGATCCAGCTCAAGTCCCACTTCCTTCAGCTCGTTCAGAAGGCCCTCGTGCACCGGATGGAGAAAGCCGGCAGCTATGAGAACGAGGTCAGCCTTCAGCTCGAACTCAGTTCCCGGGATGTCTAGTAACTTCCCGTTCTCAAATTTCGTCTCGACGCAGGAAAGAGCCGCGACCTCGCCCTTCTCGTTTCCTTTGAAACACTTCGTGTTGATACTCCACTTCCTCGCGACGCCTTCCTCGTGACTCGATGAAGTCCTGAGTATCATCGGCCAATATGGCCACGGGCCATTTTGCGGCCGCTCCTTTGGCGGCATAGGAAGTACTTCAATCTGCGTCACCGACCTCGCCCCCTGCCGGTTGGAAGTCCCGACGCAGTCCGATCCGGTATCACCGCCGCCGATAACCACCACATCCTTGCCGGCCGCGGTAAGCTGATTTGGGACCACATCACCGGCGTTCACCTTGTTTTGCTGAGGCAGAAACTCCATTGCGAAATGGATGCCCTTGAGGTCCCTGCCGGGGATAGGAATGTCCCTGGGCTTTTCTGAACCGCCGGCTAGAATTACCGCGTCGTAATCGTCCACGAGTTTTCTGGCGGATATATCTACGCCGATATTGATTCCTATCCTGAATTCAACTCCTTCGGCCTTCATCTGCTCGAGCCTGCTGTCGATGATGTCCTTGCTGAGTTTGAAGTCGGGAATGCCGTATCGCAGCAATCCACCGATGCGGTCGTTCTTTTCAAAGACTGTGACCACGTGTCCGGCCCTGCAGAGCTGCTGAGCGGCCGCGAGTCCCGACGGGCCGGAGCCAACGACTGCAACTCTTTTTCCGCTCATTACGTAAGGCATGCGGTTTCTGACCCAGCCTTCTTCCCACCCCTTGTCGATGATCGTCCGCTCTATCGCCTTGATCGACACGGGATCCTTGTTGATGCCGAGAGTGCATGCCGTCTCGCAGGGAGCGGGACACAATCTTCCGGTGAACTCCGGGAAATTGTTGGTGGACAGAAGATTCTCGAGCGCTTCCCTCCAGTGCCCTTTATAAATCAGGTCGTTCCATTCCGGGATGTAGTTCTGCACCGGGCAGCCCGTATCGCCGTGGCAGAACGGAATGCCGCAGTCCATGCAGCGCGCGGCCTGAACCTGAGCGTCGGCACTGTGAAACCGTTTCTCAAATTCTTTGAAATGCTTCACCCTCGAATCGGGAGGCTCGTGCTCCAACGTCGCTCGGTTAAACTCCTTGAATCCGGTCGGTTTACCCATTGACGGCCTCCGTTTCCGCGGATGCCTTCCGGGCCGGCACCGCCTCTTCCTTTTCCTTTGCCAAAGCTGACAGAGCCTTCATATACTCCACTGGAATTACCTTCCAGAAATTGTCGCGCTCCGTGCTCCAATTCTCCAGTATCAACTTTGCCCGGGCGGACCCAGTGAACTCATAGTGTTTCTTTATCATCTCATGCAGTTCGCTTATGTCTTCATCGTAAATCAGATACTCAACGGAGACCATGCCGTGGTTGATGCACTTTTCGGCTTCCTTGGCGGGGTCCCAGACATAGGCTATTCCGCCAGACATACCTGCCGCAAAATTGCGACCGATCTTGCCGAGGACGGCCACCCGCCCGCCGGTCATGTACTCGCAGCCGTGGTCGCCTACTCCTTCGATGACGGCATAGGCGCCCGAATTACGCACCGCGAATCGCTCGCCGGACACGCCGTTTACGTATGCCTCACCGCCGGTCGCGCCGTAGAGGCAGGTGTTTCCTATGATGATATTTTCAGTCGGATCGAAAGTGACTTCCGGAGGCACTTTGACAACCAGCCTGCCGCCGGAGAGTCCCTTGCCTGTGTAGTCGTTCGACTCGCCGGTCAGATTCAGCTCGACTCCCTTGCTGAGAAACGCGCCGAAGCTCTGTCCGGCTGTCCCTCTCAGCTCAATGTTGATCGTGCCGTCGGGCAACCCGTCTTCGCCATACTTCTTCGCAATCTCGCCGGACAGCATCGCGCCCACGGTCCGGTTGATATTTCTAATTCTTCGCTTTATGTAGACCGGCGTGCCGTTTTCGAGCGCCGGTTTCGACAGCTCAATGAACTCATGGTCGAGCTGATTCTCGAGACCGTGGTTCTGATCGCGTGTCCTGTACAGGTTTGTCTCGTAGAGGGGCTTCGCCTTGAACAACGGCTTTGTCAGGTCGAGCCCTCGCGCCTTCCAGTGGTCGTTGAGCCTTATCGGAATGATCCTGTCGGTTTGCCCGATCATCTCGTTAAACGTCCTGAAGCCCATGGCGGCCATCAGCTCGCGGACTTCTTCGGCAATGAAGAACATGAAGTTGATGACGTACTCGGGCTTGCCGGCGAAATTCTTTCGAAGCTCGGGGTCCTGCGTCGCGACGCCGGTCGGGCAGGTGTTCAGGTGACATTTTCTCATCATTATGCAGCCTTGCGTGACAAGCGGCGCCGTCGCAAAACCGAACTCCTCTGCTCCCAGAAGGGCCGCGATGACGACGTCGCGCCCGGTCTTGAGCTGGCCGTCGGCAGCGAGATAGACGCGGTCTCTCAGTCCGTTAAGGACCAGCGTCTGATGGGCTTCGCTGAGACCGAGCTCCCACGGGGTTCCGGCGTACTGAATCGACGATATCGGGCTTGCACCGGTACCTCCGTCGTGGCCGCTTATCAGGATATGATCCGCGTGAGCCTTCGCGACGCCGGCCGCAATCGTCCCCACGCCGACCTCCGAAACGAGCTTCACGCTTACACGCGCCCTCGGGTTGATGTTCTTGAGGTCGAAGATAAGCTGCTTCAAATCCTCAATAGAATAGATGTCGTGATGGGGCGGCGGACTAATCAGAGTAACGCCGGGAATACTGTGCCTGATCTTCGCAATCAACCTGTCCACCTTGAAGCCGGGAAGCTGCCCGCCTTCACCAGGCTTGGCGCCCTGTGCCATTTTTATCTGGAGCTCATCGGCATTCACAAGATAATTTGCCGTTACGCCGAACCTGGCGGACGCGACCTGCTTGATCGCGGAGCGCATGCTGTCGCCGTTCGGGAGGAGCGCGAAACGCCTCGCGTCTTCTCCACCTTCACCGGTATTCGACTTGCCGCCGATCTTGTTCATCGCGATTGCGAGCGAGGTGTGCGCTTCCCATGAGATGGAGCCGAAGCTCATCGCACCCGTGGCGAATCTCTTGACAATCTCCTTGGCAGGTTCCACTTCTTCGATCGGGACTTTATTGCCGTTCGTGTCGAGCTCGAACAGGCTCCTTAGAGTCACTCTTCTCTTGACCTGGTTGTTTATAAGGTCCGTATACTCCTTGAACGTTTTGTATTCTCCCCTGCTCGTTGCAAGCTGCAGCTTGGAGATTGTGAGAGGGTTCCACAGATGGCTCTCGCCGTCCCGTCTGTACTGATAGATTCCGCCGACGTCGAGCGTGCTCTGGTCGATCTGCGGGTCGAGCGCGTGCACATGCCGCTTGATTGTCTCCTGCTCCAGCATCTCGAGGCTCAGTCCCTCGATTCGGGTCGGGGTGCCGTCGAAGTAGCTTTCGACGATTTCGCTGTCCAGCCCGACAGCTTCGAATATCTGGGCACCGCAATAGGATTGAAGCGTGCTTATGCCCATCTTGCTGAAAATCTTGAATAGCCCTTTGCTGACGGCTTTCACGAAGTTCTTCTTTGCCGTCCCGTAATCCTTGATATCCGGCAGGAAACTCTTCTCCGTCAGATAGGCGATGGTTTCGTACGCGACGTAGGGGTTGATCGCGTTGGCGCCATAAGCGCAAAGGAGCGCGAAGTGATGGACTTCCCTCGGCTCGCCGCTCTCCACGACAATCCCGGTCTTCGTCCTCAAACCGGCCTTCAACAGCGCGTGGTGGACCCCGGAAGTTGCAAGCAGGCTGGGAATGCCGGCTAAGTTCCTGTCGACACCTTTGTCTGACAGGATTATAAGTGAGATACCGGACTTGACCGCTTCGACTGCTTCAGTGCATATCTGATCCATACGTTCGCGCATATTGTGGCGGACGCTCGGGTTGAAAAGCAACGGAATCGTTATCGACTTGAAATGACCTTTGGCGATGTTCCGGATCTTCTCCATCTGCGAATTCGAGAGGAGCGGGTGCCCGAGTTCCAGCCGGTGCGCGTGCAGGGGAGTCTCCGCGAGGAGGTTCTGCTCGGGACCGACATAAGTCGTCAATTCCATAACCAGCTCTTCCCGTATGGGGTCGATAGGAGGATTCGTCACCTGCGCGAAGACCTGCTTGAAATACCTGAACAACATTTGCGGGCGCTCGGACAGAACCGCCAACGCCGCATCCGTTCCCATGGAACCTACAGCCTCTTCGCCTTTGACGGCCATCGGGAGCATCACCTGGAAGAGATCTTCTTTGGTATAACCGAAAATCCGCTGCCGCATGTGCAGCGTCTCAAAATCCGCGTTGTATATCAGGTCGGGGGTCGGCAGATGGGACATCTTTATCATGTTGTCGTTGACCCACTTGCGATAAGGCCTCTTCGTCACGATTTCCTTCTTGACTTCCTCGTCTTCGACTATGCGGCCCTTCTTAAGGTCAAGGATGAACATTCTCCCCGGCTGAAGCTTTCCTTTCTTGGCGACGTTCTCGGCGTCGACGCTGAACGTCCCCGCCTCGGAAGTAAGAACAACCATTCCGTCCTTTGTGACGACGTACCTTGCCGGACGCAATCCGTTCCGGTCGAGCGTAGCGCCGATGACGTCTCCGTCCGTAAACACGACGGCCGCCGGCCCGTCCCACGGCTCCATCATCGTGGCGTGATACTCGTAAAACGCCTTCCGGTCAGGATCCATCAGGTCATTCTTGGACCAGGCTTCAGGAATCATCATCATCATGGCATGAGGCACACTTCTGCCGCTCATCACAAGAAGCTCGAGTACGGAGTCGAAGGTCGCGGAGTCGCTCTGCCCTTCCATGATGATAGGAAGCATCCTCTTCAGGTCCTTGCCGAAATACGGAGATTCCATCACAGCCTGCCGCGCTGCCATCCAGTTCTTGTTGCCGCGGAGAGTGTTGATTTCCCCGTTGTGGGCGATCATCCTGAACGGGTGAGCGAGATCCCACGTCGGAAAGGTGTTTGTAGAAAAACGCAGATGGAGCATCGTCATCGCGGACTTCATGTCCTTGTCGTTCAGATCCTTGTAGAAAGCGGTCAGCTGAGGTGCCAGCAGCATTCCTTTGTATATCAAGACCTTGCTTGAAAAAGACGGGACATAATACTCGCTTCTGTCGCACTCCAGTTCAGCCCGCACACGGTGATCGATAATTCGCCGTATCGTGTAAAGCTTCCGCTCGAACTCATCCTGCGATTGAATACTCTTGTTGGCACCAACGAAGCACTGGCGTATAAACGGCTGCGTCGCCCTCGCGCCTCTTCCGGGGACGTTCCTGTCGACCGGCACATCTCTCCATCCCAGGAATTTCTGGTTTTCGTCAATAACGATTTTCTCGACTATGTTCTCAGCGGCCTTCCTTGCAATAGGGTCCTGGGGCAGGAACATCACGCCGACCCCGTATTTCCCCTCGGCGGGAAGCTTGATCTTCCTTTCCGCCGCGACCTTACGAATGAATTCATCGGGCATCTGAATGAGAATTCCGGAACCGTCACCTGTCTCGGGGTCCGCACCGACGGCCCCGCGATGCTCCAGGTTTTTCAGTATGTCGAGGCCCTTGTCTATAATGGAACGCGACTTTTTCCCCTTCACATCTGCGACAAAACCCATCCCGCACGCATCATGCTCGAATGCAGGATCATACATCCCTTGCTTCATGAAGCTCTTGCGATAATCATGAGCGTTCACGTTCCCTTCCGGTTGAGCGCTTTCGACCATATCACCAATTCTCCTTCAAGAAATAAAATTTTACTCTTACAAATAACGTCATTACTACTCGTATGCAAGAGGGACCCACAAACCGGCGCAAAAGAGCCTAACTTTGTAAGGTTTTTCGACCGAATACTTGATAATATCAGGGATTGCAGCCAAAAATGGCCATTCCTGATAGGAATAGATGCCCTTGTCTTAAGGAATTACGGTAAGAGCACCCCGCATCCCGCCGGGGTTTCCGATTCGTCTGTGAGGAGTTTGTGCGGAAAAGGAGGTTGCCATGGCAGTAGATTCCTGGTTCGGGCCGATCCACCCGCCTGCAACATTGGGGTTCGAGGCAGGAGTGAGAACTTTGTTAACTTATGCCCCAAGGGTCTTTGCTCGATGAAGGTCAAGGTCGCTGCACCCCTTGCACCCATAACTACGCCCCGCACGCTTGATATTTACCCTGGCCCGCACTATGTTAACATTCGTGGGATAAGAGGGCTGCACCAATCACCAAAACTATAACCATTCGCCAAGGCATATCTATTCCGTACGCAGCGGGATAAACTAAAACAAGGAGAAACAAACATGCGAGACAAGAGCATTGGTGTTGCCGCATGGTTGCTGATACTCATATTGTCGGTGTGCAGCGGGGCAGCCAGGGGGCAAACTTTCGACACGATCAAAAAGCAGGTCAAGATCCATACCCTGCCAAATGGCATGAAGTTTATCGTTCTGGAGCGCCACGATGCGCCCGTCGTTTCTTTGCACACATATGCAGACGTGGGTTCTGCGCAGGAAACCTATGGCATAACGGGTATCTCTCATATTCTCGAACACATGGCCTTCAAAGGGACAAAGAGTGTCGGGACGAAAGACTATGCCGCAGAGTCACAACTGCTTAACAGGATGGATTCTCTCTACAGCCTGATGAGCAGAGATGAACGGGCACTCAATCCCGACAGTGCCGAGATCAAAATACTCAAGACTGAATTCGACACGACGAACACCGAAGCCAACAAGCTGGTTGTGACACAGGAATACTGGGACTTGACAAGAGAAAAGGGAGGCAGAGGCCTTAACGCCTACACCAGCAACGATGCAACCCAGTACATAGTAAGCTTGCCTTCGAACCGGGTCGAGTTTTGGATGGCTATGGAATCCGACCGTTTCATGAACCCCGTCTTCAGGGAGTTTTTCCAGGAGCGGAATGTAATTATGGAAGAGAGGCGATTGGGTGTCGAGACGCAGCCGATGGGTAAACTTATCGAGGAGTTCACTGCCGCGGCCTTCAAGGCGCATCCGTACCACCACAGCGTCGTGGGACATATGTCCGATATCAGGAACATTTCCAGGACAGACGTCAAGGACTATTTCCACAAGTACTACAGTCCGAGCAACCTGACGGTGGCCATAGTCGGCGACGTAGATCCCGAGCAGGTATTCAAGATGGCTGACGTGTACTTCGGCCGGATCCCAAGCGGGCCGAAGCCCGAACCGCTGAGGACGGTGGAGCCGCCGCAGTGGGGCGAGAAGCACATTTACGTGGAGGCCCAATCGCAACCGATAGTCATACTCGGGTTCCACAGGCCTAGCATCAGGGGCAATGACGATCTTGCACTGGATGCTCTTGCGAACATTATAGGGACAGGACGCTCGTCACGGTTGTACACGAGCCTTGTCAAGGAGAAGAAAATCGCCGTACAAACGGGAGCATTTAACGGCTTTCCCGGCAACAAGTACCCGAACCTCATCGCCGTCTATGCCATACCGGCAAAGGGACACACCAACCAGGAATGCATAGAGGCCGTCGAGGAAGAGCTCGCCAAAGTTTCCGATGACACCGTCACGTGCGACGAGCTCACGAAGTACAAACGCGGCACAGAGAAGTATCTGATCGACGCGATGAAGAGCAATAGCCGCATGGCGGCCTCCCTCACTTTCAACGACGTAGTCAGGGGAGACTGGCGTGAAGCGTTCGACATAATTAAAAAAGTCGACGCCGTAACAGCCGCGGACGTCCAGAAAGCGGCACAGAAATATCTCGTCAGGAAGGGCCGAATTATCGGTGAACTCATCCCTGAGAACGAATAGACCGCAGACGGAAAAATCAGATGAAAGAGTCTATTCGCAAACAGAGCTTTGAAAATTTTTCTGAAAGGAAAAAGCGATGAAAAGAGACTTTGTGGTCCCGCATTGCTTGTCCGTTTTCGTTCTTTTGGCCTTCGTGTTCGTCGGCGCCTCTATCGCGCAGAAGGGGCCGAAGTACCAATTTTCGTTTCCGACACTTCACAAGCTCGAGATGCCTGATGTCCAGAATGTAACACTGAAGAACGGAATGACAGTCTACCTGGTGGAGGACCACCAGTATCCGACAATTGATTTGCGGGCAATGGTAAGAGTTGGGTCGATATATGAACCCGGCAACAAAATCGGTCTGGCCTCGATAACCGGCACAGTCCTGAGGACCGGAGGGACCGAAAGCATGACCGGCGACGAGATCGACAAGATGCTGGAAACGATGGGCGGAACCGTCGAGACCGGCATTGAGGAAGGATCGGGATATGTTTACGTCTCGATCCTGAAGGACAATCTCGACAAGGGCATCGACATTCTGTCTGACATCCTGATGCATCCCGTGTTCAGCGAGGACAAGATCGACCTGGCAAAGATCGAAATGCGCTCCTCCATATCGCGGCGAAACGACAACATATGGAGTATCGCCAGCCGGGAATTCAATTCGCTTATCTACGGGAAGACGAATCCTTACGCCAGGTATCCCGAGTATGCAACGGTGGATGCCGTCACAAGAGATGACATCGTCGGGTTTTACAGGAAGTATTTCCATCCCAACAACATAGTCTTTGCAGCGTGGGGGGACTTCAACGCAAAGGATATGCAAAAAAAACTGGAAGCCGCCTTCAGGGAATGGCCTGCAGTTCAAACCACTTATCCGGAGGAGCCCAAGGTCGATTACCAGTACAAATACACGGTGAACTTCATCCAGAAATCCGATGTGAACCAAAGCAACATACAGATGGGACACATCGGCGGACTGCTGAACGATCCGGATTATCCCGCATTGGTCGTGATGAACCAAATACTTTCGATGGACAGAATGTTCAAGGTTCTTCGCACGAAAGAGGGACTGACATACGCGCCGTGGGGATACTATGGCGCCGAATACAATCACCCGGGTGTTTTCACCTGCGGCACTCAGACAAAATCGCAATCGACGGTGTATGCAATAAAGCTGATGTTGAATGAGGTAAATAGGATCGCGTCCGAGCCGGTGACCGACGAAGAACTCGCCCTGGCAAAGGATAGCTACCTCAATTCGTTTGTCTTCAACTTCGATTCGAAGTCCAAAATAGTGAGCCGCATGATGACCTACGCCTACTACAGCTATCCCCTCGACTTCATCGAGAAGCTGAGAGAAGGCGTTGAAAAAGTCACGAAGGATGACGTCCTCCGCGCCGCCAAGAGCCACCTGCAGCCGGACAAGCTGCAGATCCTCGTCGTCGGGAACAAGGACGAGTTCGGCGAGTCGCTCTCCTCACTGGGAGAGGTAAACGTAGTGGACATAACTATCCCGTCCCCTCCGTCCGAAGCGGTTGCGGAAGCGACTGAGGAGTCGCTGTCGAAAGGCAGGGAACTGTTCGACAAAGCGGCCGAGGCATGCGGGGGAGCCGATTCTATGGCAGGTGTCGAGAACGTCTGGATGAAGATCGATCTTCTGCAATCGACCGAATCGGGCGAAATGCCTATGAGCGGTGAAGCAACGATTGTCTATCCCGATCATATATGTCAGAGCATTTCGACTCCCATGGGAGAGATTAAGATGGTCGTTGCCGGAGAGAAGGGGTGGATGGTCACCCCGCAGGGCAAGATGCCGATGAAAGAGTCCATGAAGAAGAACATCCTGGACAATATCCTGCGCGATCCAATCAACTTCTTTGTGCATGCCGATGAATTGCAGATTCAATTGCTCGGTGAGAAATCTTTCAATGGAAATGCCGTGGAAGACTTGCTGATAAACGGCAGGGAGACTTCTTTCCATCTTTATTTAGACCCGAAGACCTATCTTCCGGCGGCCCTCTCCTTTCAATCCACCGGGCCGCAAGGGCCTATGAACGTCGAGGAATTCTGGTCCGACTACAGACAGGTCGGCGGTGTTATGATTCCATTTAAGACCATCGCAAACGCCGATGGCAAGAAGATGTCCGAAGTTACAATAAAGGAAGTAAAACACAACATAGAGGTTGATCCGGATCTGTTCAAGGAGGACTAGCGGTCCAACAAGAAACCGTTGGATCGAGTTAGTCAACCAAGGCGTTCATCAATGAACGGCCCCGTCGGTCACGCACCGGCGGGGCTTCGCATTTAACGCAGGCTGTTTGACAACAACGTAGTCTCACAGCTTTTGCGAGGCGGATCTCGACGCAGCGGCTCACTCACCGCATACTCCCCGGAAGCGCAGATGTATTACTCCAGAGCCAACTTCAAATTGAACGGTACGGTGCATATGCTGTAGATTTCGCTGTATCTCAGCTCAATCTCATGCATTCTCTCGAGAGTCTTTCTGTTCAGCACAACGACTTTGCTCGACTTCGATTCCCGTGCTATGTTTCTGGAGCTGCTTACCCCCACGAAGATGTATTCATCAGAGAAGGAAATGCCCCGCGTGTAATTCTCGAATTCGAGGATGGTCTTAGATCCGCTCTGAAGATCGATACGCTCGACCGTTTTCTTCTCCGAGTCGCATACAAAGAGTCTGCCGTCAATGATTTTCGGAGAATGCGGTTGGGAAAATCCCTTCAGAATGATCTTCCCCGTCAAGAGGTCAATCGCAATTCCTTTTCCCGGGGTTTTGCCCTTGTAGCCCCTGTGTCTTCTGAATTTTCCAAAGGCGGTGAGAACTAAGCTGCTCTCATGTGCTTCGAGACAGTTTAGATGCCAGGCATCTCCCTTCCCCTTGAACTTGAAGCGGGTCAGTACCTCGTAACTCTCGGCCGACACTTCGAACACTTCATTGGTCCCAGTAGACACTACAAATAGTCTGCCTTCGTACCCCAGGATATCGTGTACATCTCGGATGTCCGGAAAAACGAGGCTTACTTTCCCTTCCTTTCCGTAAACGATCATTCTCAGCGGAGTATCTATCGTGTTCTGTATGCATCTGAACAGCCTCCCTTCATAAATGCAGATGCCGGTGGTGCTGATGCTGTCTAAGTAAGTCGGGATACCTTTTTGAATATGGACCAGGCCACCTTCGTTGGGACAGGAGACTATAAGATTGATGTCCTTGACTTCAGCCATTCCAACTACCTGGTAACGGGAGTCGGGGTGATAGAAACGGATTCGGCCACGACGTCAGAAATCAGTCTTGGGCAAGATAACTCATAATTACGCGGACAGCCTCGTTGACGGAGCAGTCAGATGCATCAATCGTGAGCTCGGCGTTGGGTGGCGGCTCGTAAGGCGAGCTGACACCGGTAAAGTCGGCTATCTCTCCCTTCAGCGCCAAAGCATACAGACCTTTCGGATCCCTCTTTATGCAGACCTCGAGCGGAGTGCTGACATAGACCTCACAGAATTCCCCTTTCCTGAAGAGATTTCTCACGAATGCACGGTCCTCCAGAAAGGGCGAAATAAACGAGGCAAGCACTATCAGTCCGGCGTCCACCATAATCTTTGCGACTTCGCCCGCCCTTCTGATATTCTCCTTACGGCTTTCCGGATCAAAGCTCAGATCTTTGTTAAGGCCGTTGCGGAGGATGTCTCCGTCCAGGAGGTAGGTATGATATCCCTGGTCGAACAGTCGTTGTTCCAACAGATTGGCAATGGTAGACTTTCCGGAAGCGCTGAGTCCTGTAAACCAGATCAGCATGGGATGCTGATTCTTGAGAGAAGCCCGCATCGACTTGTCGATCATAGTTGCGTAAGGATAAGGATGACCCGCTTTTTCCACGGAAACGATCGTTCCTAAGCCGACCGTATCGCCGGTCCCGACGTCGACAATGAGAAAGGAGCCCAGCTCCTTAGACTCCCGGAACGGCAGGCAATAGTGAGTGGTCGAGAGTGTAACACTCCCGAACCCAATCTCGTTTTGCGCAAGCCTTGCCGCAGGCGTCCGGTGAAGAGAATCCAGATCCAGCCGCTCCTTGATTTGCTTCACTGTCGCCCGCATCTTGCGCGAAAGGAACTTCAGCTCATATACATCTTTGGCAA